>CAJXKP010000005.1 GCA_913055565.1 uncultured Ectothiorhodospiraceae bacterium
GGCCTTGAGCGGGGCGGCGGTCAGCGTGACGCCGCGCCCGCGGAGGGCGGCGTTGAGGTCGTTGGTCAGCGCCTCGCGGTCATAATAGGTGGTCGTGCTGTCCAGGCTCTGGCAGGCGGCGACGACGGTCTCTTGGGTGGTCTCATCCAGCTTTTGGATGGCCTTTTCCTCGCGAACGCGCGGGATGCGCTCGTCGTCGGCGCGGAAGTTCAGGCGCAGCGGGCGCTCGACGGTGATGCGCCGGTAGCCGAAGGTCTCGGTGGGGAAGATCTTGCTCTCGTCGGTCTCGGCGAACTGGCCGTAGAGACGGACGATGTCGTCGATGTTGGCGTCGTCGATGTACTGGCGCTTGGAGCCCAGCGATTTGCGCATCTTCTGGTAGCGCTCGGTGGCGTCGATGAGCTGGGCTTGGTTGCGGCGGCTGTCGGGCTTGTCGCTGGACAGGATCCAGATGTAGGTGGCGATGCCGGTGTTGTAGAACATGTCCGTGGGCAAGGCGATGATGGCCTCCACCAGGTCCTGTTCCAGCAGGTAGCGCCGGATCTCGGATTCGCCGCTGCCGGCGCCGCCGGTGAACAGCGGCGAGCCGTTGAGGATGATGCCGATGCGCGAGCCGCCCTGCCCCGCGCGGCGCATCTTGGCCACCAGGTGCATGAGGAACAGCATGGCGCCGTCGTTGACCCGCGGCAGGCCCGGACCGAAGCGCCCGGCATAGCCCAGCTGGCGGTGCTCGTCGCTGACCTGCTTTTGGACCTTTTTCCAGTCCACGCCGAAGGGCGGATTGGCCAGCATGTAATCAAACGCCTGGTTGCCCACCAGGTCGTCGGCCAGGGTGTTGCCCAGGTGGATGTTTTTGACCTCCTGGCCCTTGATGAGCATGTCCGCCTTGCAGATGGCGTAGGACTCCGGGTTGAGCTCCTGGCCGTGCAGGGAGGTGGTGACGTCCTCGCTGTAGCGCTGGATGGTGGCATCGCTCTCGGAGAGGAAGCCGCCGGTGCCGCAGGCCGGGTCGTAGATGGTGACGATCTTATGCGGCGCGAGCTTGTGCTCCTGGTTGGTGAGCACGAGGGTGCTGGTGAGATGCACCACGTCCCTAGGTGTGAAGTGCTCACCAGCCGTTTCGTTGGAGCTCTCGGCGAACTTGCGGATGAGCTCCTCGAAGATGGCGCCCATGCCGTAGTTGGAGACGCGCTCCGGGCTTAAGTCGATGGAGGCGAAGCGCTGGACCACCTGGTAGAGCAGGTTGCTGGCGTTGAGCTGGTCGATGAAGTCCTCGAAGTTGAAGTACTCGAAGATCTCGGCGGCATCGACGCTAAAGGCCTGGATGTAGCTCTTGAGGTCCTCGGCCGTCTGGGTCTCCGAGAGGCTCGCCAGCGTTAGCCCCGAGCTGTTGTAGAAGGGCTGGGCCGCGGCCTGGCGCAGCAGCTTGGCGCGCACGCCAGCGGGTTTGTCCCGGTGCTCGCGCGCGGCATCGAGGACGTCTCCCTTACTGGGCTCGAGCACGCATTCGAGGCGCCGCAGCAGCGTGAACGGCAGAATGACCCGGCCGTACTGCGATTGCTTGAGATCGCCGCGCAGCAGATCGGCCACGTTCCAGATGAACATGGCGGTCTGGGAATGGTTCTCGGTGTTCAAGCGTCGGCTCCCGTCAGCATCGCGCCATGACTCGCGTGGCCACGATCATACATAGCGCCGCCCGCTCTGGCAGGGGTTGCGCGAGCTCCATCCGTTGCTACAGCACGAGCCAATCAGGCCCCGCCCGAGCCCCTGCCGCGCGCCCTCTTTCCACAGCGACACTGAATGCAGCTGTGGACAACTGAGCTAGTCCATTCATCGGCGGGTCAAAATCGCCACGGCGTAGGGATTGATCGGCGGCGGGTCGCTTAACGTCGCCGAATCGAACGCCACGGCCTGCGACGGGCGCGCATCGAAACGCGCCTAAGGGGAACTTCTAGCGCCCATACCGCCAGCCGGACGGTGCCGCGTGCGGGTATGTGCTTCGGTCACGCCCCCGCAGCGTGAGTCCAGCATCGACCTGCCGGGGCTAATCGTTCGCCCGATCAGGTGGCGGCCAGTTCGCCGCCTACCCTGGTCAATGAGTGCTTGAGGCGATCCGTGCGGGATCGTTTGCGATGTGTTCGGCTCGCTGGACAGGGTCCGGCCGGTTCTGCTCCACTCTCCGCACTGGCGTACGCGCCGGCCCTAAAAGAGATAAGGAGGAAGGTCATGAACCCTGTTATGAACAAGGCCCAACTAATCGATGCGGTGCGTGATCGATGCGACGATATGTCGCGTAAGGAGGTTACTGAGGTCGTCGACGCGTTCATCAATACGGTCGAGGAGACGGTGGCCGATGGCACCGACGTCAACCTAACCGGGTTCGGGCGATTTACGCATATAGAGCGGGCGGCTCGATCGGGGCGCAATCCGCAGACGGGCGAGAGCATCCGCATTCCGGCGAGCCGACAGCCCAGTTTTAAACCGGGCAAGGCCTTCAAGGACAGCCTTAACTGAGAGCTATCCGGCGGGGTCGCAGCCGCGGCGGTACCGTGCGAGGCGCAACCCAGGGATGACGGTAGCGCGCCTCGGCCGCCCGGCTCGACGATAACCAAAAGCAACCAACGCGAGCCCGCTCGACTGGCTTTAGACGCGGTTAGCAGGGTGCCAGGCCCCCGGTATATGGTGGCGAATATCTGAAAATGTGAGTCTGGCCCTGTTGCTGTGTGCCGTGAGCAGTTACAAAACCTTAATGCATGCCTTATGGTCAGGCCGTGAGCTGGTATCGGCGAACGCCGGCGCCCGCCCTCCAGGTAGGGCGGCGAGTAACCCTTGAAGCAGCAGGTGTAGATGGCGATGGCAACGGCTAATCCCTCAGCCCGATTGGGCGGCCTTGCGGGCCGCCTGGTGCGCGACGGCTTACTCACCCAAGAGCAGGCCAGCGAGGCGCTCGAGAAGGCCAAGACCGAGGGTAAGCCACTGGTCGCCTACGTGGTCGAGCACAAGATGGTAACGGCGGTGGAGCTCGCCCACTCGGCGGCGGACGAGTTCGGTGTACCCGTTTTCGACCTCGACGCGGTTGACGCGACCCAGCTGCCGACATCGCTAGTCAATGACGATCTGATTCGACAGCACCGAGCCCTGCCCATTCGCCAGCGCGGCAAACGGCTCTACGTCGCCGTGTCCGACCCGACCAACCTCAAGGCCCTGGATGAGATTAAGTTCAATACGGGCCTGACCACCGATCCGGTGCTCGTTGAGGACGACAAGCTGGGACGTGCCGTTGAGGCGTCCTTGGAAGCCGGTGGACCCGGCCTCGGGGAACTCGACGAAGACCTCGGCAACGTCGATATTAGCGCCGCTGACGAGGATACCGGCGAGGATGACGCCGCAAGCGCGGCGGCCGATAGCGAGGATGCCCCGGTCGTTCGATTCATTAACAAAGTCCTACTGGACGCCATCAATCGCGGGGCCTCGGATATCCACTTCGAGCCCTACGAGACGATGTATCGCATCCGGTTTCGTCAGGACGGGGTGCTGCGGGAGATCTCGCAGCCACCCAATAAGCTGGCGCCGCGGCTGTCGGCCCGTCTCAAGGTCATGGCCCGGCTGGATATCGCGGAGCGCCGCGTCCCCCAGGACGGCCGCATCAAGATGAACATCTCCAAGCGGCGTGCCATCGAGTTTCGTGTCAGCACCTGCCCGACGATGTTCGGCGAGAAGATCGTGCTGCGTATCCTCGACCCAGCGGCGGCGCAGATGGGTATCGACCAGCTCGGCTACGAGCCGGAGCAGCAAGAGCGGTTCATGGAGTGCATCCACCGGCCGTACGGCATGGTGCTGGTAACAGGGCCGACGGGCTCGGGTAAGTCCGTGTCGCTGTATACGGCCCTCAACATCCTCAACAGTGATGACCGCAACATCTCAACGGTCGAGGACCCGGTCGAGATCAATATCACGGGCATCAACCAGGTGCACGTCAACCCAAAGGCGGGCATGACCTTCCCGGGCGCCCTGCGCGCCTTCCTCCGCCAGGACCCCGACGTCATCATGGTCGGCGAGATTCGCGATCTCGAGACCGCCGAGATCTCCATTAAGGCCGCGCAGACCGGCCACCTGGTGCTGTCCACCCTGCATACCAACGACGCGCCACAGACGCTGACGCGACTCATGAATATGGGGGTGCCCGGCTACAACATCGCGTCGTCGGTGAGTCTGATCATCGCCCAGCGCCTGGCGCGCCGTCTGTGCAAGGAATGCAAGAAACCCGTCGAGATCCCGCGCGAGGAGCTCATCAAGGAGGGTTTCCACGAGGACGAGCTCGCTGACCTAACGGTCTACGAGCCGCAAGGCTGCGATCAGTGTAACGGGGGCTATAAGGGGCGAGTAGGCATCTATCAGGTGATGCCGGTAACCGATGCCATCAGCCGCATAATCATGGAAGGCGGTAACGCCACCGATATCGCCGATCAGGCGCAGCGCGAGGGCATCAATGATCTTCGCACGTCCGGGCTGGACAAGGTCCGCGAGGGGGTGACCGGTCTAGCCGAGATCAACCGTGTGACCGTCGACTAAATAACCAGCAAGAACGGATACGCACTATGGCCGCCAAGCAAAACAAGCTAAAGACCTTCCACTGGGAGGGAACTGATCAGAACGGGCGCCGGCAGTCGGGGGATATGAAGGCTCAATCCCAGTCGAGCCTGCGCTCGACGCTTCGCCAGCAAGGCATCGCTGCCCAAAAGATTCGGCCCAAATCCGGGCTGGAGCAGATGATGCAGGGCAGTGGCGGGCGCCGCAAGAAGATCACGCCGGGCGATATCGCCATGTTCATGCGCCAATTAACGACCATGATGCAGGCCGGCGTCCCGCTCGTTCAGGCGTTCGATATCGTCGGCCGCGGCCACGACAATCCCAGCATGTCGGAGCTCATCCTCGACATCAAAGGCGATGTGGAAGCCGGCATCGGCCTAGCGGATGCGTTGCGTAAGCACCCCCTCTACTTCGATGACTTGATCTGCAACTTGGTCGAGGCGGGCGAGCAGGGCGGTGTGCTCGATACACTGCTCGATAAAATCGCCACCTACAAGGAGAAGACGGAGGCCATTAAGAAGAAGATCAAGGGGGCACTGTTCTATCCCGTCTTCGTGCTGCTGGCGGCGTTCGGCATTACCGCTTTCCTGCTGATCTTCGTGATCCCCGTCTTCGAGGAGCTCTTTCAGGGCTTCGGTGCCGATCTACCGGCCTTCACGCAAGCGGTTATCGATCTCTCGGAGTTCGTGCGCGGCACGGGCGGATTGATGATCGTGGGTATAATCGCCGCTATCGTTGTGACGTTCACCGCCGGCAAAAAGCGCTCACGGAAGTTCAACTACTTCCTGGACCGCATGATGCTCAAGGTACCGGTCTTCGGCGATGTGGTACGGAAATCGGCCATGGCGCGCTTCTCGCGCACCCTGGCGACGATGTTCGCCGCCGGCGTACCGCTGGTCGACGCCCTCGACTCCGTGGCCGGAGCGACCGGCAATCGCGTCTACGGCAACGCGGTCCAGGGGATACGCCAGGAGGTCGCCTCCGGTCAGTCGCTAAACCAATCGACCGAACAGACCCACCTGTTCCCGCACATGGTCGTGCAGATGATCGCGATCGGCGAGGAGGCGGGCTCGCTGGACACCATGCTGCTCAAGGTCGCCGACTTCTACGAGGAAGAGGTGGATAACACCATCGGCGCCATATCCAGCCTGCTCCAGCCGATGATCATGATCATCCTCGGTGTCCTGATCGGTGGTTTGGTGATCGCCATGTACCTGCCGATCTTTAAGCTTGCCGCGACCATCTAGCGCTCAAAGGGGAGATAACCATCACGGTCTTGCTCGACCACCTAGGCGCAACGCCGGCGCTCTACATCAGCGCAACGGGTTTGTTCGGCCTCGTCCTGGGGAGCTTCCTCAACGTCGTGGTCCACCGTTTGCCGCGGCGTATGGAGGCCGAGTGGCGCTCGCAGTGCGCCGAGCTGTTGGGTGCTGACGAGGCCGGCGAGAGCCCGCAGGCCGATGGCATCGTCTGGCCGCCCTCGGGCTGCCCCCACTGCGGGGAGCGCTTACGTGCCGTCGATAACATACCCCTCGTCAGCTACCTACTGCTGCTAGGCCGCTGTCGCGCTTGCGGTGAGCGTATCTCGCCGCGCTACCCGATCATTGAGGCCACCACAGCGCTGCTTCTGACCGCCGTCGTCTGGCAGGTCGGTTGGACGGCGGCCGCGGCGGCCTACATGGCCTTCACGGCAATACTCATCGCGCTGACGGCGATCGACTTGGAGCACATGCTGCTGCCGGACGACCTCACCCTGGCCCTGTTATGGCTCGGCCTGCTAGCAGCGCCGCTGGGTATTGGACCGACGCCGGTGGACGCGATTTTGGGTGCGGCGGCCGGTTATCTGAGCCTATGGACCGTCTACCAGCTATTCCGATTGCTAACCGGCAAGGAGGGGATGGGCTACGGCGACTTCAAGCTCCTGGCCGCACTAGGGGCCTGGCTGGGCTGGCAGCAACTGCCGGTGGTCATCCTCCTATCGGCAGGCGTCGGCTCGATCGTCGGCCTCAGCCTGATAGCGATTAAGGCCCAGGAGCGTAGCCAGGCGATCCCCTTCGGCCCCTATCTCGCGGCGGCCGGCTGGATCACGCTCCTCTGGGGGGATGCCCTGGTGGCGGGTTATCTGCAGTTCGCCGGCCTCCAGGGGTGATGGCCCAGATCGGCGACTGGCCCGCCCTAGTCGTTGGCCTGACTGGCGGTATCGCCAGCGGTAAAAGCCTGGCGGCCCAGCACTTCGCCGATCTGGGCGTCGATGTCATCGATACCGACGTCCTCGCCAGGGAGGTCGTCGCCCCGGGCAGCGAGGGCCTGGAACGGATTCGAGTCGCCTTTGGTGAGGGCGTCATGGCACCGGACGGCGGGCTCGATCGGGCGGCTATGCGCCAGCGCGTGTTCGGTGACCCCGATGAGCGACACCGCTTGGAGGCCATCACCCACCCCCTCATCGAGGGCGCGCTGCGATCGCGCCTGCAGCAAGCCCATAGCGCCTACGCCGTGGTCGTCGTGCCGCTACTGCTAGAGCGCGGCTGGGATCGGTTCACCCACCGCGTCGCCGTGGTCGATTGCCCGGTGGCTGAGCAACGTCGCCGCCTCACAGAGCGCGACGGGACGCCCCCCGCCGAGGTTGAGCGCATCCTGGCAAGCCAACTTGGCCGCGACGAACGCAATGCCCAGGCCGACGACGTCCTGATCAACGACGGCTCGCCCGACGCGTTGCGCGAACAGGTCGAGCGCCTGGATGATCGGTATCGTCGCATCGCCCTCGCTAGCTAACGCCTAGGCCGATCATGGCGATCAAGCCCCAACTCACAGCGCTGGGACTTTGGTTTGCTCGGCGGGTGCGCGACAATGCGGACTCGAACACTGGGAGTGTCATGGTCGCGGAAACTAGCTACTCAAACGGCATCGTCTTCGAGCATCCACTAAACGAGCGCATGCGCACTCTGCTGCGCCTGGAGTTCCTGTTCGGCCAGGGCTGGTACGGGGTCGAGGGCGAGTCGCCGTGGCAAAGCCGCATCGCCGTCAACACCCTGGTGGATATCGTGGCCCTGCTCTCGCGTGGCGACCTGCGCACCGAGATCCAAAAGGAGCTCGAGCGCATGATCGGTAGCCTGGAGGCATTGCAGCAACGCGGTGGCGTGGATCTCACCCGCCTGTCCTCGACCCTCGATGATTGCCAGCGCGTCGCCAGCCAGCTTCGCGATGCGCCCCCAGGGCTGCCTCAGAACATCCGGGACAACGAATTCCTCAACAACATCAGCCAGCGCGCTGGGATCCTCGGGGGTTCCTGCGGCTTCGACATCCCGTCCTATCACCGCTGGCTCAATAGGCCGGCTGAGCACCGGCGTCGCGATCTCGAGAACTGGTTCGCGGGCTTTAGTAACCTCCACGAGGCCACGGGCCTGATCCTGGAGCTCATGCGGGGCAGCGCCGAACCGTCGGACGAGCAGGCCAGCGAGGGCTCGTTTCAGGCCATGCTGGCCCGCGACGTCGCGTATAAGATGGTGCGGGTGACGCTGCCAGGGGACACGGAGTGGTTCCCGGAGATCAGCGGCAGTCATCACTTCTGCACCATACGATTCATGACGCAGCCCGACCCGTGCCAGCGTCCCCAACAGACCAAGGAGGACGTGGCATTCCGGCTCGAATGTTGCGCGATGTAGTAATGCTGAGCGCGAGCGAGGGAGGTAGTAGCTGCCATGGCGGATAGCGTCCCGTGCCCCAACTGCCGACAGCCGGCCCAGTGGTCCGAGAGCAACCCCTACCGGCCCTTCTGCTCGCGGCGATGCAAACTCGTCGATCTGGGCGAGTGGATCGAGGAGCGCCACAGCATCCCGGGCGAGCCGGACCTCGATGGGGCGGCTGCCAACGATGGCGACCCCGATCAGGACCCGTTCGTCTAGGCGAGGCTGACAGGCCGCTCACCGAGCGCGTTAGGCGCTCATGCCAGCCGCCACGTGGCGCCCGCGCCGCCCGCCGCAACCACGACCCCGCTCGCACCCAGTGGCGCCCCCGATTCAGCCGCGCCTAACGGGCCAAAAGCCGCGAATGCCGGCGACACCCTGGCCACGACGGTGACGGGCAGCGCCGAGCTCGTCCGGCGTCAGGCCGCCCAGGGCGTAGACGGGCAGGGGCTGATTCGCGACCCAGTCGGCGAAGCACTGCCAGCCGATGGGGGCGCGCTCCGGGTGACTCGCGGTCGGCGCGACCGGCCCGAGCACCGCGAAATCCACGGCCACCGCCTGGGCCTGCCTGAGCTCCTCCGGGCCGTGGCAGGAGGCGGCCAGCCAGCCGTCGCCCCCTGCTTGAGCGGGGGCCTCGACAAGGCGGCGCGCTGGCACATGGACGCCGTCGGCAGCCACCGCGCTCGCCAGATCCGCATCATCGTTAATGAGGCACCAGCCACCGGCGTCATGGATACGCTGGACGCACGCCCGGGCGTGATCCCTCGCGCCGGGCAGTGAGGGCACCCGATACTGGAACAGGCGATGACCGGTCTCGATGGCGGCTTCCAGGCCCTGCCACCAGGCGGGATCGTCGCTTGCTGCCGTATCCGGCGATATGACATACGTCCCCGGCAGGCGGGCAGCTGCAACGATGGCCTGATTAGCCGCCGGGAAACGGAACTGCGGCAGCTCCGCCGGCGCCACCCAGCGCACTTCCTGACCCTGCCGACCGACGGCCACCCCCTCAAGCACCCGCACGCGGTAGACATCCAGCAGGACGCGCTTATCGGGGTAGTCATGGGGGATACGGATTAGCGACTCCTCGCTGGCGGCCTCGAGCCCGGTCTCCTCCCGGAGCTCGCGGCGCAGCGCCTGGACGGCGCTCTCACCCGCCTCGACCTTGCCACCCGGGAATTCCCAGCACCCCCCTTGGTGACTCGCGGCGGGGCGCCTCGCGATCAGAACCCGCCCCGTGGCGTCCTCGACAACGGCTACCGCAACGTGGAGCCGCTGCGAGGCATCGTCCCCGGCCTGGCCCATGGCGTTCGTCAGCTCCGGTACTCGGCGTTGATGCGCACGTATTCGGCCGTCAAATCACAGGTCCATATACGCGCCTCGCGGTCACCGCGCCCGAGATCGACGCTAATGCTGATGTCCTCGCCAGCCATGCGGGTCGCCGCCTCGGCCTCGTCATAGCCAGGGACCCGGCCGCCCTCCTGGACGATGCAGTAATCCCCGACCCAGATGCGGACGGTCTCGACATCCAGACCGCGGACGCCGGCGCGACCGACCGCCGCCAGGAGCCGCCCCCAGTTGGGATCACCGGCACCGATGGCGGTCTTCACCAAGGGCGATTCGCCCAGCGTAAAGCCAACCGCCTCCGCCTCCGCCTCGCTGGCGGCACCGGTGACAGCGATGGTGACAAAGCGCGTTGCGCCCTCACCGTCGCGCACGATGCTATGGGCCAGGCGCGTACAGAGACGGGTTAGCGCGGCAGCGAAGCGCTCGTAATCGGCGCTAACGCGGTCACCCACGGCCACGCCGCTCTGCCCCGTCGCGAGCAGCGTGCAGGCATCGTTGGTCGAGGTATCGCCATCGATGGTGATCCGGTTGAACGAGGCATTGACGGCATCCTCGAGGGCACGACGTGCCAGCCCCGTCGGCAGGTCGGCATCCGTTGCCACGAACGCGAGCATGGTCGCCATGTTCGGGCGGATCATACCCGCCCCCTTGGCGATACCGGTCAGCGTCACCGAGCCGCCATCGAGCTCAACGGTCTCGCTAGCGCCTTTGGGCCGCGTATCCGTGGTGGCCATCGCCGATGCCGCCGCCAGCCAGCCGTCGGCGCGCAGCGAGCCCATGGCATGCGGAATGGCATCCACGATGCGCTCCGTAGCGAGGCGCTCGCCGATGACGCCCGTCGAGTACGGCACCACCGCATCGAGGGAGCAGCCGGCCGTATCGGCAACCGCCTGACAACAGGCCAGGGCATCGCGCATGCCCTGCTGGCCCATGCCGGCGTTGGCGTTGCCCGTATTGACTAGAAGATAGCGTGTCGACGTGGCGCCGGCGAGATGGGCCTCCGCCACCTGCACCGGGGCGGCGCGAAAGACGTTACGCGTGAACACCCCGGCGCAGTCGCAGCCCTCGGCGAGCTCGAACAGCACCAGATCCGGGCGCTCGGGCGCGACCAGCCCCGCGCTAACAACACCCACCCGCACGCCTGGAATCGGCGTGAGCACCCCCGGCTCGTCTGTACCGACCGCCATGCGCTAGCCCGCCAGCCGGCCGCAGCAATTCTTGTACTTCTGCCCCGAGCCGCAGGGGCACGGCTCGTTACGGCCGACCTTACGGCCCTCGCGGACGAACGGCTGCTGCGCCTCCCCACCACTGGCCTGGGCGGCCTCGCCAGCGTCCGGCTCGCCGTCACCGGCCGCTGTCGCCTCGGGGTGATCCAGGCTCATGGCCTCCTGCTGGCGGCGATGCCGCTCCTGGGCCTCGGCCTCGCTAGCCTCCGCCTCACTGCGTGCCTGGACGAAGGACAGGATCTGGATGGCCTCGCGCTTAATGCCCTCGAGCATTTGCGAGAACATCTGGAAGGCCTCCTTCTTGTATTCCTGCTTGGGATCGCGTTGGGCCATGCCCCGCCACTGGATGCCCTGGCGCAGGTGGTCCATGGCAGCCAGATGGTCCTTCCAATGCGAGTCGATGACTTGCAGCAGGAACCACTTCTCTGCCTCGCGCAGCACATCACTGCCCAACTGCTCCTCTTTGGCGCGGTAGGCCTCGGTGACGCGATCGAGGATGCGCTGGCGCATCCCCGCCTCGTCGAGCTCATCTTCCTCGTCGAGCCACTGCTGGACGGGCAGCTGGCTGTTGAGCTCGTTCTCTAGCGCGGTTTCCAGCCCGGCGATATCCCACTGCTCCTCGATCGAGCCCGGCGGCACGTACTCGTTGATAATCGCGTCCACAACATCCGAACGCATGGCATCAATGGTCGCGGAGATATCCTCCGATTCCAGGAGCTCGTCGCGTTGCTGATACACCACGCGGCGCTGGTCATTGGCGATATCGTCGTACTGCAGGATGTTCTTGCGCATGTCGAAGTTCTGGCTCTCGACCTTGCGCTGGGCGTTCTCGATCACCCGCGAGACCATGCCCGACTCGATGGCCTCGCCTTCTTCCATACCGAGCCGCTGCATCAGGCCCGACACGCGCTCGCTGGCGAACACCCGCAGCAGCGAGTCCTCCAGGGAGAGGTAGAAGCGCGTCGAGCCGGGGTCGCCCTGGCGTCCCGAGCGGCCGCGCAACTGATTGTCGACGCGCCGCGATTCGTGGCGCTCACTGCCGATGACATGGAGACCACCCGCGGCGACAACGCGATCGTGGCGCTCCTGCCAGTCGTCCTTGACCTGCTCGATCTGGGCCGCGTCGGCGTCCTCCGCCAGATCAGCGAGCTCGGCGTCCAGATTGCCGCCCAGCACGATATCCGTGCCGCGCCCTGCCATGTTGGTCGCGATGGTGATGGCCCCCGGCTCGCCGGCGCGGGCGATGATCCCGGCCTCACGCTCGTGCTGCTTGGCGTTGAGCACCTCGTGGGGGATCTTGGCCTGCTTGAGCTGATCCGCGATCAGCTCCGAGTTCTCGATCGAGGTCGTGCCCACGAGCACAGGCTGGCCGCGCTCGTAGCAGTCCTTGATATCGGCGACGATGGCGTCGTACTTCTCCTGCGCCGTGCGGTAGACCAGATCGTTGAGGTCGTCCCGGACCATGGGCATGTGCGTGGGGATAACGACGACCTCGAGGCCGTAGATATGCTGGAACTCGTAGGCCTCGGTGTCCGCCGTGCCCGTCATGCCCGAGAGCTTGTCGTACATCCGGAAGAAGTTCTGGAAGGTGATCGAGGCCAAGGTCTGGTTCTCAGCCTGGATCGAAACCCCCTCCTTGGCCTCGATGGCCTGATGCAGGCCCTCGGACCAGCGGCGCCCCGGCATGGCGCGGCCCGTGAACTCGTCCACGATCACGATCTGGTTATCGCGCACCAGATAGTGGACGTCGCGCTGGAACAGCGCATGGGCACGCAGGGCGGCATTGAGGTGGTGCAGCAACGAGATATTGCGCGCCTCGTAGAGGCTGTCGTGGGCGCCGAGGAGGCCTGCCTCGCGCAACAGATCCTCGGCCGTATCCTGACCTTCCTCGGTGAGGAAGACCTGACGGGCCTTCTCGTCGACGTAGTAATCGCCGGGCCCCTCTTCCTCCTGTTGCTGGCTCAAGCGCGGGACCAGACCGTCCATGCGCTGATAGAGCTCACTCGACTGCTCGGCCTGCCCGGAGATGATCAGCGGTGTACGCGCCTCATCGATGAGCACCGAGTCGACCTCGTCGATCACCGCGAAGTGACGCCCCCGCTGGTAGCGCTCATTGGGATCGAGCGCCATGTTGTCGCGCAGGTAGTCGAAGCCGAACTCATTATTGGTGCCGTAGGTAATATCGGCCTTATAGGCGGCTTGCTTTTCTTCGGCCGGCTGGCCGGCCGCAACGACACCAACCTCAAGGCCCAGGAAGCGATAGAGCTGGCCCATCCAGTTGGCGTCACGACGCGCCAGGTAGTCATTAACGGTGACCACATGCGCGCCCTTACCCGTTAGGGCATTGAGGTAGACGGCGAGCGGTGCCACCAGGGTCTTGCCCTCGCCCGTCTTCATCTCGGCGATCCGGCCCTGGTGCAGGACGATGCCGCCGATCAGCTGGACATCGAAGTGGCGCAGTCCGAGGGTACGGCGCGAGGCCTCGCGCACCGTCGCGAAGGCCTCTGGAAGCAGATCATCCAGGCTCTCGCCGCTATCCAGGCGCTCACGAAACTCGCTCGTCTTCGACCACAGCGCTTCGTCACTGAGGCGTTCGAATTCAGGCTCGTAGGCGTTTATCCGCTCAACGCTCTGGCGCAGGCGACGCACCACGCGATCATTGCGGCTACCAAAGAGCTTCTTGCCAAGGGTGCTCAGCATAGCTGGACCATCCGGGATGTGTTGGCTCGCGAAACGATGACGCTTTAATAAGGCCTCGACGGGATCAGTCGGCTACTATAGCGTATCTGACGTCGTGCTGAACAACGCGCCAGAGCGGAGGCCGATAATGGCGGAGCAGGATCGAAACCATGGGGCCCGACCCTTGCGCCACTGGTTGCGCCGTGAGGCGACCACACTGAGCCAGATCCATGGCCACGCGCGGAACCTCAACCGACTGCAGCGCGATCTCCAACGGCGGCTACCGGATACCTTAGCGGGCCGGTGGCGGCTGGCCGCCGTATCCCCTGACGCGATTACGCTCATGGCGGCTACGCCCGCGTGGGCGGCGACGCTGCGTTTCCAGCAAACCCTGATAAAGCGGGAGGTTCAGAAGCTAACCGGGCTCAAGCCCCGCCAGTGCCGCGTCACCATCGAACCGCCGCGGCAGGCCGCTCAGACCACGCCGCGGCACACGCCCAGCCAGGCGGTTATCCAGCAACTCGGTGAGGCGGCCGCGTGCCAGCCGGATGAGCGGCTACGCGCCGCCATGGAGCGATTGGCGAGCCATCTCGGGAGCCGCCACTCGGGCGACAACGGCTAGGGAGACGCTGAACAATTCGCACGAGCCTCTGGCCGCTGAAAGCGCGTTCCGGCTGGGCAGGGTGCGCCATGCATCACGGCGGGTACACTCAAGCTCCGGGAGCTCGGCTGCCAGCGCGCTCACGGCCCCATAGGGCGCGGGGCTATTCAGCGTCTCCCTAGGCAGTCGCCGGCAGAGGCTGGTCGAAGGAGATCGGGGCGAGCTCCTCGCTGCCCTCGAACGTCACCTCCTCCCAGGCCGACTCGTCGGCCAACAGCGCGCGCAGGAGCTTGTTGTTTAGCTCGTGGCCCGACTTGTAGCCGGAGAACGAGCCGATCAGGCTGTAGCCGAGCAGATAGAGATCACCCACGGCATCGAGTATCTTGTGCTTGACGAACTCGTCGGGGTAACGGAGGCCGTCCTCGTTGAGGATCCGGTAGTCATCGACGACGATGGCATTATCCAGGCTCCCGCCGAGGGCAAGATTATTGCGCTGGAGCTGCTCGATCTCGCGCATGAAGCCGAAGGTTCGGGCCCGACTGACCTCCTTGACGTAGGAGGTACTGGAGAAATCGAGTTCCGCGCGATCGCCGCCATTACGGAACACGGGGTGATCGAAAGCCAGCTCGAAGCCCACCTTAAATCCCTCGAACGGCTCGAAGGATACCGATTTATCATCGCCGTCAACGCGCACCGGCTGCTTGATCCGGATGAAGCGCTTGGGCGCCGCTTGCTCCTGGATGCCCGCGGAGCGGATGAGGAACACGAACGGCCCGGCGCTACCGTCCATAATCGGCACCTCCGGCGCGCTGAGATCGACCTCGGCGTTATCTATGCCAAGCCCGGCCATCGCCGAGAGCAGATGCTCGATCGTCGACACGCGGACATCGCCGCTGACCAGGCAGGTGGATAACTTCGTATCGCCGACGTTGTGCGGATGCGCCCGTATGGTGACCGGCTCCGCCAAATCGACGCGGCGAAAGGTGATCCCCGCATCAGCCGGGGCCGGACGTAGCGTGAGATAGACCTTCTCACCGGTATGCAAACCCACGCCGGTCGCCCGGATGCTGTTCTTGAGCGTGCGTTGACGAATCACTGGCTCGGACCCTCTGCGAAGATGCTTCAATTATCGATAACAGCGCATGCGCCAGCATCCCTCTCGACGCCGTTGGTCGCTTATCATGCCACACTAACATCCCCGCGGGAACGTGCCGCCCATGCCGACCGCAGCGAGCGCACCTCCATCCGCGGATGGCCGCCTGATGCCCCTATGCCACCGCCTAGCCGCTTCAGCACCGCCCATCAATCCGCCTGGCGGCGCAGGAACGCCGGGATATCAAGATACTCCATGTCGTCCTCGGTCTTGGCCGACGAGCGCTCGTTAGCGGCCTGCTTCCGGATAACGGCCGGCCGCTCCAGATCGGTCGCCTCATCGCCGGACTCCGCACGGCGACCGGTGTTGCGCGGCTGCTCCGGTTCGCTCCGCGTCATCGGCCCGCCTAGGCCGGTCGCCACGACCGTTACCCGGAGCTCGCTCTCGAGCTCGGGATCGATAACCGTGCCGACGACGACGGTAGCGTCCTCCGAGGCGAATTCCTTGACCGCGTTGCCGACTTCATCAAACTCGCCGATGGACAGGTCCATGCCGGCGGTGACATTGACCAGAATCCCGTGGGCGCCGGCGATATTGGCATCCTCTAGCAGCGGGCAGGCGACCGCGCGCTCGGCGGCCTCGCGGGCGCGCCCTTCCCCCGATGCCTGACCCGACCCCATGACGGCCAGGCCCATCTCCGACATCACCGTGCGCACGTCGGCGAAGTCGACGTTAATCAGGCCGGGCCGCGTAATGAGCTCGGCGATGCCCTTGACCGCTCCCAGCAGCACGTCGTTGGCCGATTTAAAGGCGTTGAGCAGCGTCAGGTCCTTGCCGAGCACCGACAGCAGCTTCTCGTTCGGGATGGTGATCAACGAGTCGACCTGCTGACCGAGCTCCTTGATGCCGTCCGTCGCCGCCTTCATCCGCTTTTGGCCCTCGAACGGGAAGGGCTTGGTCACGACGGCCACGGTTAGAATGCCCATCTCCTTTGCGATCTGGGCTACCACGGGCGCGGCACCGGTCCCCGTGCCACCCCCCATACCGGCGGTGATGAAGACCATATCGGCGCCGTCGAGGGCCTCGGCGATTTGGTCGCGATCCTCCGCCGCCGCATCCCGTCCGACGCCGGCGTTAGCACCCGCCCCTAGGCCCTTGGTGATATTGGCGCCCAGCTGAAGCGTGGTATTCGCCGAGGTGTTCTTAAGCGCCTGGGCGTCGGTGTTGGCGCAGATGAAATCCACGCCGTCGATATCGGCGGAGACCATGTGCTGCACCGCATTACCGCCGCCACCGCCGACGCCGATGACCTTGATAACCGCATTCGGGCTCTCGGAATCCATTAGCTCAAACATCGTATTTCCCCTCCTGACTATTGATCGTCACTGTTGACCACTCTCAACCCAAACTGTCGCTACAGATTGCTTTGGAACCACCCCTTCATGCGTTCCCAAACTGCTGTTAGCCCACGTTCGTCTTCCCGAACCAGATCCGTCGCCGCGCCATCACGATGCCCCTGGCCGAAGCGAAGCAGCCCGACACCGGTGGCATAGACGGGGTTGCGTACCACATCGCCGAGGCCGGCGACGCCCTGCGGCACGCCCATGCGCACCGGCATATGGAAGACCTCTTCGGCGAGCTCGATGGCACCCTCCATCTTGGCGCTGCCGCCCGTAATCACGATCCCGGCGGCGATCAGATCCTCGAAGCCGCTGCGCCGCAGCTCGCCTTGGATCAGGCTCATGAGCTCCTCGTAGCGCGGCTCCACCACCTCGGCGAGGGTCTGGCGCGATAGCCGCCGCGGCGGCCGGTCGCCGACCGAGGGCACCTCGATGGTCTCCTCCTCCGCGGCGAGCTGGGACAGGGCACAGGCGTACTTAACCTTGATCTCCTCGGCGTTCTGGGTCGGCGTTCTCAGCGCCACCGCGATGTCGTTGGTGACCTGGTCGCCGGCAATCGGGATCACCGCCGTATGCCGGATAGCGCCCTCGGTGAAGACGGCGATATCGGTGGTGCCGCCGCCGATATCGACGAGGCAGACGCCGAGCTCCTTTTCGTCCTCGGTGAGGACCGCATTGGCGGAGGCGAGCTGCTCGAGGATGACGTCATCGACCTCAAGCGAGCAGCGCCGGATGCATTTAATGATGTTCTGGGCCGCGCTAACTGCGCCGGTGACCATATGGACCTTGGCCTCAAGGCGCACACCGGACATGCCGACCGGCTCGCGTATGCCCTCCTGGGCGTCGATCACGAACTCCTGGGGCAGGATGTGCAGGATCCGCTGATCCGCTGGGATAGCGACCGCACGCGCGGCGTCGATTACGCGCTCGATGTCACCCGGGCCGACCTCCTTATCCCGGATGGCGACGATACCGTGGGAGTTAAGCGAGCGGACGTGGCTGCCGGCGATGCCGGCGAATACCGAGTTGATCTCGCAGCCCGCCATCAGCTCGGCCTCCTCGACCGCCCGCTGGATCGACTGCACCGTCGACTCGATATTAACGACCACGCCTTTCTTGAGACCGCGCGAGGCGTGGGAACCGATCCCGATCACCTCCAGCTCCCCCGAGGCGTTGACCTCGCCCACGATGGCGACCACCTTCGAGGTGCCGATATCCAGCCCCACCAGCAGATTGCGCTCCTGTTTACGATTCATCTGTCCGCCCCTTTGGCGACTGCATTTCGTCGGCGCCGCCCGTTGTCCAACGCACGGCGAAACCGTTCGGGTAGCGCAGATCCACGCGCTCCGGCGCCTGGTCGCGCTGCTTGAGTTGCGGCCAGGCGGCGACCAACCGCTCGGCGCGCTGGCGCCAGTTATCGCGACCGATGACCAGGCGAGCGCCCGATGCCAGACGGCCCCGCCACGACTGCCGGGCATCGAGCGTTAGGCCCGCCAACGCCAACCCGGCGTCCTGCAACAGCGATTGCAGCGCCTTATAGGTGGCGACAACGCGCGCGGCCGATCCCTCCGGCCCGGCCAGAACGGGAAGGTCGCCGGGGCGCTCATCCGGGCGATAGACCGCGCCGTTGTCACTAATGAGCCCGGTCTCACGCCATCGGGCGAACGGCTCGTGCTCGGTGATGGTCAGCCGCAGCGTATCGGGCCAGACCCGACGGACCGCCGCCGAGCGGACCCACGGCCGAGCCTCCAGGGCAGCCCGCACGCCAGCTACATCCGCGCCCAACCAGCTGTCGTCGAGATGCGGCGAGACCGCCGCCTGCAGCTCGGCCTCCTCAAGATGACGTAGCTCGCCTTTAAAACGCACCGTCTCCAGCGGCAGCAGGGCACCGCGCTCGATCGCCGCCATCAGCCACCAAGCCCCGGCTGCCATGCCGGCCAGCGTCAGCACACCAAGCGCGTGCCGCCACGCGAAGCCGCGGCTGCGCACCGGGGTATCGCTACCGAGCGCGGCACCCTGTTGCCAGGCCAATGCGGTCATGGAAGCGCCCCCGCCGTGGCCACGCTGGTGAGCAGGATGCGCCAGACCAGCTCGTCCATTGGCATGCCGGCTGCCGCCGCCGCTGCCGGCACCAGGGAGTGATCGGTCATGCCGGGGATGGTGTTGACCTCCAGCAGCCACCAGCCGCCGTGGCGGTCGCGCATGAAGTCAACGCGGCCCCAGCCCGAGCCACCCACGGCCTCGAAGGCATTCGCCGCCAGCGCGCCGAGGGCCTGCTCGTCGGCGGCGGCGAGCCCGCTCGGGCAGACCATGCGCGTATCATCGGCCTCGTACTTGGCCTCAAAGTCATAGAAGCGCCGCGTCGACTCGATGCGGATCGATGGCAGCGCTACCCCATCGAGGAGGGCGACGGTGTACTCATCGCCCTCGATGAGCCGTTCCGCGATCACCGCCGAGTCGTAGGCGCGGGCCTGTTGCCAAGCGCGCGCCAGTTCGGACTCGTTGTCGACCCGCGTCATGCCGAGACTCGAGCCCTCATGGCTGGGCTTGATCATCAGCGGCAGGCCGACGCTGGCACAGGCATCGGCGAGATCGGACTCGCTGGCCAGGCGCGCAAAAGCAGGCGTGGGCAGATCGCTCCCGCGCCAGATCAGCTTTGTGCGTCGCTTGTCCATGCCGATGGCCGAGCCCAGGACGCCCGTACCGGTGTAGGGCAGCCCCAACGCCTGCAACGCCCCCTGGATGACCCCATCCTCGCCGCCGCGCCCATGCAAGGCGACGAAGGCGCGATCGAACTGCCGCAGGGCCTGTAGCTCAACCGCCGCGACATCGACCAACTCGGCATCGACGCCGCGCCCAGCGAGCGCCGCGGTCACGGCGTTACCGCTTGTCAGCGAGATGGGCCGCTCCGCCGAGTGACCACCCGCCAGCACGGCGACCCGGCCGAGATCGGTTGCGGTCATTGCGTCATCCGTCACGAGGACGCCTCCTCACCGATAATGCGCACCTCGGGCTCGAGCCAGATCCCGCTCGCCGCGGCGACGCGCTCGCGTACCGTCGCCACCAGCGTCTCGATATCCGCGGCCCTGGCGCCGTCGTCGTTAATGATGAAATTGGCGTGCTTCTCGGAGACATGGGCCCCGCCGACGCGCAGCCCCTTGAGCCCGGCCGCGTCGATGAGTCGCGCCGCATGGTCGCCCGGCGGGTTCCGGAACACGGAGCCGCAACTGGCCACCCCGGTGGGCTGGCTCTCGGCACGTTGTGCAAGCAACGCCCGAATGCGCTCATTAAGCTGGGCCGGATCGCCGCCCGCGGGAAAGCGCAGACGCGCACTCAAGAACCACTCATCCGACGGCCCCGACACGCGGCGATAGCCGATGTCGTAGTCACTGGGGCCGCGTTCATGGCGCTGACCCGAGCGATCAAGGGTGCTGACCGCCACCACATGGGCCCAGGTCTCGCCGCCCCAGGCCCCCGCATTCATCGCCAGCGCGCCACCCAGCGTGCCCGGTATGCCGGCGAAGAAGGCCGCCTCGCGCAGGCCGTTGCGGGCGCAAAAGCGCGCCAGTTTGGCGCCCGCCACGCCGGCCCCGGCGACGACCTCGTCGTCACCGACCTGCTCGATCTCGTTGAGCCCCGGCGGGGTGCGCACGACCGTACCGCGTACGCCGCCGTCCCGGACCAGCACGTTGGACCCGAGCCCGAGCCAAGTAACGGGTTCCGCCGGCGGTTGCGACGCCAGATAATCCGCTAGGGCATCCACATCGGCAGGCTCGAAGAGCCGATCAGACGGCCCGCCGACACGCCAATAGGTCAGGCTCCGCAGCGGGACGTTCTCACGCAGGCGGCTCGGGCGCTGGCTAGTCATACGCCACCTCGCCATAGCGTTCGCGCAGGGCCGGACCGGCATTGCCGATGCTGCCCGCGCCCAGGGTCACTACCAGGTCATTGGCACGGGCCATGCCGGGGAGCACCTCACAGAGCTCATCGATGGTCTCGACATAGACCGGATCGACCTGGCTACGGGCACGGATAGCGCGGCACAGGCTGCGGCCGTCGGCGGCAGCGATGGCGGCCTCGCCCGCGGCATAAACCCCCGTGACGATCAGGGCATCGGCGTCGGCGAGCACCCGCGCGAAGTCGTCGAATAGATCGCGCGTGCGGCTGTAGCGATGCGGCTGGAACGCCACGAGTAGCCGACGTCCGGGCCAACCCGCGCGCAAGGCCTCGAAGACCGCGCTAATCTCACTGGGGTGATGGCCGTAGTCATCGATGACGGTAACGGCGCCAGCCGGCAACGCAATCTCGCCTTGGTGCTGGAAGCGACGGCCGATGCCGGCGAAGCGGCTCAGCGCGCTGCCGATGATCTCGTTGGAGACCCCGAGCTCACGCGCCACGGCCACGGCTGCCAGGGCGTTGAGGACATTGTGCCGACCCGGCAGATTGAGCGTTACGGGGAAGACGTCGCCCTCGGGCAGCACCAGCTCAAAGGCGGTACACAGCGCATCGTGGCGCATCGCCCGGGCTCGGACATCGGCGCGCTCGTCCAGGCCGTAGGTGCACACGGGCCGGGTGACCTGATCGAGCAACGACTGCACCCCTGGGTCGTCGGCACACAGGATCGCCAGCCCATAGAAGGGGATGTGCTGGAGGAACTCCAGGAACGCCTCACGCAGGCGCTCGAAGTCGCCCTCATAGGTATCGAGATGATCGGCGTCGACGTTGGTGATGACGGCGATCATGGGGTTGAGGTACAGGAACGACGCGTCGCTCTCATCGGCCTCCGCGACGAGATAACGCCCGGAGCCCAGCCGCGCGTTGCTCGCGGCGCTGTTGAGCCGGCCGCCGATAACGAATGTGGGGTCCAGGTCGGCATCGGCGAGCAGGCTCGCCACCAGGCTGGTGGCCGTGGTCTTGCCATGTGTGCCCGCCACGGCGATGCCGAAGCGGAAGCGCATGAGCTCGGCGAGCATCTCGGCGCGCGGCACCACCGGCAGGCGACGTTGACGCGCGGCGGCGACCTCCACGTTGTCCTCGCCCACCGCACTGGAGGTGACCACCGCGTCCGCGTCGCCGAGGTGCCCGGCATCATGGCCGGCGTGCACGACCGCCCCCAGGGCCGCGAGATGGCGGGCACTGGCGTTGGGCTCACGGTCCGAGCCCGTCACGCTGTAGCCGAGGTTGAGCAGCACCTCCGCGATGCCACTCATACCAGCACCGCCGATGCCCACGAAGTGGATGCACCGCACCCGCCCCATGTCCCCAGGGCCGCCTTGCAGCGCCGCGCGCTCACCGCCGATGGTCATGACGCCACCTCCAGGCAATTCGCGACGACGGCATCAACGGCGTCCGGCCGCCCTTTCGCCCGTGCTCGCTCGGCCATGGCGAGCAGTCCCGCCCGGTTACCGAGTAACCGCTCGAGAATCGCGGCCAGTGAGTCGGTGTCGAGCTCGTGCTCCTGAATGAGCTCGGCGCCGCCGGCGTCCACCAGATAGGCCGCGTTCCGGGTCTGGTGGTCATCCACGGCGTAGGGAAAGGGTACGAAGAGCGCGGGCACGCCGGCGGCGGCCAGCTCGGCTACCGTCAGCGCACCGGCGCGACACACGACCAGATCGGCCCAGGCGTAGGCCTCGGTCATGTCGTCGATGAATACCGAGACATCGGCATCGACGGCGGCAGCCCGATAGGCCTGACGCGCCGTCTCGATGGTGCGCTCGCCGGCCTGATGGCGCACCGCGGGACGCGAGCCCTCCGGGAGCCGACCCAGAGCAGCCGGGATGCGCTCATTGAGGGCGCGAGCGCCCAGCGAGCCGCCAACGACAAGCAGGCGCAGAGGCCCCTCGCGGCCGGCCCAACGCTGGCCGGGCTCGGGGATTCGGCCGATGGCGCGCCGAACCGGGTTCCCCACGAACTGCGCCTGCGGCGCGCCCGGGAACGGCCCATCGAAGCCCGTGAGAACGCGGGTAGCGAGCCGCGCCAGCCAGCGATTGGTCATGCCGGGAACAGCGTTCTGCTCGTGGATGAGCAGCGGCACGCGCAGCAGGCGTGCCGCCAGCGCCCCCGGGCCCGAGACATAGCCCCCCATACCAAGAACCGCCCGCGGCCGGTGTCGCCGGACGCCGGCCACGGCCGCGACAACGGCGCGCACCAGCATGAAGGGGGCCGTCACGGCGTCCAGCCAGCGCCGCCCCCGCAGGCCGCGCACGGGGAGATACTCGAGGGCGAAACCGGCCGCCGGCACGACGCGGGACTCCAGCCCCCGGCGCGTACCGAACCACACCACGGGAACGCCGCGCTCGGCCAACACCTCCGCGACCGCCAGCGCGGGGAAGACGTGGCCCCCCGTGCCGCCAGCGAGAATGAGTACAGGGCTAGTCGTCATGATCGCCTCCCGATGCCGGGCTGGCATTCTCAGCGCCCCGGTTATCGGCCTCGACCCGCAACACCAGCGCCAGCATCGCCACGGTCGTCACCAGACTGCTGCCGCCGTAGCTCATCAACGGCAGGGCCAGGCCCTTGGTGGGCAGCACGCCGAGGTTGACCCCGATATTGATAGCGCTCTGCAGGCCCAGCCATACCGCCACGCCCCAGGCCAGATGGCCGCCAAAGGCCCGACCCTGCCGATGGCTCCGAGCGCCGATGCGAAGGCAGCGATAGACGATGTAGCTGTACAGCGCAAGGACCGCCAGCAGCCCGATGAGCCCCAGCTCCTCGGCAAGAACCGCGACGAGGAAATCGGTATGGGCCTCGGGCAGGTAGAACAGCTTCTGCACGCTCTCGCCCAGGCCGACGCCGAACCAGCCGCCACGGCCGACGGCGATCAGGGCCTGGGTAAGCTGGAAACCGGAATCGAGGGGATCCGCCCAGGGGTTGAGGAAGCCGCTGATCCGTTCCAGGCGATACGGCGAGGTCAGCACGAGCGCGGCCGCCCCCGCGCTGAGCGGCAGCAGTAGTACCAACAGGCGCGCCAGGCCCACCCCGGCCAAGAACAGCATGGTCAGTCCCGTCCCCACGAGCACCGCTGCGCCGCCGAAATCGGGCTCGGCGAGCATCAGCGCGGCGGCGCCGACGATGATACCGGCCGGGATCCAAAGGCCGCGCCAACGCCGACGGACGATCTCGGGGCGGCGCGCGAAGTAGCCGGCGAGATACATCAGGATGGCCGGGCGGGCCAGCTCTGAGACCTGGATCTGGAAGATGCCGAAATCGAGCCAGCGGGTGGCGCCGTTGACCTCATGACCGATACCCGGGATCAGTATCAGGATGAGCAGGAAGTACCCGAAGACGAGCAACGTGCGGCTGGCGGCCTGCCAGCTACTCATCGGCACCTGAAACAGGGCCACGGCCGCCATCAGGGCCAGGGCGAGGTAGATCGACTGACGCTGCAACAGCGCTAGTGGCGAACCGAACCGCTCGGCCATCGCGATGGACGCCGACCCCACCATCACCAGCCCGGTCAACGCCAGGGCCAGTAGCGCGCCAATGAGGCGATAATCCAAGCGGGGCCGACGCTCGCCGAGCGATTGCTCGGCCACCGGCGCCGATCCATCAACGGTCGCCACGTGCCGATCAGTCATCGCTGCCCGCCTCCACCGCCGCTCGGAACGCGTCACCGCGCGCGGCGTAGCCGTCGTACTGATCGAAGCTCGCGCAGGCAGGGGAGAGCACCACGGCATCGCCGTTCTCCGCCAGCCGCCGGGCTGCGGCGACCGCGGTCGTCATATCCACGGCGTCCACAACGGTCGCTACGTCGGCGACGGCCTCGCGGATGGCATCGGCGCTCTCGCCCATCACCACCACACCGCGCGCGCGTTGCGCCACATCGCGCAGCGCCCCGAAGGCTTGGTCTTTGCCTTGGCCGCCGGCGATGAGCACGAACGGCTGCTGGCAACCGGCGAGCGCGGCCACCGCGGCGCCCACGTTGGTCGCCTTGGAGTCATTGAACCAATCGACGCCGCCATAGCGGCCGATGGCCTCCATGCGATGAGCCAGCCCCCGGAAGCCCGCCAGGCCGGCCGCCATCGCCGTTATCGGCAGACCCATAGCGTGCCCCAGTGCCATGGCGGCCAGGGCATTGGCGATATTGTGCTCGCCGGCGAGCGGCAGCTCGGAGACCGCAAGAACCGGCGTGGATCCCAGCGTCAGCCAGGATTCGCCATCGGCGCTGACCAGACCGGCATCGGCAGCGGCGGCGGGTGCGCTCAGCCCGAAGCGCGCCACACGGCGGTCCCCGTCGGCCATCCCGGCGACCGTGGGATCATCGGCATTAATGACCATGACGCCGTGACCGCGATAGATCCGCTGTTTAGCGGCGACGTAGTCCGCCAGGCTGTCGTAGCGATCCATGTGATCGGGGCTGATGTTGAGGACCACAGCCGCGGCGGCATCCAGGGAGCTGACCGTCTCCAGTTGAAAACTGGAGAGTTCCAGGACGTAGCACGCCGGTTCGGGATCGCGGAGCAGCGTCAGCGCCGGCGGGCCTAGATTGCCTCCCACTGCCGCGTGCCAGCCGGCGGCCCGCGTCATGGACCCCACCAGGCTAGTGACGGTGCTCTTGCCGTTGGAGCCGGTGATCGCCACCACGGGCGCGCTGGCGCTGCGCGCGAACAGCTCGATCTCGCCGATGAGCTCAACGCCGGCCGCCTGGGCGTCAGCGATGGCCTCTAGCCTCGGATCGACGCCCGGGCTGAGGATAAGCGTCGACGCCGATCGCAGCAGCGCGCTATCGAGGGCCCCATTGAACTGGGGTACGCGCGGCAACTCAGCCGCCAGCCGAGCGCTGGCTGGCGGTTCGGCCCGACTATCGGTGACCGCGATACGAGCACCGTGGCCGGCCAGGTGGGCGGCGCAGGCGTAGCCGGTCTCCCCCAGGCCGATGATCACGGCGTCGTAGTCGTTGTCCGTTGCCGCCATGGTTGCCATCACCGAAGCTTCAGACTTGCCAGACCGATCAGTACGAGCACCACCGTAATGATCCAGAGCCGGACGATGACCCGTGGCTCGGGCCAACCCTTGAGCTCGAAGTGGTGGTGCAGCGGCGCCATCCGAAAGACGCGACGGCCGGTACGCTTGAACACCCCGACCTGCAACATCACCGACAGGGTCTCGGCGACAAAAACCCCCGCCATAATGAACAGCACAAGCTCCTGGCGGACCACGACCGCGATCGTGCCCAGGGCCGCCCCCAGGGCGAGCGACCCGATATCGCCCATAAAGACCTGGGCCGGGTAGGTGTTGAACCATAAAAAACCCAGCCCGGCGCCGACCAGCGCCCCGCAGAAGACCACCATCTCGTCGGCGCCCTGGACGTACGGGATGCCGAGGTAATCGGCGAAGTCGACACGACTGGTGGCGTAGGCGAATACGCCCAGGGCGCCGGCGACGAGGACGGCCGGCAGGATCGCCAGCCCATCGAGGCCGTCGGTCAGATTCACCGCGTTGGAGCTGCCAACAATGACGCAGTAGGTCAACGGCACGAACAGCCAGCCGAGCGGTATCAGCCAATCCTTGGCGTAGGGCACCAGCAGCGCGGTCTCAGCGGGATCTTGGGCGCCTAGATACAACGCCAGTGCAGCAACGAGCCCGACCACCGACTGCGCCAGATACTTCTGACCAGCACTCAAGCCGTGACTACTGCCCCGCATGAGCTTGCAGTAGTCGTCGGCGCCGCCGATGACGCCAAAGGCGAGCGTCACCAGGAGTACGATCCACAGGAAACGATTGCCCAGGTCACCCCATAGCAGCGTGGCGACGGTCACGCTCAGCAGCGTCAGGCCCCCGCCCATGGTGGGCGTGCCCGACTTCGAGAGGTGGCTCTGCGGGCCATCATCGCGGACCTGCTGACCGATCTGGGCATCGGCGAGGCGCCGTATCAACCAGGGCCCGGCCAGTAGCGCCATGCCGAGCGCGGTTAACGTGCTCACAATCGCCCGGAACGTAATGAACTCAAAGACGCCAAAGCCGCTGTGAACGTGGCTCTGCAACCACTCAGTGATCAGTAGCAGCATCATCGTCTCCCGTGCTGTTGGAGCCACTGCGGCGCGCCAAGGCGGCCACTACCTTGTCCATGGCGGCGGAGCGCGACCCCTTGATCAGAAAGACCTGGGCGGGGCCATCGAGCTCGCGCAGCCGGGCCACCAGGGCCTCGCGGTCGTTAAAGGCCTCGCCCCCGGCGCCGAAGCCCGCCACCGAGGCCGCGGCGTACTCCCCCAGGGCCAACAGGCGGTCGATACCGTGGCGCCGGGCCTGCTCCCCGGCCTGGGTGTGGAAGGACTCGCTGTCGCCACCCAGCTCCGCCATATCACCGAGTACCAGGCAGCGCTCACCGCCGTGCGCGGCCAGGACATCCGCGCCCGCGGCCAGCGACCCCGGATTGGCGTTATAGCTGTCGTCGATCAACGTGCCGCCCGCCGGGGTTGCCAACTCGGTCAGGCGTCCATCCACGGGCCGCGCTTGAGCGAGCCCGTCCGCGATCGCGCGCGCCGGGATCGCTAACGCATGGGCAAGGGCCGCGGCGGCGGCGGCATTGAGACGGTTGTGGCGCCCCGCCAGCGCGAATGGGGCACGGAACTGCTGGCCCGCCAGGGCCAGCTTGAGCGCGCCACCATCACGGCGGGCCACGACGTCAGCCGTCTGGTCGTCGGCGGCGAAACTAAGGCACCGCCGATCACCGATGAGCGATCGCCAGTAATCGGCGAAACGGTCCTCGGCATTAACCACTGCCACCCCATCGGGCGGCAGGCCGCTGTAGATCTCGCCCTTGGCCGCGGCCACGCCCTCGAGTGAGCCAAAGCCTTCCAGGTGGGCGGGCCCGGCGTTAGTGATGAGCCCGGCCTGGGGTCGGGCGATGGCCGTCAGATGGGCGATGTCCCCCGGGCCATTGGCGCCCATCTCGATGACGGCGTACTCATGCCCGCCGTCCAGTCGGCAGAGCGTGAGGGGAACCCCCAACTCGTTGTTGTAATTGCCTTGCGTTGCCAGCGTCCGACCGGCCTGCGCCAGGATATTGGCCAGCAGTTCCTTGACCGTGGTCTTGCCGTTACTGCCGGTAAGCCCGACCACGGCCGCCCGACTGCGCTCCCGATTCCAACGCGCAAGCGCGGCCAGGGCACCACGCGTCGAGACGACACGACACTGCGGCAGCGGCGTATCCACCCACGACTCGACAACCGCTGCGGCGGCGTAGCCATCCAGCTCGGGCACGAAGGCGTGACCATCACGGCGCTGCCCCGGCAGGGCAAAGAATACATCCTCGCCGCCGCAGCGGCGGGAATCGATGGTGACGCCGCGAATCCCGGCCGCCTCGCCGCGGATCTGGCCACCGACGGCATCGCTCAGGGTGCGCAGATCGATGGGATCCATCACACCACCTCCCCGAGCGCGGCACTCGCCTCGTCGCGATCACTGAACGGCTGACACTCGTTGCCGATGATCTGCCCGGTCTCGTGGCCTTTGCCGGCGATGAGCACGCAATCGTCGTTGGCCGCCGAAGCGATGGCGTAGCGAATCGCACGCCGGCGATCCGGTAATACCGTCACCTCGCCGGCCATCGCGGCACGGATGTCACCAATGATTCGCGCCGAATCCTCGTTGCGCGGGTTATCGTTGGTGATCACCACTTGGTCCGCATCTCGCTCGGCGATATTGCCCATGGCGGCGCGCTTGTTCCGGTCCCGATCACCGCCGCAGCCGAAGACGAGCCAGAGACGACCCCGGCAGTGCTCACGCATCGCCGCCAGGGCGGCCTCCAATGCGCCCGGTGTATGCGCGTAGTCGACCACGACGGTGGGCTTGGAAGCCGCGGCAATGGGCTCCATACGGCCTACTACCGGCCGGATACAGGCCAAACGCTCGGCCAGCTGCTCCGGCGCGACCCCCGCGGCGATCGCGCCGCCGGCCGCCGCCAGTACGTTGCTGGCGTTAAAGCGCCCCATGACCGGCAGTTGTAGCGACACCACACTCGCCTCGGCGATAAGCTCAAGCCCCATACCGCCGGCCTGCGGCAGGAACCGACGAGCACGCACACGGGCCGGCTGATCACCGCGCATGCTGTAGCCAACCGGATGACGGGCGTCGAGCTCGTCGGCCAGGGCCGCGCCCCAGGCATCATCCAGATTCAGTACCGGCACGGGGGCCGCGATATCGAACAGGCGCCGCTTAGCGGCCCGGTAGGCGGCCTGGGAGCCGTGGTAGTCAAGGTGATCGTGGCCCAGATTAGTTAGCACGGCGACATCAAAGGGCACCGCTTGCACGCGCCCCTGCGCCAACGCGTGCGATGAGACCTCCATGGCGACCGCCCGAGCCCCCTCGTCACGAACCGCCGCCAAACAGGCCTGGAGGGTCACGGCATCCGGTGTGGTGAGGTCGCTGGGCTGGAGCCGGTCGGGCCAGCCCCAGCCCAGCGTGCCGATAACAGCGCAGTCCCCTGCCTCACCGCCGATCGCGCGCGCCAGGAACTGGGTCACGGAGGTCTTACCGTCCGTGCCCGTCACACCCAGTACGACGAGATCGGCGCCGGGCTCACCGTAATACCGGGCAGCCAGCTCGCCCGTCCGCTGCCCCAATCCCTCCATTGCCACGGCGGCCACCCCCGCGGCGGCACAATCGGCCTCGACGCGCTGACGCTCAACAGCCGCCGTCGGCTCCCAGACGACGGCGCTCGCCCCGGCGGCCAGGGCCGAGGCCAGGTAGCTGATCCCGTGTTCGGCCTCCCCGACACAAGCGAGGAAGACACCGCCGCGCTCGAGTCGGCGGCTATCCAGTGCTGGCGGACCGATCCGGCGCTCATCGGCCAGAGCGACCCAGGGCGCCAACCAGTCCCTTAGCGTGCAGGCCGCCATCAGCCCCGACCCCCATCAGCCATGACGAGCTCGCCTTGGCCCGCGCTGCCATGGGGCGCCACGTTATAAAGCCGAAGCGCACCGCGCATGACCCGCCGGAACACGGGGGCGGCCACCTCACCGCCGTAATAGGCCTCATCGTTGGGATCGTTAACCACAACCACGGCCACGAAACGCGGCTCGGCAGCGGGTGCCATACCGGCGAACAGCGCCGTATAGCGCTCCTTGCTGTAGTCTTCGGCATCGAGCTGCTTAACGGTACCGGTCTTGCCGGCAACCTCGTAGCCCGGAATAGCGGCTCGCGACCCCGTGCCTTCGGCGGATACCACCTCAGCGAGCATACTGCGTACGGTTCGGGCGGTATCGGCGTTGAGCACGCGCTCCGCGCTGGGCCTATCCGCCTTGGCGTTGCGCAAGAACGTCACCGTCGGGGCCATGCCTTCATTGGCGATCGCCGCGTAGGAGCGGGCGAGCTGTAGCGCCGTCACCGACACCCCGTAGCCGAACGCCAGGGTCGCCCGCTCGATCGGCCGCTTACTGGGCCGGCCCGCGAGACGGCCACTGGCCTCGCCCGGGAAGCTGCTGGCGGTGCGTTGACCGAGCCCGAGACGGCCCAGCACGCGCCAGAGCGCGCCTCGATCGAGGGACAGCGCTAGCTTGGCGGCCCCTACATTGCTGGACTTAACAAGGATATGGCGCAAATCCAGCGTGCCGTAGTTGCGGACATCGCTGATGCGCTTGCCTTGAACACGCAGGCTACCCGGCGCGGTATCGATGGTATGTCTGCGCTCGTAGCCGCCCTCCTCTAACGCCGCAGCGACGGTGAACGGCTTGAGCGTCGACCCCGGCTCGAAGACATCGGTAACAGCGCGGTTGCGGTAACGAGAGGCCTCCAGATCAGCCCGCCGATTGGGGTTGAACGACGGCTGATTAACCATAGCAAGCACCTCGCCCGAGCGTGCATCGAGTACGATCAGCGACCCGCTGGCAGCCTCACGTCGAGTCACCGCGCGCTTGAGCTCGCGGTAAGCGAGGTACTGCAGCTCACGGTCGATGCTCAGCGCTAGATCACGGCCCGGCTCGGCCGCGTCGAGCAGCTCAACTTCCTCGATGCGGCGCCCGAGCTGATCCTGGATGACGCGCTTACGCCCGGAGGCTCCACTGAGCCAATCGTTGTACGCGCGCTCGATGCCTTCCTGGCCGTGGTCGTCGATATTGGTAAACCCGAGGACGTGCCCGGTGATCTCGCCCGCGGGGTAGAAGCGATGATGCTCGCGCTCCAAGGCCAGACCCGGGATGTCCAGGGCCTCAACCTGGCTCGTGCGCTCGGGCATCATATGGCGCTCCAGGTAGACGAATTCCTTATCGCGCCGCTGGCTCAGGCGCTGGCGCAGCGCCGAGGCGCTGCTATCCAACACCTGGGCGAGCTCCGGCAGACGATCCGCATGGGCCAACAAGCGTTTCGGATTGGCCCAGACGGACTGCACGGGCGAACTCAGCGCCAGAGGCTCACCCGAACGATCAGTAATCGTGCCGCGGTGCGCCGGAATCTCGGTAACGCGGAGATGGCGTGCGTCCGCTTGATCCACCAGGAAGGCGTGATCCAACAGCTGTAGCTGCGCGGCGCGCCCGGCTAGCGCCAGGGCCATCGCGGCCATACCGATGAGCACCGCGTAGTATCGCCAACGCGGCGGCATCGCCGTGCCTTCACGGCTAGCGGCCATCACCGCCTCCCGGCCTCGGCACGGCCTCCGGCTCAATGAAGACCACAGCCTCGCGCTGAGGCATGATGAGGCCCAGCTCCTCCCGCGCGAGACGCTCGATCCGGGCATGCGTGGCCCACGCCCCCTGCTCCAGTCGTAGACGCCCCCACTGGATGTTTAACTCATCCTCCTCGCGTCGCAATTCCTGGCGCTCGACGAAGAGCTGGCGGCTGCGATGCTGGGTATAGACCACCGCCACGGCGGAGACGAACAACGCCAAGGCGATGCCTGTCGCTATGAGCCCCTGGAGACTCACGACAAACGCTCCGCGACGCGCATGACGGCACTGCGGGCGCGCGGATTGGCCGCCACCTCGTTGTCATCCGCCCGTATAGGCTTGCCTACGACGCGCAGGCTCGGGCGCTTCTCCGGCGGCGGTTCGGGGGCACCGGGAGGTAGGTCGCCGATACGGCTATGGTCTCGCATGAATCGCTTGACCCGACGATCTTCGAGCGAGTGGAAGCTGATAACGACCAATCGCCCGCCCGGGGCCAGCACGCCGCAGACCCCGGCAAGCAACCTATCCAGCGCTGCCAGCTCGCCATTGATATGGATCCGGATCGCTTGGAATACGCGCGTCGCCGGATGCCGAGGCCCTTGCTCGGCGGGCATAGCCTCGCGCACAAGGGCCGCGAACTCGCCGGTACGGCGGGGCAGTTCGCCGGCGTCGCGCGCGGCGATGATGGCGTTGGTCACGCGTCGGGCATGGCGCTCCTCGCCGTAGGTATGCAGGACGCGGCGGATCTCACCCGCCGGGGCGCGACACAGCCAAGCGTAGGCGCTCTCGCCCTGGCCCGGATCCATGCGCATGTCCAGCGGCCCGTCGCGCCGAATACTAAAGCCGCGCTCGGCATCGTCGAGCTGTGGCGAGGAAACGCCAAGGTCCAGCAGGAGGCCATCGACGCGACCGGACAAGCCCGCGCCCTGAACACGCGCCGGCAACTCCTCGAACCCCGCCTGGCTAACCGCGCAGCGCGGATCGTGGCGGAAGCGCTCGTGGCCATCGGCGACGGCGTCGGGATCGCGGTCAGTAGCCCATAGCCGTCCTTGGGGACCCAGGCGCGATGCAATGGCATCGGCGTGACCGCCCCGCCCGTAGGTGCCGTCCATGTAGAGACCGTCCGTTTTCACCTTAAGCGCCTCCATTGCCGGTCCGATCAGGACCCCATCGTGGCTGTCAGTACCCATACAGCCGCTTACAGCGAGAGTGATTCGAGATCATCCGGCATCTCGTCATCCTGGGCCGCCTCGGCGAGCCACTCATCACGCCGCGCCATCCATGTCTGCTCATCCCAGAGCTCGAACTTGTGGCCCTGCCCGATAAGCACGGTTCGCTTCTCAAGGCCGGCGAACTCACGCAGCGGCTGCGGCAGCAGGATCCGACCATTGCCGTCGAGCTCCGCCTCCGTGGCGTGCCCGATAAGCAGGCGCTGCAGCCGCCGTGCCGTACGATTCAGGCTCGGTAACCGAATGAGCTTTTGCTCAATCGTCTCCCACTCGGGGAGGGGGTAGACGAGCAGGCAGTGATCGGGATCCACGGTGACTACCAACTGGCCGTCACAAAGGGACTGCAGACGATCCCGATAGCGGCTCGGGAAGGCCATCCGCCCCTTTTGGTCCAGATTGATATGCGTGACACCCCGAAACACTCAGCTACCCTCACTACCCTAAAATCCCATTTTATACCACTCTCCCCCACATGCGAGGCACTATAGGCCCGGTCTCCCACCGCGTCAACCAAACCATCACGCGTTCTTCCTTTTTTGACAGAGAGTTACGTAATGCCTCGCAAGGAGTAGGCAAGGTGCAACCGCGGTCCTAAAAAAGCGCCCCTATCAGGCGAGTAGGGACACCAATCGATAAAGCGCATTACAAAAATCCGCTAGATCGCTGACAACGAGAGTGTTGGCAAGAGCTGCGAGCCCGATGGTAGCGCCGCGCCCGTGCGGCGCCGCAGCAATAGGATCGCTGGGGAGTGGGATCGCAAAAGCGATCCGGGGGTACTACAGGATGGGGAGGGAAGCCGGCCTATAAGCCGGGTTCTGTCGAAGGCAACCATTCCTCTGGGGACCGCGTCACCGCGGTCCTCTAGCGACCTACCCGGGAGCCGTGCGGGCCACACGTGCGCCCCCCTATTTGGTCTTGCTCCGGGCGGGGTTTACCGTGCCGCGAGGTGTTACCACCCGCGCGGTGCGCTCTTACCACACCTTTTCACCCTTACCTGTGACCCAACAGGGCCCATCGGCGGTATCTTTTCTGCGGCACTTTCCGTCGGCTTGCGCCGCCCAGGTGTTACCTGGCGCCCTGCCCTATGGAGCCCGGACTTTCCTCCACACCGACCAACGGTGCAGCGGCTGCCCGGCCGACTTCCCATTGCGGAATGCTATCACGATAACGGTTTATTCGCCGTCGTCCCGAGACGCCAGCGCCCGGGCATAGAGGGCGTTACGCGACGCCCCAGTGATGCGAGACGCCAACTGCGCGGCCTGCTTAGTAGGCAACTCGTCGGCGAGGATACTGAGCACACGTTCGGTCTCGCCGTCCACGGGATCGGCAGACGGCTCCTCCGCGCCAGCAACCACCATCACGAATTCACCGCGGCGTCGATTGGTGTCATCAGCGAGCCAAACGCTGAGGGCCTGCAGGCTATCCAGCCGAACCGTCTCGTGCGCCTTGGTCAGTTCCCGACAGACAGCGGCCTCGCGGCTGGCCCCGAACGCCGACGCCATGGCCTCGATGCTGGCGCGGATACGATGGCTCGATTCCAGCAACACCAGCGTCCGGCGCTCGTGCGCGAGCGCGGCCAGACGCTGCCAGCGTGCCGCCGGCTTCGCTGGCAGGAACCCCTCGTAGACGAAGCGGTCCGTGGGCAGACCAGCGACGGACAGAGCCGCCGTGATGCTGCTCGGTCCGGGCACTGCCTCGACGCCGATGCCCTGCGAGCGAAGCCCCCTGACCAGGCGGTAGCCCGGATCGCTGATCAACGGCGTGCCCGCATCGCACGCCAGGGCCACTGACTCACCTTTACTCAACTGCGCAAGCAGGCCGGCCAGACGCCCGTCCTCGTTGTGCTCATGGAGGCTTATCAGGCGAGGCCGGATGCCCCAGCGCGCAAGGAGCCGTCCGGTATGCCGCGTGTCCTCCGCGGCGACGGTGTCCACCCGCCCCAAGACCTCCCGCGCTCGATCGCTGAGGTCGCCCTGATTACCGATCGGCGTTGCCACCACGTACAAACGCCCGGCCTGATTTGACACGGTAAAACCCCTCTGTTGATACTCCATCGCAACCTGCTGAGCACTAGGGTTGGCTCGCCCATCGCGGCCAACGCTCACACCCTCAGGCGACGGTTCACGATACTGCCGAAAGCGCCGAGTGGCGTCGGCCCCTATGACGGTTCGCGAAACGCTTATGCATAATGCCCGCACTATCCCACGCCTGTGGCTTGGCGCAACCGCTGCCATCGTCCTCGCGATCGCCGGTTGCGCGCCGCTCCAGCCAACCGACGAGGCCAAACAGGAGCCAAGCCGCGACCCGCGCGCCGAGCAGGCGCGCGACGCCGCTGACGCCGGGCGCCTCGGCGAAGCCATCAAGCTCTTCGAGGCCGCAGCCCGGGATGCCGATGGTACCGAGGCTGAGCGCTATTGGCTCCGAGCCGGTCTCCTGCACATGCGTCAGGGTAACCGCCTACGCGCTCGTCAGGCCCTGGTGCGCACCGACGCCGATCCCGCGGCCGACGATGTGAGCCCGTTGCGCCGCCTGCTGAGCACCGAGCTACGCCTAACCGACGACGCCAGCGAGGCGTTGAGCGCCCTGGATGGCGGGCCACCGGAGGCACTACCCGAGGACCTCCATGAGTACTGGCTCGCAGCCCAGGCCGAGGCGCTGCGGGCGACCGAGCAACCGCTGGAAGCGGCGCGGGTCCGCGAACGACGCCAGCGCCTGCTAACGGCCGGGGCCCTGGCGAGCGCGAACCGAGAGACCCTGTGGCAGGATCTACTGGCCATCCCCTTGCCGCGGCTCCGCAGCCAGGTGCCGGCGCAGCCCGATATCTTCGGCGGCTGGCTGGAGCTCGCCTACGCCGTGCGCACCCACCGATTGCGGCCGGCCGGCATTCGCGAGGCCGTCGATGCCTGGTATGACCGCTACCCGGAGCACCCGGCCCGCGTCAGCGCCTTCGCCGAGGTCGTCACCGAGCGTGCCATCGAGCGCGTCAGGCCACCGCAGCGCGTTGCCGTCCTGCTGCCGCTGTCGGGGCGCTACAGCACGTTCGGCGAGGCGGTACAGAACGGCCTCGTCACCGCCTACTACGCCGCCCGCGGCGAGGCCGCTCCCGAGCTGCGCGTCTACGACGTGGGCACAGACGGACGCGATCCCGCGGCCGCCTATCAGGAGGCCGTCGATCGCGGGGTTGATCTGGTCATCGGCCCACTGACGAAGCCCAATATCGACGCCATAGCGAGCCGCGACGACCACCGCGTCCCCATGTTGGCACTCAATCGGATCGAAGGCAGCGGCGATACCGCAACCGATGGCATCTTCCAATTCGGCCTAGCGCCCGAGGATGACGCGCGCGAGGCGGCGCGTTTGATGCAGGGCAAGGGATGGCAGAACGTCGTCGCGCTCGCCCCGGACACCGACTGGGGCGAGCGCGTCCTGGACGCCTTTCGAGCCGCCTTTGAGACGGCTAAAGGGCAAGTACTCGAGACGGCGCGCTACCGCGATGATGCTCAAGACTTCAGCGGGCCCATTCGGGCCATTCTTAATCTGGATGCCAGCCGAGCCCGCTACCAACGCCTCCAGCGCGTCCTGCGTCGCCGCCTGAGCTTTGATCCGCGACGGCGCCAGGACGTCGATGGCATCTTCCTAGCCGCCTTCCCCCGTCAGGCGCGCCTAATCAAGCCGCAGATCCGATTCCATCGCGGCATCGGACTGCCTACCGTTGCCACCTCCCATGCCTATGGCGGCTACCCGTCGCCCGAGGACAACAAGGATCTCAACGACCTCATCGTGGTGGATACGCCTTGGACACTGCGGGCCCCATTGGCATCGAAGCTCGCTAGCGAACAGGCGGCCGCCACCAACGCCTGGCCCAGTCAGGCGCGTAACCATCCCAGGCTCCTCGCCCTCGGCGCGGACGCGTTTCGGCTCGCCGGCCCCGTGGATGTCCTGGCGCACGAGCCAACACTCGACATGCCCGGCTTAACGGGACGGCTTCAGGTCACTCAGGAGCGTATCGTACACCGACGACTCCCGGCGGGCCGATTCCAAGGCGGCCTACTCACGCCGCTGGTACCTACCTCCGACGAAGGCGCCGGCGAGACGTCTGGCAAGCAACAGCGCCAGCCCGCACCGAGGCCGACGCCATGAGCGATGCACCGGTCTGGGCTGCTGAGAGGAGCGCGGAGCGCTACCTCAAGGCACGCGGCCTTAAAACAGCCCACCGCAATTACCGCACGCGCCGCGGCGAGATCGATCTGGTCATGCGCGACCGCAATGAGCTGGTATTCGTGGAGGTTCGCCATCGCAGCGATCGACGCCACGGCAGCGCGGCGGCCAGCGTTGGGCCCCAGAAACAGCGTCGGCTGTTGGCGGCAGCGCAGCACTACCTGCAGCGCTACGGCGACCAGCCTTGCCGGTTCGACGTCCTCGCCTTCGACGGTGACGCCGAGCCCGAGTGGATACCCGATGCCTTCCAGGCTAACTAGCGTATAATACTCGCTTTCCCGACGGCCCTGAGAAACGAGCGATAGCCATGGATGCCCTACAACGCGTCAGCGATCATTTCCAAGCCAGTGCTCGCGTCACCAACACCGCGCTTGATAGCCTAGCGCCACCCATCGCGGCGGCCGCCGATACGATGGTCACGGCACTGGCCCACGGGCACAAGATCCTGACTTGCGGTAACGGCGGCTCCGCCGCCGACGCCCAGCATTTCGCCTCGGAACTGCTCAACCGCTTCGAGATGGAGCGACCCGCCTTGCCCGCCCTAGCGTTAACGACGGACAGCTCGACGCTAACCTCGATTGCGAACGATGACGACTACTCGAACGTCTTCGCCAAACAGATCGGAGCGCTGGGCCAACGCGGGGATGTCCTACTCGCCTTCAGCACCAGCGGCAACAGCGCCAATATTGTCGCGGCCGTTGACGCCGCCCAGCGGCAAGGCCTTCACGTCGTAGCGCCGAGTGGGCGGGACGGCGGCGCGATTGCCGGCAGGCTCGGCGACGCCGACCGCGAGCTTCGCGTGCCGAGCGACGTCACTGCCCGCATCCAGGAGGTGCATCTCCTGGTGATTCACTGCCTGTGTGATCTCATCGATCAGCGTCTTTTCGGCAACCGTGAGCCCGCTAGTTAGCACCGACCTTGACGCTATTTAACGACTCGCAGCTGCGGGCGCTTGGTCTCGCCCTCATCCGGCGGCTCGTTATCACCCCTGGTGCCGTCCGGCGGTGGATCGGTCCCGTCGGTATCGGTAAACAGCATGCCCTGGCCATTCTCGCGCGCATAGATGGCCAGCAACGACACCATCGGCAGCCACACATCCAAGGCGGCGCCCCCAAAGCGGGCATTGAATCCCACCCCGTCATTGCCCAGATGGAGATCACGCACCGCCCGCGGGGCGACATTCAGCACCAGTTTCCCGTCCTCGGCGTAATCCGCCGGCGCTACCACCCCGTCAACGCCGCAATCCACCAGGAGGTAGGGCGTCAAGCCATTATCGACGATCCACTCGTAGAGGGCACGCACCAGATAGGGGCGGCTGGAAGTCATGGATTCTGTCACATCAACCTCATACTGCTCGCATGGCCCGTTCAACATCGGACAGGCTGTTCTGGAACTCAATACGCTCGAACAGGCGCTGGGCATAGGCATGCACCTGCTTGGCCGTATCCGGCAGCTCGACGCCGTAGTGCGGCACCCGCCACAGCAACGGACCAAGAAGGCAATCCATCATGCCGACCTCCTCGCTGAAGAAGAACGCGTGGGCGCCGAAGACCTCATCACTGGCCGCCAGGCTCTGCCCCAACCGGCGACGGGCCTCATCCGCCTCCTCGCCGGCGCTCGCCTCCACCTGCACTAGTAGCTGGTACCAGTCGCGCTCGATGCGCGACAGCACCAGTCGCGCCTTGGCCCGGGCAATAGGATCCACGGGCATCAGGGGCGGATGGGGAAATCGCTCATCGAGATAGTCCGCGATGACGCGGCTATCGTAGAGGATGAGGCCGCGGTCGATCAGCGTCGGCGCCTCGGCATACGGATTGAGATCCGCCAGGTCGCGCATCGCCTCCGCGGCATCGATAATCTCGGCCGCCACCCCTTTTTCCGCCAATACCAGGCGGACCCGATGGCTGTAGACACCGTCCGGTCTCGAATATAGTTGCATTAGCGCCTGGCTGTTAATCCGCTACCGAGCTGTTGCGTTCGCGCCCATCCGGCCGGCCAACGGCCAGGCCCCACGCTGGCCCAATCGGCTCAATGGACATCTTTCCAGTACTCGCGCTTGAGCAGGTACGCGACGCCGAGGAACACCAGCAGGAACAGGATTACCCAAACGCCCATCCGTTCGCGTGCGGGCCGTATCGGCTCGGAGGCATAGGTGAGGAAGTTCGTGATATCGCGCGTCATGCGATGATACTCGCTCGACGACAGGGTCCCGGCGCCCTCGGGCACCTTGAGCTTTGTCGCCTCCTGGTCCGATTCCGACCCGCCCTCACCATCCTTGTGGACCAGCTCCGGAATACCTTGTTGACGCCACAACACGTGCGGCATCGATGTGCCCTTGAGCAACAGGTTGTTTACACCCGTCGGCTGATCGGGGTCCCGGTAGTAGCTGTTGAGGTAGGTATAGATCCAATTCGACCCCTTGGCGCGAGCGGTTAGCGAGAGATCCGGCGGCGCTTTACCAAACCAGTCCTGGGCATCGCCGTCACGCATGACATTCGTCATGGTGCTCTGGATCTTGCTGCCGTCCCAGATCAAATACTGCTCGACAACGTCCTCTGGGATATTGAGATCCTGAGCCACGCGGTTGTAGCGCAGATACTTCAGCGAGTGGCAACCCATGCAGTAATTGGCGAACAGCTTGGCACCGCGCTGCAGCGACTGGCGGTCATGCACATCGACATTGGCATCCATGAGTTCGCCCCCACCGCCGGCCGCGTTCGCCGCGACGGGGGCCACCATCAGGGCCATGGCTAGGACGAGGACACGCATCACTCAGTCACCCTCTGCGGTACGGGCTTGGTCCGCTCAAGGCCGAACGCCGTATAGATAAACAGGAAGGCGAAATACCCGAAGTACAGCAGCATGGCGTAGTAGGCCCAGCTGCTGGCCTCTATGCCCAGTATCATCATGGACGGCGGCTTCACCCCGAGATAGCTCAGGAAGATAAAGTTCGCCGCGAAGGTGAACAGCGCGATCCGATAGCTGAGCCCACGATAGCGAATGGAGCGCACTGGGCCTCGGTCGATCCACGGCAGGAAGAACAGGACGAAGATCGCGGCCCCCATGGCGATGACGCCGGTGAGCTTGTCCGGAATGGAGCGCAGGATGGAGTAGAAGGCCGTGAAATACCACACCGGCGCAATATGCTCGGGCGTCTGCAACGGATCCGCCGGCTGGAAGTTCGGCTTCTCCAGGAACAGGCCACCAAACGTCGGCGCAAAGAACACGATCGATAGGAACACGATCAAGAATACCACGAGGCCGACCAGATCCTTGGTGGTGTAGTAGGGATGGAAACGGATACCGTCCTTGGGCACGCCGCTAGCATCCTTATTCTTCTTGATATCGACACCGTCGGGGTTGTTCGAGCCAACCTCATGCAGCGCCAGGATATGGGCCACAACGAGCAACAGCAGGACCATGGGCAACGCCACAACATGGAGCGCGAAGAAGCGGTTCAGCGTCACCCCGGAGATGGTGAAGTCCCCCCGGATCCATTGCACCAGATCCGGCCCGATGACGGGGATGGCGCCGAACAACGAGGTAATAACCTTGGCGCCCCAGAACGACATCTGGCCCCAGGGCAGGAGATACCCCATAAAGGCCTCGGCCATGAGCACGAGATAGATCAGCATGCCGAAGACCCAGAGCAACTCCCGGGGCTTTTTGTAGGAGCCGTAGAGCAACGCCCGGAACATGTGCAGATAGACCACGGCAAAGAACATGGAGGCGCCCGTGGAGTGGAGGTAGCGAATGAGCCAGCCCCACTGGACATCGCGCATGATGTATTCGACCGATGAGAAGGCGAGCTCGGCGTCCGGGGTGTAGTTCATGGTCAACCAGATCCCTGTGAGGATCTGGTTGACCAGCACAAAGACCGCCAGCGAGCCGAAGTAGTACCAGAAGTTGAAGTTCTTCGGGGCGTAGTACTCGCCGACGTGCTCGTTCCACATCCGCGATAGCGGGAAACGCGCATCGATCCAGCCGAGGAATCCGCCCTTAGCACTGCCAGTGGTTGCGCTCATGCCGCACCCCCTTCCTGATGTTCACCAACGATGAGCGTATTCTCATTCGGGAACCAGTGCGGCGGAACCTCCAGGTTGGTCGGTGCCGGCACGCCCTTAAACACGCGGCCGGCAACGTCGAACTTGGAGCCATGGCAGGGACAGAAGAAGCCGCCCGGCCAATCCGCCGACACCGAGCCGAGCTCGGGCCGATACAGCGGCGAGCAGCCGAGATGGGTGCATATGGCGACCAGGACACCAATCTCGGGACTGATCGAGCGATATTGGTTACGGCAGTAATCGGGCTGCTGATCCACTTGAGACTGCGGATCGCGTAACTGCCCTTCGAGCTCTGCCAGCGACGCGAGATGGCGCTCACTGCGCCTATAGACAATGATCGGCTTGCCGCGCCACTCCATGTTGATCACCTGGCCGGCTTGCAGCTTGCTGACGTCTTGCTCAACCGGCGCGCCAGCGGCTTGGGCCCGCGCGCTCGGATTCCAGTAATTGAGAAAGGGAACGGCCGTAAAGCCAGCCCCGATCGCGCCGACGCCCGTCGTCGTCCACGCGAGAAAGCGCCGTCGGCTGTTGTTCACACCTTCCTGATCCATCCCATGCCCCCTAATTGGGTTATCCCGGTATCACAACGGCATGCTGTGCACCGCCGGCTACGAGACCGGCTGACCACGCGCAGGAAATGGCGCGCAAGGATCAACTATTACCCTAACACCGTCAAGTTGCCTCAGGCCGGATTATCGTCATCAACGAACTCATGGCGCAATCCGAAACGCTCGGCGAGATGCTCACCGAGGGCACGCGGCCCGTCACGCTCGGTAGCGTGGTGGCCAGCAGCAAAATACTGAACCCCTAGCTCGCGCGCCTCGTGCGCCGTCGGCTCTGAGATCTCACCCGAGATCACGGCATCCACACCCAATGCCGCGGCCTGGCCGATAAACCGCTGGCCTGCACCGCTGCAGACCGCCACACGCTGGACGTCGCTATCATGACCCGCATGGATCGGCGTCCGCGCGAGCAATTCAGTCAGCTGCTCCGCGAGCTCGCGACCCGGCACCGGCGCCGGCAGGCACCCCACTAGCAGCAGCCCCGGGATACCGGCCGCCTCGTGGCGGGTCTGTCGCTGCAGGCCGAGCCGGTGGGCGAGCTGCGCGTTGTTGCCATAGTCCGGATGCGCATCCAGCGGCAGGTGATAGGCCAAGACGCCGATATCGTGGCGCAGCAGCGTGCGTAAGCGCGCCGCCTTCATGCCCACGACCCGCGCGTCCTCGCCTTTCCAGAAATAGCCGTGGTGAACGAGAACGGCGTCCGCGCCGATAGCCAAGGCCGCGTCGAGAAAGCGCTGTGACGCCGTTACGCCGCTGATCAGCGTCTCGATGGGGCGCTCGTTGGCGACCTGGACGCCATTGGGCGCATAGTCACCGAAGGCATCGGCCTGCAGTAGGTCATCGCAGTAACCCGCGAGCGCTGCAATCTGTACCATGATGGCTCTCTCGAAATGCTGGCTCGTCTTACGCCGCAAGGCGCATGATAACCCAGCGAGGTAGGGACCACGACCAGTAGCGGAGTAACGGCATGGCCAAAGGCGGCGTCTTTCGATTCATCGGGCGCTACATCATCCTCGGCCTGGGCATTGCCGCGGCGGTTATCTTGTTGGCCCCCGGCCTCATTACCTCGGACCGGCCCGTGGTCGAGGTCGAACAGGCGCCAGCGTCCGCCCCCGCGGGGCCATCGCCTAGCTCGTATGCGGCGGCCGTCGAGCGCGCGGCACCCGCCGTTGTGAACATCTACACCGCCAAGCCCAGCTCAGAGCCTCGCCACCCGTTCTTCGACAACCCTCTGTTCGAGCGGTTCTTCGACGAGCGCCGTCAGGACCGGCCACGAACGGAGACATCACTCGGCTCGGGCGTCCTGATGAGCCAACAGGGCTACATCCTCACCAATCACCACGTCATTAAGGATGCCACCGCCATCGAGGTCCGCCTAACCGATGGCCGACGTGCGGGCGCCGCCGTTGTCGGCACCGATCCGGAGACGGACCTGGCGGTGCTGCGCATCGGCCTGCGCCCCCTGCCGAGCGTTACCAGTGGGCGATCCAGCGAGCTGGCGGTCGGCGACGTGGTCCTCGCCATCGGTAATCCGTTCGGTGTCGGTCAGACCGTCACCCAGGGCATCGTCAGCGCCACTGGGCGCAGCCAGCTCGGACTGACGACGTTCGAGGATTTCATCCAGACTGACGCCGCCATCAATCCCGGCAACTCGGGCGGCGCCCTCGTCAATGCCCAAGGCCAACTGGTCGGCATTAATACCGCGATCTACAGCCGCTCAGGCGGCTCGATGGGGATTGGCTTCGCCATCCCCGTGGATCTCGCGCGCGGCGTCATGGCCAACATCATTGAGGACGGTCAGGTCACTCGGGGCTGGTTGGGGCTCCAGGTGCAGTCCGTCACCGACGAATTGGCCAAGGCCTTTGAGCTATCGGATGCACAAGGCGTGCTCATCGCCAACGTGTATGCCGACGGCCCAGCCAGTGATGCGGGCCTGCAGGCCGGCGACATCCTGCTACGCCTCGACGAGGCGCCAGTGCAAGGGGCACGCCAATTGCGCCAGCGGGTGACCGCCCTCGAGCCGGGTGATCGCGTCACCCTAACCCTGCTGCGAGAGGGTACGCGTAGCCAGCGCGAGCTTACGGTAGCGCGTCGACCGCCCCGCGGCAGCCCGCGCGAACCGCGCAGCCGCTGAGCCGCGACCACGCGTTATTCGCCTGCGTCGCCCTCGGCGCGGACTCGATGCCCGGCGGAGCGCGCGTGGGCCGTCAAACCCTCACCGCGCGCTATGACCTCGGCGACCCGGCCCAACTCGGCGCCGCCCGCCGCGGAACAATCGACGATGCTGGTGCGCTTCTGGAAATCGTAAACGCCCAATGGCGAGGCGAAACGCGCGGTTCGCGAGGTCGGTAAGACGTGATTGGGCCCGGCGCAGTAATCGCCCAGAACCTCGGCCGAGTAGTGACCCATGAAGATCGCTCCGGCGTGACGGATAGCGCCGGCCGTCGCCTGCGGCTCAGCCATGGATAACTCGAGATGCTCGGGGGCGACGAAATTGGCGACCTCAACGGCCTCGCTGATATCGCGCACCTGGATCAACGCACCGCGCCGGGCTAGAGAGGCCCGGACGATCTCGGCGCGCTCAAGCTCGGGAAGCAGCTCATCCATAGCCGACTCGACACGCGCCAGATAATCCGCATCCGGGCACGCCAACATCGCCCGAGCGTCCTCGTCGTGCTCGGCCTGGGCGAACATATCCATCGCCACCCAGCGCGGATCCGCCTCACCGTCACAGATGATCAAGATCTCGGAGGGACCGGCCACCATATCGATCCCGACGCGACCGAACACCCGACGCTTGGCCTCCGCGACGTAGGCATTACCCGGGCCGACGATCTTATCCACGGCAGGTATCGTTTCGGTACCGAAGGCCAGCGCTGCCACCGCGTGGGCGCCGCCGAGCCGATAGAACCGGTCGATCCCCGCGCTATGCGCCGCCGCCAGGACCCACTCGCTGATCTCACCGCTCGGAGCCGGTGCCACCATAACGAGCTCATCCACGCCTGCGACCCGCGCGGGAATGGCGTTCATGAGTACCGACGATGGGTAGGCGGCTCGACCGCCCGGCACATAGATCCCAGCGCGCTCGAGTGGCGTCACCTGCTGGCCCAGCCGCGTGCCGTTGGCCTCCGTGTACGACCACGAGCCCTCGCGCTGATGCTCATGATAGCGCCGGATCCGATCGGCAGCGGTATCGAGCGAGTGGCGCGCCTCGCTGCCCAATCCCCGATGCGCCTGGGCCAAGCGCTCGGGGCCGACGGCCAGGTCCGCAACCCGTTCGACCACGAGGTCGTCGAAGCGCTCGCTATAAGCGCGCAATGCCTCGTCACCACCTGTGCGGACCCCCTCAAGGATCTCATGCACCGCCGACGCGACTCGGCTCGTCGCGCCGTCATCCCAGGCCAAGCGCTGGCGCAGACCATCCCAGAAATCGCCCTGCGTCGTACTCAAACGCGCAATAGTCGCCATGTCGTTCTCCGTCGCCTACCTATTCGACCGTCGAGCGATCGCGCTCGTTCACCGCCTCGCCGAGCGCCCGCGTGACCGGCTCGATGAGCCGGTGCTTCATCTTCATGGCCGCGCGATTCACCACCAGACGCGCGCTGATGGGGGCAATCGTCGCCAGCGGCTCCAGACCGTTAGCTCGCAAGGTATTGCCGGTATCGACCAGATCAACGATGAGATCGGCCAGGCCCACAATGGGGGCGAGCTCCATGGAGCCGTAGAGCTTAATGAGCTCGGCCTGACGCCCCTGTTCCGCGAAGTAACGACGGCTGATGTTGACGAACTTGGTCGCCACGCGCGGGCGTCGCAGCCGCTCCGTCGTGCCGGGGTAGCCCGCCACCATCAAACGGCAGCGCGCGATGCCGAGATCCAGCGGCTCGTACAACCCAGCACCGCCGTGCTCGAGCAGTGTATCCTTGCCCGCGACCCCCAGATCCGCACCGCCGTGGGCGACATAGGTCGGGACATCGGTCGCCCGCACGATCACCAGCTGTACCTCGGCACGGTTGGTCGGCAACACCAGACGCCGGCTGGCGTCGGGGTCCTCCGCCGGCTCGATACCAGCGCTCGCCAGTAACGGCAGCGTGTCCTCCAAAATACGGCCCTTGGACAGGGCGATGGTCAGCGTTTGTCCCATGCGCGTGTTTTCCCGGTTCGTACGCGTTCCACAAGGCTTAGGCGGGTACGCGGCGAATGCGCGCGCCCAACTGGGCGAGCTTTTCCTCGATGCATTCGTAGCCGCGGTCGATGTGATAGATGCGGTCGACGTAGGTCTCCCCGTCGGCGACAAGACCCGCCAGCACGAGGCTGGCGGAGGCTCGCAGATCGGTTGCCATGACAGGCGCCCCGGTCAGTCGGTCCACGCCCGTGCTGACAGCCGTGCGGCCCTCCAGCCGGATATCGGCGCCCATGCGTTGCATCTCATTGACGTGCATGAAGCGATTCTCGAAGACGGTCTCGCTAACCATGCCGACACCCTCGGCGACGGCATTGAGCGCACAGAACTGCGCTTGCATGTCCGTCGGAAAGCCCGGATAGGGCGCGGTCCGCAGGCTTACGGCGCGCGGGCGTTTGGCCCCCGGCATCGCCAGCTCGATCCAGTCGTCACCGCTGCGAATGCGCGCGCCAGCCTCCTCGAGCTTCGCGATCACCGCTTCGAGCAATGGCGGCCGCGTATCCTTAATGAGCACACGACCACCCGTTATCGCGCCCGCCACTAGGTAGGTGCCGGTCTCCACCCGATCCGGCAACACCGCGTAGTGGGTGCCGGCGAGTCGCTCCACGCCCTGAATGCGAATGGTGTCGGTGCCGGCGCCTTCCACGTGGGCGCCCATGGCGTTCAGGTAATCCGCGAGGTCCACCACCTCGGGTTCGCGCGCCGCATTCTCGATGACCGTCTCGCCCTCCGCCAACGAGGCGGCCATCATGAGGTTCTCGGTGCCCGTAACCGTCACCAGATCCATGATCAGCCGCGCCCCGCGCAGGCGCTTACACCGCGCGCGCACATAGCCACCACTGACATCGATCTCCGCGCCCATGGCGCGCAGGCCCTCGACATGCAGATTGACGGGCCGCGTGCCGATCGCACAGCCACCCGGTAGCGATACGTCAGCCCGCCCGAAGCGAGCCAGTAAGGGCCCCAGAACGAGGATCGAGGCGCGCATGGTCTTAACCAGGTCATAGGGTGCGAACGGGTCGGTCAGCGTTGTCGGATCGACCTCGATGCACATGCGCTCATCGACGGTCAGGCCAACGCCCATACGCCCGAGCAGCTCCATGGTCGTCGTAATGTCATGGAGATGCGGGATGTTGCTAATAAAGGAGGGGCCGTCGCCCAGCAGGGAGGCCGCCAATATGGGCAGCGCGGCGTTTTTGGCGCCCGAGATCCGGATACTGCCCTCTAGCGGGTCGCCCCCCGCGATGATGAGTCGCTCCATGGCCTAGACTACGCGGAAAACGCGGACCGACCGCGCCGGCAACGAGAACCGAACAATCGCCGCGCCCACCGCTCGGCCTCCTCGGCACCCGAGCTCTACAACGGCACTCAGCCGGCCTCGCCGTGCCACTGACCTGGTGTCAGCGTGCGCATCGAGATCGCGTGCAGTACATCGCTGTCGATGTGCTCGCCGAGCACCGCATAGACGCGACGGTGGCGCTTGATACGGTTCAGCCCCTCGAACTCGGGGGTCACGATGAGCGCCTGGAAATGACGCCCATCGCCGCTGACGGCCACATAGGGATCCTCCAAGTGCTCCCGCAGTAGCCGTTCGATGGTTTCTGGATCCATGACTCACTCCGCTTGTACTCCGGCACCGCCCGTGCCAAGGCCCAAAAGGGCATCCACACCACTGACGCGGGCGATGGCTGTTAGTTGCTCCGGGGCCGACTCAAACACCAGCTCGCGCCCGGCGGCCCGCGCCGTCGCCAGCCAATCCACGAGGACCGCGACCCCGGCGCTGTCCACGTGTCCCACGGCGCTAAGATCCAGCCGTAGCGGGTCACTATCGCCGTCCAGACGCCCGCTCTGTTCGGCCAGATCGGACGCGGTCTCAAACGTCATCGGTCCGGTCACGCGAAAGTGACCGGCACCCTCGCCCTGGTGTAGCTCGGCCTTACTCATGGCGATTCGGAACGCTCTCCCTCGGCCTCGGTCGATGCCCGCCGCCCCTGGTTGCGCTCCTCGATACGCGCGATCAGCGCGTCCAGCCCTTTCTTCTTGACCTCACCGGTGAAGGAGCTGCGGTAGTTCTGAACCAGACTCACACCGTCAACGACCACGTCGAACACCTTCCACTCGGCTCCGTCCGGTTGATAGAGCTTGTAGGCGACCGGGATGGCCGGCCCATCATCAGCCTTGATCCGCATGGAAACCGTCGCTCGGCCGCGTCCCGGATCCGAGTGCATCGGCTCGAACACCACGCTCTGGCCCGAGTATTCGGCGAGGGAGCTGCCATAGGTATGGGTGAGCAGCCCGCGGAAGGCGTCTACGAAACGCTCACGCTGCTGCTCCGAGGCCTGGCGCCAGTTCCGGGCCAGAACCATCTGACTCATGGCGCGAAAGTCGAAATGCGGCAGCACGAGCTCACCCACCAGCTCGGCGACCTCATCGATGTTATCGTCGAGCGCCGCCTTATTGGCCTCCAGGCGCTCCAGGACCTCGTTCGTCGTCTCGCGAACCAGCTTTTCCGGCCGGCTGAGCTCGGAGGCCGCCGCCATTGGAGCGGTCAGCGCCAACAGTAGGCCGATGAACCAGCAGCTTAGCGTTTTAGTCATTCGTCACCACCCGAGGCTTTATCGTAGAGGAACTGGCCTATTAGCTCTTCCAGGATCAGCGCCGACTGCGTCAACATCAGCTCATCGCCATCCTGTAGCGTCGTCGGGCTACCACCCGGCTCCATGCCAATATACTGCTCGCCCAGGAGCCCGGACGTCAGGATCTTGGCGCTCGTATCACTGGGCAGATTGTCGTAGTCCGCGCTAATACTGAGCTCGACGCGCGCCTCAAAGGTCTGTTTATCGAGCTCAATCGCCTCCACGCGACCGATCTGCACACCGGCCATATCGATCGGCGCGCCCTCCCTAAGGCCGCCGATATTCTGAAAGTGACCAATCACAGTATACCGCTCGCCGCCGGCGAACGCCGTAAGATTGCTTACATACAGCGCGAGCGCGAACAAGGCCGCGGCACCCGCGGCAACGAACAGGCCCACGGCAATCTCAATGGCCCGCTGACTAGTTTGCATGATTATTCACCCTAAATCTGTCATAGCGGTGCACAACCGTTCGCCGCCCTGCCTTCCCGGCGCCAGGCTAATCGAACATCAATGCGGTCAGGAGGAAATCCAGACCCAGTACGGCCAACGACGTATGGACCACCGTTCGTGTCGTCGCCCGGCTCACCCCCTCGGAGGTGGGCTTGCAATCGTAGCCCTCGAAGACCGCGATCCAGGTCGCGACGAAACCGAACGTCAGGCTCTTGATCACACCGTTGGCGATGTCATCCGAGAAACTGACGTTGGCCTGCATCTGCGACCAATAGGCGCCGCCGTCGATACCCAACATCGAAGTGGCTACCACGTAGCCCCCGCCCACGCCGAGCAGTATGAAGATGGCCGCTAGCAGCGGCATGGCGATGAACCCGGCCAGCAGCCGTGGCGCCACGACACGCCTTTCCGGGTCGACCGCCATCATCTCCATGCTCGAGAGCTGGTCAGTCGCCTTCATTAGCCCGATCTCGGCGGTCAGCGCCGAGCCCGCGCGCCCACCGAACAGCAGCGCGGTAACGACGGGGCCCAGCTCGCGCGTCAGCGACAGGGCCACCAGTGTCCCGACCGATTGCTCGGCACCGAAATCCACCAAGGTGTAGTAGCCCTGTAACGCTAGCACCATGCCCACAAAGACGCCCGAGACACTGATGATGACCAGTGATAGCACACCGATCACATAGAGCTGCTGGATCACGAGCCCCGGGCGCTTAACCAGCAGTGGCAGCCCGGCGAGGAGCCGGCCCAGGAACAGCGACGAGCGCCCGATTCGACCGATCGCCGTCAGCGTCGCGGCGCCGAGATCTTGGATGCGCGCGAGCATCAGGCGCTATCCTCACCAAGCAGATCATCGGCCAACGATACCGCCGGGTAGTGGAACGGCACCGGCCCATCGGGCAGGGCATCCATGAACTGGCGCACCCAGGCCGATTGCGAGCGCTGCAGCTCGGCCGGCGTCCCGGACTCCACAACCCGTCCGTCCGCTAACATGTAGATGCGATCCGCGATTGTGGCCACCTCCTTGACGTCGTGCGAGACGACAACGCTGGTTAGGCCGAGGGCGTCATTTAGCTGGCGGATGAGCTGCACCAAGGTCCCCATGGAGATGGGATCCTGCCCCGAGAACGGTTCATCGTAGAACATGAGTTTAGGGTCCATCGCGATAGCGCGCGCCAGCGCCACGCGCCGTGCCATGCCGCCGGATAGCTCCGCCGGATAGAGCCCCGCCGCGCCGCGCAGCCCCACAGCCTCCAGCTTCAGCCGAACCAGATGCCGAATGAGGCGCTCCGGCAGCCCCGAATGCTCGCGCAGCGGGAAGGCCACATTCTCAAAGCAGGTGAGGTCCGTGAACAGCGCCCCGCTCTGGAACAGCATGCCCATTCGGCGCCGCAACCGAAACAGCCTCGACCGCGATAGCGCCGGCACCGACTGGCCCTCCACAACGACCTGGCCGCTGTCCGGCTTGAGCTGACCCCCGATCAGACGCAGCAGCGTCGTCTTGCCCGTGCCACTGGGCCCCATAACGGCCGTCACCTCGCCGCGCCGGATCTGGATATCCACGCCATCGAAGATCGGCCGGCCGCCGCGCGCGACGCGCAGATCCCGAACGTCCACGAGCACCCCATTGTCCTGCGAGCTCGGCATAGCGTCTCCGTTGCGACCGCCCGGTGGCGGCGGCCCGTGGCCTTCACTGCGAGTGCTGCGGAGTATCGGTGACTCCCCCCGAGCAGTCAAACGGCTGCCGCCCCCAACAGCAATCCGAATTATGTGATCCCGCGAGGTCGCGTGATCGCGTTATCCCCCTGCCGAGGGCGTCTGCGGCCAAGGAAGGCCGCAGTCGAGGCCCAAGGGAAGGTTTATGGCGTCCCTCGGCAGGGGGATAACGCGATCACCTCGAAGGCCAAAACGAGAATTGCTGCGCACCCAAACCGTACAATGCACTGGGCGCGCCGAGCCCCTATCATAGCGCGACTCTGAGGCGCGCGCGGACGCATTGATGCTTATCGAGATTACCACCCTCATGATCGGTTTTACGGCGCTGACCTGGAGCGCCGACCGCTTCGTAGCGGGTGCCAGTGGTACCGCCCGGCTCCTCGGGGCGCCGACGCTGATTATCGGTATCACCATCGTGGGCTTCGGTACATCGGCCCCGGAGATACTCATTTCCGCCATTGCCGCGTGGGAAGGGCAACCCGGCATCGCCGTCGGTAACGCCCTGGGCTCCAACATCGCCAACATCGCCCTCATCCTCGGCGTAACGGCAATCGTGTGCCCGCTGACGCTACGCTCGGCGGTGATGACGCGAGAGATGCCCCTGCTAGGGCTGGTCACGGTGGCGGCGCTGCTGCTGCTTATGGATCACTACCTAAGCCGGCTGGAAGGCGTACTGCTCCTGCTGGGGCTGGCCGGTGTTCTCGCCTGGCTGATCAGCCAGGCGAGTCGCGGCGATCCCATCGCCGACGCCTTGGATGCCGAGGTCACCGCGGAGACCCCTCAAGACACCTCGCTCATGCGGCCGCTGGCCTGGCTGAGCGTTGGCCTGATTGTGCTTCTGGCGAGCTCGCGGGCGATCATCTGGGCCAGTGTGACCATTGCGCAGGCCCTCGGGGTCAGTGACCTGGTGATCGGGCTCTCCATCGTTGCCCTCGGCACCAGCCTTCCCGAGCTCGCGACCTGTATCGCCAGTGTACGCCGCCGCCAATTCGACCTCGTGCTCGGCAACATCATCGGCTCGAATATCTTTAACCTCTTCGCCGTTCTGGGTGTTGCGAGTACGATTACGCCATTAACGGCGGAGCGCTCAGTCCTTGTGCGAGATTTCCCGGTCATGGCCGGCCTAACAATCGTGCTGTTCGCGTTGGCATGGCGGCGGCACGGGCCGGCGCGCCTCGGCCGGATCGGCGGCTGCGTACTGCTGGCAACCTATGTCGGCTACCAGCTCGCCCTGGGATTGTCCGAGCTCAACGGCCTCACAACGGCCTCGGAGGTGACCCCATGAGACCCGCCGACACTCGCGGCCCATCGCACGACGACGGGGACGCCCTGCGGCAACTCGGGCGCGCGGTCATTGAGGCCGAGGGGCGCGCCGTCGTGGCCATGGGCGAGCGCATTGGCCCCGATTTCGTGCACGCCTGCCGGCTCATGCTCACGGCCCCGGGCCGTGTGATCGTCCTCGGCATGGGCAAATCCGGCCATATCGCCAGCAAGATCGCGGCGACGCTCGCTAGCACCGGCACGCCCGCGTTCTACGTGCATCCGGGCGAGGCGAGCCACGGTGACGTGGGCATGATCACCGGCGACGATGTCGTGCTGGCACTATCACAGTCCGGTGAGACCGACGAGATCGCAGCCCTTCTCCCCCTGATCAAGCGCCTGGCCGTGCCATTGATCGCGCTAACGGGCAATGCCGCCTCCACACTGGCACAGGCATCGAGCATCATCATCGATGTCAGCGTCCAGGAGGAGGCATGCCCGTTGGGCCTCGCGCCGACCTCGAGTACCACCGCCTGCCTGGCCATGGGCGACGCCCTGGCCATCGCCATGCTCGACGCCCGCGGCTTCACCCAGGCGGACTTCGCCCGCAGCCATCCCGGCGGTCGCCTGGGCCGTCGCCTGCTAGTACGCATCGACGATCTCATGCATACCGGCGAGCGTTTGCCGCGCGTGCGCCCGGAGACACCCCTTGCCGACGCACTGGTCGAGATGAGCAACAAGGGCCTTGGCATGACCGCCATCGTTGATGGCAACGAGCAGCTACTGGGGGTGTTCACCGATGGTGACCTACGACGGGCCCTGGACAATCAAGTGGACGTCCACGCCACCACCATGGCAGAGATCATGACCCCGGGCGGGCACCACGTACCACCCGATCATCTGGCGGCCGAGGCCCTCGAGCTCATGGAACGCCACCGCATTAATGCGCTGCTCGTGCTCGATGACCACCAGCGCCTGGTAGGCGCACTGAACATGCACGACCTACTGCGAGCGGGTGTGGCATGAGCGATTCCAGCGCCTTTGATTATGCCTATTGCGGCCGGCCACCTCAGGCTGCTGTGGATCGGGCCGCGGCCATCCAATGGCTGGTCATGGACGCCGATGGGGTTCTCACCGATGGCACCATCGCCACCGGTCCCGAGGGCGAGGACCGCAAGAGCTTTCATGTCCACGACGGCAAGGCGCTGGCGATGCTACGCCGCGCCGACATCGGCCTCGCCATCGTCAGCGCCCGGGGCTCGGCCGCCCTGGCCGCCCGGGCCGGCGAGCTCAGCATCCACGAGCTGCGCCAGCATGTCGACGATAAGGCGCGCGAGCTGGATCGCCTGGCCGCCGCCTACGACATTGCCACCGAGGCCATGGCCTATGTAGGCGATGACATCGTCGATATCGGGGCTTTCAACCGCGCCGGGTTGAGCGTGGCGGTAGCCGACGCCCACCCCCGGTGCCTCGCTACCAGCCATTGGGTAACCAGCTACGCCGGTGGCCGCGGGGCGGTGCGCGAGGTCTGTGAGCTCATCCTCGCCGCCCGCGGCGAGCTCGCCAGCATCCTGAAGCGCCATGAGTGAGCAGCGGCACTACCTCTACCCCATCGTTGCGGTCGCTGCTACAGCAGCACTGGGCTGGTGGCTCGTCAGCGAGCCGGATTCGCCGTCAGACCAGGGCCGCAGCGCTGACGGCAAGCGCTCGCCCCAGTACTATGCTACGGATGCCACCCTTCACTCGTACACTGCCGGGGGTGCCCTCAACGCCCGCATCAACGGGCAGCGCTTCGACTACTTCAGCGCCGAGGACCATTGGCAGTTGACTGAGCCCCGATGGCGACGCCTGGCTTACGGCGACAGTGGTCGGCCGTGGCAAGGCCGTGCCCGGCGAGGCCGGTTGAGCGATGATGAGACACGCGGCCGCTTGCGCGGCGACGTCGTCCTCAAGACACCGGGTAAGCATGGACCCATCCGGGTCTATACGGACCGCCTGCGGCTGTACTTACCCCGCGACTACGCGGAGACGGCATCGCGGGTGCGCATCAAGGCCCCGCACTGGCAACACACGGGCACCGGCGGCCGGTTCTGGATCGCGGAAGAACGCTTTTCCCTGCTATCGGATACGGAGGCTATTTATGACCAACAGTAGGAGCCGCCCGGGTCGCGCCTGGGGCCGCGTAACGCTCGCCCTGGTGATGACCACCGCAGTAGGCACCGCGGTCGGACAGCAAGACGGCAATCAGAATCCGATCAACCTCGAGGCGGACAAGGCGCAGCTCAACAACGCCACGGGTGAGAGCGTCTACACCGGCGACGTCAAGCTGACACGGGGTAAGACCGTCATCACCGGTGACCGACTGGAGCTCTACACCAACGACAACGGCGAGTTGGAGCGCGCCGTAGTCACCGGCGAGCCCGCGACCTACAAGGGTAGACCTCAACCCGACGAGGGCATCGTTCGCGGCGAGGCGCCGCGCATGATCTATTACGCGGGTGCCGACGAGCGGATTCGCATGACCAATGGCGCCGTTCTATGGCGCGACCAGGACCGCCTGGAAGGTCAGACCGTGGTTTATCGCATGCAAGAGGACACCGTCGAGGCGGCCAGCGGCGAGGACTCGGATCAGCGCATTAACATCACACTCCAGCCCGATTCGTCCGGGGACGGGGAGTAGCCCATGGCGGAGAGTGACCGCGCGGTTCGGCTCGAGGCCCATCATCTGACCAAGCGCTTCCGCGGGCGAGCCGTGGTCTCGGACAACTCCGTCGCCGTCAGCAGCGGCGAGATCGTCGGCCTGCTCGGCCCCAACGGCGCGGGCAAGACCACGAGCTTTTACATGATCGTGGGCCTCATCCAGCCCGATGAGGGGCGCATCGAGCTGGACCACCGGGATATAACGGCGCTACCGATGCACGCCCGAGCGCGGCGAGGCATCGGGTACCTACCCCAGGAGGCCTCCGTTTTCCGCAAGCTATCCGTAATAGACAACCTCCTGGCCGTGCTTGAGTTGCGGCCCGGACTGAGCGCGGCCGCGCGACGCCAACGCGCCGAGGCCCTGATGGCCGAATTCGGTATCGCGCACCTGCGCGATCAGCTCGGTATCAGTCTCTCGGGCGGTGAACGCCGGCGCGTCGAGATCGCACGCGCGCTCGCCGCGGAGCCTCGCTTCATACTCCTGGACGAGCCCTTCGCGGGGGTCGACCCCATCTCCGTTGGGGATATCAAGGGCATCGTGACCCATCTGGTCGAACGTGGCATCGGCGTATTGATCACGGACCATAACGTTCGCGAGACACTGGGCATTGTGGATCGCGCCTATATCCTCAATGCTGGCGAGGTCATCGCTGATGGGGCACCCGCCACCATCCTCGCCGATGAGCAGGTGCAATCGGTTTATCTCGGCCGCGACTTCCGGTTGTAATGCCCATGACACGTTCTAAGCGACCGGTAACTAGGATACAGTGGAACCAGAGCGGCGACCGTTGCCGATCCAGAGCTAGCATCGAGCGACGATGAAACAATCCTTACAGCTTGGTCTGGGCCAACAGCTAACCATGACGCCTCAGTTGCAGCAGGCGATCCGCCTACTGCAACTGTCGACGCTGGAGCTACGCCATGAGATCCAGGAGGCCCTGGAATCCAACCTCATGCTGGAACAGGCGAGCGAGACCGAGGACGACGCCGACACGGACGCGGAAACCGAGCACGGCGAGGGCTCCGATTCGGCAACCGCGAGCGACACGAACGAAACTGGCAGTGACGAGTCGGTGACCGATCAGCTGGCTAGCCAACTGGATGTGGATGCCAACTGGGACGAGGTCTACGACGGCGCCACCCCCTACAGTCAGCCCGACCATGATGACGAGCGATCGCTGTTCGAGAACCAGTCGGCGGGCGGCCAGAGCCTCCAGGACTACCTGCACTGGCAGATCGGGCTCACCGGCCTGAGCGAGCGTGATCAGATCATTGCGGAGACCATCGTCGAGGCCGTTGGGGATGACGGCTATCTCACCAGTGACCTAGAGGCGTTGCGAGCCACGTTCCCGGCCGAATGGAAGCTCGACACCGATGATGTCGAGGCGGTGTTGCGGCGCGTTCAGCACCTCGATCCGGTCGGCGTCGCGGCGCGCGAGCCGCGCGAGGCGCTGCTCATCCAGCTCCATGAGCTGCCGAGTTCGACGCCCTACCGCGAGACCGCGGAGCGGCTCATCGATCGCTACCTGGAGCTGCTCGCGAACCGCCAGTACGCTCAGCTCAAGCGCCGCCTACGCATCGACCAGGACGAGCTGGCAGCCACGGTGGGCCTGATACAGACCCTAGACCCCCATCCGGGCTCACAGATCAGCGACGAACGCGCCAGCTACGTCATCCCCGATGTCTTCGTTCGTCGGGGCCAGGACGGCGGGTGGTACGTCGACATCAACGACCACGCCCACCCCCGGCTCCGGGTAAACAGCTACTACGCGAGCCTGGTACGCCGCGGCGACACGAGCGCCGACAACACCATGATGCGCCAACATCTGCAGGAGGCGCGTTGGTTCATCAAGAGCCTGCAATCCCGTAATGAGACGCTCCTGCGCGTGGCTGAGTGCATCGTCGAGCGCCAGCGAGGCTTCCTCGAGCATGGCGAGGAGGCGATGCAACCGCTGGTACTGCGCGAGATCGCCGAGGCGATCGAGATGCACGAGTCGACGATCTCACGCATCACCACGCAGAAGTACATGCACACCCCGCGCGGGACGTTCGAGTTCAAGTACTTCTTCTCCAGTCACGTCCAAACGGTCGACGGCGGTGAATGCGCCGCGACCGCTATCCGAGCCCGTATCCGGCGGCTGGTAGCCGCCGAGGATCCGGCGCGGCCCCTCAGCGACAACCGGCTCACCGAGCTGTTGCGCGACGAGGGCATCAACGTGGCGCGGCGGACCGTGGCCAAGTACCGCGAGGCCATGGCCATCGCCTCGTCCACGGAGCGCAAACGCCTTGCCTGAGTGAAAGGAGGCTGTATGCAGATCGACATCACTGGTCACCACGTGACAATCACCGACAGTCTGCACGAGCATGTCACGACGAAGTTCGACAAGCTCCAGCGGCATTTCGACAACCTGGTTGATGGTCACGTCATACTGACCGTGGAGAAGCTCGTCCACCGGGCTGAGGCAACGCTGACGGTCCGTGGCGCCAAGCTATTCGCCGACGCCACCCATGAGGACATGTACGCCGCTATTGACGCCCTCGTCGGCAAGCTCGATCGGCAAGTGGTTAAGCACAAGGAGAAACTCAACGACCATCGCCGTAACGAGGGCTCCGTGGGGGAAGCACTGCAGTCGGAGTAGGCGTAGACTAGCGATGGACGCTTGGGCCGGGATGGGCGTCATACGCGCCCGCCTCGGCCCCACGATCGCCGAGCCAGCGCCGCAAGCACCAAGCGAGGCCGGGGCATGAACATCGCTAACCTGCTGGCACCGGAACGGATTCGGGCCGGTGCCGAGGCCACAAGCAAGAAGCGGACACTGGAGTTGCTCAGTGAGCTGCTCACGGGCGACGCCGGTGATCCGGAGACGCGCAACGTCCTGGAGAGCCTGATCAGTCGCGAGCGTCTGGGGGCAACGGGTCTCGGGCGGGGCGTGGCACTGCCGCACGCCCGCGTGGCGACGGTCACCGAACCGACAGCGGCGCTGGTCCGGCTTAATGAGGCGGTAGACTTCGACGCCATCGATAAGCAGCGCGTCGACCTGCTGCTGGCGCTACTCGTCCCCGAGGATTCCACCGACGAGCACCTGCGGCTGTTACGCTCGCTCGCCGAGATGTTCCGCGACACCGACTTCTGCGAGCAGCTACGAGGCAATCAAACCGCCGAGGCGATGTATCAGCAGATCATCGACTGGCAGGAGCAACACGGCGCGGCATGACGCTGCCCGTTGGCCTGGATGAACTAGCCCACGCGCTGGGCGCCGAGCTAGCACGACGCCCGCGGGAACGACTAGCGCTCCCCCTCGATTGCCCCGAGTGGCTCGGCGCGACGGCCAGCCATCCCCTACGCCTGGCCGCCGACAACGCCCCGGGGACTCCCCCACCCGCTGCCTGGATCGCAACTAGCCCGCGATCACTGCCGGCCGATGACGGCGTGCCCGCGCTCATTACGCAGCACCCGATCAGCGATCTGCGCTTTCGAGTCAACCACTTCCTCGATCGCCATCTGCCGCGGCTGATACCCGGGACCCTCATGGCCCTCGCGGGCGGCGGCGTACTGATCCAGGGACCGGCCGGATGTGGCAAGAGCCGCACGGCCGTTGAGCTCATCGACCGCGGGCATCGCCTCGTCGCCGATGATGCGGTTACCCTGCACGCCAGCAGCCAGCGGGGCCTGGCGGGACACGCCCCGCGCGCGAGCGCCGGCTTTCTCCAGTTGCGGGGGCTCGGGCCCATTGCCGTGCGTGACCATTACCCGGATGGGGTCAGCGGCGCCCGCGAGCTGTTGCTGGTGGTCGGTCTGAACTCGAGCAACCAAGGCGAGCCACTGCGCGGTGGCTGGTCGAGCATCGGGCTCATGGGACGTCGCTTGCCGCACATCGCGCTCCATGCGACGGCACCGCCGGCCCTGCTCATCGAGCTTGCCGCCCGCGAGATCACGCGGAACGGGGCGCCGCTAACGGGCGTCCAACGACTCAGCGATCAGCAGGGGAGTATCCGCGCGTGAGGCTAATTATCATTAGCGGCCTATCCGGCTCGGGCAAGAGCGTCGCCCTCAACACCCTGGAGGACGCCGGGTTCTACTGTATCGATAACCTCCCTGTCGGCCTGCTCGAGGCCTTTCGGGATCATCTCCATTACCTCGCGGATGGCGACGCGGATCACTACGCCGTAGGTATTGATGCGCGCAATCGCCTGGCCGCCCTCGAGCGACTGCCGACCATCCTCCAAGGCATCGACGACAGCCGTATCGACTGCGAGATCCTGTTTCTGGATGCCCACCACGACACCCTCATCAAACGCTTCAAGGAGACGCGCCGTCGCCACCCATTGGGCGGCCCCAACAGCAGCACGACGCTGTCCGAGGCCATTGCGCGCGAGGCCGAGCTCCTCCGCCCCCTCCAGGAACGGGCCGACCTGGTCATCGATACCACCCAAACCGGCGTCCACGAGCTCCGAGAACTGGTACGGCAGCGCCTGATACGCGAGCCGGCCCAGATGTCGGTACTGCTCGAATCCTTCGGCTATAAGCACGGCACACCGAGCGACGCCGACTTCGTCTTCGACGTGCGTTGCCTGCCCAACCCCTACTGGGATCCCGAGCTCCGCGGCCTCACGGGCCGCGATCAGGCCATTCGCGATTACCTGGGCGGTCATCCCGATGTCGTCGCCCTGCGCGACGACGTGCTGAGCTTTCTGCGACGCTGGCTGCCGTGCTTTGAGCGCGAGAATCGCAGCTATCTAACCATCGCCATGGGCTGCACCGGCGGCCAGCATCGTTCCGTCTACCTCGTCGAGGAGTTCGCTGAGCAGCTGCGCAACGACGGCCAGACCATCGCCACGCGGCATCGGGAAATGGCATGAGCGTCGGCGTTCTGGTGGTAACGCATAACCGCCTCGGCGAGGAGCTTATCGCGATCGTCGAGGACATCATGGCGGGCCAGCCCCTGGCCTGCGCCTCGCTGGCCGTGCGTTCCGGTGACGACCTGCGCGCCCTGATGGCGCGCGGCCATGAGCAGCTCGCCGGCCTCGACCGGGGCGACGGCGTGCTCATCCTCGCGGATGCCTTCGGCTCAACGCCGAGCAATATCGCCGTTCGCCTGGGCCGTGACGCGCGGACAGCCGTGGTCTCGGGCGTCAACCTGCCCATGTTGCTGCGGGTCATGAACTACCCGGAACTGGACCTGGCCGACCTAAGCGAGCGCGCCTATAGCGGTGGGCGGGACGGTGTTATTCGCGTCGATCCCGCGGCATCGCAAAGAGCGGACGGAACAGGCCAACGGTGACACCCCCAAGCCAAGCCCGGAGAACCCTAGCTTGCGTGTTGAACGAACCGTCGAGATCGTCAATCGCCTCGGCCTGCATGCCCGGGCGGCGGCCCTTCTAGCCAGCCGCGCCAGCGCCTTCGAGGCGAGCATCTGGCTCGATCGTCATGGCGACGAGGTTAACGCCAAGAGCATCATGGGCCTGATGACGCTGGCAGCCGCTCAGGGGACGACTCTGACGCTCATCGCCGACGGTGATGACGCCGAGGCGGCCGTAGACAGCCTCAGCCACCTCGTCGCCAATCGCTTCGAGGAGAACGACTGACCTCCAGCGTCTTCGGTCCGCCAGCGCGACGCCGGCGGCCAGTCACCAATCTCGACCAGAGCTAATCATCATCGGCCTCCTGCTTCAGGCGCTCGAAGTGCTTGCGCGTAAGCCGCTGGAACCGCGGTGTCACGCCACTATCCTCGTAGATGGGATCGCCCAATTCGTCCTCGGCGACGACGTCCCGACCCTGGACATAGGGAAAAGCGACCTCCAATTCGTCCAGGGCCGCCGACAGTAACTCCGTGATCAGCTGAGCCTCCGAGCGTCCGGGATAGAGCTCGGCGAGGGCCGCGATCTTGGCAGCGTCATGCACCGGTAGCCGCACCGCATAATACTCGCGGGTGCGTTGCTCGCTCGCACCCTGCTCCCAGAGTTCAACCAGATCGTGTACGCGCATTAGCCTCCCCTTGTGTTTTGGGACTCAGTCACCCGCCACGGTCATGGCATCCACCAGAACCGAGCCCGTACGTATGGTGCCGCGGCTGTCCATGTCGGCGCCGACGGCGGTGATATGGCGGAACATCGTGGCCAGATTACCGGCTATCGTGACCTCCTCGACCGCATGCACGATACGACCCTGCTCCACCCAGAAGCCGCTCGCACCGCGCGAATAATCCCCGGTTACGCCGTTAACGCCCTGACCCATGAGCTGGGTCACCACCAGGCCGCGATCCATGCCGGCCACCAGCTCATCGAAATCATGCTCCCCGGGTGCCAGGGTTAGATTGTGCACGCCACCCGCATTAGCCGTCGTCTGATACCCGAGTCGCCTCGCGGCATAACTATCCAACACCAAGCCCTCAAGGCGGCCATCGGCAACCAGTCGCCGCGACGATGTCGCGACGCCCTCGGCGTCGAAGGGCGCGCTACCCAGGGCCTTGCGACGATGGGGCTCCTCCGTAAGGTACATGTTGGGCGCGAAAACGGGCTCGCCCAGGCGATCCAGCAGGAACGAGGCCCGCCGATACCAGGCGCGCCCGGAGACCGCCGCCACGAGATGGCCGATCAGCGAGCGCGCCGTCGACGGATCGAATAAAACCGGGTAGGTGCCCGTTGCCACGCGGCGGGCCCCCAGTCGCGCGAGGGCGCGCTCGGCGGCACGGCGGCCGACGCTGTCAACGCTCTCCAGCTCGTCCGGGTCGCGGGCCACGCTGAACCACTGATCGCGCTGCATGCCATCAGCGTCTTGCGCCAGCATAGCGCAACTGATGGCATGCTGACTCGTGGCAAAGCCGTCCAGAAAACCGGCCGTATTGCCGTACGCCTGCACGCCCTCCCGGGCGACGACACCGGCACCCTCGCAATTGCTAACGCGATAATCCACCCCCGCCGCAGCCGCCTCACAGCGCTGGGCCATGCCAATCGCGTCCTCGGCACCGATTGACCAGGGGTGATGGAGATCGAGCTCCGGTGGCGTTTGCGCCAGCATCGTAGGGTCCGGCAGGCCGGCTGCGGGATCCTCCGAGGTATGTCGTGCCATCTCGCAGGCCGCCTCAACCGCCTCGCGAATCGCCGCCGAACTGGGATCCGACGTGCTCGCGCTGCCCTTGCGCTGGCCGCGATAGACGGTGATGGCGAGGCCACGGTCGCGAACATGCTCCAAGGTCTCAGGCGCTCCCTGGCGGCATCGAACCGACAGGCCACGGCTCGTGCGAACCGAGGCCTCGGCGGCCGTCGCCCCCATCGAGCGGGCGAGATCGAGGGCCTGCTCGATGAGCGGTGTCAAGCTCGCCTTATCGGCGACGTCCAAACTCGCCGTGCGTTCGGGTTCTGTCATGCCGGCGGAATCCTAGGCCTGTTGTGTGCCGCCCACGGTGAGGGCATCCAGCTTGACGGTAGGCTGACCGACGCCCACCGGTACACTCTGCCCCTGTTTGCCGCAGGTCCCGATGCCCTCATCAAGCGCGAGATCATGCCCCACCATGCTCACTCGATTAAGCACATCGGGGCCATGTCCGATCAGCGTGGCGCCCTTGACCGGCCGCGTGATGCGCCCTTGCTCGATGACATAGGCCTCGCTCGCCGAGAACACGAATTGCCCTGAGGTAATATCTACCTGGCCGCCGCCGAAATTCGCCGCGTAGATACCGTGGTCGACCGAGCCGATGATGTCGGCCGGCTCATCGCGACCCGGCAGCATATAGGTATTGGTCATCCGCGGCATCGGCAAATGGGCGTAGGATTCGCGCCGGGCGTTGCCCGTGGTCTGCTCGCCCATCAGCCCAGCATTAAGGCGATCCTGCATGATGCCGGTCAGGATGCCTTCCTCGATGAGCGTATTGCAGGCCGTTGCCTCGCCCTCATCGTCGATATTCAGCGAACCGCGACGCCGCGCCAGGGTCCCGTCATCGACCACACTGCACAGCGACGACGCGACACGCTCGCCGCGACGCCCGGCAAACGCGGAGGTCCCCTTGCGATGGAAATCGCCCTCCAATCCGTGGCCGACGGCCTCGTGCAGCAACACACCAGGCCAACCAGGCCCCAGGACCACCGGCATGGTACCCGCGGGAGCGGCCTCCGCCTCCAGGTTCACCAGCGCGCGGCGTACCGCCTCGCCCGCGTATTCCCGGGCCAGCCCCGCAGCCGCGAAATAGTGATAATCGAGCCGCCCGCCGCCGCCGGCCATCCCGGTCTCGCGGCGATCACCCTCGACGGCGACCACTTGGACACTGAGCCGAACCAGGGGTCGATAATCCGCCGTCAGACGGCCGTCGCTGTCCGCGATGAGTACCGTATCGTGGACCCCAACGAGACTCGCGCTAACCTGCTGCACGCGCGCATCTGCGCCCCGAGCGGCCGTATCGGCCTCCTGGAGCAGGGCCACCTTGTCGTCAGCGCCCATACTGGCCAGCGGATCCGCGGCATCGTAGAGGTAATGGCCGTGACGCCGCCCAGGTATGGGGTGGCGCCCGCTGCTACCCGCCCGGGCGATGGCGCTCGCGGCGCTCGCGGCCTCCAGCAGCGCCGGCACTGCCAGCTCGTCCGAATAGGCGAACCCCGTCTGCGCGCCGCTGATGGCGCGCACGCCCACGCCCCGATCGCCATTGCTGCTGGCCTCGCGGATGATCCCATCCTCCATGAACCATGCCTCGTGGCGGCGACGCTGGAAGTACAGATCCGAGGCCTCGACGCCGGGAACCATGAGCCGGTCAAAGACCTTCTCTAGTTCGCCGTCCCCTATCCCCGCCGGACTGAGGAGGCTCTCGCTCGCGCTCTGCCGATGTTGGTCCCGGCTGTCATCACTCATCGCTGGGCGCCTCGCTCGGCCGCGGCGGTTCATAGGCCATGCCTTGGTCCTCGACGCGCGGCTGGCACAACTCACGGCGATGGCGCAACGCCGGGAACCGGTCACGCAGCTCGGCGCGTTCGTGACGATCGATAGGCGCCATTATCACGCCCGATCCCGTAGCTCGGCGCGCCATAACGCGGCCCCAGGGATCGACGATCATGCTGTCGCCGAAACTCGCCCGCTCGCTCGGATGGTTGCCCACCTGATCCGCCGCCACCACGTGGCATAGATTCTCGACGGCCCGCGCGCGCAACAGAAGCTCCCAGTGGGCAGCCCCTGTGGGTACCGTAAAGGCCGCCGGAACGGCGAACAGCTCGGCGCCGGCATCGACGAGACCGCGAAAGAGCTCGGGGAAGCGTAAGTCGTAGCAAACCGCCAGACCAACGCGGGCCACGGGCGTGTCAACGACAACGGGCGCTGAACCGGGCCTGAGGGTGCGCGACTCGCCGTACGTCTCGCCGCCACCGACGTCGACGTCGAACATATGGAGCTTGTCGTAGCGGGCCCTCACATCGCCGTTATCATCGAACACCAGGCAGGCTGCCGCCACCCGACTTGTCTCATCGACGAGCAGCGGGATCGTTCCCGCTATCAGCCAGACGCCATTGTCGGCGGCTGCTGCGGACAGGCGTTGCTGGATCCAGCCATCGCCGGGGGGCTCGCCGACGGCCAGCTTATCCGCCTCGTCAGCACCGAGGAAGGCAACGTTCTCCGGTAACACCACCAGGCTCGCGCCCTGCTCGGCGGCCTGCGCGATCAAACCGACAGCCGTCTCGATATTGGCTCGCACGTCCGCGCCGGAGGTCATCTGGATGGCGGCCACTTGATGGCACTCGGTCATGGGATCTCCTCGTCGGGGGGGTTATTCAACAGCCCAGTGTCCATACGATCGATACGCGGCGCCGACCAGGGCCCCGTGAGCCGATACGAGAGGCTCGTAAACGGCGCCATGCCCTCGGCGACCACATCCTGCCCCAGCCATAGCAGCAGGGCAGCGGGCGCGCCGCCCGTCATCACACCCACCAGCGGCAGCGTCGCACTGATGCGGGGGGTTACGGTGAGGCGTTGATCATAGACGCGATCAACCAGATCCACAGCCCCCGTGGCCTGTACCTGCGCCAGCGGGCCGACCAGATAGCAAGGGTTGGGCCGCGCGACGCCATCGGCGATATCGAAGTTGGCATAGATCCGATCGAACGGCAGCCCCTTGTGGGTGATCGGCGCGAAATCCAGCATCAGCCGTCGCGGCAGCAGCGATAGGCTCAACAAACCGAAGACTCGACTCGCGCCCGGCTCCAGGGTCGGCAGGCTACCGTCGCGCAGGTCGAGCTCCACGGTCCCTGCCAGCGTGCCCACGTCGGGCGCGAGGAGATGGCCGGCCCAGCTGAGCTCGGCACGGAAACGGCCCTGACCGCCTTTAACGCGAGCGGGTAGGCCGAAACGGTCCAGTAGGCCCCCCGTATCAACGGTCTCGGTCGTGATCTCGAGGCGACTGCGGCCCGCCGACCGATCCCAGTTGCCACTGGCCCGCAGTAGCATAGATGGGTTATCCAGGACGAGCTCGCGCAGGGCGACACCGTCGTCGACTGCCTCGAGCCTAACGCGCAGCTGCCCCAGGAGCCGCCCATCGAGGCGCAGCTCGCCGATCCGTACGTCGAGGGTCGGCATGGTCAACGGTGGCGACAAGGAGGCCTCACCTCCGCCGCTAACCCGATCGAAGGCCAGGCGCTCCATGGCGAGCTCGAACCCGCCCCCGTCAGCGCTAGTCAGCGTCCCGCGCGCGTTCGCCCCATCGAAGCGGATACGCCAACCGGCTTGTGGGCGCTCGACCAGGACACCCAGCTCGCGTACGGCGTGGCCGCCCGCCTGCAAGCTGCCAACCTCCAGATCAGCGGCCAACAGGCCGGGCAGTACCCCACTGGCACCGCCACCCGCCGGCCATAGGTCCGAGTAATCGCGCAGCTTGGCCGCATCCAGGGCCTCGACCCGGCCGTCAACGCGCAGACCTGGTTGATCGGGCAACGTGGCCGGCTGGCTGCCGAGCTGTATGCCCACCCGCGTCAATCGACCCGACTCGACGGCGGCCAGCGTCCGCAACCGGCGTCCGTATTGCAGGCGTACCGGTTCCATACCGGAGGGTCCGCCGCGGGCACGGAGACTCAGCGCCCGGGCCTCGCTAGCCGTCTTCCCGAACGGCGCCGGCGCATCAACCGCCAGCCCCGATAGATCGCTGCTCAGCTCGACGCGCCACTGCCGCGTATCCGCGGCCAGCCCCGGCAGGGTTGCATCCACGAGCCAGGCGGAACGGCCGCTGATCGGCAGCCCATCGGGCGAGCCCGCGGGTAGCCACGGCGCCAGGCCGGCATCCACTTGGGCAATCGCTCGTATTCGCGCGTCCTCACCGGTGCCAACGGTCCAGCCGTTGCTGGTAACCCGACTGCCCCCGAACCGCGCGGTCAGGCCGTCCCACTCCAGGCCCTCGCGATCGAAGCCGATATCCCCCTGCACCTGGGTCAAACGATACCCCGTCGCCGGATAGGCCACACCGGCATCGCGCAAGCGCACCTGGCCATCGACGGTAACCGCCTCGGGGTCAGCGAGCGGCAGACGCAGTGACAGATCCAGTGACGGTTCGCCGTCCAGCCGTAGACCGCTTGCGGCATCGACGGCGGCGGCCAAGGGCGTCGCCTTGAGCGCCTTACGCCAATCGTCGAACGCCGCGCTTGCCTGGAGCTCGACGTCCAGCTGAGGTGACTGCCAGTCCGGCAGTAGCCGGGCGCGCGCCTGGCCCACCGTTAAGCCCGCCACCCGGGCGCGCTGCAGCCGAACCCGTAACCCCTCGGGTGACAGCTCAAAATCACCGGCTAGGCCCGTGAGCGCCGGCCACGCCTCGGCGTAATCCAGCCGGTTAGCGCGAAACCCGGAGCGCAGCCGCAAGACACTCGTCGACCCGCCCGAACCCAAGGCCGACACCGGCCCCGACGCGCGAAGCACAGTACCCGTAAGCCGCCCCCCCTGGAGATGCGCCGCCAGCCAGCTCAGCGACGCCTTTTCACGTAGCTCGGGCTCAACCCGAGCCAACAGGCCTGAGGCGTCGCCTCGGCTGAGGCGAAGCTCACCATCGACGCGGGATTGCCCGTCCTCGTCGTGATCCACTAGGCCACTGGCTCGACCGGCCGCAAGCGGACCCGCAAAGGTGAGCTCGCCGAGCCGCAAGCGCAGCGGCGCGCCCTCCGGCACCCGCCAGAACAACTGGCCGCGCGCGGAGCTCAGCATCGCGGATTCAGTGAGGTAGGCCGGCCAGCGCAAACGGCCATCGCTGACCCCCAGGCTGGCACGGCCCCCGTCGGGATCGGCAGCAATCGCCAGCGCCAGATTGTCGATACCAGGCTGGCCAGCGCCCGGGGCGAGCGACAGGCCCGCTAACTCGCCCTCGACACGCCAGTTAGCCGCCTGGCGCGCGAGCTGCAACCGATCGACATGACCGCGCGGCTGAACGCGCCGTAGCAGGCCACGCCAGCGTTCAGGGATGGCCTCGTGGGCCCGGACGTGGCGGAACCAGTCGCCCAGCTCCAGGCCGCGCATACCTAATCGCCAACGTGCCGTCGCCGAGTCTCGCGCCGCGCTCACACGGGCCCCGCCACCGGCCTGATCCGCAGGCCACCGGGCATCGACTCGCCAGCCGCTGCCTTGGCGCTGCCAGCGCGCGGTCCCCGTTATGGGACCCGTTTTCTCGAGGCCGAATGCCGCCGGCTCAAGCCAGTCGCCCGAGGCGGAACCGCGGACCAATCGGTTGGAGCGCCAGGTCAACCAGACAGCGCCGTCCCAGCGACCGCCCAGGCCCAGCTCGTCGCTTACCCGGCGACTCGCGCGCTCGCTGATGCGCGCCGCATCGACATCGGTTAGGGCGAGATGGAGCTGTCCAGTGAGTGGCTCGCTGGGGCTCAGGGGCGCATCGACGTTGCCTCGGAGCTGAACCTCGCCGCCGTTGTCGGCGATCACCGCGCGTGCCGATAACGCCACCTTGGCGTCCGTCGCGGCGCCACTGAGCTCGACGCCGCGCAACCGCAATGGCGCGACCCCGGGGCCGCCGTCGCGCCAATCAATGGTGAGACTGGTAAGGCTTACCCGATCCGGGAAGGGCATCCGGGCGAGCAGATTGCCCTCATGCCCCTGGACCTTGAGCCGCCCATCGGCGAAGCGGGTCACCCGCAGGTGGCCACCGTCGAGACGCAGCGCCTCCAGAACCGGCGTGCCGTGCCATAGCGATTCCCAGGGATCGAGCGCCAGGGCCAGCGAGGCGAATCGCAGCGCTCGCTCGCCCTCCCCTAGCCGCACATCGCGCAGTTCCAGCTCCGGGGCGAGCCCATTCAAGCGGGCACTAACTGCGGAAGCCGAGACAGCCTTGTCCGTGGCAACCGCGATCGCCTGCAGCGCGCGATCATCGAGCCCGTCGGTGTGCGCCAAGACCACGCGCAGCACCGCTACCAGCAGGCCCACGACGATAATCGCCCCGAGCGCTAGAGCCAGCGCGCCCCGGCCCAAGCGCTGCATCATGCGGCCACCGGTCATACGCCTAGTAGCGTAGCGGCACCGCTATACCAGTACCACATCGAATTGCTCCTGGGTGTAGAGCGGCTCGGCCTGGAACTCAATGGGCTTACCGATGGATTCCTCCAGCTCGGCGAAGGTATCGCTCTCCTCGTCGCGCACTCGATCAACCACCTCCTGGGCGGTCAGCACGAGCAGTCGATCCACCTCGAACTGACGCGCCTCGCGGATTATCTCGCGCGTGATCTCGTAGCAGACCGTCTCGACCGTTTTAAGGAGGGCGCGCCCGCCACAGGTGTGGCAGGGCTCGCAGAGGGCGTGCTGCAGGGATTCACGGGTGCGCTTGCGTGTCATCTCCACCAGGCCCAGAGCCGAGACGCCGCTAATCTGGGTCTTGGCGTGGTCGCGCTCCATGGCCTTCTCCAGGGCGCGCAGGACCTGACGCTTGTGCTCGGGATCGTCCATATCGATAAAGTCGATAATGATAATACCGCCCAGGTTACGCATGCGCAGCTGGCGTGCGATGGCATGCGCGGCCTCGAGGTTGGTCTTAAAGATCGTCTCCTCGAGCGTGCGGTGGCCGACATACGCGCCGGTATTCACGTCGATGGTGGTCATGGCCTCGGTCTGATCGATCATCACATGGCCACCGGACTTGAGCTCCACCCGGCGCTCCAGCGCCCGCTGGATCTCGTCCTCGACACCGTAGAGGTCGAAGATCGGGCGTTCCCCCGGGTAGTAGTCGACCCGGTCGGCGATATCGGGCAGGAACCGCTGGCAGAAGTCGCTAATACGCTCGTAGCTCTCGCGCGAGTCCACCCGGACACGCTCGATGGGATGGATGACCAGGTCGCGCAGGGCGCGCAAGACCAGTGGCAAGTCCTCATGCACCAAGACACCGGCCTGGGCGTACTGGGCACGCTTCTGCACGGAATCCCAAAGGCGCCGCAGAAAGTCCCGGTCGCGCTGGAGCGCTTGCTTGCTAGCGCCCTCGGCGGCGGTGCGCAGGATGTAGCCGTTGCCGTCCTCACCATCCAGGAAGGATTCACCGATGCGCCGGAGTCGCGCCCGTGCGTCGGCATCCTCGATCCGCGTCGAGATGCCAACGGTGGGATTGCCTGGGAGTAACACCATGTGCCGCGACGGAACGGTGATGTGCGTCGTCAGGCGGGCACCCTTACTGCCGATGGGATCCTTAATAACCTGGACCAGCACCGACTGCTGCTCGCGCAACAGCCGCGTTATGTCGGGCGTCGGCTGCGTATCGGGGCCGAGCGCCTCATCCGTCCGCGCGATGTCGGAGGCATGCAGGAAGGCCGTGCGCTGGAGCCCGACATCGATGAATGCCGCCTGCATCCCCGGCAGCACCCGGGATACGTAGCCCTTGTAGATATTGCCCACGATACCCCGGCGCCGTAGGCGCTCGATGTAGACCTCCTGCAGCGCGCCATGCTCGACCACGGCCACGCGGGTCTCGCGAGGGGCCACATTGACCAGCAGCTCCTGAGTCACCGGTCTTGCCAGGCAGCCTGATAATCCAGGCCGAATTCATCGAGCAGATCCGCGGTGTCGTACAGCGGCAGCCCCATCACGCCCGAATAGCTCCCCTCCAGATGGGTTACGAAGACCGCGCCACGGCCCTGAATGGCGTACGCACCGGCCTTGTCCAAGGGCTCGCCGCTGGCCCAGTAGCGCCGCATCTCATCGCGGCTGATCTCGCGCAGGGTGACGTTATTAACGGACAACCGCGTGGCCTCACGCTCGCCATCAACGAGCGCCACACCGGTCAGCACCCGATGGCTACGCCCTGATAGGCGATCGAGCATGGTCCGCGCCTCGCCCTCATCGCCGGGCTTACCCATGATCTCGCCGTCGACCACGACCACGGTATCGGCACCGAGCACGTTAACGACGCCCGATGCCAGTGCCTGATGCCCCGCCCGGGCCTTTTCCAGCGCCAAGCGCACAACGAACACCTCCGGGCTCTCGCCGGCAGCCAGGGATTCATCGACCCCCTGATCCACCCGACGCCAACTAACGCCGATCTGGTCGAGAAGCCCCTGACGCCTTGGCGACCGGGAGGCGAGGTGAATCAGCGCTTCGGTATCAGCATTCATGACGATTTCCTTGATTGCATCGCCCTATCCCGTAACGCGGAGTCGCAGCCATTCCCAGCTGCATCGGGTACCCGCTCAGCGGCGATGATAGGGATGATTGTTCATTAGGGTCCAGGCACGATAGAGCTGTTCGGCGAGGATGACACGCACCAGCATGTGCGGCAGCGTCAGCGCCGACAGCGCCCATCGATGATCGGACTCGGCACAACAATCCGGGGCCAACCCATCCGCGCCTCCGATCAGGAACGCCACATCCCGGCCGTCCATCATCCAGTCATCGAGCCAGCGGGCCAGGGTGGCGGTGTCCCAGTGGCGACCGTTCGCGTCCAGCGCGATCCGCCGGCAGTCCCGGGAGGCGGCCATGAGCCGCGCGCCCTCCTCCGCCATGCCTTGCTCCGTACTGCTGCGCGCGGCTGCCGATCGCACGGCGGCTACCCTCACGGGCAGCTGTGACGGCATACGACGGGTGTATTCCGCGACGCCGTCCGCGACCCATCCGGGCGGCTTCTCCCCCACGGCCACGATCCGAAGCTCCATGCCTGTCAGGCCTGCTCCGTGAGCGAATCGTCCGCGACGCCCCAGATGTTCTCAAGGCGGTAGAAATCCCGGACCTCGGCGAGCATCACGTGCACCACCGCCGGCCCCAGATCGACCAACACCCAGTCTCCCTCGGAGGCCCCTTCGATCCCGGCGGGTTGGATGCCGGCCGCCTTCGCCTGCTCGCGCACGTGTTCCGCGATGGACTGAACATGCCGACGGGAGGTCCCGGTAGCGACCACCATGAGATCCGTGATCGGCGTACGCCCGCGTACATCGAGCGGCACCGGCTCCTCGGCCTTCATCTCGTCAAGCGCCTCGCTAACGATCCCCTGCACCCGTTCCATATCGGACTGACTCTCACTCATACGCGTGCCTCTCGACGCTGCCCTAACAATCACTGCCCGCCCGTGCGATTGCCACCACCGCCCTCACGGCTGCGGATAGCCATAGACGCCGGCACCGGCAATCGCCTGCCAGACGCCGTCCGGTAATAGAAAGCGCGCGGACAGCCCCTGTGCCATGCATCGACGAACCCCCGTGCTGGAGACGCTCACGGGTGAGACCGGCTCGACGCGAACGCCGCCCCTCGGCCGCTGGCGGAGCGCTTGCCGCTCGATCCGGCGTTCGCTTAAACACCGCGCCAGCTCGGCGGGTAGTCCATGCAACGTGATCCCGGCGCGCTCCATGACGATGAGATGCGCGTACTCGGTGAGGCGATGCCACTGATGCCAGCTCATCAGGCCGCGGAAGGCGTCCGCGCCCATGGCGAAGGCTAGCGGGCGCTCGGGGCCGATCTCGGCGCGGATACGGCGCAGGGTCTCGACGGTGTAGGACGGCCCCGCGCGCTCGAACTCGCAGGCATCGACGTGCAATCCGGGGACGCCGTCGACGGCCTGACGTAGCCAAGCGAGCCGGTGATCGGGGGTAGCGCGGGGCGGCGGGCGATGCGGGGGCACACGCCCAGGGACCAGGCGAAGCTCGGCGAGTCCCAAGTTCTGAAGCAATTCCAATGCCGGACGCAGATGGCCTAGGTGGACCGGGTCGAAGGTCCCGCCGAGCACGGCGACGGGGGATCGCTGCGTTACGGCTGTCACTCCCGAATATGACCGTTACCGAGGACCACGAACTTCTCCGAGGTCAGCCCCTCGAGCCCAACGGGGCCGCGCGCATGGAGCTTATCGGTGCTGACACCGATCTCGGCACCCAGGCCGTACTCGAAACCATCGGCAAATCGGGTCGAGGCGTTGACCATGACCGAACTGGAATCCACCTCGCGCAGAAAACGCTGCGCCTTGGACCAGTTCTCAGTCACGATGGCATCGGTATGACGCGAGCTGTGCGCCTCGATATGCTCGATGGCCTGATCCAGGTCAGCGACCACGCGCACGGCTAGCTCGGGCGCGAGGTACTCGCTGTCCCAGTCGGCATCGCTCGCCTCGCCGACGCGCGCGCACAGATCGCGACTGACCGGGCAGCCGCGCAGACTCACCCCATGCTCGGCGAGCGCATCCGCCACCGCCGGCAGCAGCTCGGGGGCAACGGTCTCATGGATGAGCAGCGTCTCCATGGTATTGCACGTGCCGTAGCGCTGGGTCTTGGCATTAATCGCGACGCGCTGCGCCTTATCGGGGTTGGCGTCGCTGTCGAGGTAGACATGACACACCCCTTCGAGGTGCTTGATCATGGGTACAGTAGCGCCTTCCATGATGCGGGTGATCAAGCCCTTGCCGCCGCGCGGCACCAGGACATCGACATAATCATCCATGGTAATGAGCTCACCAACGGCCTCGCGGTCCGTAGTGGCGACGACCTGCACGGCCGTCTCCGGCAGGTCCGCCACCAAGAGCCCCTCGCCAATGCACGCCGCGATGGCTTGATTACTGTGGATCGCCTCCGAGCCGCCGCGCAGGATGGCGGCGTTGCCGGACTTCAGGCACAGCGCGGCGGCGTCGGCGGTCACATTGGGCCGTGATTCGTAGACGATCCCGACCACGCCCAGCGGCACCCGCATACGCCCAACCTGGATACCACTCGGGCGCGAGCTCATATCCCGGATAGCGCCCACCGGGTCGGGTAGGGCCGCGATTTGGCGCAGGCCCTCGGCCATGGCGCCCATGCGCGCGTCGGTGAGCTGCAAACGATCCAGCAACGCAGAATCCAAGCCGTTGGATCGCCCGGCCTCCATGTCCTTGTCGTTGGCATCCTTGATCTGCTGGCGGCGGGCGTAGATGGCATCGGCCGTCGCCTCCAGGGCGCGATTGCGCACGCCCGTCTCCGCGCGGGCAACATCGCGCCCGGCCTGCCGCGCCTGTTCCCCGAGGCCGCGCATGTAGCCCTTGATATCGGATCCCACCGCGTCTGTTTGTGCATTCATCGCTGTCTTCCCCCGGTGGCGCCGCGGGCGGCCGACTCATCCGCCGCGGCGCATGCCAACTGATCCGCCAATTGTATCAGCTCGTCCCACGGCCGGCCGGCCTCCGCCCCTTTGACCAAGGCATCCGCCCGCGCCGCCCGAGCCAGGAGCTGCTGCCACGCCGCCTGCTGGCCGCGGGCCGCCAGCCTGGTGTAGCTGCGCTGTTGCGGTCGCGGGATGCGGTGACGCCCAAAGATGCCATCGCTGCCATCGCCTCGGCGCGACGCACTCTGGAGCTCAACGAGTACCCGCAGATCCCGCGCCAGGGCCCAGAGCACCAGCGTCGGCGGCTCATCGGCCTCACGCAACGACTGGGCAATCCGCAATGTGCGAGCGCGATCACCGGCCCGCGCCGCCGCCGGCAGATCGAAGACATCGTAGCGCTGATTGGGAACGACCGCGGCCCGCACCGTCGCCGCATCCACCTCGCCGTGACCCTGGATAAGCCACAGCTTGTCGATCTCCTGAGCGCCAGCAAGGAGATTACCCTCGGCACGCTGGGCGAGGAGCGAGATCGCATCCGGCGTAGGGCTCAGCCCTCGTTGGCGCATCCGCTGCTCGATCCAGCGCGGCATCTCATCGCCACGAACCGGCCACGCATAGACCATGACGCCGGCGCTGGCCAGGTTAGCAACCCAGCCACTGCTGCGCTGGCGGGCCTCGAGACGCTCGGTGGCGACGATCAACAGCGTGTCCTCGGGCGGCTGTGCCGCGAACGCCTGCAGGATACGACTACCCTGCTGCCCCGGCTTGCCCCCGGGCAGCCGGAGCTCGATGAGACGGCGTTCGGCGAACAAGGAGAGGTTATCCCGGGCCTCCAGGAGGCCGTTCCAGTCGAAATTGCCCTCGCCGTGGAGCACCTCCCGCTCGGCGAACCCCGCCTGGGACGCGGCACGCCTGATCAGGCCCAGACTCTCCTCAATGATGAGCGGCTCCTCGCCGGCCACCAGATACACCGGCGCGAGCTGCGTGGCGAGGTGCTGCTCAAGCTGCTCAGGGCGGAGCTGGGCCATCAGGGCCTCATGATTCGAGGGCGCTCGCTACCTGCGAGAGCATCAGGCGCAGCGCCTCGTCCCGCAGCTCCTGCCTGATGCGCTCGCGCTGGGCCTGCTCGGCCTGCACGTTCCGCGGTGCCGCCTCATAGGTATCGGAGGCGCGCACGGTGCGCGTGCGTATGAGCGGCGCCCCCCGCTCGTCACCCGAGGCACTCGTTGCGGCCGGACGCAGCATAAAGCTGAGCCGGTAGGTCAACTCCCAGGCACGGGCGCGGCCATCGTCGTCGGTCTCAATAGTTCGCCGCCGGGTATTATTACCAAGGAGAACCAGCATCGGCGCTTCGGCGTCGGCATTGACCACCTCGGCACCGAAGCGGCGTAACGACTGGCGCGTCAGCTGGAGCAACTCACCCTCACCCACCTCGGATTGCACCGCCAGACGCTGGCCCTCAAGCGCGCCCTGGCCGGCGCCGCGCAGATGCCAGCCACAGGCGGTTACCAGTACCAGCAGGGCTAGCGCGACACCTAGCCGCGCCGCCACCGGGGCATACCCTCTACTTAGCAACGATATTCACCAGCTTGCCGGGCACGACCACCACCTTGTGGATCGTCTTATCGTGGGTAAAGCGCTGCACATGGGCGTCCGCCAAGGCCTGCTCCTCGATGGTGTCGCGCTCGGCCCCGGTCGGAACCTCGATACGGCTGCGCAGCTTGCCATTGACCTGCACCACCAGCTCAACCGTGTCGCGAACTAGGGCAATGTCGTCGACGGCCGGCCAGGCCTCATCCACCACGGCATCCGCATGCCCCAGCTCGAACCACAGGCGGTGGGTGATATGGGGCACGATAGGCGCCAACAGGCGCACCACCGTCTCCAGGGCCTCCTGCATGACCGCGCGGCCCTGCTCGCTGTCATCCTGGCAGCGCCCCAACGCATTGCACAGCTCCATCACCGCCGCGATGGCCGTATTGAAGGTGTAGCGCCGGCCTATATCATCGCTCGCCTTGGCGATGGTCTCGTGGACCTTGCGGCGCAGCGCGCGCTGCTCATCCGTCAGGGCCTCAACATCCAGGGCCGGCACCGGTGCCGACTGGACATGCCCTCGCACCAGCTGCCACAGGCGCCGCAGGAACCGATAGGCGCCCTCCACGCCGCTATCCGACCATTCCAGGGACTGCTCCGGCGGCGCCGCGAACATCGCGAACAGACGCACGGTATCCGCCCCGAAGCGATCCACCATGGCCTGGGGGTCGACGGTATTGCCCTTGGACTTCGACATCTTGGCACCGTCCTTGAGGACCATGCCCTGTGTCAGCAGATTGGCGAATGGCTCATCCGATTGCACCAGCCCCTGATCGCGCATGAGCTTGTGGAAGAAGCGCGCGTAGAGCAGGTGGAGGATGGCGTGCTCGATGCCACCGATGTACTGATGCACCGGCGTCCAGTAATCGGCCCGCTGGTCGAGCATGGCGCGATCGTTATCGGCACAGGCGAAACGCGCGTAGTACCACGCCGACTCCATGAAGGTATCGAAGGTATCCGTCTCACGCTCGGCCTGAGCGCCGCAGTCGGGGCAGCTGGTCTGATAGAACTGGGGCATGCGCTTGAGCGGTGACCCGGTGCCACTCATATCCACCTGCTCGGGCAGCACCACCGGCAGATCCTCATCCGGCACCGGCACATCGCCGCATGCCGGGCACTGGATCATGGGGATCGGCGCGCCCCAGTAGCGCTGGCGCGAGACGCCCCAATCGCGCAGGCGATAGTTGACCTCGCGCCCGCCGCGGCCCTCGGCAGCGAAGCGCTCAGCGAGCCTGTCGAAGGCCTCGTCCGAGCTCAAGCCGTTGTAGTCGCCGGAGTTGATGAGTCGACCCTTGCCCGGGATAGCGCCTGCCGTGACATCGCCCTCGCCGTCGTCAGGCTCGATGACCTGGGTCACCGGTAGGCTGTAGGCGTGGGCGAATTCCCAGTCACGCTGGTCATGGGCCGGGACGGCCATGACCGCCCCGGTGCCGTACTCCATGAGCACGAAGTTGGCGATCCAAACGGGCAGCTCAGCCCCCGTGATCGGATGCCTGACCCGCAGGCCCGTATCCATGCCCCGCTTGTCCATGGTGGCCACGTCGGCCTCCGCCAGCGCCGTGCGCTGGCATGCCGCGACGAACTCGCCCAGGGCCTGATCCTGCTGGGCGAGCTCCTGGGCCAGCGGATGCTCGGCGGCGAGTCCCATGTAGCTAGCGCCGAAGATGGTATCGGGCCGCGTGGTGTAGGCATTCAGTGTCTGCGTCCGCCCGACCACCTCGAACTCGATCGACACCCCCTCCGAGCGCCCGATCCAGTTGCGCTGCATCGCGCGCACCTGTTCTGGCCAGCCCTCCAGCTGGTCCAGGTCGGCGAGGAGCTGATCCGCGTAGTCGGTGATTCGCAGGAACCACTGGGGGATGGCTCGCCGCTCAACCAGCGCGCCGGAGCGCCACCCGCGCCCATTCTCGACCTGCTCGTTCGCCAGCACGGTTTGATCGACGGGATCCCAGTTAACCGTGGCGGTCTTTTTGTAGACCATGCCCTGGCGATAGAGCTGGATGAAGAACCACTGCTCCCAGCGGTAGTAGTCGGGCTCGCAGGTCGCGAATTCGCGGTGCCAGTCGTAACCAAAGCCCAACCGCTTGAGCTGGCCACGCATGAAACGGATGTTCTCGCGCGTCCACTCCGCCGGCGGCACGCCATTATCGACCGCCGCGTTCTCAGCCGGCAGTCCGAAGGCGTCCCAACCCATGGGCTGGAGAACATGGCGACCCTGCATGCGCTGATAGCGCGCGATGACATCGCCGATGGTGTAATTACGAACATGGCCCATATGCAGCTTGCCGCTGGGATACGGGAACATCGACAGGCAGTAGTAGGGTTCGCGTGCCGGCTCTTCAGTCACCCGAAAGCTGTCGTTGTCGTCCCAGTAGCGCTGGGCCTCGGCCTCGAGCCTATCGGGTTGGTACGTGTCGTCCATTCGCGTTCGCTGCTCTTGGGGTCGCTGCCGTCCGGGCGGACGCCGCGAATACGGCGCAACCGTGGTGAAGCTCAACGGCGGCAGGCGGCTTACGAGCTATGGCAGCGCCACCGCGCCCTGAAGCGCGCCAATATACCGCGTGTGGCCGACCCATGCATCTGCCGCCCCCCCGAAGGCATTGCTAGGGCGAGCGATAATCGCGACACTGAAGGTAGATCAGGCCCTATCAGGGAGGCGGCGTCGATGAGCGAGTCCAACCAGGATGACAAGCATCGCGAGGTTCACGGCTACGAACGCATGCTCGCGCAGCTACGGGAGGCGATCACGAAATGGCGTGATGACGCTAGCCCGCGCCTGCACTACGCCCTCACAAGCGCACGCGACCATGTCGTCGAGATGGGTGAGCTCAGCCGGGAAGAGGCCGAACGCGTCGCCGATTGGTTGCGGCGAGACATCGAGGAGGCCGCCGACTATACCGCGCGCAGCGAGTCGGATCTCAGCGACTGGCTGCAGATGGACCGCCAGCTCATCGAGAGTTGGCTGTGGGATCAGTTCAGCGCCGTCGCCGACGAGACGCGGCTTGAATGGAAGCCGCTAGCGCCGACGGACAGCGAGCCCGCCGCCTACCACACCGGTGAGATTGCCGGGCCCGGGACCCTGATCTGCCGCAATTGCGGCGAGACGCTCCAGTTCCAGCGCGCCGGCCACATCCCGCCATGCCCGCAGTGCCACGGCAGCGTCTTCACGCGGCCCATTAGCGATGGCGATCACGGCTGATCCGCTGCGGCGGATGGGCTGTGGTCCGCCGCCGGAGCTCGAGCCGCCGACGGCTGGCGCTCCAGAAACGGATCAGCCTCGGCGAGCCCTGATCCGCGCGGCGACGCTCGCCAGGAGCAGGCCCGTGAAGACCAGAGCGACGATGGGCCCGTCCTCCCAGCGGCTGTAGGGCGTCGCCCCCACTCGCGGCTGGACGCGACCGGTCAAAACGGCGCGCTGGAACATCGGCGCGCGCTGACGTACCCGGCCGTCCGCACCGACAAGCGCGGTTATGCCGGTATTGGTACTGCGAAGCATGGGCCGGCCGGCCTCGAGGCTCCGCATGCGCGCGATCTGGAGGTGCTGATAGGGCGCACTGGAATCGCCGAACCAGCCGTCGTTGCTGACGTTGAGCAGCAGACCGGCCTCCGGCACGGTGTCAGCAACCTCATCACCGAAGGTCACCTCATAGCACACCGAGACACCGACCTCGACGCCCGCCGCCGACAGCCGCGTCGCCTCGTCGCCGGGGCTGATGTCGCCCAGGGGCGCGCCAACGAAGTCGAGCAGGCCGCCGAGCCAACCCCGAAACGGCACGTACTCGCCGAACGGCACCAGGTGGCGCTTGTGATAGGCGCGCTCCGGCTGATCCAGGACCATGACCGCGTTGTAGAGCTGGCGCTCATCGTCGACACGCGGGATGCCAGTAATGACGTCCGTGCCGGCCCGCCCGGCCTCTTCCGCCAGGGGGGCGAGCCAACCATCGCGTACCCGGCGATAGAACGCTGGCACCGCGGTCTCAGGCCAGATAACGAGCGGCTTGCCTAGATGCTCCCGTGTCCGCGCGGTGTAGTAGCGCAGCGTCTCGCGCCGGCTACTCGCCTGCCATTTCTGATCCGGCGGCACGTTGCCCTGCACCATCGCAAACGCCAGCGGCTCGCCGTCGGGGGAGGTCCACGCGATCCGATCCAGCAGCCCGCTACCAAAGTAGACGGCCACAATGACGGCCAGCCAGCCGGTACGCCAGCGGCTAGGACTGATAACGACCGCGGCCAGCGCGCCGGCGACCAGCGCCACCACCAGGCTGACACCGAATAGCCCGAGCACCGGGGCCAGCGCAGCCACCCCCTGATCGATCTGGGAGTAGCCGACGGCAAGCCAAGTCGCCCCCGTGAACAACCAGCTCCGCACCCACTCCACGACCACCCAGGTCAGCGGCAGCGTGAGCGCCGCGGTCCAATCGGAGCGGCCAGAACCCAACCGCCGCCCCAGCCACAGGGCGATCATCGGCAGCAGTGCGAATAGGGCGACGAAGATCGGCGTTGCCAAGGACGCCGGCACGGGGCCGCCGCCATAGCGGCTGATGCTCACAAAGATCCAGTAGACGCCCAGGCCCGCATAGCCGAGACCGAAGACGTAGCCGAGGCCCCAGACAGGCCGTCGCTGGCTGGTAGCAACGAGATAGAAGGCAACCGCGAGCCCGGCGATCGCGAGCCACGCGCGATTGAAGGGGGCAAACGACAGCGCCATCGCGATGCCGGCGGCCAGCGCCGCCGCGTACCGAGCGAAGGTATGGGCGCGCGGCGTCATTCGGGGTGCTGATCTCGCCCGTCGTCGGCGCCATCCACATCAACGACCGGAGGCGTCACGATGAGCAGATGGACACGGCGGCTATCGGCCCGCACGACCTCGAAGCGATGCTCACCGAGCACGATGCTCTCACCGCGTCGTGGGACGTGGCCGAAGCCATTGGCGACCAGGCCGCCGATGGTGTCGAACTCGTCGCTCTCGAAATCGGTACCGAAGTAGTCGTTGAAGGCCTCGATGGGTGCCAGCGCCTTGACGACGGTGCGTCCGTCACCGCCGCCGCTGAGCACCCAGCTATCCGCCGTCGAGTCATGCTCATCGTCGATCTCGCCGACGATCTGCTCGATGACGTCCTCGATGGTGACGATGCCGGCGAGGCCGCCGTATTCATCGACGACCACGGCCATGTGATTGCGGCTCTCCTGGAATAGCTTGAGCAGCGCGTCGAGCCGCTTGCTCTCCGGGATGAACAGCGCCGGCCTGAGCAGCTCCCTCAGACTGAACGCGTGATCCGCATCGGGGGCGAGATAGCGCAGCAGATCCTTGGCGATCAGGATGCCGATAACATCATCGCGGCTCTCGCCCGTGACCGGGAAGCGCGAATGGCCGGTCTCGATGATGTTCGGGAGCAGATCTAGGGCGCGATCGCTACGCTGCAGCACCGCTACCTGGGAGCGCGGGATCATGATATCCCGGGCCTGGAGCTCCGAGACATGGAGGACCCCCTCGATCATGGCGAGCGCATCCGCATCCAGCAGCGCTCGTTGTTGGGCTCGCTTGAGCACCTCGACGAGATCGTCCCGGTCCCTGGGCTCGCCGGAGAAAAGCCGCCCGAGCCGCTCCCGCCAACCCGCTCTCGAGGCCTCGTCGAGCTCGCCGCTACTACCTAGTTGGTCCTCGCTCATGCCCCTCGTTCCTTGCCACCACGCACAGTCATCGCTGCTTCGTTAATTCCATGATGGCCGCGAATTAACAAACCAACGCCGTTAAGGAAACGCTGAACCGTTCGCGCGAGCCTCTGGCCGCTGAGCGCGCACGTCGGCAAGACGTGGCTGTCACAGGCCCGCGGGAATTATTCAGCGTTTCCTTAAAGCGCCGGGCGCTATCCAAGCTCGCCAGCATAGGGGTCAGGGTAGCCGAGCTCCGCTAGGATAAAGCGCTCGCGCGACTCCATGCGCTCCGCCTGCTCATCCTCCTGATGATCGTAATCCAGCAGATGCAAGATGCCATGGATGGTCATATGGGCCCAATGAGCGCGCAGCTCCTTGCCCTGCTCGGCGGCCTCGGCGCGAACCACGGCCGCACAGATCGCCAGATCACCGAGGACCGGAAGGTCGACGCCGGCGGGTAGCTCGGCGGGGAAGGAGAGCACATTGGTGGCGTAATCGCGCCCCCGGTAGTCCCGATTGAGCTGCCGCCCCTCGTCACGGTCAACGATGCGAATACAGACCTCGGCGGCCGAGCGCAGCCCTTGCAAGGCCGCACCCACCCACTGGCACAGCGCCGCCTCGTCGGGGAGGTCGGCATCGTCAGTGGCCACGATAACGTCGAGCTCCAGGGCCTCATCGTCCATGACGGCCGTCATTCCGAGCCACCATCGCCGCTACGGGCATCGTAGGCCTCGACGATGCGCTGGACCAGATTATGGCGAACGACATCGCGGGCATCGAAGAACGTAAAACTCACCCCCTCAACGTCGGCGAGGACGTCGATGGCGTCACGCAGCCCGGAGACCGTGTCGCGCGGCAGATCGATCTGGGTGATGTCGCCCGTGACCACGGCGGTCGAGCCGAAGCCGAGCCGCGTCAGGAACATCTTCATCTGCTCGACCGTGGTGTTCTGCGCCTCGTCCAGGATGACGAACGCGCTGTTCAACGTGCGACCCCGCATGTAGGCGAGTGGCGCCACCTCGATGACATTGCGCTCGATGAGCTTATTGACACGCTCGAAGCCCATCATCTCGAACAGCGCATCGTACAGTGGCCGCAGATAGGGATCGACCTTCTGCGCCAGATCCCCGGGCAGGAAGCCGAGCCGTTCACCCGCCTCAACAGCGGGCCGCACCAAGACCAGCCGCTCGACCTCATCGCGTTCCAGCGCATCCACGGCACAGGCCACGGCCAGATAGGTCTTGCCCGTGCCCGCCGGACCGATCCCGAAGTTGAGATCATGGGTCAGGACCTTGCGCAGGTAGTGCCGTTGATTCGGCCCGCGGCCGCGGATACTGCCCTTGCGCGTACGGATGGCCAGCTCTTCGTCCGCGTCGTCCGGGCGCTCATCCGCTGCGCGCTCGGCCAGATCGGCGTTCTGGAGGTGGAGATGGACATTCTCGCCGCTGATCTGCTCCCGCGCCGTGTCCTCATAGAGCGCCTGCAGGACGCGTTCAGCGGCCGCCACCGCGGCCCGATCGCCGGTTACGCTAAAGCGGTGGCCGCGATTCTTAATGGCGACGTTGAGCCGCGTCTCGAGCTGACGCAGATTCTCGTCGAACTGGCCGCAGAGATTGGCTAGGCGATCGTTGTCGGTCGGCTGGAGGGTGAAATCGCTGCTGTCATCGCTGGTGGCGCCGGACGACTGATTGCTACTGCTCATTAACGGCCTGTTGGTTGGCAATGCCGGGCTCGAGTTCCGAGTCGAGATCGATGAGCTCCCCGCGCAGGGAATTGGTTAAGGCCTCGGTGATGCGCACGCGCACGAAGCGCCCGATCAACCGCGGGTGGGCGGGGAAGTTCACCACGCGATTGTCCTCGGTCCGGCCCGCCATCTCATTGGCGTCGCGCTTGGAGCGCCCCTGGATGAGCACGGTTTGCTCCGTACCCACCAGGGCCTCGCTAGCCCGGCGCGCGTTATCGTTGAGCTTGGCCTGGAGCCGATGGAGGCGGTCCTTTTTCTCCTCGGCCGGCGTGGCGTCCGGGAGCTGTGCGGCCGGCGTGCCGGGCCGGCTGGAGAAGATGAAGCTAAAGGATTGATCGAACTCGATCTGGTCGATGAGATCCATGGTGTCCTCGAAGTCCTGCTTCATCTCACCCGGAAAGCCGATGATGAAATCCGACGTAATGACGATATCCGGGCGCGCCTCACGCAACCGCTGGCAAAGATCGAGGAAGTACTCGCGCGTGTGGTTGCGCTTCATCAGGCTGAGGACGTTGTTGGAGCCGCTCTGCACCGGCAGATGGAGGTGTCTGACCAACTCGGGCACCTCGGCATAGGCGTCCACCAGGGCATCGTTGAAGTCCAGCGGGTGCGAGGTGGTGAACCGAATCCGGTCGATACCGTCGATGGCGGCGATGTAGTGGATTAGCAGCGCCAGGTCGGCCGTCTCGCCATCCGCGGTGGGCCCGTCATACCCGTTGACGTTCTGCCCCAGCAGCGTGACCTCGCGCACGCCTTGCTCGGCGAGCGCAGCGCACTCCGCCAGGACATCCTCGAACGGGCGGCTGATCTCCTCGCCCCGAGTATAGGGCACCACGCAGAAGCTGCAGTACTTACTGCAGCCCTCCATGATCGAGACGAATGCGGTCGGCCCCTCGGCGCGCGGCTCGGGGAGGCGGTCGAACTTCTCGATCTCGGGGAAGCTGACATCAACGACCTGCCCGTTGCCAGCACGCGCTCGGTCCACCATCTCCGGCAGCCGATGCAGCGTCTGCGGCCCGAACACCATATCCACGTAGGGCGCGCGCTCGGCGATGGTCTCGCCCTCCTGGCTCGCCACGCAGCCCCCAACGCCGATGATGACACCGGGGTTGTGCTCCTTGAGCTCCCGCCACTTGCCCAGCTGCGAGAACACCTTCTCTTGGGCCTTCTCGCGCACGGAACAGGTATTGAGCAGCACCACATCCGCCGCCTCGGGCTCGCGCACCCGCTCGAAGCCCCGTTCGGCCCCCAATATCTCCGCCATCTTGGCGGAGTCGTACTCGTTCATCTGGCAGCCGTGGGTATGGACGTAGAGCTTGCCGGTCATAACCCCTCGTTGGCTCAACACCTAATTGCGGGAAGCATACTACCGTGCCCCGGGAGCGACAACGCAGTCTCAGCCGGCCGGCGCGGCGGGCGGGCGGCCGATACTGTAGTAGTACAGGCCCTCGCGCGCGACGGCCGCCGGATCGTAGAGGTTTCGGCCGTCGAACAGCACCGGCTGGCTGAGCGTCCGCCGGATACGCTCGAAATCCGGGCTGCGAAAGGCATTCCACTCGGTCAGCACCACCAGCGCGTCAGCGCCCTCCAGCGCGACCTCAGGACTGGAGCAGAGGGCCAATTGCGGACCTTCCCCATAGATATGGCGGGCTTCATCCATAGCCTTGGGATCGTAGGCGCGCACCGCGGCCCCGGCCGCCCAAAGGCTCTCCATCAGGCGTCGGCTGGAGGCCTCGCGCATATCGTCGGTATTGGCCTTAAACGCCAACCCCCAAAGCGCAATGGTGCGTCCGCTGAGATTACCGCCGAAGTGCTCATGAATACGGTGAAAGAGGTAGTGCTTCTGGCGATCGTTGACGTCCTCGACCGCCTGCAGCAATTCGGGGGTGTAATCGGTGTCGTAGGCCGTTCGGGCGAGCGCTTTAACGTCTTTCGGGAAACACGAGCCGCCGTAGCCAGCCCCCGGGTAGATGAAGTGATAGCCGATACGTGGATCCGAGCCCATGCCGATGCGCACGCTCTCGACATCGGCACCGACGCGGTCGGCGATGTTGGCGAGCTCGTTCATGAAGCTGATCTTGGCGGCGAGCATGGCATTGGAGGCGTACTTGGTGAGCTCGGCGGAGCGAACATCCATGGCGATCAACCGATCATGATTGCGGTTGAACGGTGCGTAGAGTTGGCGCAAGAACGCCTCGGCGTCGGCGTCGTTGGTGCCGATAATGACGCGATCCGGTTTCATGAAATCCGCGATCGCCGCGCCCTCTTTGAGGAATTCCGGATTGGAGACCACATCGTAGTCAACCGTGGCCCCGCGCTCGGCGAGGCGCGCGGCCACCGCCTCGCGCACACGGTCCGCGGTGCCCACGGGCACCGTCGATTTATCAACGATGATCTTATACTCGCTGATGTGCTGGGCGATGGTATCGGCCACGGAGAGGACGTAGCGCAGATCGGCCGAGCCATCCTCGTCCGATGGCGTGCCCACGGCGATGAACTGGAAACGCCCATGCGCTACGCCATCGGCGGCGTCGCTGGTAAAGCGCAAGCGGCAGGCCGCACGATTGCGCGCCACCATGGGCTCCAGGTCGGGCTCGTAGATGGGCACCTCGCCGGCATTGAGCCGATCAACACGGTCGGTGTCGATGTCTACGCCGACCACATGATTACCCATCTCGGCAAAACAGGCCGCCGTTACCAGGCCCACATACCCCGTCCCAAAGATCGTCACACGCATCGCGCTTGCCCCGAACCGTTGTTGTTCTTACTGCCCCCGCTCGATTGACGGGACCAGACAGCGGCGCAGCATGCCACACCCGAGGCCCTCATCCGAGCCCATGCGGCCCCGTGCGCCGATGGCGATCGCGACCCGGCCGGGGCCGAGACGTCAATCCGCCACGCTGCGCAGCTCAACGGGCGCTGGCACCGTGGCCGCCGCCGGTAAGCGCTCCGGCTGCCACTGATCGACGGCCCACGCCAGCACCTGGGCGGGCACCTCCCGGCGCAACCAAGTCGGCGGGTGCTGTCCCAGAAACGTCAGTGCGTCGTGGAGCGCGGGCGCCGGATCCGAGCGGTCTAGTGCTACCGCCTTGGTCTGCTTGCTCAGTTTCCGCCCCTGATCGTTAATAGCGACCGGTAGGTGCATATAGCGCGGCGTGGCGGCCCCAAGCGCCTGCTGGAGTGCGATCTGCGGCGCCGTGCAGGGTAGCAGATCGCCGCCGCGAACCACGTCCGTGACGCCGAGCTCGGCATCGTCCACGACCATCGCGAGGTGATAGGCGAACAACCCGTCGCCGCGGCGGATGATGAAGTCGCCGACCTCATCGGGGAGGTGGATGAGCTGCTGGCCACGCGCTCGATCCCTAAAGCGAATAGTCCCCGAATGGGCTCGCAGCCGCCAGGAACGCGCCTCCCGACCGGGGGGCAGGCCCTCACGGCAGGTGCCGGGGTAGATGAAGCCAAGGGGCCCCGCCTGGCCGCTGGCCTGGACCTCGCGGCGAGTACAGCCGCAGGGGAAGGCTCGATCCGCCGCGCGCAGCGCCTCAAGGGCCTGCTCGTAGCTGGGATCACGCTGGCTCTGATAGGCGATCTCGCCGTCCCAGTCGAGACCGAAGGCCTCTAGGGTACGCAGGATGTCGTCGCACGCCCCGCGAGCCACCCGCCCACGGTCGACATCGTCGATACGCACCGCCCACTGGCCGCCCTGGGCGCGGGCGTCGAGCCAGGAGCCGACGGCGGCCACGAGCGAGCCGAAATGCAGGGGGCCAGTCGGGCTAGGCGCAAAGCGGCCAAGATAGGCGGTATATTGCGGCATTAACGGGTCATCCTCCGCCGAGCTGGTCACGATCGGGCATTCATCGGGCCCATCCCGAAGGGCCTGGCCCCCATCCCGGGCCGTCAAGCCACGGGCGTCTCCCTAGGCCCGGTCCACAGACTCACCGGGCACCGTCACATGCTGTGTACCCTGCATGAAGCTCATCAACAACACGACCCGATCCTCACCGCGCTGGGCGCAGAACACGCCCTCCAGCCCGGCCAGGGGCCCATCCGTGAGCCGAAGGCGCTCACCCGGGCGGTAGCCGCTCTTCTGTTCCCCCAGCGGGATGACACCTCGCTCGTCCGCCCGGCCGCGCAACCCCTCGATCACATCGGCCGGCACCACCGGCACGCACTCGCCCCAGCGAACCAGGCCCGCGACACCGCGAGTGGAGCGAATCGGCGCCCAATTCTCAGCGACGTCATCCAGCCGCAGGAAGAGATAACGCGGAAACAGGGACTCCACGACCTCACGGCGGCGGCCGCCGGGTCGGCGAATCACCGCACACAGCGGCCGGAAGACCTCGAAGCCCTGATTGCCGAGGTGCGCCTCGGCGCGGTGGTCCTCGCGCGGCTTGCATTGAACAGCATGCCAACGTTTCATTATCGCCCCCAATCGATCGGGCAGCGCTCAACACCCTCACCGCCCAGGTCTCGATTCGCTACATCCCGCAGCACGGCAGTTTAACCAACCGCGATTCACCCGACGAGAGCAACGCGGGTAGCGACAGCGGTGCCGGGCCTCAGACCTGGTAGTAATCGCGATACCAGGCCACGAATCGCCGCACACCCTCCTCCACGGGCGTTGCGGGACGATAGCCGACATGCGCGGCGAGTTCCGAGGCATCGGCGTACGTATCGGGCACATCCCCGGGCTGCATGGGGAGCAGGTTGCGGTCGGCGCGGCGACCGAGGCATTCCTCGAGGACATCGATGTAGCGCGTCAGCTCGATGGGCTGATTATTACCGATATTGTAGATGCGGTACGGCGCGTCACTCGTGGCGGGATCGGGGTCACGGCTATCCCAATCGGGATTCGGCTGCGCCACCTGATCACAGGCGCGAATAACGCCCTCAACGATGTCGTCGACATAGGTGAAATCGCGCTTGTGATGCCCGTAGTTGAAGACATCGATCGGGCGATCCTCAAGGATAGCCTGGGTGAACTTGAACAAGGCCATATCGGGGCGGCCCCACGGGCCATAGACGGTGAAGAAACGCAGCCCCGTCGTCGGCAAACCAAAGAGATGGCTGTAGCTATGCGCCATGAGCTCGTTGGCCTTCTTGGTCGCCGGATAGATCGCCAGCGGGTGGTCCACGCCCTCGTGCTCCGAGAACGGCATCTTGGTATGCGAGCCGTAGACCGAGCTCGTGGAGGCGTAGACCAGATGCTCAACCTCATGGTCGCGGCAGCCCTCCAGGATATTGAGGAAGCCGGTGACATTGGCATCGACGTAGGCGTGGGGATCCTCTAGCGAGTAGCGCACGCCGGCCTGGGCGGCGAGATGGATCACACGGTCGAAGCCCTCCCGAAAAACAGCGGGCATGGAGCGGCGATCACTGATATCGGTCTTCATGAACCGGAACTGGGGGTACGCCTGAAGACGACTCAGACGCGCGCGCTTGAGCGTGACATCGTAGTAGTTATTGAGATTGTCTAGACCCACCACCTCATCACCGCGCTCCAGCAGCTGGAGTGCGGTGTGATAACCGATGAATCCGGCCGCGCCGGTAACCAGTATTCTCATTCGAGTCGCCTGTTGATTGATCGCTGACGCCCCGGCCGCGCCCTGGCGCTAATCACCAGAACACCAGGACGAATCCCGGCCGCGTAACGCCGGCCACTCACGGCGGCGCCGACCGACGCCAGCCGTTACGTGTTAGAGACGCCCCTCCACCGCCTCAGGCGGCAGGAGGTACTTCATGTCATAGACAACGCCGCCCGTATTGAGCAACGCCCGAATGCCATCGATCCCCATGGCCCGGAACTGCTCATGGGCCACGGCGATGATAACCGCATCATACTGCCCCTCGGGCAGATCGTTGGCCATGCTAATGCCGTACTCGGCATAGGCCTCGTCGGTATCCACGTTGGGGTCGTGGACATCCACGCGCGCGCTGTAGTCGCCGAGCTCACGGACGATATCCACAACGCGCGTATTGCGCAGATCCGGGCAGTTCTCCTTAAAGGCCAGACCCAGAACCAGGATGCGCGCGCCCACGATCTGGAGCTGGCGCTTGAGCATGAGCTTAACGACCTCGGAGGCGGCGTACGGGCCCATGGCGTCGTTAATGCGTCGCCCAGCCAGGATCATCTCCGGGTGATGCCCGAGGGACTGGGCCTTGTAGGTCAGGTAATAGGGATCGACGCCAATGCAGTGGCCGCCTACCAGACCGGGGCGAAACGGCAGGAAATTCCACTTGGTCCCTGCCGCCTTGAGGATCTCCTCGGTATCCAGACCGAAGCGCTCGAACAGCATCGCGAGCTCGTTGACCAGCGCGATATTCACATCGCGCTGGGTATTCTCGATCACCTTGGCGGCCTCGGCGACGCGAATGCTGCTGACCCTATAGGTCCCCGCGGTGATGACCTGCGCATAGAGGGCGTCCACGAAAGCGCCCACCTCGGGCGACGAACCGGCGGTTACCTTGCAGATATCCGTAACGCGGTGTTGCTTATCGCCCGGATTAATCCGCTCGGGACTGTAACCGGCATGGAAATCGCGCTTATAGACCAGCCCCGATCCGCGCTCGATGATCGGGATGCACTCCTCCTCGGTAGCCCCGGGATACACCGTGGACTCGAAGATCACGACGTCGCCGGTGCCGACGACCCGGCCCAGGCTCTCGCTCGCACCGCGTAGCGGCCGCAAGTCGGGGATCTTGTACGCATCGATGGGGGTCGGCACGGTAACGATGTAGACATTGCAATCGGCAATTGCAGCCGGATCATCGGTCACCTCGAGGCTCGTTGCCGCGGCCAAGGCCTCGGGCGTTAGCTCCCGTGTCGCATCATGGCCGCGCCGCAGCTGCGCCACACGCTGCGACTGGATGTCATACCCCACCGTCGGCAGGCGCTCACCAAAGGCCGCCGCCAGGGGCAGCCCCACATAACCGAGGCCAACCACCGCTACACGGACATTCTTGAGATCAGGGACGCTCACTTACACTCCTTTTGCGCTGGCGCACAGCGATGAGCCGATCAAAGGCATTGCGGGTTTAACTCGAAACAGCAACGCGCACCGCTAACACGCTCCGTGAGCAACTAAGGCTCTCAAGAACGCCAACAGTCCGCAATGAAACCCTCACCGTTGCCCTAGCGGCGCGGACACCAATGACGTTCAACTGCTATCGTCATGGCCGTCTTGGTAACGCTGAGTGATTCTCGCGGGCCTCTGCGCGCCGCGGCCGCTGCGGGCGCGATCAACGTCTCAGAGCTTAACTGGACTGCCAATACAGCGTGGCGCACCGCGTCTTGTCTGCGCGCGCCCAGCGGCCGGAGGCTCGTGCGTACTGTTCAGCCTAACCCTAGTGGCCATAGCAACCACAAGCGCTAGCTGACGGCCCATCAGCCGACTCGAGACCGAAGCCGATGAAGCTCTACGCCGTCGCCGACCTCCATCTGGGCGCCGCCGCCAATCGCGAGGCCCTGGACGGTGTCATACCTCGCCCCGACGACTGGCTCCTAATCGCTGGCGATATCGGCGAGAAACGCGAGCACCTGGAGCTGGCGTTCGAGACCTTAACGCCCCGCTTCAGACAACTCGTCTGGGTACCCGGTAACCACGAGCTATGGACCCTGCCTCAATCCGGCGCCCTCGCGCGCGGCCACGCCAAGTACGAGGAATGCGTATCGATCTGCCAGCGCTACGGCGTCGTAACGCCGGAAGACCCCTACCCGGTCGTGGACGTCGACGGTCGTCGTGTACGCATCGCACCGCTAGCGCTGTTCTATGACTACAGCTTCCGCCCCGCCGACGTGGCGTTTGCCGACGCCGTCGCGTGGGCCAGGGAATCGGGTATTCGCTGTGCCGACGAGGATCGCATCCACACCGACCCCTACCCCGATATGGCGTATTGGTGCCAGGCGCGTTGCGAGGCTACCGAGGCCCGGCTGCACCAGGCATGCGCGGACGGCCTGCCGACGGTGTTGCTCAACCACTACCCCTTGCGCGACGAGCTGGCGCGACTGCCCCGAGTGCCACGCTTCGCCATCTGGTGCGGAACCCGCTTAACCGAGGACTGGCACCGCCGATTCAATGCCGTGGCCATGGTGTACGGCCACCTCCACATCCCGACGCGGCAGCTGATCGATGGCGTACCATGCCATGAGGTCTCATTCGGCTACCCCAAGCAATGGCAGCGGTGGGCGAGCTCTATTAATGATGCCATTCGCCAGATCCGGGTGGGCTGAAACAGGCAACGCGTCCTTGGCCCATCCGGGCACATGCAATCGCCAGCGGGCCTTAAGCAGCCGACTGATTCGCGTTAATGACGGCCGGCTTGCCTCAAGCCTTGATACCACCGGACCCGCCTAATAGCGGGCCGTAGCTATCAACATGCAACACTGAACAGGCGGTTCACCTTAGAACGGGATATCGTCGTCGAAGTCCTCCGGCGGCGCCTGGGGGGCCGGCTCACTAGGCTGTTGGCTAGCCTGATTACTCGCGCCGGGCGCGGGCGCCGTACCACCACTGCCGCCCTCGCCACGGCCGTCGAGCATCTGCATGTCATTAGCCACGATCTCCGTGGTAAAGCGATCCTGACCGTCCTGGCCCTGCCACTTCCGGGTCTGGAGTTTGCCCTCGACATAGATCTTGGAACCCTTACGCAGGTATTCGCCCATGATCTCGGCGAGGCGGTTAAAGCCCACAACCCGGTGCCATTCCGTGCGCTCCTGCTGCTCGCCGGTCTGCTTATCGCGCCAACTCTCCGTGGTAGCCACGCGGATGTTGGTGACCGCGTTGCCGGCGGGTGAGTAGCGAACCTCGGGGTCGGCCCCAAGGTTGCCGATGACCATAACCTTATTCAGTCCGCGTGCCATTACGCTGCCTCCGATTCGCCGCGCTCCTATCGGCTGATAACTTTACAGCCTACCCGCCGACGAAGGAAACGCCTCCCGAGCGCTGGCATCGAGGCCACCCGCCGGCGTTACGTTTGGCGCAGGTTGATGTAGCCCATGTGCTCAAGCTTGAGGATGACCTGCTGGGCACTCTCGTCGGGCGTCGCGTCGCTGGTATCCAGGGTCAGCTCTGGGTTCTCGGGCGCCTCGTAGGGGTCGTCGATGCCGGTGAAGTTCTCGATGACGCCGGCGCGCGCCTTGGCGTAGAGCCCCTTGCGATCACGCTCCTCGCAGACCTCGAGCGGCGTCGCGACGTGGATCTCAATGAAGCCGCCGCCGGCCTCCTCAATCATCTCGCGCACGCGCTGGCGCGTCTGGGCGTACGGGGCGATGGGGGCGCAGATCGCCGTGCCACCGTTCTTGGTGATCTGACTGGCGACGAAGCCGATGCGCTGGATATTGAGATCGCGATGCTCCTTGGAGAAGCCCAGCTCGCTGGAGAGATGCTTGCGCACCAGGTCGCCGTCGAGGAGGGTAACCTGGCGCCCGCCGAGCTCCATGAGCTTGCTCATCACGGCGTTGGCAATGGTCGACTTGCCGGAACCCGACAACCCCGTAAAGAACAGGGTAAAGCCCTGACGATCCTTGGGCGGATAGGTCTTGCGCAGCTCCTCGACGACCTCGGGATAGCCGAACCAATCGGGGATATCGAGGCCCTCGCGCATACGGCGCCGGAACTCGGTACCCGAGATGGAGAGCACCGTCTCCTGGCTGTCATCGACCTCATCGATGGGGGCGTATTCGGCGCGCTCGTTGACGTAGACCATCATCTGGAACGGCACGACCTCGATGCCGATCTCGTCCTTGTAACGCTCCACCAGATCATGGGCGTCGTACTCGCCGTAGAAGTCCTCGCCCTGACTGTTCTTGCCGGGGCCGGCATGGTCGCGACCGATGATGAAGTGTGTGCAGCCATGATTACGGCGAATCAAGGCATGCCAGACCGCCTCGCGCGGCCCGCCCATGCGCATCGCCAGCGGCAGGAGCGACAGCGCCGTGGTCTGCTCGGGGTATTTCTGGAGTACGTGCTCGTAGCAGCGCACCCGAGTGTAGTGGTTCACATCACCCGGCTTGGTCATGCCCACCACCGGATGGATGAGCAGGTTGGCCTCGGCCTGCTTGGCGGCGCGGAAGGTCAGCTCGACGTGGGCCCGGTGCATCGGGTTTCGCGTCTGGAAGGCCACCACGCGGCGCCAGCCGCTCTGGGCGAAGCGCTCCCGAAGCTGGCGCGGACTCAAGCGCAGGTGCTTGAAGTCGTAGTGCGCCGGCTCCGTGACCCCCTCCAGGCGGCCACCGAGATAGACGCTACCCGCCTGATTGAGCAGATAGTCCACGCCGGAATGGGCGCTGTCCTCGGTGCCGAAGACCTGGCGTGCCTCGTGGCGGCAGTCCGGCGACCACTTATCGGCGACGTTGAGGATCGCGATCAGCAGCCCCTCGGCGTCGCGTAGCGCCACGCGATCCCCCTCCTGGATCGACGCCGCGGTATCCGCGTTGACATCCAGCGTAATGGGGACGGGCCACAGCGTGCCGTCGCTCAGCCGCATGTCATCAACGACGCGCTCGTAGTCGCGGCGGCCGAGGAAGCCCTCGAGGGGCGAGAAGCCGCCGTTGAGCAGGAGCTCAATGTCGCAGAGCTGGCGCTCGCTAAGATCGATGCTGGGCAGATTGGCCGCCTCCTGCTTGGCCTGAGCGGCGCGATCCGCATCGAGGTAGAGCTCCTTGAGCTCGCCACCGTGGGGCTCGATGAGTGCAGTCATAGTGTCTCCTTTATCCGATATTCGATTGCTGCGGCGCGGCTCACGAGGCAGGGCCGGCACGTTGCACAGGATTGTCCCCGTGACCGGGCGCCCGCAGCCCGAGGGCGATCACGAACCAGACCAAGGCCATGCCGGCACACCCCATGAACACCCCGGGTACGCCGGCGGCGCCATGTAACCAGCCGCCGCCGACGCCCCCAACGAAGGCCCCCATGAACTGCGCCGTCGAGTAGATCCCAAGCGCGGTCCCGCGCGCGGCCACCGGGGCAAAGCGCGAGACCAGCGACGGCAGTGACGCCTCAAGGATATTGAAGGCGGTAAAGAACAGCCAGAGCGCAAAGAGGATGACCGGCGGCGTTTGCAAAAAGACCGCCAAAACCGCGTCCGCCAGCGCCAAGGTCAGGACAACAGCGCCCTGCAGCCGATGCATGATGCGCCGACGCTCGCCGATCCCGATGACCGGACCCATGGCCACTACGGAGGCCAGCAGGACGGGGATATAGACCTGCCAGTGATTGGCCTCGCTCATACCGAGGGCATCCCGGAGCACCAACGGAAAGACCACGAAGCTCGCGGTCATCACCAGATGCAGCACGAAGATACCGGCGTCCAGCCGCAGCAGATCGGGATCGGTAACCACACGACGTACCGCCGCCCATCGCACGCTGGTCTCCGGCCGCGCGCACGGCTGCCCGCCGGCCGGGACGATGGCATACAGCAGTACCACGGCGAGTGTCGCCAGCCCGGCGGTGACCCAGAAGACACCAGCGAGACCGAAGAAACCGGCGAGCAGGGGGCCGGCCACCAGGGCCAGCATGAACGAGGCGCCGACGCTGATGCCGATGATCGCCATCACCTTCGTGCGCTGCGCCTCGCGCGAGAGATCCGCGGACAGGGCCAGGATGGCCGACGACACCGCCCCCGCGCCCTGGACGATGCGCCCGATGATCACGGTCTGGATGCTATCGCCCGTAGCGGCGATGACACTGCCGGCGACGAAGGCGATGAGCCCAGCGAGAATCACTGGCCGGCGACCGAGGCGGTCCGAGAGCGCGCCGAGAGGGATCTGTAGCAGTGCCTGGGTCAGGCCATAGGCACCGATGGCGACGCCGATAAGCAAAGGCGTGGCGCCAGCGAGGCTACCGCCGTAGATGGCAAAGACGGGCAGGATCAGGAACAAGCCCGACATGCGTAGGCCGAAGATCGCGGCCAACCCGCCGGCGGCCCGCCATTCCTGCGCGTTCATCGCGGTATCACTATCGCCGTGGGCCAACTCGGGTATGCCACAGCCGCCAAAGACGGCGTATACTAACAGGTTGGCCTTAGCGCAGGAATCCAATGCAGAGCATACGTGTCCAGGGTGCCCGCACCCACAATCTCGCCAATATCGACGTCGAGCTCCCCCGGGACCGACTCATCGTCATGACCGGGGTATCGGGCTCGGGCAAGTCCTCGCTCGCCTTCGATACCCTGTACGCGGAGGGGCAACGGCGCTACGTGGAGTCGCTATCAACCTACGCCAGGCAGTTCCTGTCCATGATGGGCAAGCCGGACGTCGACCACATCGAAGGTCTGTCGCCGGCGATCGCCATCGATCAGAAGGCGAGCTCGCACAACCCCCGCTCGACCGTGGGCACGGCGACCGAGATCCATGACTATCTGCGCCTGCTGTTCGCCCGCGCCGGCACGCCCCACTGCCCGGAGCACGGCACGGCCCTGCACGCGCAGACCATCAGCGAGATGGTGGACGCCATCATGGCCCTGCCCGAGGGCACCAAGGCGATGATCATCGCACCCGTGGTCAGCCAGGAGAGCGGCACACAGAACAAAACGCTGCAGCAGCTCCAGGGTCAGGGCTTCATACGCGCCCGCATCGACGGCACGATCCACGAGCTCGATGACCCGCCCCGGCTCAACCCCAAGGTGCCGCACGACGTCGCCGTGGTGGTCGACCGCTTCAAGGTGCGCCCCGACATGACCACCCGCCTCGCGGATTCGCTGGAGACCGCGCTGGACCTCTCGGACGGCATCGCGCGGCTGGGATTCATGGATGAGCCCGAGCGCGAGGAGATCGTATTCTCGTCACGCTACTCCTGCCCGAGCTGCGGCTACGGCATGGACAAGCTCGAACCGCGGCTGTTCTCGTTCAACAACCCCCACGGGGCATGCCCCGGCTGTGACGGCATCGGCGAGCGCCGCTTCTTCGATCCGGCCAAGGTCGTCGGTCACCCCGAGCTATCGTTAGCCGATGGCGCCATCCGCGGCTGGGACCGGCGCAATGCCTACTACTCGCGCATCCTCGCGGATCTGGCAGCGCACTACGCATTCGACCCGGAGACACCCTGGCAAGAGCTGGACGCATCGCTGCGCGCGATCATCCTCGACGGCAGCGGCGACGAAAACGTCGCCTTCTACGACCTGGACAAGCCCAACGCCGCGCCGACCTACCGGCCATTCGAGGGTGTGCTGCCCAACATGGATCGCCGCTACGCCGAAGCGGAGTCCAGCATCGTGCGCGAGGAACTAGCGCGCTATCTCAGCACGCAGGTCTGCCCGGACTGCGACGGCAGCCGTCTCAACGCGGCGGCACGCAACGTCAGCGTCGGACCGCTAACGCTGCCGGCGATCACCGCGCAGGCGGTCGGCGACGCCTACCAGGGCATTAGCGAGCTCGAACTGCCGGGATCGCGCGGGCGCATCGCGGAACCGATCACCCGGGAGATCCAGAACCGCCTGAGCTTCCTGGTCAACGTGGGCCTGGATTACCTCACCCTCGACCGCGGCGCCGGCAGCCTCTCCGGCGGCGAGGCCCAGCGGATACGGCTCGCGAGCCAGATCGGTGCCGGCCTGGTCGGCGTGATGTACGTGCTCGACGAGCCGTCGATCGGCCTCCACCAACGCGACAACGCTCGTCTGCTGGGGACGCTGGACCAGCTCCGGGCCATGGGCAACACGGTCATCGTGGTCGAGCACGATGAGGACGCCATCCGCGCGGCCGATCATGTCCTCGACATGGGACCGGGCGCCGGCGATAACGGCGGCCATATCGTCGCCGAGGGCAGCCCGGCGGAGATCGAGGCCAGCGTCGGCTCCTTGACCGGCGACTACCTGGCCGGGCGCCGCCGGATCGCCATCCCCGAGCAGCGCGTACAGCCGACCCCGGAGCAGGAGCTCGTCATCCATGGCGCGCGCGGCAACAATCTGCAAGGCGTTGACCTGCACCTCCCCGCCGGCCTGGTGGTCGCCATCACCGGCGTATCGGGCTCCGGGAAGTCCACCCTCATCAACGACACGCTGCACCGCGAGGCGGCGCGGGTACTCAATGGCGCCAACAGCGAGGGCGCCGCCCACGACAGCGTCGCCGGGCTAGAGAACTTCGATAAGGTAGTCGCCATCGACCAGAGCCCCATCGGGCGCACCCCGCGCTCGAACCCGGCCACCTACACGGGGCTATTTAACGGCATCCGTGAGCTGCTAGCGGGTACGCCCGAGGCGCGGTCGCGCGGCTACGGTCCGGGGCGCTTCAGCTTTAACGTCAAGGGCGGGCGCTGCGAGGCCTGCCAGGGCGACGGCGTCACGCGGGTCGAGATGCATTTCCTGCCCGACATCTTCGTACCTTGCGATGTCTGCGAGGGGCGGCGCTATAACCGCGAGACCCTGGAGGTGCGCTACAAGGGCTACAACATCCACGAGATCCTGGAGCTGACCGTTGAGCAGGCACGCGAGGTCTTCGGGGCCGTGCCCGCGCTGCTGCGCAAGCTCGACATCCTGGCCGACGTCGGCCTGTCCTACGTCAAACTCGGCCAGCATGCGACCACCCTCTCGGGCGGCGAGGCGCAGCGCATTAAGCTCGCCCGCGAGCTGGCCAAGCAGGACACCGGCCAGACCCTCTACATCCTCGATGAGCCCACCACCGGGCTGCACTTCCACGACATCGATCAGCTCCTAACGGTCCTGCACCGCTTGCGGGACGCGGGCAACACCGTGGTCATCGTCGAGCACAACCTGGATGTCATTAAGACCTCGGACTGGGTCGTGGACCTCGGCCCCGATGGCGGCAAGGGCGGTGGCCGCATCATCGCCGAGGGGCCACCGGAGAGCGTCGCCCAGGAATCGGCGTCTCATACGGGGCGCTACCTGGCGCCCATCCTCGGCATCGAGCGCTCGCGGCTCGGCGAGGACGCCGCCGCGAATACAGGCTAGGGCAGAGCGGCCGGAGCGGTGGCCGTAGCGGCCCCAAGCGGGGCCGCGTCGGTCCCGACTAGAACAGTGCCACGCGAGCTACCGCGCCGCGGCGCTTAGAGCTCTTCCGTCGCCTCGCCGTCAAACGGATGGTGGATGATGATGGTGTCGCGGCGGTCGGCGCCGGTCGAAATGATGTGAACGGGCACGCCGACGAGCTCCTCGATGCGGCGCAGGTAGTCGCGAGCGGCGTCGGGCAGATCCGCCAGGCGACGCGCGCCCACCGTCGATGACTGCCAGCCCGGCATCTCGATGTACTCAGGCTCGCACTCGGCAACGGCATCGGCACCGCTGGGCAGCACCTCACTGCGCTCATCATCGCCGTGGCGATAACCGATGCAGATGCGAATGATGGCCAGATCGTCGAGGACATCGAGCTTGGTAATACACAGCCCGGAGATGCTATTGATCTGGGCAGCTCGCCGCAGCGCCACCGCATCGAACCAGCCGCAGCGCCGCGGCCGTCCCGTTGTGGCCCCGAACTCCTGACCGCGCTCGGCGAGGTGCTGGCCCATGGCGTCGTCGAGCTCCGTCGGGAACGGCCCGCCGCCGACGCGGGTGGTATAGGCCTTGGTAATCCCGAGCACATAGTCCAGCTCGCGCGGACCGAGCCCCGTGCCCGTGGCTGCTGCGGCCGCCGTTGTATTCGACGAGGTTACGTAGGGGTAGGTGCCATGATCGATATCCAGCAGCGTCCCCTGGGCCCCCTCGAACAGGAGCCTCTCGCCCGCCTCTCGCTTGGCCGATAGCAGGTCGCCGACATCGGCGACCATGGGACGCAGCTCCTCCGCGTAGCGCAGACAAGACTCCAAGGTCTTCTGGAAATCGATGGCCTCAGCCCCGAAAAAGCGCTGCAGCACGAAATTATGGTAATCGAGGAGCTCACCAAGCTTGGAGGCCAGCCGCTCACGGTGGAACAGATCCGTCACGCGTATACCGCGCCGCGAGACCTTGTCCTCGTACGCCGGCCCGATGCCGCGCCCCGTAGTGCCGATTGCGGTCTTGCCACGCGCCCGCTCGCGGGCCTGGTCCAGGGCATCGTGGCACGGCAGGATCAGCGGGCAGGCCGGGCTGATCCGGAGCCGCTCGCGCGCCTCAACACCGCGCGCCTCAAGCATGGCGATCTCTTCGAGCAGCGCCTCCGGGGCAACCACAACGCCGTTACCGATCAGGCAGTGCTGATCCGGACGCAGCACGCCCGACGGAATCAGATGGAGGACCGTCTTCTCGCCATCGATGACGAGGGTATGGCCCGCATTGTGACCGCCCTGAAACCGCGCCACGGCCGACACGCGCTCGGTTAACAGGTCAACGACCTTTCCCTTGCCCTCGTCCCCCCATTGGGAACCGACAACGACGACGCTCTTGGTCATGGCTTAATCCAGGCAATTCGGCTAGCTTAGGGGTGATTGGCCGCCGCGGCACTCGCCCGGCGACACCGGCGCGCGATACTACCCCTCGATGGCTTCTATGGTCCAGCCATCCGTCCGACACACCAGACGCCGGTCGCAGCCCATGGCCGCTAGCTCATGCTCATGGCCCGGCAAGAGCCAGATAACGCGCTCGCCAGTCTGCCTGAGTTCCCCAACATAGCGGCTGAGATCCGCATCGTGCTGCCAGGGTGCGGCGATCGCTGCGGGCGAAGTGATCTCGCGCTCGGAGCGATTGAACAACGTCTTGAGGTCGCAGCTGAAGCCGGTCGCCGGCCGGCCGCGGCCGAATACCCGACCGATATCGTCATACCGCCCGCCACGGGCGATCTCCTCACCGTAGCCCGGCACGAAGGCCGCGAAAACGACCCCCGTATGGTACTGATAGCCACGCAACTCAGCGAGATCGAAATGGATCGCCACATCGGGCAACCACGCCCGCAAGGCGTCAGCGATGGCGTTTAGCTCCGCGAGCGCGCGCCGGACGGGTTCGTCGGCATCGGCAAGCCGCGATGCGGCCTCCGCCAGCACCTCGGTGCCGCCACTGAGCAGCGCTAGCGAGCTGAGCATGTGCCGTGCCGGCTCCGCGACATCGACCTCTGCCAACAGCTCATCGACCTCCGAAGCGGCCTTACGCTGCAACGCCTCCCACAGACGAGACTCGGTGGCCGCGTCGAGCTGTGCCTGTTCCGCCAGCCCCCGGAAGATGCCCACATGCCCCAAATCGAGATGCGGCTCGCTAACATCAGCCCGACGCAGGGTCTCGATCATCAGGGCAATGATCTCGATGTCGCTCTCGATGCCCGTGTGGCCGTAGAGCTCGGCCCCCACCTGGAGCGGATTGCGCGAGGTTGCCGGCCCTTCGGGCCGCGTCTGCAGGACCGTTCCCGTGTAGCACAGCCGCACCGGGCAATCGCGGCGCAACTGATGGGCATCGATGCGGGCCGCCTGCGGCGTCATATCCGCACGCACGCCCATCAGACGACCGCTCACCTGATCGGTCAGCTTGAAGGTCTGCACATCCAGATCCCGGGCCACCCCGGTTAGCAAGGCGTCCAGGTATTCGATAGTGGGCGGCATCACCAGGTCATACCCCCAACTGTCGTAGAGGCCCAGGACCTGACGACGCAGGGCCTCAAGAGCGCCTGCCTGGGGGGGCAGAACCTCATCGACCCCGTCGGGCAAGAGCCAGCGGGTATCCGTCACAAAGTTATCGCTCATGGGCGTGTCACTGGCGCGTGAGATAGAGGATGCCAACGCCGATGGACATGGCGATCAGGCCGGCGATTCGCAACGTCTTATCGTTTTGCTGGACGACCTGAAAGAGATACCGCCGCAGCGCCCCGGGGTGCAAGAACGGCATGATCCCCTCGAGAACGAGCAGCAGCGCAATCGCCGATAGCAGATCGTTGAACATGAGTCAGTTTGGCGCCCGAAGCGTTAACGCGCTTCGGGATCGTTCTTATCGAAGTACCGGAAGAAGTCCGAGTCCGGCGACAGGACGATGCGATCGCTCTTGTCCTTGAAGGTCTCGCGATAGGCCTGGAGGCTGCGATAGAAGCTATAGAAATCCTCGTCGTTGGAGTATGCGTCGGCGTAGGTCTTGGCCGCCTCGGCATCGGCATCACCCTTGATGATCTGTGCCTCGCGCTCGGCCTGGGCCACGATCTGACGGCGCTGGAAGTCGGCCTCGGAACGGATCTCCTCGCCCTTCTGCTCACCCAGCGCCCGCAGCTCCCGCGCGACCTGATTACGCTCGGCGCGCATGCGATCGAACACCGACTCGCTAACCTCGTCCGAGAGCTCGATGCGCTTAATGCGCACATCCAGGACCTCAACACCCAGCGACTCGCCCGCCTCGGTGAGCCGGTTCTGCAGGATGCTCATCACCTGGCTGCGATCACCCGATACCAGCTGCGGGATGGTGCGCTGCCGGAACTCCTCACGTAGCCCATTGCGGAGGATGGATGACATACGATCGTTGGCCAATGTATAGCGGCCCTGGACGGCGAGATAGAAGGTCTCGACGTTATCGATCCGCCACTTGACGAACGCATCCACCAACAGTGGCTTTTTCTGCTGGGTGAGGAACTGTTGCGGGTCCTCATCCAGGGTTTGGGCCCGAGCGTCGAAGGTCCGGATGTTGTTAATACCAGGGAAGATCCAGTGCAGCCCCGGCTTGAGGTCGGACTCAATCACCTCGCCCAGCCGAAACTTGATACCGCGCTGGGCTTCCTGGATCTGAGTCGTCGAGATGGAGAAGAGGAACAGCGCGATAACCACCGCGCCGACGGCGAGTATGAGGCGATTCATCTAGTAAGACTCCCGCGTCCGGTTCGTGCCCGAGTTCGTGTTCCCGGAGCGACTGATTTGCGACGCCCCGTCGCCACTCGATGATGACCCCCTGGACTCGGAATCGGTGTTCGAGCGGCTCCGCTCTGCCCTATCGGCGTTGCGATTGAGCACCCCGTTAATCGGCATGTGCATGAGCGGGGAATTGCCTTCGGTATCAACAAGGATCTTGTCGGTATCGCCGAACACCGACTCCATGGTCTGGATGTACAAGCGCTCCCGCGTAACGCGCGGAGCCTGCTGGTACTCGCGGTTCAGTGCTAGGAATCGCTCAGCGGCTCCCTGGGCCTGATTGGTCTTCTCTGAGGCGTAGGACTTGGCGTCAGCCGTGAGCTGCGCCGCCCGGCCCCGCGCCTTCGGCACCTGCTCGTTCTTGTAGGCGATCGCCTCCTGGATCTTGCGGCGCAGATCCTCGCGGGCGCGCACCGCGTCATCGAAGGCCTCCTGGACGGCGGCCGGCGGCCGCGCACGGCTCACGTTGACCTCCACAATCTGCAGGCCGACCTCGTATTGCTCGACGTGATCGCGGACGAGCTGGCGAATGGCTCCCACCAGATCAACGGTCGGCTCGCTGGCCTCCTTCTCCTCCTGGACCTTGTCCTTTACAACGGAGGACTGTTCGCGCAGGTCCTTGACCTCTTCCTCGGACAGCTCCTCCTCCTTGCCCAGGCGATCGAAGGTGGCATCGAGGTCGTCCTGCGCGAGGAGCTCACTGAGCTTACGCTGACCGACCACCTCGCGCAGGGCGCTAACGGAGACGTCCCGCAGCGCCTTATCCGCATTGGCGAAGTTATAGATGTAGTCCTCGGGATCGGCGACGCGGTACTGGACCTCCATGTTCACGCTCACCAGGTTTTCATCGGCGGTCAGCATGACCGATTCATCCTGACTGGTGCGGGTCGAGCTGCTCGGATTATCGCCGGAGCCGATATCGATGCTGCGCCGCTTGCTGACGTTGACGTGCTCCACCTCGCCGATGGGGTAGGGCCAGCGCCAGTGCGGTCCGGGCCCGGTCGTCGCCACATGCGCGCCGAATCGCCGCACGGCGCCGCGCTCGCCCTCATCAACGATGTAGATGCCGGACAGCGCCCAGCCGACGACAACGATACCGACGATTACCATGATGCCGGTATTGCCGATGCCGCCGCCGAACCCGCCGGAGCCGTTACCGGATCCGCCTTTGCCGCCGAAGAGGCTGTTAATGCGCGCCTTGATTCGGCGAATGATCTCATCGAGATCGGGCGGGCCTTGATTGCCGCCCCCGCCGCCCCAGGGATCGCGGTTGTTGCCACCGCCGGGTTCGTTCCAGGCCATTCAACTATCTCCCGTCATGGACGCAGGCGCACACGATGTCACGCCCGCCGCAGATTAACCATATAAGTTTATGCTCGCATCGGGGTGGGCTCAAGCGCCGCATCCAGCCCCTCCTTACGATAGAGCCGGTTAAGATCGCGCCGCGGCAGATCAACCTCCAGCCGATAGCCGCCGGCGTCGGTGGCCGACTCCCCGCACACCGCCCCGAGCTGGTAGAACCGCGCTCGCAGGCGGCCCTGCTCCGGACGCAACTCGATGACGCCGCGAGTCCGCGCTGCTCCCACCAGTTCCTCGCTGGCTTGTAGCAGCTCGTCCAGGCCCTCACCGGTGGCGGCCGACAGCCACACCGCGCGGGGTTGGCCCTGATCATCACGATCGATGCGTGCCGGAATGCCCAGCTGATCGATCTTATTGTAGGCACACAGTACAGGCAGCTCGCCCGCGCCGATGTCATCGAGGACGTCATCAACCTCCTGCATGTTCGCTTGCCGGGCCGGATCGGCCGCATCGACGACGTGCAAGAGCAGGTCCGCCTCGGTCACCTCCTCCAACGTCGAGCGGAAGGCCGCAACCAGCTGAGGCGGAAGCTCGCGGATGAAGCCAACCGTGTCGGAGAAGATCACCCGCTCGCCACCCGGCAGGTGGCGGCGCCGCAGCGTGGTATCCAGGGTCGCGAACAGCTGATCGGCCGTGTGGACACCCTCGCCGTCGGCAGTCAGCCGATTAAACAGCGTGGACTTGCCCGCATTGGTATATCCGACCACCGAGATAACGGGCAGTTCCTGCTTGCGCCGCGCCTGACGGCCCTGCTCACGTTGCCGGCTGACGCGCGCGAGCCGTCGCTCGAGTTGCTTGATGCGCTGCTGGATCATGCGGCGGTCCATCTCGAGCTGGGTCTCGCCGGGGCCGCGCGTGCCGATGCCCCCGGATTGGCGCTCGAGATGGGACCAACCGCGGACCAGACGGCTGGCGATATGGCGCAGTTGGGCGAGCTCCACCTGGAGCTTACCCTCGTGGGAACGCGCCCGTTGCGCGAATATATCGAGGATCAGTCCAACCCGATCCAGGACGCGACAGCCCAGCGCCTGCTCCAGATTACGCTCCTGCGCTGGGGAGAGCGCATGGTTGACGATGACGAGATCGGCGCCCACGTCGTCGAGCCGTTGATGCAGCTCATCAACCTTGCCGCGGCCGATGTAGTACCGCGGATCGGGATTGCGCCGCTTATGGACGGTCTCATCGACCACGCGAGCGCCCGCCGATTCGGTCAGCGCGCGTAGCTCGCGCAGGGCATCCTCCATGATCAGACAGCCGTCGTCGACCTGGACCAGTAGGGCGTTTTCACCACCACCCGGCCGGTCGAAGAGCTGGGCGGAGGCCGGTGTGGTACCGCGGTCCTCAGTCCGCACCGACGTCCGACTGCTCCTCGTCCGCTTGGCCGGGGTTGGTCTTGACCGCGCGCGCCGGAACGATGGTCGAGATGGCGTGCTTGTACACCATTTGATTGATGCTGTTACGCAACACGATGACGAACTGATCGAACGACTCCACCTGCCCCTGGAGCTTGATGCCGTTAACCAGGTAGATCGAGACCGGGACCTTTTCCTTGCGCAGCGTATTGAGGAAAGGCTCCTGCAGGGATTGCCCTTTCGCCATGCCGAAAACTCCTCGGGTCGTCCGTACTGTTGTTGTTATGCGAGCGAGCCGCGCTACCGACGACCGCCCGACGCCCACGAGCGCTACCACGTTATATGATTAGTCACCCTAACATGGGGGCGAGTTCATCGATAATGCGCTGCGTCATGCCGCCCTCGCTCGGGTCGAACCAGAGGGCGTCGGACTCGCGCCGCAGCCAGGTGAGCTGGCGCTTGGCGAACTGCCGGGTCGCGACGATGCCACGCTCGACCATGCCCTGCTCATCCAGCTCGCCATCCAGATAGCGCCAGACCTGGCGATACCCCACAGCCCGCATGGACGGGCAGTCCAGATCGAGATCACCCCGTGCACGCAAGGCGCGGACCTCCTCGACAAACCCCGCTGCCAGCATGGCGCGAAAGCGCTGCTCGATACGCTGGTGCAGCACTAAGCGGCTCGCGGGCGCCAACGCCAGGCGCAGACTTGGGCCGGGCGGCGGCTCGCCCTCGGACTGGGCGGTCAGCGACGACAGCGGCTGCCCCGTAAGCTCGGCGACCTCCAGGGCGCGCTCGATACGCTGCTGGTCATTGGGATGCAGCCGCGCGGCCGTAGTCGGATCCAGGGCGGCGAGGCGCTGATGCAGGGCCGCCCAGCCGTGGGCCTCGGCCTCCGCCTCCAGCCGATCGCGAATACCGCGATCGGCGCTCGGCATGGGGGCCAGGCCATGTCTGAGCGCCCGAAAATAGAGCATGGTGCCGCCAACAAGGATCGGTAGCCGATCCCGGCCGCGAATGGCCGCGATCAGCGCCCGGGCGTCGTCGCGGAAACGGGCCGCGGAGTAGGCCGCCAGAGGGTCGAGGATATCGATGAGGTGATGCGGGATCTCGGCGCGCAGTTCGGCGGAGGGCTTGGCCGTGCCGATATCCATGCCGCGATAGACTTGGGCCGAATCGACGCTAATCACCTCGACCGGATAGCGGCGCGCGAGCTCGACGGCGAGATCCGTCTTGCCCGAGGCCGTGGGCCCCATGATGTAGACCACGGGCGGCTGGCTGGCCATTCACTGCCCCCGCATGAACAGCCGATCCAGATCCTGCATGGTCAGGCGGGTCCAGGTAGGCCGCCCATGGTTGCATTGCCCGATGTTGGGCGTGCGCTCCATATCACGCAGCAAGGCGTTCATCTCCGCGATACCGAGCCGCCGGTTGGCCCGCACCGAGCCATGGCAGCCCACCGTGGCCAGGACGTGGTTGAGCGCCTCGTCCAGGCGCGAGCTCGCGCCCTCGCCCTGCAGGTCCGAGAGGACGTCGCGCACCAGCTGGCCCGCATCCTCGTCCTGGAGCAGCACGGGCACGCGGCGTACCAGCAGGGTATCCGGGCCGCCGCGCGAGACCTCGAAGCCCAGGCGCTCGAAGGTGGCGGCATGCTCCTCGGCGAGCGTGGCCTCCGCCGGGGTCACCGGCACCGATACCGGCATCAGCAGCGGCTGGCTGGCAACGCCATCGGCATTGAGCTGCGCCTTGAGCTGCTCGTAGACGATGCGCTCGTGGGCCGCGTGCATATCCACCAGGATCAGGCCATCCGCGGCCTCGGCGAGGACGTAAACGCCCTGGAGCTGCGCCAGGGCATAGCCCATGGCCGGCACCTCATCCTGGGCGGCCGGCTCAGCGTCACTGGATCGGGCAGCGCCCGGTTCACCGGCCTCGGCGCTGTATAGCGCCCTCGCCTCATTGAGCGGCAAGCCGACCGACTGCTGACGCGGCTCGCCATACGCGCTCGGGCCCGTCGATCCGTCACCGGACGAGCCACTCGGCGGCGCCCTCGGCGCGGGTGCCCCCGAGCTCGCCGGCGCCGCGGATTCCACCGTAGCCGTGGGGGCATGATCCTCATCGCCGGAATGGGCGAGCGCCCGATGCAGCTGCTGGAAGAGGAAATCATAGACCAGGCGCGATTCGCGGAAGCGCACCTCGTGCTTGGTCGGGTGGACATTGACGTCCACCTCGCCCGAATCGAGCTCCAGGTAGAGCACGTAGGCCGGGTGGCGATCCTTGAACAGCAGATCCGCGTAGGCGCGGCGGATGGCGTGGTTAAGCAGCCGATCACGGATCATGCGCCCGTTGAGGTAGAGGTACTGGAGGTCCGCCTGGCTGCGAGAGGCCGTCGGCAACCCTGCCCAACCCCAAAGGCGCATGCCCGCGCCCTCAGCGTCCAGGGCGAGCGAGCGCGCCACGAAATCGCGCCCCAATAGCTCCACCAGCCGCTGTTCTCGCCCGGCCGCGTCCGCGGCACCGGCCACCCGGAATAGTTCGCGCTCGTTGTGGCTCAGCGAAAAGCCCACATCGGGGCGGCTGAGGCTCATGCGCCGAACCACGTCCTGCACATGACGAAGCTCCGTGCGCTCTTTGCGCAGGAACTTCCGGCGGGCCGGCGTGTTATAGAACAGCTCCCGCACCTCGGCCACGGTACCCGGCGGCATCGCCGCCGGCTCGGGCTCGGCCGCGGCCTCGCCCTCGACCTCCAGTCGCCACCCGTGATCGGCCGCGGCCAGCCGAGCGGCCAGGCTCAACCGTGCCACCGAGCCAATGCTCGGCAGGGCCTCGCCGCGAAAGCCCAATGTCCCGATGCGCTCCAAGTCATCGAGACCGGCGATCTTGCTGGTGGCGTGGCGATTGACGGCCAGTGCCAAATCCTCTGGCCCCATACCACCCCCATCATCCCGAACACGGATTAAATGGGTACCGCCCGCCTCAACGGTGACATCCACTCGCGAGGCTCCGGCGTCCAGGGCGTTTTCCATGAGCTCTTTAACGACAGAGGCCGGGCGCTCAATGATCTCGCCCGCAGCGATCTGGTTAACAAGCTGCGATGGTAGCTGGTGGACCGAACTGCCGCTCACCCCATGCCCCCTAACCGGATAACGCGCGGGCCGGGGGCGTTATTCGGAACGGGAACGCTCACGCTCAATCGCGCGTCTG
>CAJXKP010000006.1 GCA_913055565.1 uncultured Ectothiorhodospiraceae bacterium
GGCGGTTACAGCCCGGCCGCCTCGGAGCGCCGCCCAGAGCTGGCCGGCCGAGCCTGGGAGGCCATGGGCGTATCACTGGTGGTGCATCCCTGGAACCCGCACGTGCCGACGGCCCATGCCAATGTCCGATTCTTCGTCGCAACCGCCGAGGGCGAGGCGCCGGCGTGGTGGTTCGGTGGCGGATTTGACCTAACGCCTTATTACCCCGTGCTCGAGGACGTCCTGCACTGGCACCGAACGGCGCGCGACGCCGTCGCCCCCTATGGCGATGACCTCTACCCACGACTACGGCAGTGGTGCGACGACTACTTCCATTTGCCCCATCGCGATGAGCAACGCGGCATCGGCGGGCTGTTCTTCGATGACTTCGACGAGGGCGGCTTCGAAAATGCCTTCGCCATGACGCGCGCCGTGGGCGATCATTTCTTACCGGCTTACACCCCGATCATCACCGCTCGGCACAACACCCCTTGGGATAGCAACCAACGCGCGTTCCAGCTCTATCGCCGGGGACGCTACGTGGAGTTCAACCTGCTCCACGATCGGGGCACCAAGTTCGGCATCCAATCCGGGGGACGCACCGAATCCATACTGATGTCCATGCCACCGATGGCGCGCTGGGAATACGGCTATGAGCCGGAGCCCGGCAGCGCCGAGGCAGCCCTGACCGACTACTGGCTGCGGCCTCGAGACTGGCTGAGCGAATACGGCGATGCGTAGCCGTCGGCCAAGCGCAGGCGGCCTCTCAGGGTCAGCCGCAGAAAGCCAACGACACGCGCCGGGTGTATGCGGTAGCGTTAGGCCGTTAGCGATCGGCCAGCATGGCAAGGTGGCGAGGTCGGCGCGCCGTTGGGTGGCGCGGCGTCGGCCGCCGATCGATGACCAACGAACGGGCCGGCGAGCCCGACAGTTAGAGGCACCGCCCTACAACAGGCTCCGGTGGCGGCACCTCGCCGCGCCAGTGCAATACCGGGTGGTCTAACAAGAAACCGCGCTTTAGCGAACGAGGTGAGCAATGGCTGCACAGATGAAACCTACCCCCATTCCCGGTGATTCCGATCCACAAGAGACCCAGGAATGGCTCGAGGCGCTACAGGCGGTACTCCAATACGAGGGAACCGAGCGCGGTCACTTCCTACTCGAGGCGCTGGTCGACAGTGCCCGCCGTAGTGGCGGATCCCTGCCCTTTAAGGCAACCACTGCCTATCAGAACACCATCCCGCCTCAGCAGGAGGAGCGCTCGCCCGGGGATCAATCGCTGGAATGGCGCATCCGCTCGATCATCCGCTGGAACGCCATGGCCATGGTGGTGCAGGCCAACCGGGACCGCGAGGGCATCGGTGGCCATATCGCCTCATTCGCCTCGTCAGCAACCCTCTACGAGGTCGGGTTCAACCACTTCTGGCGCGCGCCGACGGAGAATCATAAGGGCGACCTGGTCTTCATCCAGGGCCACTCGGCACCGGGCATCTACGCCCGCGCCTACATGGAGGGCCGGCTGACGGAGGATCATCTGCACAAGTTCCGGGCCGATCTGTCCGAGAACGGGCTCTCGTCCTACCCCCATCCGTGGCTGATGCAGGACTTCTGGGCCCTGCCCACGGTCTCCATGGGGCTGGGGCCAATGATGGGTGCCTACCAGGCGCGGTTCATGAAATACCTCCACAACCGCGGCATCGCCAACACCGAGGATCGCAATGTCTGGGTCTTCCTGGGCGACGGCGAGATGGACGAGCCGGAGAGCCTGGGTGCCATCGGCATGGCCGCCCGCGAAGGGCTGGACAATCTGATCTTCGTGATCAACTGCAACCTCCAGCGCCTCGATGGGCCGGTCCGTGGCAACGGTAAGATCATTAACGAGCTCGAGGGCGAGTTCCGCGGCGCCGGCTGGAACGTGCTAAAGGTCATCTGGGGCTCCTACTGGGACCCGCTGCTCGCCAAGGATCATACGGGCCTGCTGCGCCAGCGCATGGAGGAGTGCGTGGACGGCGAGTACCAGAACTTCAAGGCCAAGGGCGGCGCCTATACGCGCGAGCACTTCTTCGGCAAGTACCCCGAGCTCAAGCAGATGGTCTCCAATATGACCGACGAGGACATCTGGCGGCTCAACCGCGGCGGCCACGATCCGCACAAGGTCTATGCGGCCTACGCCGAGGCGGTCAAGCACAAGGGGCAGCCCACAGTCATCCTGGCCAAGACCGTCAAGGGCTACGGCATGGGTGAGGCCGGCGAGGGCCAGAACATCACCCATCAGCAGAAGAAGATGGCCGAGGATGCGCTCAAACAGTTCCGCGACCGCTTCCAGATCCCGGTGTCGGACGACAAGGTCGCTGATGCGCCGTTCTACAAACCCGAGGAAGACAGCCCGGAGATGAAGTATCTCCACGAGCGCCGACAGGCCCTCGGGGGCTATCTGCCGTGCCGTATCGAGAACCAGGAGGTCCTGCCCATCCCGGAGCTCAGCGCCTTCGAGGTCCTGCTCAAGGACAGCGGCGAGCGCGAGATGTCGACAACCATGGCCTTCGTTCGCGCGCTGTCGGTGCTCACGCGCGATAAGAAGATCAAGGACCGCGTGGTACCCATCGTCCCGGACGAGGCACGCACCTTCGGCATGGACGGGCTGTTCCGCCAGCTCGGCATCTATGCGCCGATGGGGCAGTTCTACGAGCCCGAGGACTCGGACCAGTTGATGTACTACCGCGAGGACCAGAAGGGCCAGGTCCTGCAGGAGGGCATCAACGAGTCGGGCGCGATGTCCAGCTGGATCGCCGCGGCCACCGCCTACGGCAATCACGACATCGAGATGATCCCGTTCTACGCCTACTACTCGATGTTCGGCTTCCAGCGTATCGGCGACCTGTGGTGGGCCGCCGGCGACATGCAGGCCAAGGGCTTCCTCATGGGCGGTACCGCGGGCCGGACGACCATCAACGGCGAGGGGCTGCAGCACGAGGACGGCCACAGCCATCTGCTGACCTCGGTGATCCCCAACTGCGTGTCCTACGACCCGACCTTCGCCTACGAGATCGCCACCATCATCCAGGGCGGGCTCAAGCGGATGTACGAGGACAAGGAGAAGGTCTTCTTCTACATCACTATGGGTAACGAGAACTATCACCAGCCCGCCATGCCGGAGGGCTCGCAAGAGGGCATCCTGCGTGGCATGTATCGTTACCAGAAGGGCGGCCAGGGCAAGACCCGCGTCCAGCTGCTGGGCTCGGGGGTTATCCTGCGCGAGGCCATCTTCGCGGCGGACCTGCTCAAGCAGGACTGGGGCGTTGAGGCCGATGTCTGGAGCTGCACCTCGTTCACCGAGCTGCGGCGCGACGGCATGGACTGCGAGCGCTGGAACATGTTCCACCCGGATCAGGAGCCACGCGTACCGTGGGTCCGGCAGTGCCTCGCCGATGCCCAGGGCCCGGCCATCTCTGCCACGGACTACATGGCCTCGTTCGCCGACCAGATTCGCCCCTATGTCGACCGGCGCTATGTCTGCCTCGGCACCGACGGCTATGGGCGGTCCGACACACGCGAGAACCTGCGATGGTTCTTCGAGGTGGACCGCTGGCACATCACCGTGGCCGCCCTCAAGGCGCTGGCCGACGAGGGCAGTATCGAGGCCGATAAGGTGACCAAGGCGATGAAGCAGTACGACATCGACCCGGACAAGGCCAACCCGGTCACTGTTTAAGACAGCATAGCTCAGCCGGGGCGCGCTACAGCGCCCCGGCACCAACGAATAACAAGCTGGAGGAGTTCCCGTGGCAGAGCTCAAGGAGATCAAGGTCCCCGACATTGGTGACTTCGACGAGGTTGATGTCATCGAGGTCCTGGTGAATAGCGGCGATAGCGTCGACGCCGAGGATTCGCTGATCACGCTGGAGACCGACAAGGCGACCATGGAGGTGCCGTGCCCTGAGGGGGGCATCGTCCAGGAGGTCCTGGTCAGCGTCGGCGATAAGGTATCGGAAGGTTCGTCGGTGATTAAGCTCGACGCCGCTGGCTCCGGCGGCGGTGGCGGTGACAGCGCTGAGGCGTCCAGCAGCGCCGATGCCGGCGGCAGCCCCGAGCCATCGGCGGATCAACAACCGGCCGCCGCTAGCGGCGGGGGTGACAACGCTGGCGGGGGCGGTGTCCACGACATCCCGGTCCCCGATATCGGCGATTTCGACGAGGTCGATGTCATCGAGGTCCTGGTCAAGCCCGGAGACACCGTCCAGGTCGAGGACCCACTGATCACGCTGGAGACCGACAAGGCCTCCATGGAGGTGCCATCACCGCATGCGGGCACCATTAAGGAGGTGCTCACCGAGGTGGGCGGCAAGGTCTCCGAGGGGACCATCATCGCGCGCCTCGAGACCGGTGGCAGCGGCGGCGGCGAGGCGGCCGCGCCGCCAACCGCAGCCTCCGGCGGCGAGGGCCAACCAAAGAGCTCACCGACACCGGCGACCTCGGGGCGCCAGCCCGACGAGCCAAGTGCCGGCATGTCGCTGGAGATGGACCATGAGCCGATCCAGCAGGACATCGACCCCGAGCGCCAAAAGCTCGCCCACGCCAGCCCGTCGATCCGCAAGTTCGCCCGCGAGCTCGGCGTCGATCTGGGCAAGGTAACGGGCAGCGGGCCGAAGGGGCGTATCCTCAAAGAGGATGTCCAGGCGTTCGTTAAGCGCGCCATGGAGGCTGGCGCCGGTGAGCAGGCGACCGCCCCCGCGTCCGGGGCCGCACCGGCGGCCGGCGGCTCGGGCATCCCGCCGATCCCGCCGCAAGACTTCTCCAAGTTCGGCGAGATCGAGGAGAAGCCGCTATCGCGCATCAAGCAGAAGAGCGGTCCGCACCTGCACCGAAGCTGGGTCAACGTGCCCCACGTCACCCAGTTCGATCAGGCCGACATCACAGAGATGGAGAACTTCCGGCAGGCCCAGAAGGACGCCGCGGCGCAGGAGGGCGTCAAGCTCACGCCGCTGGCATTCATGGTCAAGGCAGCTGCCGCGGCCCTGACGCAGTTCCCGGACTTCAACAGCTCGCTCAATGCCGACGGCGATTCCCTGGTCATCAAGAAATACATCAACATCGGCGTCGCCGTGGATACGCCCAACGGCCTGGTCGTGCCCGTGCTCAAGGATCCGGACCAAAAAGGCATCTACGGCATCGCCCGGGATCTGGGTGACATCTCCACTAAGGCACGCGACGGCAAGCTCGGCTCAGCCGACATGCAGGGCGGGACCTTCAGCATCTCCAGCCTGGGTGGCCTGGGCGGGACGGCGTTCACGCCCATCGTCAATGCCCCCGAGGTAGCGATCCTGGGCGTGTCGAAATCCTCGACGCAGCCCGTGTGGAACGGCAAGGAGTTCGAGCCGCGGCTCATGCTGCCGCTGTCGCTGTCCTACGACCACCGCGTCATCGACGGCGCCGCGGCGGCCCGATTCACGAGCTATCTGGGCGGTGTGCTGAGCGACCTGCGGCGGCTGGTGCTGTAACACCCGCTACCCCGAATCAAGCGGGCGCCGCCGTGGCGCGGGCCCCGGGAACGAGAGGAAGAAGATCACCATGGCTGATGTGACCGAAGTTCACGTCCCCGATATCGGCGATTTCGATGCCGTTGATGTCATCGAGGTCCTGGTTGGTGCCGGCGATAGCGTCGAGACCGAGGACTCGCTGATCACGCTGGAGACCGACAAGGCCACCATGGAGGTGCCCGCGCCGTTCGCGGGGACCGTTAAGGAGGTCAAGGTCAGCGTCGGCGACAAGGTCAGCGAGGGCGGCCTCATCCTCATGGCGGAGCCAGCCGAGGGCGGCGACGGTGGCGCCCCCAAGGCCGACGAGCCGGCGAAAGAGGCCCCTGCCCAGGGTAGCGGCGAGAAGCAATCCGCGGCCGCCAGCGATGCGGGCCCGGCGCCGTCCGACACCGACTGCGATGTGGTCGTTATCGGCGCCGGTCCTGGCGGCTACACCGCCGCCTTCCGCGCCGCCGATCTGGGCCTAAAGGTCGCACTCATCGAGCGCTTTCCGGTGCTCGGCGGCGTTTGCCTGAATGTCGGCTGCATCCCCTCCAAGGCGTTGCTCCATGCCGGCGAGGTTATGGAGGAGGCCAAGCACTTCCAGGAGAAGGGCATCACCTTCGGCGAGCCGAGCATTGACCTCACCAAGCTTGGCAACTGGAAGAACAGCGTGGTCGAGAAGCTCACCGGCGGCCTGAAGGGCATGGCCAAACAGCGCCAGGTGGAGGTCATCCACGGCAATGCCACGTTTAAATCGGCCCATGAGCTGTCCATTGCCCAGGACGATGGCGAGCGCACGCTGACGTTTAAGAACTGCATCATCGCGGCCGGCTCGCGGCCCAATGCGCCGCCGAACATGGACCTCTCGCATCCGCGGATCATGGACTCCACCGACGCCCTTAAGCTCGAGGAGGTCCCGGAGCGGTTGCTCGTCGTCGGCGGCGGCATCATCGGCTGTGAGATGGCGAGCGTGTACAGCGCCCTCGGCTCCAATATCACCATCGTGGAGATGCTCGACCGCATCATGGCCGGCGGCGATCCCGACATCGTCAAGATCTACAAGAAGCGCATCGACAACGCCTACGAGAACATCTTCCTCAATTCCAAGGTGACTGAGGTCCATCCGGATGACTCCGGCGTGTCGGTGAAATTCGAGGGCGACAAGACCCCCGAGTCGGACCGCTTCGACCGGGTACTGGTGTCGGTTGGGCGGCGACCCAACACCGATCTGATTAACATCGAGGCCGCCGGGGTCGAGCTCGACGAGCAGCGCTGCATCCCGGTCAACGAGCACCAGCAGACCAACCTGTCGCACATCTACGCCATCGGCGACATCGCGGGGCAGCCCATGCTGGCCCACAAAGGCACCCACGAGGGTAAGGTCGCCGCCGAATGCTGCGCCGGCGAGAAGGCTGCATTCGAAGCGCGCACCATTCCAAACGTGGCCTACACCAATCCCGAGGTTGCCTGGGCGGGTTATACGGAGGACGAGCTCAAGGCCAAGGGTTGGGACTACGAGAAAGCCCAGTTCCCGTGGGCGGCTAACGGCCGGGCCCTGAGCCTGGACGCCGACGACGGCGTCACTAAGCTGCTGTTCGACACCCAGACCGAGCGCATCCTCGGCGGTGCCATCGTGGGCCCCAATGCGGGTGATCTTATCTCCGAGGTGTGTCTGGCCATCGAGATGGACGCCGACATGCACGACATCAGCCTCACCGTGCATCCGCACCCAACGATATCCGAGACCGTGGCCATGGCCTCGGAGGCGGCCGCCGGGACGCTCACGGATCTGTATATCCCCAAGAAGAAGAAGTGACCGCGCCGCCGGCGATCCCGTCGACGCCTTGATGTCGACGGGATTGGGCCTTGGCCGCGCTCGGCTCCCATTCAGGGGCGCTAGACCAGGCGCCAGGTGCAGCGCGTTGCCGAGCCATCGGCTAGTGAGGGATCGACGTCATGAACACCAACACGGTCGAACTCAGGGATACGGTCACAGGCGATGGGCCCCCCATCGTCGTGCTGCATGGCCTCTACGGCGCGGGCAGTAACTGGGGAAGTCACGCCAAGTGGCTGGCCGAGCAGTGGCGCGTCCATACACCCGACCTCCGCAACCATGGCCAATCGCCGCACAGTGCGCACATGAGCTACGACGCCATGGCCGCGGATGTCGTCGCATTGCTCGATCACTACGGCTACAACGACGCCGTCATCCTCGGTCACAGCATGGGCGGCAAGGTGGGCATGGCGCTGGCCCTAACCAAGCCCGAGCGCGTGCGGGGCCTGGTAGTAGCCGATATCGCCCCGATGCCGTACGACCACGACCTTAGTCATACCATCGAGGCCATGGCGGGCGTCGATCTTAGCAGCGTGGGCTCGCGGCGGGATGCGGACGCTCAGTTGGCGGCCCATGTCTCGGAACCCGCGCTGCGGCAGTTCCTCTTGACCAATCTGGGACGCAGCGGCGATGGCTGGCAGTGGCGCATCCCACTGGACCATCTCGCGGCCAACCTGGCCGTGATCCAGGGCTTCCCCCATCTCGATACCAGCTGGCACGGCCCAACGCTCGCGCTCTATGGTGATCGCTCAGGCTACGCCAGTGATGCCGGCAGTCACGAGCGGCTTCGTAACCATTTCCCGAACGCCGAGATCGAGCCCATCGAGGGCGCCGGCCACTTCCTGCACGTCGAGGCCGCGGAGCGCTTCCGCGAACGCCTGGACGACTGGCTACGACGGCTGCCATAACACCATGAGACCGCGTTGAGACGACGCGACTTACTACTGTCCGGGGGCGTCTCTGCCACGACCGCGGCCGGCGCACCCTTCAACGGCTGTAAGGCGATAACCAGCCCATGTCCGAAGACTTCTCCGATCAGGCCCTTGAGTACCACCGCCAGCCCCGTCCCGGCAAGATTGAGGTTACTCCCACCAAGCCCCTGGCCAATCAGCGCGATCTGGCCCTGGCCTACTCCCCCGGTGTCGCCGCGGCTTGCCAGGCCATCGTCGACGACCCCGACGAGGCCGCCACAGTCACCTCACGCGCCAACCTCGTCGCCGTCATTAGTAACGGCTCGGCCGTCCTGGGACTGGGCAATATTGGTCCCCTGGCGTCCAAGCCCGTAATGGAAGGCAAGGGCGTCCTGTTCAAGAAGTTTGCTGGCATCGACGTCTTCGATCTCGAAGTGGATCAGGACGATCCGGACAAGCTCGTGGATACCGTTAAGAGCCTGGAACCGAGCTTCGGTGGGGTAAACCTTGAGGACATCAAGGCCCCGGACTGCTTCCGCGTGGAGGAGCGCCTTCGAGCCGAGACCAACATCCCGATCTTCCACGATGACCAGCATGGCACCGCGATCACCACAGCGGCCGCGATCTACAACGGCCTGCGCTATGTCGGCAAAGAACTCGCCGACGTCCGGCTGGTCACGTCCGGCGCCGGGGCCTCGGCCATCGCCTGCCTGGATCTGCTCGTGACCATGGGACTGGACCCAGCCAACATCATCGCCACGGATAGCCGCGGGGTTATACACACCGGGCGCAGCGCATCCGTGGACGAGCGCAAGGCGGGCTATGCCGCCGACACCCAGGCACGCTCGCTGGCGGACGCCGTCGCCGATGCCGATGTTTTCCTCGGTCTATCAGCGCCGGGTGTCCTGGATGAGGCGATGGTCGGGAGCATGGCCGAGAATCCGCTGATCCTGGCGCTCGCGAACCCCGATCCGGAGATCGATCCCGAGCGGGCACAGGCTGTACGCCCGGACGCCATCCTGGCTACAGGGCGTTCCGACCACCCCAACCAGGTCAATAATGTCCTGTGCTTTCCCTTCATCTTCCGGGGCGCGCTCGATGTCGGCGCGAGCACGATTAACGAGGCCATGAAGACCGCCTGCGTTAAGGCCATCGCCGACCTCGCCATGGTGGAGTCCTCCGACATCGTGGTCGCCGCCTATGGCGGCAAGCCCCTACGCTTCGGCCCCGACTATTTGATCCCCAAGCCCTTCGATCCGCGGCTCATCACGAGCATCGCGCCGGCCGTCGCGAAGGCGGCTATGGACAGTGGCGTGGCACGCTACCCCATCGAGGACTTCGCCGCTTATCGCATGCGACTGTCCCAGCATGTCTACCAATCGGGGCTGGTGATGAAGCCCATCTTCGAGCGCGCGCAACAGGATCCGCGGCGCGTCGCCTATGGCGATGGCGAGGAGGAGCGAACCCTGCGCGCCGTGCAAGCGGTCATCGACGATCAGCTCGCCCAGCCCATACTGATCGGCCGTCGTAAGGTCGTCGAGATGCGGATCAAGCGGCTCGGATTGCGCATGCAGCCCGACACCGATTTCGAGCTGGTCGATCCCGGAGACGATCCACGCTACCGCGAGTACTGGACCCTCTATCACTCGATCATGGAACGGCAGGGCGTAACACCGGCGCGCGCCCGTACCATCGTGCGGACCCGAAACACCGTTATCGCCGCCCTCATGGTCAAACGCGGTGAGGCCGACGCCCTACTGTCTGGGCTGGGCGGTCGCTACCAGAACCAAATCGATGACGTTGAGCAGGTCGTTGGCCGGCGAACCGGCGTGCGCCACCTCGCCGCCATGAACGCCGTTATCTCGCCGAAAGGGACACTCTTCCTGTGCGATACCTACGTCAATCAGGATCCCACGCCGGCCCAGATCGCCGAGATGACCAGCCTCGCCGCCGACGAGATCCGGCGTTTTGGCATCGCCCCGAAGGTGGCATTGTTGTCTCACTCCAGCTTCGGTACCTCGGCCGCAACCAGTGCCGCGAAGATGCGCGAGGCCCTGACACTGATCGAGGATCGCGACCCTGGCCTTGAGGTCGAGGGCGAGATGCATGGCGACGCCGCCATCAACGAGGCGATCCGAGGCCGGATATTTCCCAACTCGCGGCTCGCCGGTCAGGCCAATCTACTCATCATGCCGGGACTCGACGCCTCGAACATCGCCTTCAACCTGCTCAAGACGGTGACCGACTCGGTGTCCATCGGTCCCATCCTCCTGGGCACATCCCAGCCTGCCCACATCCTGACGCCGTCACTCACGGTCCGCGGCATCGTGAACATGTCCGCCCTCGCAGGCGTCGAAGCGGCGATTGTCAATGCCCCCGGGGCGGCCAGCGAATAGCCCAACCCGAGCCGATGGCCGAGCGCCCGGGCCCATTGGAGCAGGCGCCCGGCAAAGGCCCGGGGCACCGGCCTCAACGATAGCATTGGCGGGTCAAGGACCCGGCGCCAAGCCATGCCATTACGGCCCCTACCCCGAGATTACCGCGACGACGGGGCCTTGCCCCGAGCCCTAGCTAGGGGCAGGGCGGTCAGCCCTCGGGCGCGGCCTCGTCGTGATCCTGACTCGCCGCCGGACCGGCCTCGGCCGGCAGCGCCGCGCGGCTGGGGTCACGACCGAGCGCCCGCCGATACGACTGCCGCGCCTCATCCGAAGCCCCCAGTCGCTCCAGCACCTCGGCGAGATCCGTCTCAAGCTGCGGGTCATTCATGCGCTCGCTGGCGGCCTCCAGATAGTAACGCGCCCGCTCCCAGGCGCCATTAGTCACGGCCAGGCGGCCCGCGGCATAAAGCAGCTCGGGATTCTCGGATTGCGCCTGCAGCCATTTCTCAGTCTGGGTTAGGGCCGTACTGGCGACGCCCCCGGACAGGCCTGCCCAGACACGCAGCAGTTGATCGTCAAGGCCACGGCGCAGCCAGCCCTTGAGCTTGCCATGCGCCTCGCCTTCGCGCTCCGCCACTACCAGCGCCCGCGCGTAAGCGGCGCGCAGCGCTGATCGGCGTTTCTGATCGCGGCTCAGCCCCTCCCATATGTCATCCAGGGCATTCGGCTCCTCGACCGCGGCCAGACGCGCCTCGACGACCCGCTGCTCGAGCTGCTCGAGCGCGCTATCCGGCAAGGCCTGGCGCCGTCGCAGCTCCGGCAACAGACCACCAAGCCGATCCCAGTCACCAAGCACCTCGAGCGTCCGGGCCATGAGCGCCAGCGCGCTGCGATTGGCTGGAATACGCTCGCGCAGCGCGCTCAACGTTGCCAGCGCTTGTTCCCACTGCTCCGCATCCGCCTGCAGACGGGCCTGCAGCAAGCCGACGGCCACGCGGGCCCGCGGCTCGGCCTCATCGGCGCGGCGCAGATACTCGTCCCGCGCCTCCCAGGCACCGCGCCGCTGCGCGGCCAGGGCCGACAGGAGATAGTTAAACACCGGCATCTCGACGGCCTCGCTGCTGGCCAACAAGGTGCGCTCGGCGGCGCTGTACTGCCCCTCAGCGATCTCGACCAGCCCGTTGACCAATCCCTGCCGCGCTCGCTTATAGCGCCGACCGAGCGCCCAATGCCGCATACCGCGGGGCGCCCGCCAGAGGCGCCGCAGAAAACCGAACGCGACACTCAGGATCAACCACGCCAGCAACAGCGCCCCGATACCGACGATAACGCTGGTCTCCAGCTGCAACTGGCCGATCTCGATGTAGACCAGGCCAGCGTTATCCCGAAACCAAAGGGCAGCGACGACGCTGCCTATCAGGATCACCACGGCGAGAATGAGAGTGCCCATGGCGGTCTCCTCTACTCGAACGAGCGCACGCGCTCGACCAATGGCGCGATCTCGGGCAATTGGACGCTGACGTTGGCCTCGGCCAGCTTGGCGGCCTTCTCGCGCAAGTCCGCGACGCGCTCATCAGTCGTGGCGAAATAGGTACCGAGCCAGCCGCGGACGCGTTGCAGGCTGGCCTCGAACGCTGCTTGATCACCCCGCATGGCCGCCAGCCGCGCGGCCTCGATCTGGAGCTTCAGGTTATGCACCAGGAAGAAGCGCTCCGCCGGCGTTCGCAGCGGTGCCCCCTCGCCCTTGCGCGAGACCTTGACGAGCTCGCCCAGGGAGCCGGTGAACTGATCCCAGGCGTGGCCGGCGCGTGCCCGCCAGCCGTCGCCCTTCATTCGGGCTGGCTCATCGCCCGAGCCGGAGCCATCACCGCTGCGCTCCTCAGGCCGTCGGCCGGCAGGCCGTCGACGGCCTCGTCGAGAGCCGCCAGCCGCTGGCGCAACTCATCCAGGCGCGGTGGGTCCACCTCGATGAGCCGATCGATCGCCCGCGCTACACCCTTGCGCGCCTCGATGTACTGGCCACCAAAGTCGGACAGCAGCTCATGCGCCTCCTTGAGCGCGCCCAGCGCGGCATCGATATCGCGATAATACCGCAGCCGGTGGACCGCCACTGTAGCGAGGTAGGCAGCCTCCGAGCGCTTCCATTCGTCCTTGTTGGTGCGCGCGATGGATTCCACCTCAGCCATGCGCTGATTCAACGATTCCCGCGCCGATTCCACGGCCGCGATGCGCTCCCGGAGTTCGGTGACCCCGTCATCACTGCCGGCCACGTCATCGGCGAGCTTCTCGACCCGGCTATTGAGCTGGTCGATGCGCGACGCCAGGCGACTGGCCCGATCATTGAGCTCGCTCGCCGGGACGCCCTCCGCGGCCCGGGAGCTCGCCTGGGAAGCCTCCGCGGCCGCTGCCTCCGCCTGCGCCCGGACGTCGGTGAGCTTATTCCAAGCACGCCAGCCGCCGTAGCCGCCGGCGCCCGTTATCAGCACCGCCAGGATCAGGGCGAGGAGTGCCAGGGTGATTGCCAGCCTATTATTAGGCGGCGCATGGGTTACGCCGTCGTCCGTCGAGGGCGTCAGAGCCCGCGACGACGATGTCGCCCCCGCCTCGCCCTCGTTATGATCGGATTCGTTCTCGCTCATGGCGTCTCCTCGTCTCCGGCGGCCGCCCGGCGCACGGCCGCGACAAGCTCAGGCGTTCCGGTACCGTCGGTCACCACCGGCGGCTCGCTGAATTCAAGCGCCCTTGCGGTGTCGGCGAGTCGCTGGCTGATGGTCACCGGATGGCTGCGCAGAAGCGCCCGCCGCTCAACCATCGGTAGCCCCGCCACCAGCGCGCGTATCCCGCCGTCGCTGGTCACGATTGTGACCCGCTGATCCGCTGACTGCCAGCCCGATCGCAACGCCCGCGGATCCACTGTCGCGGGCCGACGCCGATAAACAGCCAGCAGCGCCACCTCAGCGCCGCGCGCTCGTAGGGACTGCGCCAGCGAATCGCTACCGCCTTCACCGCGCACAATGAGCACTCGCTCCCCCGCGGAGGGCTCGAATGCCGGTTCGGCGAGCAGATCATCGCCACCGCCCCCGCGCACCGGGGCCGCGTCGACCGACCAACCATGCCGCGTGAGCTCCTCGGCCGTCCCGGGCCCAACGGCTGCGACTCGCGGCCGGCGGCCTGTCTCACCCAGGCACTCGGTCAACAGGCCCACACCGTGCCGGACAGCGTTGCGGCTAATAAACACCAGCCAGTCACTTGCGCGCCCTTGGGCGAGCGCGTCCCCTGCCAGCTCGCCTTGCATTAGCGGCTCGATCTCGATGCCCGGCACAGCGATCACCGTGGCATCGGCCGCCTCCAGGGCCTCGATTAATGCCGTCGCCTGTGGCGCCGGGCGAGTCACCAAAACCGCCGTGCCCGCTAGCCCCTTGCTCACCGGGCCCCCAGCTCGGTTAGCAGGGGCTCAGCGCCCTGATCGATGAGCTCGCCGGCGATCCGCCAGCCCAACGCCGCCCCCTCGCCGCGCGGGGCCCACCCCTCGGCATACAGGACCCGGGTACCGTCGGGGCGTCCGACCATCGCACGTAACCACAACGCCTCGCCCTCGATGCAGGCGTACGCACCAATGGGGACGTCGCAGCTGCCCCCGAGGCGGTGATTGACCGCGCGCTCGCAACGCACCCGCTCATCACTGTCGGGGTCTCTCAGGCCCGCGATCAGGTCGTTAACCCGGTCGTCATCAACGCGACACTCAACCCCCAGGGCCCCCTGCCCAACGGCCGGCAGGCTGTCCGTCGGCGCCATGACGTCGCTAATGCGATGACCGAGCCCAAGGCGGCGCAGCCCGGAGGCAGCCAGGACGATGGCATCAAAGAGCCCATCATCCAGTTTCCTCAGCCGCGTCTGGACGTTACCGCGCAGGTTGCTCACCGCCAGGTCCGGTCGCCGCGCCCGCAACTGGCACTCACGACGCAAGCTACCCGTTCCGACGTGAGCACCCGGCGGCAGGGAGGCCAGATTGGCGTAATCGTTGGCGACAAAGGCATCCCACGGCTCCTCCCGGGTGAGTATAACCGGCACGTGCATGCCAGTCGGCAGCTCGCCCGGGACATCCTTCATGGAGTGGACAGCGATGTCCGCATGGCCATCATCGATGCCGCGCTCGAGTTCCTTAACGAACAGCGCCTTGCCGCCAATACCGGCCAGCGGCCGATCCGTCACCTCATCGCCGCGGGTGCTCATGCCGACCAGCGAGACCGTTAGCGCCGGGTGCTGGCGCCTTAGCTCGGCAGCCACGTGCTCGGCCTGCCACATGGCGAGCGGGCTCTTCCGGGTTGCGATGCACAGCTCCTCAGCGGGCATAAGGGCTCCCTTAGTCGCAGGCCAGCATAGTGCACCACCCGGGCTGGCGGCTCAACGCGCCGAATCCCTCAGGCAGACGCCGACTTGAGCAAGCGGCGAACCTGGGGCAGATGGCGACGGCTGATCTCCAAGCGCTCGTCGCGCCCGTGAAGGCGGGCGTAGACCCGGCCATCTTCCCCCTTCTCGACGCCGGCCAGCCGATCACGGGCCACCAAGGCCCGGCGGTGGATGCGCACGAACCGATCGCCGAACTCCGAGACCAGGCTTCGCAGCGACTCCTCGATGAGATCCTCACCAGCGCGGTGATGGACGGCGACGTATTTCTGGTCGGCCAGAAAATAGGCAATGTCCGCTATAGGCACCAGCTCCGCGCCCGCGGGCCGGTTACACAGGATATGCTCGCGCGCACCGTCGCCGTCCTCAGCCTGTAAGGCCTCGAGCTGCGCGCGGTTGAGCCGCCGAGCGCGATCAAGGGCCTTGGCGAGGCGTTGCTGCCTGACCGGCTTGAGCAGGTAGTCGATGGCGGCCGTATCAAAGGCCTCCAGGGCGTAGTCCCCATAGGCCGTGACGAAGATAATCGCCGGTGGCTGCTCGAGCTGCGACAGCCGAGCCGCGCTGGTCAGTCCGTCCATACCGGGCATGCGGATATCCAGCAGGACCACCTCCACATCCTGGGCCTGGCAGGCGTCCAGGGCCTGCTGGCCGCTGGCGGCCTCGGCGACGATCTCATGACCGCCCAATTCATCGACCAAGCTCCTCAGGCGCGCGCGCGCCGGCGCCTCATCGTCCACGATCAGAATCTTCATCCCTGCCTCCTCGACGGTAGGGTAGCCGCACCGTTACCCGAAAGACCCCGCCATCCTCGCGGGTCGTCAAAGTAGACCGGTCACCGAACGCGAGCTGGAGGCGCTCGCGCACGTTATTCAGCGCGGTGCCAAAACCCGGCCCCGTCCGGCAGCGCTGCGGCGGCACCGGATTGGCCACAGTGATCACCAGCTCATCGGCCTCCCGGCGGCCACTTAGCTGTAGGCACGCCCCGGTCTCGCTAGGCTCGACGCCATAGTAAACGGCGTTCTCAAGCAGCGGTTGCAGCGTCAGCGGCGGGATCAGGGCGTCCTCCGGCAAGGCGTCCAGCGCCTGATCCACCACCAAGCGCTCCCCCAGCCTGAGCCGCTCCATGTTCATATAACTACTCGCCAGACGGCCTTCGTCGGCCAGCTGGATCAGGCGCTGTGACTGACCGATACTGGCGCGGAACAGATCCGAGAGATCCTCAACCAGGGATTCCGCCTTACGCGGATCCGTGGCGATGGTCGCCGCGATGGTATTGAGGCTATTGAAGAGGAAGTGGGGACGGATGCGCGCCTGCAGGGCATCGATGCGCGCCGCCGCGGCCCCCTGGATACGCCGGCGCCACTGCTGCTGGACATACAAGTGGCGCAACACCACGGCCGCGATAATGCCCGCTACCAACAGGCTTCTCCCGACCCACCCCCAGGCCGCGTCATCCCAGGACTCACCGCCGAGTAGCCGCGCCACGCCGCCGCTTACCAGGAGCGCCACGCCAAGGATGACCGCGAAGCTCGCTAGGGCGCAGCCGACATCGCCCAGGCGCGCCAACGGCCGGCGCAGGACGCACAGCAGAGCAGCACTGCCCAGAACGACCCATTGCACATACAGCGAGATCAGACCCAGGAAGGCCCAGCTCCCCCCTCCGGGTTGGACGAGGGTCAGGACGAAGGCCAGGAGCTCCCCGCCGACCACGACTAACAGGACGCTGGTCATGGTGCAGAAGTTGGGCAGGAAATTGCCGTCATCGCCCGCTGTAGTAGTGGCACGCTCCATCATGCGGACGGCATCGCTTCTGCAGTGGCCTAGTCACGAGGCGACCACAGTGGCCAGCACAACGCAAGCGTGGGGTTGGCACGACTGCAAGCCATCCGGATCGGGCATGTATACTCGCGGCTCGTACACCGACCGTAGGCATGGATCATGACCAACCGCCAAGGCGCGGACCCGCTCTGGGCGGGCCGCTTCACCGAAGCCACCGACGCGTTCGTCGAGGCCTTTACGGCGTCAGAGCATTACGACCGGCGCTTGTATCGACAAGACATCCGCGGTTCGCGCGCCCATGCCCAGATGCTCAATCGGGTAGGGGTACTCGACGACGCCGAGACCGACCTCATCCTGGAAGGCCTCGACGGCATAACCGCGGAGATCGAGGCCGGCGAATTCCCGTGGTCCGCATCGCTCGAAGACGTCCACATGAACATCGAGCAGCGCCTAACCGAGCGCATCGGTGACGCCGGTAAGAAGCTGCACACCGGGCGTAGCCGCAACGATCAGATCGCCACCGACGTCCGGCTTTGGCTGCGCGAGACCATCGACGAGCTCACCCGCCTGCTGCAACGCTTCCAGCTGGGCCTGGTGGATCTGGCCGAACGCGAGGCCGAGACCGCGCTACCGGGCTTTACCCACCTACAGGTCGCTCAGCCCATTAGCTTCGGCCACCACATGCTGGCGTGGTACGAGATGCTGGTCCGCGACGAGGGACGCTTGCGCGACACCCGCGCGCGGCTGAACGTCTCGCCGCTAGGCAGCGCGGCGCTGGCGGGTACCACCTTCGCCATCGATCGCCATGACACGGCCCAGGCACTGGGCTTCGAGCGCCCCAGTGACAACTCCCTGGACTCGGTCTCGGACCGGGACTTCGCCATCGAGTTTGTCAGTGCGGCGTCGCTGATCATGACCCATCTCTCGCGCATGGCCGAGGAACTGGTCCTTTGGACCTCGCCCATGTTCGAGTTCATCGAGCTACCCGATCGCTTCTGCACCGGCAGCTCGATCATGCCCCAGAAAAAGAACCCGGACGTCGCCGAGATCGTGCGCGGTAAGACCGCGCGCGTGCAGGGCGACCTCAACACCTTGCTAACGCTGATGAAGGGGCAGCCGCTCGCCTACAACCGCGATAACCAAGAGGACAAAGAGCCACTTTTCGACGCCGCCGACAGCGTCTGCGACAGCGTACGCGCCTTCGCGGACATGGTGCCGGCGCTAGCGGTCAAGCGCGCCAACACCCGCGAGGCCGCACGGCGTGGCTTCGCCACGGCAACGGATCTGGCCGATTATCTCGTCCGCCAGGGGGTAGCCTTCCGCGACGCCCACGACATCGTGGGCCGCGCCGTGCGCTACGGCATCGAACAGGGCCGGGATCTGGCGGCCATGACGCTTGCCGAGCTCCAGGCCTTTTCGGGCGCCATCGGCGAGGACGTCTTCGAGGTCCTTACGCTCGAAGGCTCGATGCAGGCCCGGGATCACATCGGCGGCACCGCCCCCGAGCAGGTCCGCCAACAAACCGCCCGGGCGCGCGCTCGCCTGGTAAGCGGGGACGACGGCGCCTCCGCCGGCTAGCCCTTGAGAGCGAGTACCCGGGTTAGCCACTGGCCGATGGCCCGGATCTCCTCCAAGCAGACCTCGTGCTGCATGGGGTATTCGTACCAATCGATGTTATAGCCGTGACTCTCGAGCTCATCACGGCTGGTGGTACCTAGCTCGAAGGGCAGCACGGGATCGCCAGTGCCGTGGGCCATACAGATGGGAGTAGCGGCATTCGCGGGGTTGGCCTCATCGGCCAGACTGTCGTGCAGCGGCAGGTAGCTGGACAAGGCGAGGATGCCGGCGAGGGCCTCGCCGTGGCGTAGGCCCGTGTGCAAGGCCATGGCGCCGCCCTGGGAGAAGCCCGCGAGGACTAGGCGGTCAGCAGCTAGGCCGCGGGCCTTCTCATGGGCCATGAGCGCCTCGACGTGTCGGGCGTTGGCGGTGATGCCGTCGCGATCCTGCGGGGCATTGAGCCCGATATCCAGGAGGTCGTACCAGGCCCGCATGCTGATGCCGCCGTTGAGCGTGACCGGCTGGCTGGGCGCGTGGGGGAAGACGAAGCGCACCGACTCCGTGGGGAGGCGCAGCTCGGGCACGATGGGCTCGAAGTCGTGGCCGTCCGCTCCCAGACCATGCAGCCAGATCACGCAGGCCTCGGCCTGCTCGCTCGGTCCGAGCTCGACACGATCCAGCAGCTCATCCGTCATTGCCTTGCCTCCCCGTCGCTCGCGAGCCATCTCAGTGCGGGTGGCAGGCTACTAGCTACACGCGGGTGAGGCCACGCCTCGCTTACGAGCCCAGCAATCCTAATTAACGGATCCCCGGGAGGGCGTGTGGTCGCGTCAGGCCCTACCGACGGCGTCTGCGCCAGGGAAGGCCGCCGTCGAGCCTCCAGGGACGGTTTATGGCGTCCCTCGGCAGGGGCTAAAGCGACCACCCCGAAGGCCAAGACGAGAATTGCTGTTACGAGCCAAGGCGTTACTCGGTATACTCGGCCACCCAATCCCGACCCGAGGCAATCATGATACGTCGCATGCGGGCCCTCGCGCTGGTGCTCATCGCCCTGAGCGCGCTCGCGGGCTGCGGTAAGAAGGGGCCGCTCTATCTGCCCGACGACAACAACTCGCAGGCGCATCACCGCGCTGCCCCCACGGAGGCCCTCGCGCGGGCCACATCATGATCACTGGATGGAGTAGCTTGCCGCATGGGATTTGAAAGCTATAACGGCGTTGTCCACGCCGAGGCCGTCTCGCTCGCCGAGATCGCCGAGCGCTTCGAGACGCCGAGCTATGTCTACTCGCGCTCGGCCATCGAGGCCAACTGGCAGGCATTCGATCAGGCCTTCGCTGAGCGCGACCACCTGATCTGCTATGCGGTCAAGGCCAACAGCAACCTCGCCGTTCTGAATTGCCTGGCGCGGCTCGGCAGCGGTTTCGATATCGTCTCGCGGGGCGAGCTCGAGCGCGTTCTCGCCGCCGGCGGCGACCCGCGGAAGACGGTATTCTCCGGGGTCGCCAAGAAGGCGAGCGATATGGCCCGGGCGTTGGAAGCGGGTATCCTGGCGTTTAATGTCGAGTCGGAGTCCGAGCTGGAGCGCCTGTCGCGCGTTGCCAGCGAGCGCGGCGAATCGGCTCCCGTGTCGCTGCGCATCAACCCGGATGTCGACGCCGACACCCATCCCTACATCGCCACAGGCCTGCGAGATAACAAGTTCGGCGTTGCGATCGACGACGCCCACCGCATCTACCGGCGCGCAGCGGCGCTGCCTGGCATCGATGTCACGGGCGTGGACTTCCATATCGGCTCCCAGCTTGGCAGCGCCGCCCCCGTTGTCGACGCGCTGGACCGGGCGCTGGCACTAGTGGACGACCTCGCGGCGGAGGGCATCGCGATGGGCCATATCGATATCGGCGGCGGCGTGGGCATCGCCTATACCGATGCCGACCCGACGCTCGACCTCGATGCCTACGCCGATGCCCTGCTGGCCCGTCTGCGGGGCTATCCGCAACGGCTCCTCGTCGAGCCCGGTCGGCGCGTGGTCGGCAATGCGGGGGTCCTGATAGCGCGCGTCGAGTATCTGAAACACGGCACGGATAAGTCATTCGCGGTGACGGACGCCGGTATGAACGACCTCCTGCGGCCCGCGCTCTACGACGCCTGGCAGGCGATTGAGCCCGTCATGCCTCGAACGGATCGACCGGCGGGTCGCTACGATGTCGTTGGCCCCGTCTGCGAGACCGCCTGCTTTTTGGGGCATGACCGCGAGCTGGCGCTGGCCGAGGGTGATCTGCTGGCCGTTCGCTCGGCCGGTGCCTATGGCTTCACCATGGCGTCGAACTACAACAGCCGGCCGCGCCCGCCCGAGCTTTTGGTCGACGGCGAGCGGGTACACGTCGCCCGCGAGCGCGAGGACTGGTCCACCCTCTGGGCTGGCGAGCACCGCCTCGAGGCATAACGAGCGAGGGCGCGCCGTGGAATTCACAAAAATGCAGGGGCTGGGTAACGACTTCGTGGTCATCGACGGCGTGACCCGACCTGCCCAGTTGAGCCGGGACGAGATCCACTGGCTGGCCGACCGTCGCTTTGGCATCGGCTGCGATCAGGTGTTGGTCGCCGAACCGGCGACGGACCCGAGTGCCGATTTCCGCTATCGCATCTACAACGCCGATGGCGGTGAGGTGGAGCATTGCGGCAACGGCGTGCGCTGCCTGGCACGCTTTGTCCAGCGCCAAGGCCTGGCGGGCCCCGGCGAACTGTGCTTCCAGACCAGCCACGGCTTGACCCGCGTGACGACAAACGCGGCGGGTACCGTCACCGTGGACATGGGGCCACCGGTTCTCGATCCCGCCGCGATCCCGTTTAACGCGGCCGAACGCGCCGCCACGTATCGCCTAGCGGCGGCCGGCGAGGACTGGACCATCGGCGCCGTCTCCATGGGTAACCCGCATGCCGTGGTTACCGTCGACGCCGTTGAGACGGCGCCGGTGGCCTCGTTAGGGCCGCGTATTGAGGACCATGACGCCTTCCCGAACCGGGTTAACGTGGGCTTTATGGCCGTCCTCGATGCCCACCGCATTCGCCTGCGGGTCTACGAGCGGGGTGCTGGCGAGACGCTCGCCTGCGGCACGGGCGCTTGCGCTGCCGTCGTCGCCGGTCGGCTTCGGGGGCTACTCGCCGATGAGGTGGCGGTCGAGCTTCCCGGCGGCGAGCTGATGATACACTGGGGGGGTGACAACGAACCGGTCCTCATGACCGGTCCCGCGGTGACGGTCTTTACCGGTGAGACCGCGCCGTCGAACTAGCGAATCCGGGATCCAACATGGCACAGGAACAGACCGAGCCCGAGGCGCCCGTGATCGACGATGAGGCCGTTGCGGCCTATCTTCGGGCGAATCCCGATTTCTTCCTACGTCATCGCCAGCTCACCACGGACCTGACGATCCCCCACGACGTGGCACCGGCGGTGTCGTTGGTGGCCTACCAGCTACGCTTGCTGCGGGCCGAGAGAGACCGTCTCGGCTCGCAGCTGGAGGAGCTGCTGCAGGTCGCGCGCGATAACGACCGCGTCGCCGAGCAGCTCCACCGCCTAGGCCTGGAACTGCTCGAGGCGCATGATCTGGACAGCCGCGTGCTGACGTTGCGCGAGAGCCTCCGGGCGGACTTCGCTGCCGATGTAGTCACGATCTGGCTGATCGGCGACGAGCTCCCCCAGGTCAACGCCGAGGTGGTGGCCACCACGGATCCGGCCGTGGCACGCCGTGACGAGCTCTTACCCGAGGGTAAGCCATTGGTCGGGCAACTTGATCGCGAGTACCTCAGCCTCGCCTTCGGCGACGGTGCCGAGCGCATCGCGTCGGCGGCGATCATTCCCTTCGGTGACGGCTCGATGCAGGGCCTGATCGGCATCGGCAGCCCCGAGCCGGAGCGCTTCAGTAGCGACCAGGGCACGGTCTTTCTGTCCCGGCTAGCGGATCTCATCGGGCGCGCGTTGCGTTGCGCGGCCCCGTAGACGCCATGTCGGAGGGGCTTGAGGCGACCATCAGCGAGTTCCTCACCTACCTGAGGGACGCCCGTCGTCTGGCGGCGCGCACCCGGGAGCACTACGGTCGCGACCTGCGGGCAGTCGCCGCCTACCTCGACGACAACGGGATCACGCACTGGGACGCCGTGCGCGTCGGCGACGTCCGCGGTTACATCGCCGCCGCCCGCCGACGCGGCCTCGGGGGGCGGAGCATCCAGCGGCATCTGGCCAGCCTGCGCGCGCTATTCGATTTCCTGCAGCGCGAGGGGCGGATTGGCCTTAATCCGGCGGCCGACCTGCGGGCACCGCGCAGCACGCGCCGCCTGCCGGAGACGCTCGACCCCGATGAGACAGCCCGCCTGCTGGAGGCCGGGGCGGACACCAGCGATCCGCTCCAATGCCGTGATCGGGCGATGTTCGAGCTGGTCTACTCCTGCGGCCTGCGGCTCGCCGAGCTCGCCGCCCTGGAGCGAGCAGACGCCGCGGCGGCCGACGATAGCCTGCGCGTTACCGGCAAGGGGGCGAAATCGCGCCTGGTGCCGATCGGCCGGCAGGCCCGAGCGGCGCTAGCGGACTGGCTGGCGGTGCGTTGCCAGCTAGCCACCTCGGACGAGCCGGCCCTGTTCGTCGGGCGACGCGGCCGTCGGCTTGGTCACCGCGCCATCCAGAAGCGCCTGGACGCCATGGCCCAGCGCGGCGGGTTGGGGCGACCGGTCCATCCGCATATGCTCCGGCACGCCTTCGCGAGCCACCTACTGGAATCCAGTGGCGATCTGCGTGCCGTGCAGGAACTTCTGGGGCATGCGGACATCGCAACGACGCAGGTGTACACGCATCTCGACTTCCAGCACCTCGCCGAGGTCTATGATCGCGCCCACCCGCGAGCGCGACGGACCCGGCGTAACACCCCTGACAGCGAATCCCAGTCATAACAGCGCGACGAGGCAGCCGTTGGAACAGTATCAAGGCACCACCATCCTGGCCGTCCGCGACGGCGCGCACGTGGCCCTGGGCGGCGACGGTCAGGTGACCCTGGGCGATACCGTCATGAAGGGCAACGCGCGCAAGGTGCGCCGGCTCTACCACGAGCGCGTGCTCGCTGGCTTCGCCGGCGGCACGGCGGATGCCTTCACGCTCTTCGAGCGCTTTGAGGGTCAGCTGGAAAAGCACGGCGGCAACCTCACCCGCTCGGCCGTCGAGCTGGCCAAGGACTGGCGCTCGGATCGGGCCTTGAGGCGCCTTGAGGCCCTGCTCATCGTCGCCGACGAGACGGCGACGCTGATGATCTCCGGCAACGGCGATGTGGTCGAGCCCGAGCGCTCACTGATCGCTATCGGCTCCGGCGGCGCCTACGCCCAGGCAGCGGCCACGGCCCTGGTCGAGAACACGGCGATGAACTCGCGCAGCATCGTCGAGCGCGCCCTCACGATCACCGCCGATATCTGCATCTACACCAACAGCCAGTTAACTGTCGAAGAGGTGGGCGCCTAGCCCCCCGCGACGTAGAGGAACAGACAGGCCATGTCGCAAATGACCCCGCGTGAGATCGTCGACGAACTGGATCAGCACATCGTCGGCCAGGGCGAGGCGAAGCGCGCCGTTGCGATCGCGCTCCGCAACCGCTGGCGCCGGCTCCAGGTCGACGAGGGACTGCGCCCTGAGATCACGCCCAAAAACATCCTGATGATCGGGCCTACCGGCGTTGGTAAGACGGAGATCGCCCGTCGACTGGCCAAGCTCGCCCGGGCGCCATTCATTAAGATCGAGGCCAGCAAGTTTACCGAGGTGGGCTACGTCGGCCGCGATGTCGAGTCCATCATCCGCGATTTGGTGGATCAGGCCCTGAAGATGGTGCGCCAGGAGGCCATGGCGGCGGTCGACAGCGACGCCCATGACGCGGCCGAGGAGCGCGTCCTGGACGCCCTATTGCCCGGATCGCGCGGCCATGAGGACGATGATCGCGGCGGCAGTACGCGCCAAAAGATGCGCAAGAAGCTGCGTGAGGGCGAGCTCGACGAGCGCGAGATCGAGATCCAGGTCCATGCCCAGCAACAGGGCATGGACATCATGGCGCCTCCGGGCATGGAGGAGATGACCAACCAACTCCAGAGCATGTTCCAGAATCTGGGCAGCGGCGGCAACAACACCCAGACGCGCAAGCTCAGGATCAAAGACGCTCAGCGCGTGCTGGCGGAGGAAGAGGCCGCTAAGCTGATCAACGAGGAGGAGATCAAGCAATCCGCGGTGCAGCGCGTCGAGGACAGTGGCATCGTCTTCCTCGACGAGATCGACAAGGTGGCCAAGGGCGGCGAGGGCAGCGGCAGCAGTGGTGACGTCTCACGCGAGGGGGTTCAGCGCGACCTGCTACCGCTGGTCGAGGGCTCAACGGTCTCCACCAAGCACGGCATGGTCAGTACGGATCATATCCTGTTCATCGCCTCGGGCGCGTTCCATGTCGCCAAACCCGCCGATCTCATCCCCGAGCTACAGGGGCGGCTGCCCATCCGTGTCGAGCTGGAGGCCCTGGCCGTGGGCGACTTCGTGCGCATACTCACCGAGCCCAGCGCGTCGATGGTCCGCCAATACCAGGCGCTGATGGGCACCGAAGGGGTCAGCCTCGAGTTCGCGGACAGCGGTATTAATCGCCTGGCCCAGGTCGCCTGGGAGGTCAACGAGCGCACGGAGAACATTGGGGCGCGGCGGCTGCATACCGTCATGGAGCGGCTGCTTGAGACGATCTCGTTCGAGGCCCCGGACCGCAGCGGTGACACGATCACCATCGATGAGGCCTACGTCGATTCCCATGTCGCCGATCTGGCGCGCGACGAGGACCTCAGCCGCTACATCCTCTAGTCGGGAGACGAGCATGCAGCGCCCGCCGCGCCAGGACACCGGCCGCACCCCAACCGATATCCAGCTCCATCGGCGTACGGCGCGCCTGGAGTTGCGCTTCGATGACGGCGCGCATTTCGAGCTCCCGGCCGAGTACCTGCGCGTCTATTCGCCCTCGGCCGAGGTCCGCGGCCACGGGCCGGGCGAGGCCATCCTGGTTACGGGCAAGGAAGGCGTGGGTATCCAGGATGTCGAGCCGGTGGGGCAGTATGCCGTGCGCCTGCGCTTCGATGACGGCCACAGCTCGGGGCTCTACTCCTGGGATCTGCTGTATGATCTGGGGGTGAACCATGAGCAGTACTGGGGCCAGTATCTGGAGGCCCTGGCGCAGGCCGGCTACCGCCACGGGGACAAGGGCTGATGAGTGAATCATCCAAGGCCGAGGGGACCACGCATTTCGGCTACGAGGAGGTGCCGGTAGCCGAGAAGACGCGACGCGTCGGGGCCGTTTTCGACAGCGTCGCCGAGCGCTACGACCTGATGAACGACCTCATGTCTGTCGGCCTCCACCGGCTGTGGAAGCGCCAGGCGCTGGCCCAGACCCGGCTGCGGCAGGGGCTACGAGTCCTCGACCTAGCAAGCGGTACCGGCGATCTGGCTGCCCTCGAAGCGCCGGTCGTCGGCGATACAGGCGTCGTCATCGCCAGCGATATCAATAAGGCCATGCTCGGCGTCGGGCGCGACCGTCTGACCGATGCGGGCATCGTGGATAACGTCGTCTACAGCCTCGCTGATGCCGAGGCGCTGCCGTTCGCCGATGCGAGTATCGACCGCATCACCATGGCCTTCGGCCTACGTAACGTCACCCATAAGACCAAGGCACTGGCGGCCATGCGGCGGGTCCTGCGCCCGGGTGGTCTGGCCGTCATCCTGGAGTTCTCGCAGCTGTATCTACCCGCCCTGCGGCCGGTCTACGATAGCTACTCGCTACATGTGCTGCCGCGTCTTGGCCAATGGGTCGCCGGTGATGCCGCCAGCTATCGCTACCTCGCGGAGTCGATCCGGCAGCACCCGGATCAGGAGACGCTGCGCGATATGATGCTGGCAGCCGGTTTCGATGAGGTCGATTTCACGAACCTAACGGGGGGCATTGTCGCGATCCACCGCGGTCACGTGTACTAGGGAGACACTCGCCGGCTTGGCGGCCGCGCGTGAACATAGCCATACTCATGATCCGTAACCCCGCCGCGACCTAGGAACGAGCATGGCAGAGACCGCTGGATGGCTCACCGATAACAGCCGCTGGCTGCTAGCCGAGGCGATCAACCGGGCCCTTGCCATGGACCCGGAGGCGCAGGCGCGCCTAGCGCCGCTATCCGGGCGGCGGTTGCGCCTGGCGCTCGACCAGCCAGCGATTCGTCTGGACATCTACTTCGGCGACCAGCGCGTCGAGCTCGAGCCCGCGGATGACACGGTCGTTGCCCATGCCACCGTGGAGACCACGCTGGCGGGTCTCATGAGCCTGGCGGCCTCGCGAGGGGAGAGCAGCCGGGACGTCGTATTTCGCGGCGACATCGGGACCATTCAGGCCGTCAAGACGCTGGCAACGACCCTGGAGATCGACTGGGAGGAGCAGCTCAGCCGGGTCACCGGCGATACGCTGGCGCGTCGCATCGGTGAAGGCGCGCGGGGTGGGCGCGACTGGCTGCGCTACGCGGGCAATCGCTTCCTCACGGATGTCGGCGAATACGCAAGCGAGGAGGCACGCCTACTACCGACTGCCGCCGAGATCGACGATTTCGGCTCAGACGTGCGACGGCTACGCGCGGACGTGGACCGCCTGGAGGCGCGTCTCAAGCGCCTGCGCCGTGGCAGGGGAACCTAGCCCATGCGCTCGCGTATGCGTCTGCTATTTCGCCTGTTGCGAATCAATATCGTGCTGCTTCGCCATGGCCTCGATGAGGTCATCCTGGCGACGCACGTCTTTCGCCCGCTGCGCTTCCTCAAGCTCTTCATGCCCTGGAGCTGGCTGCGGCAACATCGGCGCTCGCGCGGTGAGCGCATCCGCCTCGCCCTCGAGGATCTGGGGCCCATCTTCGTTAAGTTCGGTCAGATCCTGTCGACACGCCGCGATCTGGTGCCTGCGGACATCGCGAGCGAGCTGGAGCGTTTGCAGGATCGCGTGCCGCCGTTCCCGGGGGACCAGGCCAGGGCCATCGTCACCGAGGCCTATGGCGAGTCCCTGGAGCACACCTTCGCTGCCTTCGACGAGAATGCCCTGGCCTCGGCGTCCATCGCCCAGGTCCATCCGGCGACACTGCTCGATGGCCGGGAGGTCATCGTTAAGGTCGTTCGCCCCGGCATACAACGGACCATCGAGGAAGATCTGCGACTGCTGTACACGGTGGCCCAGCTAACCGAGCGCTACTGGTCGCTAGGCCGCCGGCTCCACCCGGTGCAGGTCGTCGCCGAGTTCGACAAGACGATCCACGATGAGCTGGATCTGGTTCGTGAGGCCGCCAACGCGTCGCAACTCGGGCGCAATTTCGAGGCCTCGGAGCTCGTCTACGTGCCGCCCATCTACTGGCCCGGGACGCGTGCCAACGTCATGGTCATGGAACGCATCCACGGTATCCAGATCAGCGACATCGAGCGCCTTAAGGCGCATGGTATCGACCTGAAGGCCCTCGCCGAGCGTGGCGTCGAGATCTTCTTTACCCAAGTCTTCCGGGACAGCTTCTTCCACGCGGATATGCATCCCGGCAATGTCTTTGTGGACCCCGACCCGGCGCGTGCCGACCACCCGCGCTACATGGCGATCGACTTCGGCATCATGGGGACGCTGGATTCGGTCGATCATCACTATCTCGCCGAAAACTTTCTGGCGTTCTTCAATCGCGACTATAGACGGGTCGCGGAGTTACACGTGGAATCGGGCTGGGTCCCGGAGGGCACGCGTATCGATGAATTCGAGAGCGCGATGCGGGCAGTCTGCGAGCCGATCTTCGAGCGGCCCTTGCGGGAGATCTCCTTTGGGGCGCTACTGCTGCGGCTCTTCCAGACGGGGCGGCGGTTCGATATGGAGATCCAACCGCAGCTGGTAATGCTCCAGAAGACGCTGCTAGCGGTCGAGGGCCTCGGGCGCGACCTCTACCCCGACCTGGATCTGTGGTCGACCGCCAAGCCCTTCATGGAGCAATCGATACGCCAGCGGGTCGGTGTGCAGCAATTCATGCGCAGCCTCCGCCACGAGCTGCCACGCTGGGCTGAGCAGCTGCCCCATCTGCCCAGGCGCATTGACGACGCCCTGGACGAGGCGAGCGCGGCACGTAAGCAGCTGGCGGCGCAGCGCCGGGAGCTAACGGAGCTCAGGCAGACCTTACACCGCAACGGACGGCGCCAATTCGCCAGCACCATCGGCGCAGCGCTCGTGATCTCGGCATTCTTGCTGGTGGGACTGGATGGCCATATGCCGGCGATGGTGGCCGGCGCGCCGGAGCTATCGTGGATCCTCGGTGGCTTGGGGGGTCTGCTCTGGCTGACGAGCTGGCCCCGGGACTGAGCGTCGCAACGGGCTCAGTCATAACGCCGGTGCGCCGCCGGCCGCTGGAGCTTGGCCTCAACCCCGGCCGCGGTCGCCGTATCGGCCAACAACGCCACGAGCTCTAGCGCGAAATCCATGGCAGTGCCCGGGCCGCGCGAGGTTACTACGGGGCCATCGGTAACCACCGTCTCCTCGACATAGCTAAGTCCCGTCTCGTCATCCAGCCAGCCGGGAAACGAGGTAACGCGGCGGCCACCGAGAAGGCCGGCGCGCGCCAGAACCTTGGGGGCAGCGCAGATAGCAGCGGTCCAACCACCCGCCTCGCCTTTCTCGCGCAACACTCGGAGCACGCGCTCGTCGGCCATGAGGCGCTTGGCACCCTCACCGCCGCCCGGTAGGGCGATCATATCGTAGTCGCTGGCGCTGACGTCATCGATAACACGATCGGGTTTGAGCACCACGCCGCGACTCGCGGTCACGAGCTCGCTGTCGAGGCCAACGCTGTCCACGGCGATCTCGGCGCGACGCAATATATCGATGACGGTGACGGCCTCCGTTTCCTCGACGCCATCGGCTAGTGGGATGAGGACACGTGCCATGATGGTTTTACCTCCTCGGCGTTTCGCTGGACGAGTGCACTGATACCGACCAGTCTGACATCGCGCCGCGCGAGCCCAGCCAGGCGCCTGTCCAAGACGCGGAGGGTCTCGGGATGCGGATGCGCGATCGCAACCGCCTGACCGTCACGGCGAGCGATGCGGACCAGGCGCTCGAACTGGGCGGCAATCGCGGCCGGCTCGCGGTCGTGATCCAGAAACACGTCCCGCTCGGCGGCGGCAACGCCGGCCTCCTGGGCCATGCGTTTGGCCACGGTGCGCGGTGTGGTCCGGCTATCGATGAAGAACAGGTTGCGACGCTCGCTCAGGCCCTCCATAAACCAGCTCATGTGACCCGGGTGGCGCGTAATCAGGCTCCCCTGGTGGTTATTCACGCCCACCGCATGCGGCACCGCCGCGAGATTCTGCCCGAGCCTGCGCCGTATCTCGCGGCGGGTACTGTCAAGGCCAATACCGCCGGCAACGGCACCGGAACGACTGACGGGCTGCATGGGCTGATGGAGTAAGACGTCACGCCCCCGGCGGTGCGCCCGCTTCGCCAGCTCGGCGGTGTGGGCTCCCGTTGGTAGAAAGGCGTAGCTGACGCGGCCCGGGAGCGCCAGCGCACGCTGGCCGAGGCCAGGGTGTTGGCCCATATCATCAATAATGATCGCGATCCGTGCCTCGCCCGCCAGGGCCGTACCAGCCAGCGCCAGTGCCACCGCCGCGCCCGCGGCGCTGCGGCTCATCCATCGGATCACTGGCTGCGCCGATCCAGAATCGTCAGGCCCTTGAGGAGGTTCAGAGCCTCGGCGAGCATATAGTCCTCGCTCGCCAGGGAATCGCCCGAGTCCTTGTCATCCCTTGTCTCGCCATCCTGGTTGCGCAGGTGCCGGCTCAGATCAGCCTCCTTGAGCGGCCGCGAGCCTTGCTCGGAGCGCTCGACCTCTAGCCGGGCGACCCGGACGTCGGGCTCGATGCCCTCGGCCTGTATGGACCGCCCGGAAGGCGTGAAATAGCGCGCCGTTGTCAGCTTCAGGGCAGCCCCCTCCGGCAATGGCAAGACGTTCTGGACCGAGCCCTTACCGAACGTGGTGCGCCCCATGATCACGGCGCGCCCGTGGTCCTGGAGCGCACCGGCCACGATCTCTGACGCCGATGCCGAGCCGCTATTGACTAGGACCACCAGCGGCGCCCCACCCAGGGCGTCGTTGGGCGTCGCGCTGAAGCCCTGATCGGCGCGCCGGATGCGCCCCTTGGTGGAGACGATCTGGCCGCTGGTCAGGAAGGCGTCGGAGACCGCAACGGCGGCATCCAAAACCCCGCCGGGGTTGTTGCGGAGGTCGAGGACCAGGCCGTTGAGGGAACCGTCAGCCGACTCGCGCAAGGCCTCAATAGCCGCCAGCGCGTCGTCCCCCGTACCCGACTGGAACTGGCTGATACGCAGGTAACCGAAGCCGGCATCGAGCAGGCGACTGTCGACGCTCTCAATCTCGATAACCGCGCGCTCGATGGTAATGTCTAGCGGCTGATTCTTACCCTCGCGGACGACGCTGAGCGTAATCTCAGTGCCCGGTTCGCCGCGCATGCGGTCGACCGCCTCCTGGAGGCTGATGCCCTTAACCGGGTTACCATCGACGCGCACGATGGTATCGCCGGCCTGGATGCCGGCCTTGGCGGCTGGCGTGCCCTCGATTGGGGCGATGACCTTAACGAAGCCGTTCTCCATGCCGACCTCGATACCGAGGCCGCCAAACTCGCCGCGTGTTCCCGATTGGAGGTCTTGGTACTCGTCAGCGTCCAGATAGGATGAGTGGGGATCGAGCCCCGAGACCATGCCGCGTATCGCATGGCGAAGCAGGGTCTCGTCGGAGACATCGTCGACATAATCTTGTTGGATGCGTGCCATGACCTCGGTGAATGTCCGCAGATCCTCCAGCGGGATGTCTTGGTTGGGCTGCTGGTTCTGGGCCCAGACGGTGTGGCCGCCGGCCGCGAGCAGGCCGAGCATCACACCAGCGGTGACAAGGTAGAGCGCGCGGGGAAATCGCATCGGTATCTCTATGTAGTTAGTTGCGTTTGAACCACAGCCATCGGCCTAGCCCGCCGGTGATGCCGGTCCGAGCCAGGCCGTGGGATCCATGGGCTGGCCCTGGGAGCGTAGCTCGAAGTACAGCGATGGCTGCTCACGACCGCCACTGGCGCCCACGGTAGCGACGGTATCACCGGCGGCCACCCAGTCCCCAGCCTGACTGTACAGGGACTGATTGTGGCCGTAGAGCGTCATGTAACCATCACCATGATCGATGATGATCAGCAAGCCAAGGCCGCGCAACCAGTCGGCGAAGACCACTCGGCCTCGAGCGACCGCGCGCACCGGCTGGCCGGCCTCGGCACTAATAAGCAGACCGTCCCATTGGACCCCCTCGGCCCGCCGGGTGCCGTAGCGACCAGCGACTTTGCCATCCAGTGGCCAGCGAAGCTCGCCCCGCAGGGACTCAAAGGGTTGCTCGCTGGCGGGGTTATCGGGGATGTCGGCGAGCTTACGGCGTAGGCGCCCAACCAGGTCGCTTAGTTTATCGGCATCGGCGCGCAGACGCTCGAGACGTTGGTCTCGCTCCCCGATGCGCTCACGCACGCGATCCAGTAGGGACTCACGCTCCTGGCGCTTCGAGTGCAGTGTCTCGAGGCGCTCACGGCGCCGCTGACGTAGCCCCTCGAGCTCGGCTAGCTCGTCACTGAGCTCGCTGCGCAGGGCAGCAAGCTCCTCGAGCTCGGTAACGGCCTTCTCGATCCGCGCGCTGCGGGCATCGTTGAAATAATCGTAGTAGACCATCAGGCGGTCGATCGCGGCGGGCTCCTCTTGGTTGAGGAGGAACTGCAGATAGGGCTCGCGCCCCTGCATGTAGGCCGCCCGTATCTGACGTCGCAAGAAGGCCCGCTGGCTCTCGAGACGCCTCGAGGCATCTCGGTGGCGGCGACGCAGCGTTGCAACCCGCTCGCTTTTGTCTCGGACCCGCCCATCGAGGCCATCGAGATCGCTGCTGATACGCCCGATGCGTTGTTCGAGTCGGCGCAGTCTCGAGGTCACCTGGTCTTCGCGCGAGCGATCCTCGGCAAGCGCCTCCTTGGCATCTTCGATGCGCTCGCGCAGTTGCCGCAAACGGGCCTTATTCTCCGAGAGCTCGTCGGCCACCACGGGGATTGCGCTGATCAAGGCGACCAAGGCAATCAGGCAGGTGGCGGTGATGAGCACGGATCGGGGGTCGCTGGGTCGGTGCATGGCATCATCGTAGCGCAACGATGACCGATCGGGGTCAGCGCATTGCCGTCGACGCGGGCTCTCGTCCACGCTAAGGTCTTGCGGGTTGCGTCGTCGCGGCGCCGCGAATTAACCAATCAGCCAGCAAGACAAGGTGCCATGGATAGAGTCTTCGAATTCGCCGCCGCCCATTGGATGCTCGTCGGGCTTACGGTGGCCGTTGTTATTGCCCTAGCCGCCAACGAGATCTATCTCGCCCTCGGCACACGCGCCGCCGTGGATCCGACGACGGCGACGCGGTTGTACAATCAGCAAGACGCCGTCTTCATCGATATCCGCGATGAGAACGCCTACCACAAGCGCCACCTCCCCGGGGCCTTGAATGTCCCAGAGAAACACCTGGATCAGCGCGGTGATTATCTGGCCGGCTACGCCGGCCGGCCCGCAGTGGTCTATGCGGAAGGCGCTCGCAGCCTCTCGGCCATCCTGGCTCGCATCGAGGCAGCGGGCCTGACCCCCGTGTATCAGCTCCAGGGCGGGCTAGCCGGCTGGCAAGAGGCGAACCTGCCCACCGAGGGTCGGGGTTGATACCCCTCAAACCCAACAACCTAAGAGGCCATTATGGCGGACAACGATAACGACGAGGCCGCCGCCACGGGCGACACGTCGGATCAGCAGCAGCTCGCGATCCACAAGATCTATGTTAAGGATGCGTCGCTGGAGAGCCCATCGTCGCCGGAGATTTTTCGTAGCAACTGGAAGCCTCAGACGCATCTCGATCTCGATACGCGAGCCAAGCCGATCGACGAGGAGGGCAACTACGAGGTCGTATTGCGGATTACCGTGACCGCCAAGGTCGAGGAGCGCACGGCCTACCTCGTGGAGGTCCAGCAGGCAGGGATCTTCGCGGTCCAAGGCTTCGATGAGGCCACGCATCACGGCATCCTGGGCAGCTATTGCCCGAGCATCCTGTTCCCTTACGCGCGGCAGGTGATCTCGGAGCTGACGACCAAGGCAGGCTTCCCCCCGACGGTGCTAGCACCGGTCAATTTCGACGCCCTCTATGCCGAGAAGCTCGCGCAGCAACAGCAACAAGCTAGCGGTGACGAGCAGCCGTAACGCCGCGGTAGCGGTTCTCGGGGCCGGCGCCTGGGGGACAGCTTTGGCCATGGTCTTGGCCCGCCACGGCGCACCCGTGCGTTTGTGGGGGCACCGCCGTGACAGCATCGAGGCCATCGCCAGAAGCGGACGCAATGAGGCCCACCTCCCTGGCTTCTCGTTACCCGAGGGCATCGAACCGACAGCGGATATCGCAACGGCCGTCGACGGTGTTGGGGCCATCATCATTGCGGTACCGAGTGAGGCCTTTCCCGGATTACTGGAACACCTCAGCGAGATCATCCAGCCCGGTCTCCCCCTGGTGTGGGCAACCAAGGGACTGGCGCCGGATGGGCTGTTGGGTGCCAGCGTGGTACGCGCGCTGCCGGCGCATCCACGAGGGGTCCTGTCCGGGCCTAGCTTCGCCGCGGAGGTGGCCGCGGAACAGCCGACGGCCGTCACGCTGGCGGTCGAAGACAGCGTCACCGAGGCCACCATGAGCGGGCTGCTCCAGGGGCCGCGCTTTCGAGTCTATACCAGTCGGGATCTGGTCGGCGTGCAGCTGGGCGGCGCCGTTAAGAACGTCATCGCCATTGCCACCGGCATCGCCGACGGGCTGGGGCTCGGTGCCAATACCAGGGCGGCGCTAATCACACGCGGACTGGCGGAGATACGGCGCCTTGGGCAGGCAATGGGGGCGGCGGATGAGACATTCAGTGGCCTAGCCGGCATGGGTGATCTCGTCCTGACTTGTAGCGATGACCAGTCACGCAACCGGCGCTACGGCTTGGCGCTCGGGCGCGGCGAGCTAGGCGGGCTCGGCTCGGAGACGATCGAGGGCAGCGGGACGGCCGCGCAGGTGGTCGCACTGGCCACGAGCTACGCCGTTGAGCTACCGATTTGTACCCAGGTGGCGGCGGTAATGACCGGTCGTTATAGCGCGGCCGAAGCGGCCGAGGCCTTGATGCAACGCGGCGTCCATCGTGTCTAGGCAAACGCTGGCTGTGTCGCTCGAGGCGCCGCGCCGCTGGGCGCGCCATCATAGCGGTGGGGGTAGTGGCAGGTCGCTGCCCGGGTAGCCCAACTGGCGCCAGCCCTCGAAGACGGTTACCGCAACCGAATTGGAGAGATTGAGGCTCCGGTTGCCGGGCACCATGGGGAGCCGCAGGATCCGATCATCGGCGAACCTCGCCAATTCGCCGGCTGGCAGTCCGGCCGTCTCGCAGCCGAAAACGAGCGCGTCCCCGGCGCTGAACCTAGCCTGCGGGACATAACGCTGGCCGCGTGTGGATAAGGCCCAGGCGCGGGTCGGAACGATCTGATCGAAGAAGCTAGCGAGATCATCGTGTACCCGAAGCCGAGTCCACTCGTGATAATCCAACCCGGCGCGTCGCAGCCGGCGGTCGTCGAGCTCAAAGCCAAGCGGGCGGATCAGATGGAGAGCGGCACCGGTATTGGCGCACAGGCGAATGGCATTACCGGTATTAGGCGGTATCTCCGGGCAGTGCAAGACGACGTGGAACGGCATAGGCCCGCTAGAAGCCGCGCGTAAAACGGAGGTTGACGGCCCGACGCGGGCCGGTCTCGACGCTCAAACTGATCTCGCCCCGGCGGCCGGTACGGATCGCCGTCCGGGCGTACGCGCCGAGGTTCTGGTCGAGCTCCAGATCTCGCGTCTCGCCAGGCTGCCGGCGCTCACCGCGGAGCCAACCTACGGTAGCACCCCCACCGAGACGCCAGCGGCCGGCGTCGGCCGTCAGACCGGTTCGGCCGTAGGCGTCAAACCACTCGAAGTCGATGTCGTCATCGTCAGCGCGATGGTAGGTCCAGACGGCGCGGACATGGACCCCAAGATTATCGGTTAGCGACCAGTGGCTTCGTGCCAGTAACCCCAGGGAGTGACCCGTAAAGGAACGCCCGCCCGTGACGGCATCGTTGCCCTGGCTTAGACGGCCGACACCAGCGGCTAATCCCACCTCGATACCGGGGATCTCGCGACTCCAGAGTTCGATATCGGCCTGCGTATACCGCGTCTCCGAGGGGCGCCCCGTGTCCTTTGCTCGCCAGTCCGCGACATCATGCGATAACGCCAGGCTGACGGAGGCAACATCATCGGTACTGCTATCGCGCGCGCTCACGAGCGCGGCAACAGCTAAGAGCATCGTTAGCAGCGCAATCCACGGTGTTTGGCTCGCCATCGGCCCGTCCCGGCTCCGTCATCCCGTGTCGGGATACCTTAGCCCGCCATTGTGGCCCGGTGTGGCGCGGCGCGCTATCGGGCTCAGACGGCCAGATCCAGTTCCTTGATCTTTCGGGTAAGGGTATTGCGGCCCCAGCCCAGCAGGCGCGCCGCATCTTGGCGGCGACCGCCCGTCCGGCGCAGGGCGGCCTCGATGAGAATCCGTTCCATACGTTCCTGGGCCTCACCCAGCGCCCCGGGCGTTTGGTCGGTCATCTGCTGCTCGGCCCAACGCGCCAGGGCCGTTTCCCAGTCGTCGCTCGTCTCAGACGGTGCCGGAGCGCTCGAGAGCTCGGGAGGTAGATCCTCCCGCTGGACCTCCTGGCTACTCGCCATGACGGTGAGCCAGCGGCAGGTGTTTTCGAGTTCACGGACATTACCCGGCCAGCTCAGCTGTTGGAAATAGCGCTCCACTGCCGGCGTAAGCCGCTTAGGCTCGACGTTCAGCTCCTTGGCGGCGCGGCGTAGGAAGTGATCGGCGAGGTCGGGGATGTCCTCGGTGCGCTCACGCATGGCGGGCACATGGATCCGGATGACGTTAAGGCGATGGAAGAGGTCTTCGCGAAAGCGACCCTCGGCGACGAGCTGCTCCAGATTCTGGTGCGTCGCAGCGATAATACGCACATCGGTGTAGAGCGGGGTGTGGGAACCGATGCGGTAGAACTCGCCATCGGCGAGCACACGCAAGAGGCGGGTTTGGAGCTCGGCGGGCATGTCCCCGATCTCGTCCAGGAACAGCGTGCCGCCGTTAGCCTGCTCGAAGACGCCGCGCCGGAGCTGATGGGCGCCCGTGAACGCACCCTTCTCATGACCGAACAGTTCCGACTCCATGAGATCCTGCGGGATGGCCGCCATGTTGAGGGCGACGAACGGGTAGTCGTGGCGTGGACTGTGCCGATGCAGCGCCCGGGCGACCAGCTCTTTGCCGGTGCCGGACTCGCCGTTGATCAAGACCGTGATATGGGAGCGCGAGAGGCGGCCGATGGCCCGAAAGACCTCCTGCATCGCGGGCGCCTCGCCGATGATCTCGGGCGCGGCGTCATCGGCGACAGTATCGGCATCGGCGTCGCTCGCGTTATGGGCGAGGGCGCGCCGGACCAGCGCGACCGCCTCCTCAACGTCGAAGGGCTTGGGCAGGTATTCGAAGGCACCGCCCTCGTAGGACGAAACGGCGGCGTCCAGATCGGAGTGGGCGGTAATCACGATGACCGGCAGGTGGGGATGGCGCTGTTGTACCGCGTCCAACAGATCGAGACCGTTCATGTTAGGCATGCGTATGTCCGTAATCAGGACATCCGGGCGCTGGCGGTCGAGGGCGCCCAGGGCCTCCTCGCCGGTCTCATAGGGCACGGCCGTCATGCCGTCGCGCTCCAGGGTCTTCTTCAGGACCCAGCGCATCGAGCGGTCGTCGTCAACGATCCAGATGCGTGAACTCTCAGCCATCGGTCGCCTCCATAGGCAGCCAAACCGTGAACACGGTGTGGCCTGGCTCGCTGCTACATTCGATGAGCCCGCCGTGCTGATTGACCAGCATTTGGGCGATGGGTAGACCGATACCCGTGCCCTCGGCGCGGCTCGTGATCATGGGATAGAAGATACGATCGAGGCTCTCAGGCGGAATGCCGGGGCCATTGTCGATGACATTAATGCACGCCACCAGGCTGTGCTGGGTGTTACCGATCGTGAAACGGCGCTGCGTGCGCGTCTGGAGGGTGATGCAGCCGGCCTCGCCCACCGCCTCCATCGCGTTGCGGGTCAGATTGAGTAGCGCCTGGATCAGCTGATCGCTAGCAGCCGGTATGGATGGGATGCTGGGATCGTAGTCCCGTCGGATGGCCAGGCCCGTCGGGGCCTCGACCTCGATGAGCTGGCGCACGCGCTCCAGGACACGATGGATGTTGGTGGGCTCCATGGTTGGTCGGCCGTCGGGGCCGAGCATGCTATTGACCAGGGCGCGAAGGCGATCGGCCTCGCCGATGATGATGCCGGTGTATTCGCGTTGATCCGGGTTCGGGAGCTCCGCCTGCAGCAGCTGCGCGGCCCCGCGTAAACCGCCCAGGGGATTCTTGATCTCGTGGGCGAGGCCACTGATCAGCTCCTGGATGGCGTGGTTCTGCGCGATCAGATGATTCTCGCGCGAGATCCGCAGGTGGCGATCCAGCTGCTCAAGCTCCATGAGCATATCGCCGTTGGCGAGCGGCGTCAGGGTGCAGTCCACCGTTACTGACTGCGAGCCCGCGAGCTCGAGGCGATGCTCGCGCTCGGTGTAGCTGGCGTCACGCTCGCGCGCGAGACGCACGGCGTAGTCCAGCGCTGCCAGCGAGGGCACGAGGCGCTGGAGTGGTGTACCCAAGGCCTGACGCGCACTGACCTGGAGCAAACTCTCAGCCGCCGGGTTCATGTAGCCCACGGAGGTATCCGGCGCGAGCCGCAGCACGGCCGTGGCCAGATGCTCGAGCATTTCGTGGTACTGGGCCTGGATCGTCACACTCATGGCAACCTCGGGAACTGCAAAAACCGCGCCAAAGGCGACTAGAGGTTATGCCTCGGTGGACACGCCCCGTGACGGTGCGTTTGCGGGGAGGGCGCGGCACTAGGATGCGCGATGTCTGGTGGCGTGATTGCCCCGCTGCTCGTCAATGTGCACCAGAGTGGTGCTTTGTGTAACCGGCGGGGATACGGGGAGAGCGTTTGATTGAGGCGGGCCGGTCCGAACGGACCGGCCCGAATCCGTGCCTCAGACGCTGTAATACATGTCGAACTCGACCGGATGGGTCGTCATGCGCAGCTGCTGGACCTCTTCACGCTTGAGCTCCAGGTAGCCATCGATCGAATCGTCGGTGAACACGCCGCCGGCCTTGAGGAACTCACGGTCATTGTCGAGGGCATCCAGGGCCTCCTCGAGCGAGAACGCCACCTTCGGGATGCTCGCCTCCTCCTCGGCAGGCAGATCGTAGAGATCCTTGTCCATGGCGTCGCCCGGATGGATCTTGTTCTGGATGCCGTCCAGGCCGGCCATGAGCATGGCCGAAAAGGCGAGGTAGGGGTTGGCCGTGGAGTCCGGGAAACGAACCTCGATACGACGCGCCTTGGGACTGGAGACCCACGGAATGCGCACCGCCGCGGAGCGGTTGCGAGCGGAGTACGCCAGCAGGACGGGCGCCTCGAAGCCCGGCACCAAGCGCTTGTAGCTGTTGGTCGAGGCGTTGACGAAGGCGTTAATCGCCTTGGCGTGCTTAATGATGCCGCCGATATAGTATAGGCCGGTCTCAGAGAGGCCGCCGTACTGGTCGCCCGCGAACAGCGCATCGCCCGTACGAGCGATGGACTGGTGGACGTGCATACCGCTGCCGTTATCGCCAACCAGCGGCTTCGGCATGAAGGTCGCGCTCTTGCCGAAGGCGGCCGCCACGTTGTGCACAACGTACTTCAGCGTCTGCAGCTCGTCGGCCTTCTTGACCAGCGTGTTGTAGGAAGTACCGATCTCGCCCTGACCGGCGGTGGCAACCTCATGGTGGTGCACTTCGGTGGTCATGCCGAGCTCGGTGAGGGTCTCAAGCATCGCCGAGCGGATGTCGTGCATGCTATCGACCGGCGGTACGGGGAAGTAGCCGCCCTTCACCTTCGGCCGATGGCCCATGTTGCCGTCGTTGTAGACGCGCTCAGAGTTCCACTCGGCCTCTTCAGAGTCGATCTTATAGAAGTTGCCGGCCATGCTGACGCCCCAGCGGACGTCATCGAAGATGAAGAACTCGGGCTCTGGACCGAACAGGGCCTTATCACCGACGCCCGTGGACTGCAGATAGGCCTCGGCACGACGGGCGATGGAGCGCGGATCACGCCCATAACCCTGCATCGTGGAAGGCTCGATGATGTCGCAGGTGATATTGACGGTCGGATCGTCGAAGAACGGGTCAATAACGGCCGTCGCCGGATCCGGGATCAACAGCATGTCGGAGTCATTGATGTCCTTCCAGCCATCGATGGAGGAGCCGTCGAAGGCCTTGCCGTCCTCGAAGGCCTCCTCATCAAGGCTGTGTGCGGGCAGCGTGACGTGCATCTGCTTGCCACGCGGATCCGTGAACCGTAGATCCACGAATCGAATGTCGTTATCCGTAATCATCTTGAGTACGTCTTGGGCTGTCTCAGCCATCCTGACCTCCCTCAGAGTGTGGGGTGCAATTGCGCGCCCAAACGCAAGCAAGAACAATGCCACCATACCTTGGGCCGGCAGAGTGGGGACTTGGTGCACGAGTGCGCAATTAGCGGGCTTACGAGTGCACCGGGTAGGTGCAATTTCAGCTGCTACGCACCGAGGCGGTGCCAAGTAGCGGTCTGGGATGATAGCAGCGCGGACCACGAGCAGCCAGCAAGCGCGGTGCTCGGTCTGGGCCGTCCTCCACGCGAAGCGTACAATCACGAGGCTTGCCGGGGGACGTTAGACTCAGTCGCCGAGATTATAGGCAGTATCGATATGACCTTTCAGGAACTTATCCTGGCACTACAACGCTACTGGACCGAGCAGGGATGCGTCGTGCTGCAACCACTGGACATGGAGGTGGGTGCCGGGACATTCCATCCCGCAACCTTCTTGCGCTCCATTGGTCCTGAGCCCTGGCATGCCGCCTACGTGCAGCCATCGCGACGGCCCACCGATGGCCGTTACGGCGAGAATCCCAACCGGGTACAGCAGCACTATCAGTTCCAGGTAGTGCTCAAGCCCTCACCGCTGGCGATTCAGGAGCTGTATCTCGGCTCCCTGGAGGCGCTTGGGCTTGATCCAACGGTGCATGACATCCGGTTCGTCGAGGACAACTGGGAATCGCCAACGCTGGGCGCCTGGGGGCTAGGCTGGGAGGTCTGGCTCAACGGCATGGAGATCACACAGTTTACCTATTTCCAGCAGGTTGGCGGCATCGACTGCCAGCCCATTACCGGGGAACTTACCTACGGGCTGGAACGCATTGCGATGTATCTGCAGGAGGTTGATAGCGTCTTCGATCTGGTCTGGGCGCAAGGGCCGCACGGTCGCGTCACCTACGGCGATGTCTGCCAGCAGAATGAGCGCGAGATGTCGATCTATAACTTCGAGGAGGCGGATACGCACAGCCTCTTCGATTGGTTCACGACCTGTGAACGGGAGTGTCATCGCCTCATCGATCGCGACCTCGCGCTACCGGCGTATGAGATGGCGATGAAGGCGTCACACACCTTTAATCTGTTGGATGCGCGCCACGCCATCTCCGTAACAGAGCGCCAGGGCTATATCCTCCGCGTGCGCGAGTTATCGCGGCGGGTTGCCGCGACCTATTACGCCAGTCGCGAAGCGCTGGGCTTTCCTATGGGTGATTTCAGCAGAGGGCGAACGGCATGAGCGCGGATCTGCTCATTGAGCTCGGTACCGAGGAGCTGCCACCCAGTGCACTCACAGGGCTGGTGGAGAGCTTACCCGCGGCGGTAGCTCGCGAACTCGACGATCTGGGTCTCCCACACGGGCCGATCGAGGGCTTTGCGTCAGCACGCCATCTCGCGGTTCGCATCGAGGCACTGGCAGCACGACAACCGGATCAGGCCATCGAGCGCAAGGGGCCGGCGGTTACAGCGGCATTTGACGAGGACGGCGAACCCACCAAGGCGGCGCTCGGATTCGCGCACTCCTGCGGCGTCGCCGTCGAGGAGCTGGGTCGGCTCGAAACAGCCAAAGGCGAATGGCTCGCCTACCGGACAACGCAGCCGGGCGAGGCCACCGAGGCACTCCTGCCGGGCGTGAGCGAGCGTAGTATCGACAACCTCCCACTACCGAAGCGCATGCGGTGGGGCACCGGAGACGCAGGCGCCTTTGTACGCCCGGTCCATTGGCTCGTAGTCCTCTACGGGCGGGCTGTTGTGCCGTGCAGCCTATTCGGGGTAACGGCGGGGCGGACGACCCGCGGGCATCGCTCGCATCACCCGGGATTGATCGAACTTAGTGACCCCAGCGCCTACGTGACGGCGCTACGTGACGGCTATGTATTGGTGGACTGGCAACAGCGCCGCCAGAGTATCCGCGATCAAGTCACGGCCTCTGGCGCGGAGGCTGGCGGTGAGGTCGAGATCGACGACAAACTGCTGGATGAGGTCACGGCGCTCGTCGAGTGGCCGGTCGCCATGGTGGGTTCCTTCGACAGGGATTTCCTCAGGGTGCCGCCGGAGGCGCTTGTATCCAGCATGGAAGACCACCAGAAGTATTTTCCCATTCGCGATGGGGAAGGGCGATTGATGGCACGGTTTGTGGCGGTCGCCAATCTAGCTAGCCGTGACCCCGCCCAAGTGATTGCCGGCAACGAGCGCGTGATTCGCCCGCGACTCGCGGACGCTGCCTTCTTTTGGGATCAGGATCGGCGCACGCGTCTCGTCGAACGCGTACCGGCATTGCATGATGTGGTCTTCCAGGAGACGCTCGGCACGCTCTACGATAAAAGCTCTCGGGTCGCGCGGCTGGCGCAGAGCCTAGCGCACGAACTGGGTATTGATAGCGACGCCGCAGCGCGGGCGGGGTGGTTAAGCAAGGCCGATCTACTTACCCAAATGGTCGATGAATTCCCGGAACTTCAGGGCATTATGGGTGAGTATTATGCGCTGGAGGATGGCGAGGGCCCCCTGGTCGCCCAGGCGCTTCGAGAGGTCTATCAGCCCCGGTTCGGCGGCGACTCCATAGCCACTAGCGGATGCGGGGCGATGGTAGCAATGGCTGAGCGCCTCGATACGCTAGTGGGGCTGTTCGGGATAGGCCAACCACCGACCGGATCCAAGGATCCCTTTGCCCTACGACGCGCGGGTCTGGGCGCACTGCGTATCGCCATCGAAGGCGGCTGGCCGCTGGATCTTCGACGAGCCCTGGAGCAGGCCGCGGCAGCCCTTAAGGAGCAGGGGGTTCCGCTAGCGTCCAATACTGTACGCCAGGTCGAGGATTTCCTCATGGAACGCCTACGCGCCTACTATCGCGAACAGGGACTGAGCCCCGATAGCTTCGACGCCGTTCTGGGGCAGGATCCAACCCAGCCGAAGGACTTCGATCGGCGGTTGCGGGCGGTCGAGGCATTTCGCAGCCGCCCCGAGGCGTTGGCCCTGGCGGAAGCCGATAAGCGCATCCGCAATATCCGGCGCAAATCCGAGGCGGCCGACGTCGGGGACGTGTCCGAGGCTGATCTGAGCGAGGAAGCCGAGATCGTGCTCTGGCAAGCCGTGCAGGCGGCGGAGTCAAAGGTCGGGCCGGCCATCGCCGATGGGGATTATGGCGATGCACTCAACACGCTCGCGGGGCTGCGTGATGCCGTCGATCGATTCTTCCAGGAAGTCATGGTTATGACCGAGGAGGCAGCCCAGCGGCACAACCGCCTGGCGCTGCTAAGCCACTTGGCGGGCCTATTCCACCAGGTGGCCGATCTCGCCGAGCTCCAGGGCTGAGGGACGGTTCGGCCCATGCGGCTGGTCCTACTCGATCGCGACGGCGTTATCAATCGGGATTCGGCTAACTACATCCGCCAGCTGGATGACTGGCAACCGATTCCAGGTAGCCTGGACGCGATCGCGCGCTTAAGTGCTCAGGGCTGGCCAATCGCGATCTGCACCAATCAATCGGGCGTTGCGCGGGGGCTCGTCTCACGGTCGGTTGTTGACGCGATCCATCAGCAGCTACGTACACAGGTCGCGGCGCGGGGCGGCAGAGTCGTTGACTTCTTCGTCTGCCCGCACACCGATGAGGCCGGCTGCGCGTGCCGCAAGCCCGCACCGGGACTACTGCAACAAGCGTGCGAGGCCTTCGGCATAGCGCCAGGGGAGGCGGTGTTCATCGGCGATAGTACGCGGGATTTGGAAGCCGCCGGGCGCGCCGGCGTGCGCCCGGTTCTGGTGCGTACCGGTCATGGTGCACGGGTGCTGGCAGGGGATTGTGCCCAAGGCGTCGAGAGCTTCCCGGATCTGGCGTCCGCCGCTGATGCCCTATTGCGCGCCGAGGGGGAACAACGGAGCGAGCCATGAGGTTAGGGCGATCAATTCGGGTGGTTAGTGGGTCCTGCTTATTCCATACCGGGCTCTTCCTATCCATCCCTGTTTGGGGCATTCCCAGTCTCGCGACAGCTGTGCTGCCGTTTCGGATGCGATACGGGTTCATTAGTAAGTGGTGCCGCTGGGTGCTCTGGTGGCTTCGCGTGTGTTGCGGTGTACGAGTCGAGGTACAGGGTCTTGAGAACGTGCCGGCCCACGGCGCGGTGGTCGCCTCAAAGCATCAAAGCGCGTGGGAGACGTTCGCGCTGGCAACCTGGTTCCACCCGCAGAGCTGGGTCGTAAAGCGGCAACTGCTTCGTCTGCCGTTCTTCGGATGGGCCCTGAGGCTGATGCAGCCCATTGCCATTGATCGTGGCGCCGGGCGCGAGGCCGTCCAGCAGATTATTACGCAAGGGGGCGATCGCCTGCGCCGCGGGCGTTATGTGGTGGTCTTTCCCGAGGGTACGCGTGTGCCCGCCGGCCAACGAGGGCGCTATCGCATCGGAGGCGCGATCTTGGCGTGCGAGACCAGCTACCCGATCATACCCGTCGCCCATAACGCGGGCGAGATATGGCCGCGGCGCGGATTCCTAATACACCCTGGCACGATCCGTGTACGCATCCGGCCGCCTCTAGCCAGCAACGATTGTGAGCCCGGCGCGCTCATGGGGGCCGTCGCTGATGCCATTGAGACGGTCATGCCAGCGATCTCCGATGACGGCTATAGCGGTACGCACTACAGCCGCAAGCTCGACTAGCCTTACGCCAGGGCGGTTAAGGCCGGGCAACGGGGTGAGCCGTTATGGCGGCGACCGAAGAAGTCGGCCGCACCCCGCGTACGGTAATCACGATAGTGATAAAGGCGGCGGATCACACGTCGAGATTGGACACATGGAGGGCATTGTCCTCGATGAAATCGCGCCGGGGTTCAACCTGATCGCCCATGAGGGTGGTAAAGATATCATCCGCCGCAATGACGTCCTCAATGCGGACTTGTAGTAGTCGGCGCGCATCGGGGTCCATGGTGGTCTCCCAGAGCTGGTCTGGGTTCATCTCGCCTAGGCCCTTGTAGCGCTGGACGGTCAGGCCACGCTTAGCCTCCGCCATATACCACTGGACGGCCTCCTCAAAGGTAGTAATCGCAGCCGATCGATCACCCCGGCGAGCTTCCGCGTCCACGGCAAGGAGGCCGTCGAGCGCACTGCTCAGGTCACGGATGGTCTCGTATTCCTGCGACAGGAAGAACTGAGCGGGAAAGGTATAGGGGTAGAGGATACCGTGCATGCGTTTCGTAATGACGGCCTCTTGGAACCCCCCATCGGCGCCCGTATTGACCTTGGCCTGGTAGGACGTCCCGGTGGGCAGGCCTTCATTGATAGCTGCCTCCAAGCGCTCGAACCAGCGTGCCATTGCCTCGCCGTCGGTGAGGTCATTGGCCGCCAGCGGTGGCAGGGCAGTCATGCCACGTAGGATCTGGGTATCCGTACGGCGCCCCAGATGCTCGATCATGTCCATGGTTCGGAAGTACTGGTGAATGAGGCGCTCCAAGGCCTCGGCACCAAGAGGCGGGATGTCGCCGCCTGGGTTGAGCTGGGCATTGTTCAGGGCGAGCTGCAGCAGATACTCGGTGAGCTCGTCGTCATCCTTGACGTAGTGCTCCTGCTTGCCCCGCCGGACCTTATACAGGGGCGGCTGGGCGATATAGATGTGGCCACGCTCGACCAGGGTTGCCATCTGGCGGTAGAAGAAGGTTAATAGCAAGGTCCGGATATGCGATCCGTCGACATCGGCATCCGTCATGATGATGATGCGGTGGTAGCGCAACTTATCCGGATCGAACTCCTCCTTGCCGATACCGCAACCGAGGGCCGTAATAAGGGTGCCGACCTCGGCGGACGACAGCATCTTGTCGAAGCGGGCCTTCTCGACGTTAAGGATCTTACCTTTCAAAGGCAGTATCGCCTGGTAGCGCCGATCGCGACCCTGCTTGGCGGAGCCACCGGCGGAGTCGCCCTCAACGAGATACAACTCGCATTGCGCGGGATCGCGTTCTTGGCAGTCTGCGAGTTTACCGGGCAGACCCGCGACATCGAGGGCGCCCTTGCGGCGAGTCATCTCCCGGGCCTTACGAGCCGCCTCGCGTGCCCGGCTAGCGTCGACGACCTTATCGATGATGGCCTTGGCATCACCCGGATTCTCGTAGAGGAAGTCGTTGAGTGCCTGGGCGAGGGTAGACTCGACAGCGCTCTTGACCTCTTGTGAGACGAGCTTGTCCTTGGTTTGCGACGAGAACTTCGGATCGGGCGCCTTCACGGAGACGACCGCCGTTAGGCCCTCGCGGATATCGTCACCCGAAGGGGTTACCTTGAGCTTTTTGGCGTAACCCTCGGAATCCATGTAGGCATTCAGCGTCCGCGTTAGCGCGGCCCGGAACCCGGCCATGTGGGTGCCGCCATCGCGCTGCGGGATATTATTAGTGAAGCAGAAGATGGACTCCTGATAGGAGTCGCTCCACTGCATCGCGATCTCGACCCAGATATCGTCGCGTTCCGTCTTGAGATGGAAGACGCTGTCGTGAAGGGGTTGCTTGTTCTTATTGAGGTGCTCGACGAACGCTCGAATACCGCCCGCGTACTCGAAGACGTCCTCTTTGTCGCTACGCTCGTCCTTGAGCACGATACGAACCCCTGGATTCAGGAATGACAGCTCGCGGAAGCGCTTAGCGAGGATATCGTAGTTAAAGTCGATATTGCTGAAGATCTCACGACTGGCATGGAAGGTAATCTGGGTACCGGTGCCATCGGTCTCGCCCACGACCTCCAGCGGTGACACAGGTGCGCCGTCGCGGTACTCCTGCATGTGGATACGCCCGTTCTTCTTCACCACCAGGCGCAAGCGCTCGGAGAGGGCATTAACCACGGACACACCAACACCATGGAGGCCGCCCGATACCTTGTAGGAATCGTTATCGAACTTTCCGCCCGCGTGCAGGACGGTCATGATGACCTCGGCCGCGGAGCGACCCTCCTCCGAATGCAGGTCCACGGGTACACCTCGGCCATTATCACAAACCGTCACCGAGTTATCGTGGTGGATGGTGATGCTGACCTCAGTGCATTGCCCGGCGAGGGCCTCATCGATGGAGTTATCGGCCACCTCAAAGGCCATATGGTGGAGACCGGAGCCGTCGTCGGTATCCCCGATATACATGCCGGGGCGCTTACGCACGGCATCCAGTCCGCGGAGCACCTTGATCTGCCCCGAGTTGTAATCGGTATCAGCGGTCATAAAGCTACCCTTTTGTATAGAGAGCTATTGTATCAGTTCAACACATTGGCCCTGTTCCACGTGGAACAGGGTGTCCGGGGTGACTCTCCCCATCTCCAGACTCGCCTGCCCAATCGCCGTCACAAGCAACTGGGCCCCGAGCCCCGTCGCCGCCTCGACGACCGCCCGCTGATTGGCGGCATCGAGCTCGGACGGTAGGTCGTCCATCAACAGTAGTGGATCCACGGATGGCGCCCGATCTCGTAGTAACTCCACGAGCGCAAACCGTAACGCCGTTACCACTAGCTTCTGCTGACCCCGGGACAGCTCCGATGCCGCCGCTCGCCCGGTAGCCATCAATCGGATATCCGCCCGGTGAGGGCCTCGAAGGCTATAGCCGCGCGCCGCCGATGTCGCCCGATCCGCTGCCAACTGTTCCGCCAGGGGCACCTGCGCATCCCATCCCGCCCGATAGGCCCAATCCACATCACTGTCGGGTAGCCAGGCCCGGACCCAACGCTGCCACAGCGGGTAGAGCGCATCCAGGAAATCCCGTCGCTGCTCGCCCACTCGCTCCCCAGCCGCGGCCATCTCCGGCTCCCATGCGGCCGCCAATCGGTCATCGCCCCGTCGTAATGCGGCATTCCTCTGCTTTAACGCCCGCTCGTAGCGCCGCCAGTCGCCAGCGAAGGAAGGTTCCACGTGGAACACGCCCCAATTCATGAATCCCCGGCGTTCGCTCGGGCCATCAGTAACGAGACGCTGACTCCGCGTGTTAAGAACTTGAACGGGTAACAGCCAAGCGAATTCCGACAACCGCCCCACCGTCTCGCCGTCCAGACGCACCCGCGTGTGCCCGCCCATCCGGCCTACGCCCAGTCGATACGCCTTACCTTCGACCGCCACTACCCCACGAACCGACCAACCGTCCTGCCCGCGCTTCGTTATTCCCCTCAATGGCCCTGGTAGGAAGGATCGCGCCCGCGCCAGGCAATGGACCGCCTCCAATAGCGAGGTCTTACCCGCGCCATTAGCACCCACGATCAGATTGAGCCCACGGCCCAGCGCCAGCTCCGCGGAACCGATGTTCCGGACCCCATCAACGACCAGCCGTTCCAGCAACTCCGCCCCGACGCCTAGAGCCGCATCGGCATCACAACGTAGCGACAGGACTCCGCTTCCCCATCACCCATAATCAGCGCGCTACTCGACGCATCCCGCAAATAGATCCGCACCTGGTCATTAGCTACCGCTCCCAGTGCATCGAGGAGGTAACTGGCATTAAAACCCACCTCCATGGCACCCCCGTCATAGCTGACCCCTACCCACTCCTCTGCCTCCTCCTGCTCCGGGTTATTCGAGTGGATCCGAAGGCTATCCGGCTCCAACACCCATCTGACCCCCCGGTATTTCTCGTTGGACAAGATCGAGACCCGAACCAGCGCCTGCCGAAGGGCCTCTCGCTCGGCTCCCAAACAAGGCCCATTACCGTCCGGGATCACGCCCGTATAATCCGGGAAACGCCCCTCGATTAGTTTCGACGTCAACCGAAGACCATCCAACTCTACACGCACATGGTTCTCACCAAGCTCAACCCGGACCGGCTCACTACTGCGCTCTAACACCCGCAGCAACTCCTGGACGCCCTTGCGCGGCACGATCACCTGCTTACCTTGCCTAAGGCCTTCGGGCGCCGCTACATCCGCTAGGGCCAAACGATGGCCATCCGTTGCCACAGCCCGTAACCGCTCCGGCTCCAGCTCTAATAACAGGCCATTGAGGAAGTAACGTACATCCTGCACCGCCATGCAGAACTGCGTCTTCTCCAGAAGCCAACGCATAGACTCCTGTGGTAACCGCAGCGCCTGCGATTCCCCGATGCCCTCCACCTTGGGGTAATCCGTCGCCGCCAAAGCCCCTAACTGGAACCGACTCCGGCCCGAGCGCACACGCACCTGCTCACCCTCGCGTTGCAACTGAGCCCTGGCCCCTTCAGGCAGGTTGCGCACGATATCCATCAACTTCCGTGCCGGCAGCGTAATCTGCCCCTCCGTGGTCACCGTGGCGTCCACGGACGTGGTTATTTCAACCTCCAGATCGGTAGCCGTTACCCACAGCGTCTGTCCCTCCACCTCGAGCAGCACATTCGCCAGGATCGGCAACGTCTGTCGGCGTTCCACCACCCCCATGACTGACTGGAGCCGTCGTAACAACGCTTCGCGCTCGATTTCCAGGTCCATCGGTAATAACCTTTACTGTGTGTTTAAAACCTTATTGTTGTTATTAGTCTGACCGCCTGCTGTGGAACGAATGCCTAAGTCGTTGACTGATCGACACTTTCCTAGCAAAAGCCCTGTGGGCATCGGACGGATACGTGCCTTTCACTCCCTCCGGATAAGCTGTGGATAACTCACCCCTAAAACCTATCCACAGGTTATCCCGTCCTATGTCGACAAGGTTCTAACAAGATTTCCGTAGTCCTCATCCACACCCGTGTCGGACTGCCGTAACTCCGCGATCTTCCGCGATGCGTGCAACACAGTGGTGTGATCCCTGCCCCCAAACGCCTCGCCGATCTCGGGTAGGCTATGACTGGTTAACTCCTTCGCGAGTGCCATCGCCACCTGGCGCGGACGGGCGATGGAACGGCTCCGCCGCTTGGAGAGCAGATCTGCGTGGCGGATCTTGTAGTACTCGGCGACAGTCTTCTGGATATTCTCGATACTGACGAGCTTGTCCTGCAGTGCCAGTAGGTCCCGAAGGGCGTGCTTTGTGAAATCCAGAGTGATGGCCTGACCGGTGAACTGGGCGTTGGCGAGGACTCGCCGCAGCGCCCCTTCGAGTTCGCGGATGTTCGAACGGATGCGCTTGGCAATGAAGAACGCGACCTCATCCGGTAGCTCGTGGCTATCATCCTCTGCCTTGCGCTTGAGGATAGCGACTCGCGTCTCCAGCTCGGGTGGCTCGATGGCCATAGTCAATCCCCAGCCAAACCGCGACTTCAGCCGTTCCTCCAGGCCATTGACCTCCTTGGGATACCGGTCGCAGGTCATAACAACCTGCTGCTGGCCTTCCAGCAGCGCATTAAACGTATGGAAAAACTCCTCCTGTGAGCGTTCCTTGCCGGCAAAGAACTGGATATCGTCGATCAGTAGCGCATCAACCCCACGGTAATGGCGCTTGAAGGCATCGATAGCGTTGTGCTGGAGCGCCTTAACCATGTCCGCGACGAAGCGCTCCGAGTGGAGATAGATCACCTGGCCGTAGCGATTGTTCTTCAGCAACTGATTGCCGATGGCATGCATCAGATGCGTCTTGCCCAGGCCAACGCCGCCGTAAATGAACAACGGGTTATATGCTCCTCCCGGGTTCTCCACGACCTGCATGCTGGCGGCGCGGGCGAGTTGGTTCGACTTGCCCTCAACAAACGTATCGAAGGTGAAATTGGGGTTAAGGCTTGATGCCGCCGGCTCGGCCACCGCTGCTGGTTGTTCCTCGGGTGAGACATCGTTGCTCGCGGTCGCCTCCGGTGTCCCTACCATCGAGCCCACCACTAGCCGCACCGCTGGCGGCTGCTGCGGGCGCTGCGTCGTAACAAGCTCCTGGATACGCTCGTAGAAGTGGGTCTCTACCCAATCCCGAACGAAGCGGTTGGGCGCAAAAAGCCGGAGCTCGCCGTTGCCCTCTTCCGACTGCAGTGGTCGAATCCAGGTATTGAGCTGCTGCGCCGGAACCTCGCGCTGCAATCGATTAAGACAGGCCTGCCACAGCGTCTCACTCACGTTCTACTCCTACGCCTTGGCATTACTAGGGAAGGGCGGGGGCGTTACCTTTCAGGCGACGGAGTCTAACCCTGTCCCCGCTAGTTATCCACAATCCGTTCACAGCCATGGACCATCCCGCTGGTGCCCCAGCCCAAGGGCTGATTGCGTTGAATTGACGCCAATCCATAGGCCCGGCTACACTGCGCGGCTTATCTGGGCATGGTCTCGATGGCGGCCCAACCCTTCATGCGCCATAAGCGGGGTCGAATATGAAACGCACGTATCAACCGAGCGTCATCAAGCGAAAGCGCAACCACGGTTTTCGGGCGCGCATGGCAAGTGCCAGTGGGCGCAAGGTTATCGCTCGCCGCCGCGCCAAGGGCCGTCACCGGCTTACTAAATAGAGTTGGCCTCGCCGGGCACGGGTCCGGCCAAGCTGCCGCGCTCAGCGCGGCTGACACAGAGCCGGGCCTTCAATCGAGTATTCCAGGATGCGTCTCGCATCCGCAATCGCTATTTCACGATACTTTACCGGTATGGCCCTGAGCAGCACGCGCGGCTTGGCATGGCCGTCTCGCGCCGCACGGCGCCCAAGGCGACCGATCGCAGCCGGATCAAGCGGATCATCCGTGAGACCTTCCGGCAACGCCAGCGCCGACTCGAGGCCTACGATATCGTGGTAATCGCTAAGGCATCCGCTCGCGGGGCCGAGCGCCGCGAACTCCACGAATGCCTCGGCCGTCTCTGGGAGCGGCTCGCGCAGCAATGACACGCATCCTGGTTGCGATCATCAAGGTCTACCGCCTCGTGCTGAGCCCGCTGATTGGGCCGAGATGCCGATTCCTCCCGACTTGCTCGGACTACGCTCAGCAGGCCGTGCTGAGCCACGGATGGCGTCGCGGCGGCCTGCTCGCATTACGCCGCCTCCTGCGGTGCCATCCTCTCAGCGCGGGTGGTCTCGACCCCGTACCCGAGTGCCGATGCCATAGGACCAGTAACTAATGCAGCAACTCCGCATCTTCCTGCTCGCCGCCCTCACGGCCTTGTCGCTGTTGCTATGGCAAGCCTGGCAAGCCGATTATGGCTCGAGCCCTCAGCCCACCGCCGACCGTCGTGCCGACTCAAGCGATAGCGCCGCGTCTGAACCGAGTAGCGCCCCCGCGCCCGCCGATTCCTCAGCGACATCCGCGCCAGCCCAAGACAACAGTGACGGAGCCTCAGAGCAATCGCGTGACCGCGGCGGCGAGCGTATCCATGTCGCGACGGATCTCCTCGAGATCGAACTCAGCCCACAGGGTGGTGGCATCGTCACTGCCCGACTAAAAGAGCACACCATCTCAGCGGATAACCCTGAGCCCTTTACGCTCATGAGCGCTTCCGCGCCCGCCTTTACGGCGCAAATCGGGCTCAGTAGCCAGGATGCCTCCGCTCCGGGCCATACGGGTAACTGGTCCGCGCCGCAGCAGAACTACGAGCTCAAGGCGTCCGACGACCAGCTGGTTGTGCCGCTGCGATGGACCGCACCTGACGGCACCGAGGTCCTGCGCCGCTACACCTTTCGCCGCGATAGCTACGTCATTAACGTCGACCACCAGATTACCAACAAAGGCGACGATGAGCGCTCGTACTTTCAGTACACTCGACTGCTGCGTGAACCCACAAGCGGCGATCAGGCCTTCCTGGGCGCACGTAGCTTCATCGGTGGTGTCATCTCAAGGCCCGACGAGCCCTATACCAAGTACGACTTCGACGACATAAGCGACGGCGCCTTCGACCAGACCGTGACGAACGGCTGGGTCGCCATGATCCAGCACTATTTCCTCGCCGCCGTTATACCAACCCGCGACGAGGGCTACCGTATCGCAACCAATCGCGCTGGCGAGGGCCGGATCCTGGGGACATATTCCCCTGTAACCCGTGTCCCCGCGGGCGGGACTAGCGAATTGGCTACCCGGTTGTTCGTCGGCCCCAAGGAGCAGGACCGTCTCGACGCCGTCGCCGATGATCTCCAACTTACCGTGGATTACGGCTGGTTCCACGTACTCTCGAAGCCCCTGTTTGAGGTCCTCAACTGGATCCATGGCTGGGTTGGCAACTGGGGCTGGTCCATTATGATCCTGGTGCTGCTAATCAAGCTGGTGTTCTACAAGCTCTCGGAGACCAGCTATCGCTCCATGGCCCGCATGCGCAAGCTCCAGCCCAAGATGCAGGAGCTGCGTGAGCGCTACAGCGATGACAAGCAGCGCATGAACCAGGAGATCATGGAGCTGTACAAGCGCGAGAAGGTCAATCCGCTCGGCGGCTGCCTGCCGATCCTCATCCAGATCCCGGTCTTTATCGCCCTGTACTGGGTCTTGCTGGAGAGCGTCGAGCTACGGCAGGCCCCCTGGATCCTCTGGATCGACGATCTCGCCAAGCGCGACCCGCTGTATGTCTTGCCCGTCCTCATGGGGCTGAGTATGTTCCTGCAGCAAAAGCTCAACCCAGCGCCAATGGATCCTATCCAGCAGAAGGTGATGATGAGTCTGCCGTTTGTCTTCACGATCTTCTTCGCCTTCTTCCCGGCGGGTCTGGTGCTGTACTGGGTAAGCAATAATTCCCTGTCCATCCTCCAGCAGTGGATCATCACCCGCCGCGTCGAATCCGGTAACGATGACGACGGCGACAACAGCGGTGGCCTGATCAAGCGCGCTACCCAGCGTTTGCTCCCCGCCAAGAGCTAATCGGCATGACCGGCAACGACGGGGATACCATCGTCGCCCGGGCGACACCGCCCGGGCGCGGTGGTGTCGCCGTCGTTCGTGTTAGTGGCCCCCGTGTAGGCGCCCTTGCTACCGCCATCATCGGCAGCCTCCCAGTCCCGAGGCGAGCCACCTTTACCCGTTTCCGCGGCGCTGATGGCCAGGTCCTCGACGAGGGGCTAGCCCTCTATTTCCCGCAGCCCGGCTCCTTTACGGGTGAGGACGTCCTCGAGCTGCACGGTCACGGCGGGGATGTCGTTGTGGCTCGTCTGATCCAACGCCTACAGGCGCTGGGGGCGCGCGCCGCCCAACCCGGGGAATTCTCCCGGCGGGCCTTCATCAACGGCCGCATGGATCTCAGTCAGGCGGAGGCCATTGCGGATCTTATCGACGCCCGAAGCGAGGCCGCGGCCCGCGCGGCGATGCGGTCGCTCGCTGGCGAGTTCGGCCGCGTCGTTCATGCCCTGGTCGAGGCAACCACGGAGCTCCGCGTCCACGTAGAATCCGCCATCGACTTCCCCGACGAGGCCATCGACATCGCTAGCGATTCGGCCGTGCGCGATGGCCTCGCCCGCCTGGACACGGAGCTTGAATCGACCCTGGCGAGCGCCCACCGGGGCCGCGCCCTGCGCGATGGCATGCAGGTCGTCATCATCGGTGACCCGAACGTCGGTAAATCGACGCTCCTCAATCGCCTCGCGGGCGAGGATAGCGCCATCGTCACGGAGATTCCCGGCACCACGCGCGATACCCTGCGCGAGGATCTCATCATCGACGGCATGCCACTGCAGGTGGTGGATACCGCCGGGCTTCGCGATAGCGACGACGCTATCGAGCAGGAGGGCGTCCGCCGCGCTTGGCAAGCGGTTGGCCACTGTGACCGGGTGCTCCTGGTCACCGAAGCGGCTACGGCACCGAGTGCCGCGGAGGCACGGATCCTCGCTGAGTTACCCGATGGCCTAGACGCCACCGTGATTCGCAATAAGATCGATCTCAGCGACCACGCCGCTGGCTTGATCCCAGCTACCGAGCCACCCTGTATCGGTGTGAGTGCGACCACGGGTGAGGGCCTGGATGGCCTGCGTGAGCACCTTCGCAGCCTCATGGGGCTAGCCGATGCTGGCGGTGACTACTCGGCCCGCCAGCGCCACGTCGATGCCCTAAGGCGTGCCGGCGAGCATCTAGCCACGGCGCAGCGTCAAGCGGATGCCGGCGCCGCTGAGCTCATGGCTGAGGAGCTGGCTCACCTCCAAACCGCCCTTGGTGAGATTACGGGCGAGGTCAGCTCGGACGATCTACTGGGACGCATCTTTAGCACCTTTTGTATCGGTAAGTAGGGTGCCTCTCCAGCAATTCTCGTTTCGGCCGTCGAGCTGGCCGCGTTACCTCCTGCCGAGGGACGCCATAAACCTTCCCAGGCGGCTCGACGGCGGCCTTCCCTGGCCGCAGCCGCCCCCGGCCGGGAGTAACGCGACCACGCGCGCCGATCCTTGCCGCCTCTCGATGCGCGACCTAGACTGGGTCGGCTAGACTGCCAACGGGCATTGTGAGGATGGATTTGGGCTCATCACGTCAGTTTGATGTCATCGTTGTTGGTGGCGGCCACGCCGGCACTGAGGCGGCGCTCGCGTCGGCCCGAGCAGGTGCCTCGACGCTGTTGTTAACGCACAGCATCGAGGCCATCGGGGCGATGAGCTGTAATCCGGCGATCGGTGGCATCGGTAAGGGCCATCTCGTTCGCGAGATCGATGCCATGGGCGGCGCGATGGCGCGCGCCGCCGATGCGGCGGGCATCCAATTCCGCGTGCTCAATGCCCGTAAGGGAGCCGCCGTTCGAGCTACGCGCGCGCAGGCCGATCGCAGCCTCTACGCGGCCGCCATCCGCCGGCTCGTGGAAGGCCAGCCGGGACTGCACCTGTTTCAGCAGAGCGTCGATGATCTGATCGTTGACGATGATACCGTGCGCGGTGTCCAGACCCAGATGGGGCTCGCCTTCTACGCCCCGACGGTTGTGCTTACCGTTGGAACCTTCCTGGGCGGTCAAATCCACGTCGGTGACATGAATCAGCAGGGTGGTCGCGCCGGTGCGCCGCCATCGAACGCCCTGTCGCAGCGACTGCGGGCGTTGCCGTTTCGAGTCGATCGCCTGAAAACGGGGACGCCACCACGCATCGACGCCCGAACGATTGACCTCGCACGCCTGGAGGAGCAACCCGGAGATAGCGACGAGCCCTATTTCTCGTTGTGGAGCCGTGGTGATGAGCATCCCCAGCAGCTGCCGTGTCATATCGCTCGCACGAACGCACGTACCCACGAGATCATTAGCGCTGGGTTGGATCGCTCACCGATCTATGGCGGTGGCATTGAGGGACCGGGTCCGCGCTACTGCCCCTCCATCGAGGACAAGGTAGTGCGCTTCAGCGACAAAGACCACCACCAGATCTTTGTCGAGCCTGAAGGCCTGACGAGCCATGAGGTCTATCCCAATGGCCTATCCACAAGCCTCCCATTCGAGCTCCAAGAGGCGTTCGTTCGCTCGATTGCGGGCTTCGAAACCGCGCATATCACGCGCCCGGGCTACGCCATTGAGTACGACTTCCTCGACCCGCGGGATCTCGCACCGAGCCTGGAGACCCACTGGATCGCCGGCCTTTATCTAGCCGGCCAGATCAACGGTACCACCGGCTACGAGGAGGCCGCGGCGCAGGGGCTGGTCGCGGGTATTAACGCCGCCGCTGCCGTCCACGGTCGTGAACCTTGGCTGCCGCGCCGAGACCAGGCCTATATCGGTGTCCTCATCGACGATCTGATAACCCGGGGCACGCGCGAGCCCTACCGCATGTTTACCAGCCGGGCCGAATATAGGCTCCAATTACGCGAGGACAACGCGGACCTACGCCTGACCCCCATCGCCCGTGAGCATGGGCTTATCGACGACGGCGCCTGGCAACGCTTTGAGGCGTATCGCGCGGCCGTTGCCGCGGAATGGGATCGTCTCGAGCGCACCCGCGTGCGGCCGAGCGACATCGATGTCGCGGACGCCGAGCGCGTGTTGGGTGGGCCCCTGCGCCATGAACAGAGCCTATTGGATCTGCTGCGCCGCCCGGATGTCAGCTACCAGGCATTGGTCTCGTTACCCGCAGCGCAATCCGGGGTTACTGATGAGCGGGTCGCTAACCAGGTCGCAGTGCAGGCCAAGTACGCCGGTTACGTCGCGCGCCAGGAGCGCGAGGTGGCGCGCCATACGCGCGACGAGGCTGTGGCATTGCCGTCGGATATTGATTACACGGAGGTGATGGGCCTGTCCAATGAGGTGCGCGAGAAACTGGCCGCGCATCGCCCGGCGACGATCGGCCAGGCGAGCCGTATCCCGGGTATCACACCCGCTGCGCTATCGCTGCTGCTGGTTCATCTGAAGAAGACGGCCCAGCTGGCGCGTACTGGCTGAGGTGGTGACGGACCTCGCTGCCGCCATCCGGGAGAGCCTAGCGGCATCCGATCAGTCCGAGCTCTGGCTCGCCGCCGACCCGCTGGGCCGCTATTTAGACCTCCTGGCCCGCTGGAATCGCGCCTACAACCTCTCCGCTGTGCGCGATCCGGCGGCCATGGTTACTCGCCACGTTGCGGATAGCCTGAGCGTGCGCCCCTGGCTACCTGATGGCCGCCTGCTCGATATCGGTACCGGCCCCGGATTACCCGGTCTGGTGATCGCCATCGTCGAACCCAATCGGCCTGTCGTCCTCCTGGATAGCAGCGCCAAAAAGGTGCGGTTCTTGAGGCAGACGGCCATCGAGCTTGGTCTGACTAACACCACGGCTGTTCATGCACGCGCCGATAGCTGGGGCGGTGACGGCAGTTACGAGGCCATCGTCAGCCGCGCCTTTTCGTCATTAACGACGTTTTGGGCGCTAGCCGAGCCCCTGCTGGCTGACAACAGACAGGTATTCGCCATGAAGGGTCAATACCCCGAGGCCGAGTTGGCGGCCCTGCCCGGGGAGGGGGTATCATGCACCGTTAATCGCCTTAACGTTCCCGGACTTGATGGCGACCGCCATCTGGTTCGTCTGAGCCGGGCGAGCTCCTGATGCCGACCGAGGATGGTCCATGAGTCGAACAATGGCCGTTGCGAATCAGAAGGGTGGCGTCGGCAAAACGACGACCTGTGTCAATCTCGCGGCCTCGCTTGCCGCCAACCATCGGCGTGTGCTGCTGGTGGATATGGACCCACAGGGCAACGCGACCGTCGGCTGCGGCTTCAATAAGAATGCCCTCGCGCGCACCAACTACGACGTCCTGCTCGGCGAGGCCGACATCCAGAACGTGGCGTTCCAGGTCACTGATGCCGGCTTTACCTTGCTGCCCGCGAACGGCGATCTGACCGCGGCCGAGGTGGCCCTCATGGAAGACCATGAGGGCCGGGAACGTCGCCTCGCCGAGCTCCTCGCCGCCGTCGATGATGCCTATGACTACATCCTTCTGGATTGCCCGCCGTCGCTAAACATCCTCACCGTTAACGCCCTGGTAGCCGCCCACTGGGTCTTCATCCCGATCCAGTGCGAGTATTACGCCTTGGAGGGGCTTACGGCCTTGTTGGATACCATTCGTCGCGTCCAGCGTACGGCCAATCCTTCGCTGGAGATCGAGGGATTGCTTCGAACCATGTTCGACGGGCGTAACAACCTCGCCAACCAAGTCGGTGACCAGCTCATCGAGTACTTTGAAGACAAGGTCTATCGGACTCAGATACCGCGCAACGTACGCCTCGCCGAAGCGCCTAGCCATGGTAGCCCCGTCTTGCAGTACGACCGTACGTCGCGCGGCGCCGTTGCCTACATGGCGGTCGCCTCGGAGATGCTACGGCGCCAGGGTGCAACGGCGAAATCGGCCAGCGTGAGCTAGAGGGGATGGCATGACCAAGCGTCAACGTGGGCTAGGGCGGGGATTGGACGCCCTGCTCGGCGACATGCCCGAGACCGAGGCGGATACCGAGCGCGCCGCTGCCGAGGGCGAGCTTCGGGAGCTTGCCATTGAGGCAATCGAGCGCGGGCGCTATCAGCCGCGTGCCGGTTTCGATCCCGAGGCACTCCAGGAGCTCGCCAATTCCATCCAGGCGCAGGGCGTTGTGCAACCGATCGTGGTCCGCGCTCTAGGCGACGAGCGCTTCGAGCTGATCGCGGGCGAGCGACGCTGGCGCGCCGCCCAGCAGGCGGGTCTGGCGACGATCCCGGCGCTGGTGCGTAGCGTCTCGGATGAGGCGGCGATCGCTGTCGGTCTCATCGAAAACATCCAGCGCGAGGACCTCAACCCCCTGGAGGAGGCTAGCGCCTTGCGTCGTCTGACCCAGGACTTCGGCCTTACCCACCAGTCGGTCGCGGAGGCCGTGGGGCGCTCGCGGGCCAGCGTCTCTAACCTGCTCCGCCTGCTTGAGCTGGCCCCCGAGGTCCGAACCCTGATCGGTGAACGGCGCCTGGAGATGGGCCACGCCCGGGCGCTCGCCGGCCTCGATAGCGCGCGCCAGGCCGAGGTCGCCCACCGCGTGGTCGCCAAGGGGCTATCCGTGCGTGAGACCGAGGCCCTGGTGCGACGCCTATTATCGGAGGAATCCGCGCCCGCTCCCGAAGCGCGTGAACCTGATCCCAACATCCAACGTCTGCAGGAGGATCTCGGCTCCCGTCTCGGCGCCAATGTGGAGATCAAACACGGCCAAAAGGGCAATGGCCAGCTCGTTATACGCTACAACAGCCTGGACGAGCTCGACGGCATCCTGGAACACATCCGCTAGGAACGACGGAACCGCTCACCCGAGCCTCCGGCCGCTGAGCGCGCCGGGGGCGCTGTACTGGGAGTACCATTACGCCTTGTAACGCGCCCGGCGCACGCGCCCAGCAACGCCAAAGGGCGCGCCAGCGCCGCGCCAGTAGGCCCTGGCACGGCGCATACGCCAAAGGCGTTGAACCATCATGATCTGTTGACTATACTCGCGCCTCGCGCCAAGGAGGCACCGGGTGGTGCTGTGCTGAAACAAGCGGCTGCGCGCATAACGCGCCTGCAATTAATCATTACGGCCACCCTCTGTGTCATCTGGGGGCTCTTCGAGGGGCCCATGGCGGCGGTCGGCGCGGCCGCTGGCGGCGCCATCGCTGCGTTACTAACGCTCTACATGGCCGTCAAGTTGCTGGTGCGGTCGGCCGACGACACGGCCGAGGGCTTCTTCTCGGCAATGATGCGTGCCGAGATCGCCAAGTTCGCGCTCACCGGCATCTTGGTGACGGCCGCCGTGGTCGCCTTACCGGGCCAAGCCGCGGCTTTGGCGACAACATTAGCAGCCGCCCTTAGCGCCTATTTGCTGGCACTGCTGGGTAATAACGACCGATACGACTGACTCGAGACCGGGCGAGACGATATGGCCGCTACATCCGAGACGGAAGGCAGCTCCGCAACGGAATACGTAACGCACCATCTGCAGCACCTCACGCAACCCGTTGCTGAAGGCGGCTTTTGGACCTTGCATCTCGATACCCTGTTCTTCTCCTGGGTAGCGGGGCTGATCTACGCCGCTATTATGTACACGGCCGCCCAGCGTGCGAGCCCCGACGTCCCTGGCCGGTTCCAATGTGCCGTCGAGACCATTGTCGAGTTCGTGGATAACACGGTTAAAGAGACCTTCCACGGGCCGCGTGAGTTCGTCACGCCTCTTGCCTTAACGATCTTTGTCTGGGTCCTGTTCTGGAATCTCCTCGATCTGGTGCCGGTCGATCTATTCCCGACGATCGCTCGCCAGTTCGGCATCGAATACCTCCGCATCGTCCCGTCCGCGGACATGAACGCGCCATTCGGGCTGTCGCTGACCGTGTTGGCGTTAATCATCGTCTACAGCATCAAGGGCAAAGGTGTCGTTGGCTTCGGCAAGGAGATGATCCATCATCCCTTTGGTAAGAACCCGTTACTCTGGTTGCCCAACCTGCTGCTAAACACCGTCGAGATGTTCGCCAAGCCGGTCTCGCTGGCCCTCCGGCTGTTCGGCAATCTCTACGCTGCCGAGGTTATCTTCATCCTCATCGCGCTTCTGCCAGCCTGGATCCAGTGGCTGCCAGGGGGCGCGTGGGCAATCTTCCATCTTCTCGTCGTGCCGCTACAGGCCTTTCTCTTCATGGCCCTAACCGTGGTCTATCTGAGCCTAGCGTACGAGGAGCACTAAGCGAATCGCTTCTCACCAATCACCAATGACACAAACGACAGTCTGGAGGCTTTATGGAACCCGTCGCCTACGTTAATGCGTTCACCGCCATCGCCATCGGCATGATCTTCGCTTTTGCCGCCGTCGGCACCGGCATCGGCTTTGCCATCCTTGGTGGTAAGTTCCTGGAGAGTTCGGCCCGTCAGCCGGAGATGATGACCCAGCTCCAAACCCGCATGTTCATCGTCGCGGGCCTACTGGACGCGCTGTCCATCATCGGTGTGGCCTTCGCCGCCATCCTGATGTTCGCCAATCCGCTGGTCGCCGGCCTGTAAGCGCCGACGCGCATTCAGCCAAGGCAGCAACCGGGAGCTTGAACCGTGGGGCTTAATCTAACGCTGATCGGACAGATAGGTACCTTCCTGGTATTTATCCTCTTCACCGTGAAGTTCGTCTGGCCGCCTATTCGCCAGGCGCTGGAAGAACGCGAAAAGCGGATTGCCGACGGTCTGGCTTCCGCGGATCGCGGCCAGAAGGAGCTTGAGCTCGCCGAGCAGAATGCCGCGGAGAAGATCCGTGAGGCCAAGCAGCAGGCGGCCGAGATCATCGATCAGGCGAATCGACAGGGATCCGAGATCGTCGAGGAGGCCCGCCAAGAGGCGCGCGAGGCCGCCGCTAAGGAGCACGCTGCCGCCGAGGCCCGCATCGAGCAGGAGGTCACCAAGGTACGCTCGGAGCTGCGCAAGCAGGTCTCCGATCTCGCTATCCAGGGCGCTTCTCGCATCCTTGAGCGCGAGGTTGATGCCAAGACCCACGCCAAGATGCTCGACCAACTCGCCGAGCAGCTGTAGGGAGCGCAACGATGGCCGATATTGCAACGGTCGCCAGGCCCTATGCGCAGGCGGTATTCCGCCTGGCACGCGATAACGACGCGCTCGCGGCCTGGACGGATCAGCTCGAACTCGCGGCGGCAGTAGTACGCGATCAGGATATGGACCTCTTGCTGGGGAGTCCGCGCCTGGACCCCGCCCAAAAGGCCGATCTGATCATCGATGTCTGCGGCGAGGGACTCGGTACGAGCGGCGCCAACCTCGTGCGCTTGTTGGTCAGCAATCGACGGGCCAGCCTGCTGCCCGAGATCGCGGCGCAATTCCGCAGGCTGCGTGCCGAGGTCGAGCGCACCGTCGAGGCCCGTCTGGTGACGGCTGAGGCCGTTGATGAGGCCGTCACGGACCGTATCCGTGATGCCCTGGCCAAGCGTCTCGATCGCAACGTGCGACTCCATACCGACGTGGACGAGTCCCTGATCGGCGGCGCCATTGTTGAGGCCGACGATACCGTCATCGACGGCTCTGTCCGAGGCAAGCTAGCGCGCCTAGCCGGCGCCATGAGCCGCTAAGAGGAACAGTGATGCAACTTAATCCAACCGAAATCAGCGATCTAATCAAACAACGCATCCAGAACTTCGAGGCGGTAGCCGAGGCCCGCACGGAGGGGACGATCGTAAGCGTCCAGGACGGCATCGTCCGGATCCATGGCCTCGCCGATGTCCTCCAGGGCGAGATGCTGGAGTTCCCCGGCGATACCTACGGCCTGGCGCTCAATCTTGAGCGCGATTCCGTGGGCGCGGTAATCATGGGCGACTACCGCCACCTCAGCGAGGGGGATACTGTTAAAACCACCGGGCGTATCCTCCAGGTCCCGGTCGGCGAGGGGCTTCTCGGGCGGGTGGTCAATACCCTCGGGGAGCCGCTCGATGGCAAGGGCGAGGTCAATACGGACGATTTCGAGCCGGTAGAGAAGGTCGCCCCCGGCGTCATCTCGCGCCAGTCCGTGGATCAACCGGTCCAGACGGGCATTAAGGCCATCGACTCCATGGTGCCGATTGGGCGCGGCCAGCGCGAGCTCATCATCGGCGATCGGCAAACCGGCAAGACGGCCATCGGCGTCGATGCCATCATCAATCAGAAGGGCACGGGCATTAAGTGCATCTACGTGGCGGTGGGCCAGAAGAATTCCACCATCGCGAACGTTGTGCGCAAGCTCGATGACGAGGGAGCGCTGGAGCACACCATCGTGGTGGCCGCTGCTGCCTCGGAGTCCGCTGCCCTGCAGTACCTCGCGCCTTACGCCGGCTGTGCCATGGGCGAGTACTTCCGCGATCGCGGCGAGGACGCGTTCATCGTCTATGATGATCTGAGCAAGCAGGCCGTTGCCTATCGCCAGGTATCGTTGCTGTTGCGCCGTCCGCCCGGCCGCGAGGCCTATCCCGGCGACGTCTTCTACCTCCACTCGCGGTTGCTTGAGCGCGCTGCTCGTATCAATGAGGACGAGGTGGAACGCCGTACCAACGGTGAGGTGAAGGGTAAAACGGGGTCGCTGACCGCGCTGCCGATCATCGAGACCCAGGCCGGCGATGTCTCCGCCTTCGTGCCGACCAACGTGATCTCGATCACCGACGGCCAGATCTTCCTGGAGAGCGACCTGTTCAACTCGGGCTTCCGCCCGGCCATCAACGCCGGCATCTCCGTCTCTCGCGTGGGTGGTTCCGCCCAGACGAAGATCATGAAAAAGCTCTCGGGCAGTATCCGAGTTAATCTCGCTCAGTACCGCGAGCTTGCGGCCTTCGCGCAGTTCGCCTCGGATCTCGACGAGAACACCCGCCAGCAGCTCGAGCGTGGCCAGCGGGCGATGGAATTGCTTAAACAGAACCAGTATTCGCCCATGCCGATCGCGCTGCAGGCTCTGTCGCTGTTCGCTCTTAGCGAGGGTTATCTCGACGATATCCCCCTTGAGAAGATCCAATCGTTCGAGGCCGGTCTCCATCGGCAATTCCAGTCTGATAACGCCGCGCTGGTCGAGCAGATCAGCAACGAAGGCGACTGGAACGACGAGCTTGAGGGGACGTTCCGGAAAGTCGTCGAAGGCTTCAAGTCCACGGGTACCTGGTAAGCCAGGAGCGGGGTTAGCATGTCCGCTGGCAAAGAAATCCGTACTAAGATCCGGAGTATTCAGAATACCCGGAAGATCACCAACGCCATGGAGATGGTCGCAGCCTCCAAGATGCGCAAGGCCCAACAGCGCATGGACCAGGCTCGGCCGTACGCGGATAAGATCCGACAGGTGATTCGCCATCTGGCGCATGCCAATCCCGAATACCGGCATTCGTATCTGGAAGCACGCGAAGTCCGGCGGGTTGGCTACATCGTGGTCTCCAGTGACCGAGGCCTCTGTGGTGGGCTTAATAACAACCTATTCCGCCAACTCGTGCGCTCCATGAAAGCGCAGGAGGAGGCCGGGATCGGTGTCGACGTCTGTACCATCGGTAGCCGGGCCAGCCAATTCTTCGGCCGTTGGGGCGGGAATCTGGTCGCTGAGACCTCGCAGATCGGGGATCGACCGAATCTCCAAGATGTCGTCGGCCCCATCCAAACGATGCTTGAGCGCTTCGATAACGGCGACATCGACGAGCTGCGGGTCTGCTACAACACCTTCGTGAACGCCATGACCCAGCGGCCAACCGAGGAGACTATCCTGCCGCTGCCTCAGCAGGAGGAGGCGGAGACCAGTCACGGATGGGACTACGTCTACGAGCCGTCGGCACCCGAGGTACTGGACGATCTGCTGCGCCGCTATGTCGAATCGGTGATCTATCAGTCGGTCGTTGAGAATATCGCCTGCGAGCAGGCAGCGCGAATGGTCGCCATGAAGGCCGCCTCCGACAACGCCGATAAGCTCATCGATGAGCTACAGCTGGCTTACAACAAGGCGCGCCAGGCCGCTATCACCACGGAGTTGACGGAGATCATCTCCGGCGCCGCCGCGGTGTAGCCAAACCCCGGGGTAGCCCCGAATACCGAATACGCGGAGAGGAACTGGGATATGAGTTCTGGAAAGATCGTGCAGATCATCGGCGCCGTGGTGGACGTAGAGTTCCCGCGGGAGTCCGTACCGAGCGTCTACGACGCCCTGCAGCTGGATGACCGTGACCTCAAGCTCGAGGTACAGCAGCAGATCGGCGACGGCGTCGTTCGTACCATCGCCATGGGCACCACCGACGGCGTGAGCCGGGGCATCAGTGTAACCAGCACGGGCGCCGCCATCTCGGTGCCAGTGGGTGAGAAGACGCTGGGCCGCATCATGAATGTCCTCGGCGAGCCCATCGACGACTGCGGGGAGATCGGCGAGGATACCCGCTGGGGCATCCATCGCGAGGCGCCGAGCTATGAGCAGCAGTCCAGCTCCGCTGAGCTGCTAGAAACCGGCATTAAGGTCATCGACCTACTCTGCCCCTTCGCCAAGGGCGGTAAGGTCGGCTTGTTTGGCGGCGCCGGTGTCGGCAAGACCGTCAACATGATGGAGCTCATCAATAATATCGCGAAGGCCCACTCGGGCTTGTCGGTCTTTGCCGGTGTCGGCGAACGTACCCGCGAGGGCAACGACTTCTACTACGAGATGAAGGAGTCCGAGGTCCTCGACAAGGTCGCCATGGTCTACGGGCAGATGAACGAGCCGCCGGGCAACCGCCTGCGCGTGGCGCTGACCGGCCTCACGGTCGCGGAGTACTTCCGTGACGAGGGCCGCGATGTGCTGATGTTCATCGATAACATCTACCGTTATACGCTGGCGGGCGTCGAGGTCTCGGCCCTGCTCGGGCGTATGCCGGCCGCCGTTGGCTATCAGCCGACACTGGCGGAGGAGATGGGCGTCCTCCAGGAGCGCATCACGTCCACCAAGACCGGTTCGATTACCTCGGTGCAGGCGGTCTATGTCCCGGCTGACGACCTCACTGACCCGTCGCCCGCTACCACCTTCGCGCACCTGGACGCGACCGTCGTTCTCTCGCGCGATATCGCCTCCCTCGGTATCTACCCGGCGGTTGATCCGCTGGACTCCACATCGCGTCAGCTGGATCCGCAGGCTATCGGCCAGGAGCATTACGATACCGCGCGCAAGGTCCAGGGAACACTCCAGCGCTACAAGGAGCTCCAGGACATTATCGCTATCCTCGGTATGGATGAGCTCTCGGAGGACGACAAGCTTGCCGTCGGTCGCGCCCGTAAGATCCAGCGCTTCTTGTCGCAGCCTTTCTTCGTCGCCGAGGTCTTCACGGGTTTCCCCGGCAAGTATGTGCCGCTGAAGGACACCATCCGCGGGTTCCGCGCGATCGTCGACGGCGAATGCGACGACATCCCGGAGCAGGCTTTCTACATGATGGGTACCATCGACGAGGTCCGCGAGAAGGCCGCCAAGCTTTAACGGCGCCGCCACGCGCCAGCGGGGAGTCAGCTAACTATGGCGATCACCATGCATGTCGACATCGTCAGTGCCGAGGAGTCCGTGTTCTCGGGTACAGCGAGCTTCGTGCTCGCTCGCAGCAGCGATGGCGAGCTGGGCGTCATGCCGCGGCACGTGCCGCTTCTGGCCCAGCTCCAGCCGGGTGAGGTCATGCTGCGCGACGAGTTCGACGAAGAGCACTTCTACTACGCCTCCGGTGGTTTGATTGAGGTCCAGCCGCATGTCGTGACGGTCCTGGCGGACACTGCTAGTCGTGCGCGCGACCTCGATGAGGCTGCCGCGCAACAGGCGAAAAAGCGCGCGGAGCAGGCCATCGAGAACCGCAGTGGGGACATGGACTACGCACGGGCACAAGCCGAGCTCGTTGAAGCGGCCGCACAGCTGCGTACCATCCAGACGCTTCGGCGGCGCAAGGGGCAGGGCTGACGGCCCCATGGTGCGTAGGCGGAAAATCGCTCCATGGGATCGGGTCTGACTACCGCTGACTGTTTCGCGCGTCGTTGCGACCGCCCCGTTGGAGCAGGGTGGACGTCGCTATGTTGAGCATTGTCATTCTGGCGGCGGGACAGGGGACCCGCATGCGCTCCGCGATGCCCAAGGTCCTCCACGGCGTCGGTGGTCGCCCTATGCTCCAGCGGGTCATCGATACCGCTCGCTCGCTTGAGCCGGCCGCTATCCATATCGTCCACGGTTACGGCGGGCAGGATGTGCGGGCGGCTTTTCCCGATGGCGACCTGAACTGGGTAGAGCAGGAGAAGCAGCTCGGTACCGCCGATGCTGTTCACGCAGCGCTCCCGGTAATACCCGATGACCACCGGGTCCTCGTGCTATGTGGGGATGTGCCGCTGATCGCGGCTGAGACCCTCCACCGACTCCTCGATCGTGCCGGTTATAACCCCGCTCTGCTGACCATCGAGATGGCTGATCCGACCGGCTACGGTCGGATCCTGCGCGATCCCGACGGCCAGGTAAGCGGGATCGTCGAGGACAAGGACGCCCAGGAAGATCAAAAGGCCATCCGCGAGATCAACACCGGCCTAATGGTGCTGCCGGCCGGGCCCCTCAGGCGCTGGCTCGCGGATCTATCTAACGATAACGCCCAGGGCGAATACTACCTCACGGATGTCATGGCCTCCGCCCGGCGGGATGGCAGCGCGATACACGCTGTAACCACCGACAGCGCCAGCGAGGTACAAGGAGTTAACAATCGCGTCCAGCTGGCGGTGGTGGAGCGCGCGTGGCAATGGCGGATCGCGGAAGGCCTAATGCGCGGCGGCGTTACCCTTGCTGACCCGGCCCGCCTGGATGTGCGTGGTAGCGTGACCACAGGCACCGATTGCGTCATCGACGTGGATGTTGTGCTGGAGGGCGAGGTGAGGCTCGGCACCGACGTTGCGATCGGCTCGGGCTGTGTCATTCGCGATGCCACGCTGGACGACGGCGTCCGGGTCGCGCCGCAAACCGTGATCGAGGGGGCTCGGCTGCGGGCCGGTGCCCAAGTCGGGCCATTCGCCCGGTTACGTCAGGAAACCGACCTGGGGCCCGCGACCCGAATCGGTAATTTTGTTGAGACCAAGGCACTAACGCTCGGGCGTGGCTCCAAGGCGAACCACCTTGCCTACGTGGGTGACGCCCGCATCGGCGAGGGCGTGAACATCGGCGCTGGTACCATCACCTGCAATTACGATGGTCGGGCCAAGCATACGACGGTCATCGAGGACGGTGCCTTTATCGGATCCGATACCCAGTTGATCGCGCCCGTGACGGTTGGTCGAAATGCCACCATCGGCGCTGGTACCTCACTGCGGCGCGATGCGCCAGCCGATGCCTTGACCGTTGGCACAGGCCGTCAACGAACCGTCCCGGGCTGGTCACGCGATCCCGACGCCTCTAGCTAGATCGGTCGCGTCCAAGATTTGCCGATTCGCGGACGGTACTCGCTTTCCTGTGACCCCTAGGAGGTGCGATGTGCGGAATCGTCGGTGCGATCGCTGAACGCGACGTTACACAGATCTTGCTCGAAGGCCTACGCCGGCTCGAATACCGTGGCTACGACTCCGCCGGCATGGCCGTTCTCGACCATGCCAACTGCCTGCAACGCCATCGCAGTGTCGGCAAGGTCGCCTCGCTGGATGACGCCAATCAGGCAGCGCCCCTCCATGGCCGTTGCGGTATCGCCCACACGCGCTGGGCTACTCATGGCGCGCCCTCTGAGAGCAACGCCCATCCCCACTTCGCGGCCGACGAGCTCGCCCTTGTCCATAACGGCATTGTCGAGAATCACGACTCGTTGCGGCAGGCACTGCTCGATCAGGGCTACGAATTCGGTTCCGAGACGGACACCGAGGTCATTGCCAATGAGGTCCATGCCGCGCTCGCAGCAAGCGATGACCTATTAGCCGCTGTGCAACACGCCAGCGGCCATCTCATGGGCGCCTACGCTATCGGCCTCATTAGCAGCCGCGACCCGGGGCGCCTCATCGCCTCGCGCCGAGGTAGCCCGCTCCTCATCGGCGTGGGTATCGGTGAGCACTTCATTGCCTCCGATATGGCGGCGTTGCTCTCCGTTACCCAGCGATACATCGTGCTCGAAGACGGCGACACCGCGGATATCCGCCGCGATTCGGTCATCATTTATGATCGCGCCGGAGTCGTCGTCGATCGGCCTGTAAGGACCTCCGCGCTGAGCCCCGAGGCGGTCGAACGCCAAGGCTACCGCCACTTCATGGCGAAGGAGATCCACGAGCAGCCGGCGGCCGTTGCGGAGACACTGCGCGATCGGCTGGGCGACGCCCGAGTGCTCGAGGCTGCCCTGGGGCTCGAGGCCGGCGGGACCCTTGAGCGCGTCAGCCGGATTCAAATCGTCGCCTGCGGCACTAGCTACCACGCCGGTCTCGTCGCTCGCTATTGGTTCGAAGGCATCGCCGGGCTGCCGTGCGAGGTGGAGACGGCAAGCGAGTTCCGCTACCGCAAGCATGCCGTTTCTCCAGACACCCTTTTCGTGACGCTGTCGCAATCCGGTGAGACAGCCGATACGCTCGCCGCCCTGCGCGACGCGCACGGCATGGGCTACCTCGCTAGCCTAGCCATCTGCAACGTGGCGGAGAGCTCGCTGGTTCGTGAATCCGACCTTGTTCTCATGACGCGGGCTGGCCCGGAGATAGGGGTCGCCTCGACCAAGGCCTTCACGACCCAGTTGGCGGCGCTGTTACTGGTAACGGTGGCCGCGGGGCGCCACCAGGCGATCACCCCTGAGCGCGAGGCGGAACTGGTCGCGGAGTTGCGTGATCTGCCGTCCCAGCTTGAGGCCGTGCTGGCGCTGGAGCATGATATCGCCGCTCTGGCCGAGGATTTCGTCGACAAGCACCACGCGCTCTTCCTTGGGCGCGGGCCTCAGTTCCCGATCGCCATGGAGGGCGCCCTCAAGCTCAAGGAGATCTCCTACATCCATGCTGAGGCCTACCCCGCGGGCGAGCTCAAACACGGCCCGTTGGCCTTGGTCGATGCCGACATGCCGGTGGTGACCGTTGCCCCGAATGACGAGCTTATCGACAAGCTTACGGCCAACCTCCACGAGGTCCGGGCGCGCGGGGGCATGCTGTACCTATTCGCGGGCGCTGGCACCAGTCTGCGCCCCGATGCGGGGCAGCGGGTTATCGAACTGCCGCCGATGCCGGCGGTGACCACGCCGCTCGTCTACGTCCTACCCCTCCAGCTGCTGGCGTACCATGTCGCTGTTCTCAAGGGTACCGATGTCGATAAGCCCAGGAACCTCGCGAAATCCGTCACCGTGGAGTAGCGGCTCGCGCGTGTGATCGGTGATCGCCCTGGGCCCTGGCGCGAGCGCTGCTAGGCCGGCGGTCAACAGTCAGCGCCCGGGGCCCATCACGTGGGCGGCATGAATTGCTGGTCGGCGTCATCGCCTTGCGGCCAGATGCCGTAATAGCTCGTAATCGGCTCCGGACGGCCGATGACGAATCCCTGGGCGTAATCGACACGCATCGCCCGCACACTGTCCAGAACGGCCTCATCCGTTACGAACTCCGCGATGGTCCGCGCCCCCAATCGATGGGCGAGGTCGTTGATGGATTCGACGATGATGCGGTCTGGTTCACTAGCAACCATGGCCCGTACGAAACCGCCGTCGATCTTCACGAAGTCGACGTTGAAATGCCGAAGGTAGTTGAACGAGGACAGCCCGCTACCGAAGTCATCGAGGGCCACCGTACAGCCTCTCTGGCGCACCTCATCCACGACGTGGCGCGCATTGCTGATATGGGTCATCACCGCCGTCTCGGTGATCTCGAAGTTAATGCGATCGGGCGGCACCGACGATCGGTCGATGATGTCGAGAACGAACTTGAGGAACCCCTCATCGTTAATCGACTGCCCCGATAGGTTGACCGATAATCGCACGCCCTCGTTAACGGCAAGATCCTGCCACGCCCCCAGGAGCGCGTTCTCGATCACCCACCGGTCCACCGCCACCATGAGGTCGTAGTGCTCCGCCGCCGGTATGAATAGACCCGGGGAGACGAGCTCGCCGTCCTCATCGATCATCCGTACCAATAACTCGACGAAGCCCCCGCTCTCCTGCGGTCCGAAATGGCACGGCTCGATGAGTTGGCCATACAGCGTCAGGCGCTCAGCGCTCAAGGCAGCGCGTAGGTCCGCTGCCAGCTGCAGTTCGCGGTGATGGTGCCCCGTGTCTCCCTCGCCGGCCTCATAGACGGCGACATTTCGGCGCCCTCGCATCTTGGCCGTGTAGCACGCGATATCGGCATGACTCATCGCCGTCGCCACGGTGCCCCCCGGCTCGAGCGCGGCGACCCCGGCGCTAGCGCTGACCTCAAACGTTCGGTCACAGGCCTGGAACTGCCAACCCTCCAGCCCGCTCATGATGGCCTCTAGTCGCCGTTGGGCGTCGGCGCTACCGCAGTGACGGACGATCAGACCGAACTCATCACCCCCGAGTCGCGCCAACATGTCGTTGGCCCGTATGCAACGCGCCAGATAGGTACCGAGTTGCCGGAGAAGGTCATCACCGGCGGCGTGACCGGCCGTGTCGTTAACGATCTTAAAGCGATCGAGATCGAGAAACCCGACGGCCGCTTCACCCGTTCCCGCGTCGACATCGGCCTGTACATCGGCCAGGTGGCGCTCGAACTCATACCGGTTGGCAAGCCCGGTTAGGGCGTCGTGTCGGGCCTGGTAGGCGAGCTCATGTTCCAACGTACGCGCTTCGGTAACATCCCAGGCCGTGCCCACCAGAAGGGGACTGCCATCGGTCGTCTCCATACGCTCGGCTAGTAGGCGCAGGTGTCGTATCTCGCCGTCATCGAGGCACACGCGCCGCTCGCGATCCAGATTGCCTTGCCCGCCGGTCACGGCGGCTAAGTCCGAGCGCAGATCCGCCTGATCGCCTGGATGGAAGCGAGCAATCAATCCCTGCGTGGTAACCGCGTCGTCGTCTTCTGTCAGGCCGAGCAACTCATGCATCCGCGCGTCGTAATGCAGCGTATTGCCGTCCAACGCCAGCTCAAAGCTCCCGGCCCCGCCGGCGCGTACCGCCAACGCCATTCGCCCCGCCTCGCGCAGCCGGCGTTCCTCGGCGCGCTTGAGCTCGTGGATATCGGCCACGGCCCCAATAACGAGCGCCGGGCGTCCGTCGTCATACCGGCTCAGAACCCGTGCGTGCCATTGGAACCAGCGATGGCCCTGGCACTGGCAATCCAAACGCCACTGCCCGCCTAGGGCGCCATCCGCCGCCGCCACACCTTGGGTGATGAGGGTCTCGAAGCCAGCCCGATCAGCGGGATGGAGGCAGGCCTGCCAGGCGTCGATGGTTATCCAGTCGGGCGCGTGGTCACAACCCAGGGCGTGTCGCAGGTGGTGGGAACGATAGATCCGGGCCGTGTCGCCGTCATACTCCCAGATCCCTTGGCCGCTCGCCTCCAATGCCAAGTCCAGGCGTTGCTCCGCCGCGACGGCGTCGCTGACATCCCGAGCGGTGCCAACCAGCTCGGCCCGCTGGCCCACCTGCGGCTGGAGCGCCAGCGTCATCGCGGTCTGCCGGTGGCTGCTATCGCGATGACGCAGTCCTATCGGGAATGCCTGCGCCACACCGGACCATGCCCGTTGCAATCGAGTCTCCAGGCCCGGCCGGTCCTGATCGGCTACCAGCTGGGCCAGGGCAGTACCGTGGAGCTCGGGCACGGTGTGGCCGGTTAGCGCCGCGAACGCGTTATTTACCGAGGCCAGGTGTCCCGCCCAGTCCACGGTGAAGACGGCATCGTCCACCGACGCCGAGGGGACACCACAGCGTTGCAACGCCGCCACCGAGTCCGGCTCGGCCGCCATCCATTCCTGCGCGGCCAGATGCCTCACGGTCAGGCCCGCGCTTGCCTGGAGGAGCGACTCCTCGGCCGGGTTTATTCGCCTCGGCTGCCTGTCGAGCACGGCGAACACACCGACGATCGTGCCATCAGCGTCGCTCAACGGTATGCCCAGGTACCGACCGATGCCATGAGCCGCCAACGCCCCAGCTTGTTCGCTGGTATCCTGCCTGGTATCCGCGATCCGCAGCTCATGCCCGCTCGCGAGCGGGCTAGCGCGTGCATCGTCGAGCGACAGCGCCGCTGGGGCCTCGCCCGCATGGGCTAAGATAGCCACGTCGCCATCATGCAGGACGGCAACGAACCCGCTACCAGCGCCGAGCGCCTCGACGGCGAGCGCTACCAGCCTATCGAGCCGATCACCATTGCCGTCCGCCACAGCTGGAATACCGTTTGCCTCCCGTGTCGCGTCCACGCGCTTATGACGCGCTTTTCACCCAAGCCAGGCATTCTCGCTCGCCGAGATCGCGCGCCGTCACAACCACTGATGACGATTTCCACCATACCCACGCCCGCGCCAACTGTCTGTAATGAGGCCCGCACACCGGAATCACAACGACCACCGCACCGACGTTTGTACTCCCTACCCGCGTCCCCCCATGGCAATTAACCCGTATACCAGGTGCCGACCCACCGCCGTAAACTGACCGCGTCGTACCCAGGGAGTGTAGGCATGAGCGCGCACGCTATAACGGCCCGTGCCGACATCGACGCGGCATCCGTACTCGCCGCCGTCGCAACTGTGGCCGCGTACCTTGCCGCCGTGCGGCTCGGCGTGCTGTTGATGCTGCCGGATGAGCCGGTGAGCCTCCTCTGGCCCGCCTCGGGGGTAGCGCTGGCGGCGATCTGGCTTTTTGGTCGCCCCGCCATGCTAGGGGTGCCCGCGGCCGCGACCCTAGGCCATCTGTTCCTAGGCTATGCCCTTGTTACCGCATCGGCCTTCGCCGTCACGGTTACCCTCGCCGCCTATCTCGGGTGCCGCCTGCTCGCCCACTACCATTTCGCGAGCTCGATGCACCGTCTGCGCGACGTCCTCAGCCTACTAGTCGCCGGGCTCGGCGTAACCGCCACGTTGAGCTCCCTCGCCATGGCCGTCGCCGGCACCGTTAGCGGCGTTGGCAAATCGAGCGAGTTCGGCGAGTTGTGGTGGCTGTGCTGGGTCGCTCAGGTCGTTGGTAGTCTGGTGATCCTGCCGGTGCTCATGGCTTGGGCTGGCGGCGCTACCAGCCCGAGCCGAGGTCGCCGCCTCGAGGCCGCGGCCTTCCTGTTGCTCGCAGCTGGCATCGGCTGGCTGGTCTACAGCGATGTCCTGCCGCCTGGGATCGCCATGGCCCGCCCGCTGTCCTACCTCATCTTTCCTGTCATGATCGCGGCAGCGGTACGCACGAGCGTCCGCGACACCGCCCTCATCCTCCTGGTGCATGCCGCGATCGCACTGACGCTGACGGCAGAAGGCCATGGCCCGTTCAGCTCCGGCACACTGCAGGAGAGCCTGCTGGCACTGCATGCCCATATCGCGATGTTGAGCGTCTCCTCGCTTATCCTGGCCGCGATCATGACCGAGCGCCAGGCTGTGACGCGGGCCCTCGCTGACAGCGAGGCCAAGTACCGGCTACTCGTTGAGAATCAAACCGACCTGGTCATCAAAACCGATGCCGACGATCGCATCGTATTCGCTAGTCCGACGGTCGCCGAACTCCTCGGGTGCCCAGCCGATGACCTCATCGGCGCCTCCTTTCGATCCATCGTCGACGATGCCGACCGCCATGCGGTCGGCAGCCCCTGGCGCTCGCTGTTCGGCGAGCAGGGGTCGTGTTATCTGGAGCGGCCGGTCCAGACGCGCTACGGTGAACGCTGGTTCGCCTGGGCCGCGAAAGCGGTCCGCGAGCCGGACGGCCAGCTTAGCGGTGTGGTGGCCGTCGGGCGCGATGTAACGGCACGGCGGCAGGCTGAGGCCGCCTCCCGCGAGTACTTCCAAGAGCTTGCCCATGTCGCTCGGCTATCGGCTATGGGGGAGATGGCGGCGGGGTTGGCCCATGAACTCAATCAACCCTTGTGCGCGATCACGACCTACGCCCAGGCATCGCGGCGGCTGCTCGATACCGACAATAATCCCCAGCTGACCCAGGCCCTCGACCGGGTGATCGCCAACGGCGAGCGAGCCGGCGGGATTATCCAGCAAATGCGCGCCTACGTGCGCAAGGACGCCCCGGAACGCACCGTCATTGATGTCAACGCGGCGATCCGCGAGGTCCTCGCGCTCAACGATCCCGAGCTCCGACAAGCCGGGATTAGCGTCGAGCAGGAGCTGACCCCAGAGCTGCCAGCCATCGGCGGTGTCGAGATCCAGATCCATCAGGTGCTCGTGAACCTGGTCAGGAATGCCATGGAGGCCCTGCAGGAGGTGTCAGCGGAGCGCCGGGGTCTCATTATCCGTACTGAGCGCCGCGGTCGGCATGTCGCCGTCTGCGTCGACGATACGGGCCCCGGCGTGGACGCCGCCGTCCTCGATCAGCTCTTCGAGCCCTTCGTTAGCGCCAAGCAGGACGGCTTGGGCCTCGGTCTATCGATCAGTCGCTCCATTATCCAGCATCATAACGGCGAGCTGACAGCGACGAATCGGGCTGGCACCGGTGCCCGCTTCGTCTTCACCCTGCCGATTGATGAGGCATCACAACAGACGGCCTAACGCCTATGACGGGACAGAGCATGCAGCCTACGGAACGTGTCTTCATTGTTGACGATGAAGCGGATGTACGTGAGGCGGTCCAGCTGCTAATCGCCTCGGCGGGGTTGCCGGCCGAGACTTATGCCAGTGCGGAGGCCTTCCTGGACGCCTACCAGCCAGACACGCCAGGCTGCCTCGTGCTCGATGTCCGCATGCCCGGCATGGACGGCATGGTTGCCCAACAGACCTTGCGCGAGCGCGGCATCGATCTCCCTATCATCTTTATCTCGGGGCACGGCGATATCCCAATGGCAGTCAGGGCGGTCCAGGAGGGCGCCCTAGACTTCCTGGAGAAGCCCTTTAACGATGACGCGTTATTGGACTGTATCAATCGGGGCCTGGAACAGGACCGCCACAGTCGCGCGGAGGCCGCTGAGCGCGCCGAGGTCGAGGCTTGCCTGAAAACCCTGACTCCCCGCGAGCGGGAGGTTATGGACAAGCTCGTCGAGGGCAAGGTCAACAAGATCATCGCCCGCGAGCTGGATGCGAGCACCCGGACGGTGGAGATCCACCGTGCGCGCGTACTCCAGAAGATGGCTGTGGCCAATGCCGCCCAACTAGTCCGGCGTGTCGCCCCGATTACCGACGATGGCGGCGATTAGGCGTCACCCCCCGGCGGTGTATGGGCTGACTACTGCTGCCATTGCTGCACGATGACGCGGCCGGCCTGATAGGCGTCATCCAGCTCGTCCGCGGTCAATTCTAGCAACTGCTCCGCGCTCGGCCGGTTTACCCAGGGTGTGTTGAAGCCGGTAATCGCGATGGCGCACGGCACGGTCACGAAGCCCGCGGTCGTCCTATAGGGTCGCAGGCTTAGGGCGTTATGCGTGCGCCGGAAGATGTTGGGGTGCGGGCGCTCGTCGCCTTCGTGGAGCATGAGTACGGCGAAGGTGTCCTCGGCGACACGGCCTATAACGTCCAGCGGCCGGACGGTGTCGGCTAATCGCGAGGCCACGCCCTCCGTGACCTCCTCCACCGCGCTCGCCCCGTGGCTCTGGCGAAGGCCGGCGATGTCGGGGATCCGCACGAGCCCGCACAGGCCCATGCCGTCCCGGGTCTCAACGTGTCGGATCAATGCCTCGAGGCGCTGCGTAACGAAGTTACGATTGCCTAGGCCACCCACCACGCTCTGGGGTGAGTCGCCCTCATTGAGCTGCTGATTGAGCTCCAGCAGGTGGTGCTTGGCCTGAATGAGATCATTCTGCAGCGAGGCAATACGCGCCGCCGCGTTAATACGGGCAACGAGCTCTTGATGGTCTGGCCCCTTGCCGATGAAGTCATCCACGCCCTGGTCAAACGCCTCGGTCAACGAGTCGACGCCTTCCTTGGCCGTCAGCAGGATGACGTAGGTATAGCGCTCGGCCGCCCGATCCTGATCGCGGATGCGCTGGGTTAGCGCTAGGCCGTCCATCTCGGGCATCAGCCAGTCAGCGAGCACGATGTCCGCCTGGCGCTCATCGAGGCGCTCAAGGGCCTCGGCGGCCGTCGTCGCGACCCGGACGTCATGGAAGCCTTCGCTGCGCAGCGTCCGGCGGATCATCTCGCAGGTAAAGCGCGCATCGTCCACGACGACCACGCTGACGCTGTCATCACTGCTCGTTTCTCGCTCTGCCACGTCTCCCCCAATGAAACTACCCACGACGCATACACCTTGCGCCGACATCACCGCGCCCTATGTCGCCACGGTGCGACGAACTCGGCCCCGATGCAAGGGCCACTCCCGCATGGCCTTCGTGGCGTACCGGCTGGCGGCTGGCCTGCCACTAATTAGTCGGTTGGGTCGATCGCGGTTAGTGGCTACAATTGCCCATATCTATCGATGGATTGCTTCCCATACCCGAGGTCGTTCTATGGTCCAGATCAACTTTCGCGACCTGCGCTACCTGGTGGCCGTCGCCGACCATGAGCATTTTGGGCGTGCCGCCTCCGCCTGCTACGTCAGCCAACCGACGCTCAGCACGCAACTGAAAAAGCTGGAGCAGTACCTCGGTGTCCAGCTCATCGAGCGCACCAACAAGCAGGTCATGCTTACGCCGACCGGGCAAACCATCGCGGCGCGCTCGCGCCGTATCTTGAATGACGTCAACGATATCGTGGCGACCGCCCGTGCCGCTGGGGACCCCATGAGCGGTGATCTGCGTATTGGATTGATCCCCACCGTTGGGCCCTATCTGTTACCCCATATGATCCCGGAACTCGCCTCGTCGCGGCCTGGCCTGCGGCCCCTGCTCTACGAGGAGCAGACGCGCCATTTGCTCGACCGTCTCCACCGCGGTGAGCTGGATGCCGCCATCATGGCGACACCAGCTGATGACGACGGCCTCCATCATGCGAGCCTCTTCCACGAGCCCTTCTATCTCGCCATGCCGGCCGACCATGCCCTGGCCGAGCGCGATGCCATCGAGATGACGGACCTCGAGGCCGAGGCCATCCTGCTGCTTGAGGAAGGCCACTGCCTACGGGATCAGGCCCTCGAGGTATGCAGCATGATGGGCGCCCGCGAGGAGGGGGCCTTCCGCGCCACCAGCATGGAAACCCTCAAGCAGATGGTGGCGGCCGGCCTCGGTATGACGCTGCTGCCGGGCCTGGCCGCCCATAACGATGGTGCCGACGAGGCCAATCAGCGTTTGGCGCTGCGCCCATTCCGCTCGCGAGCGCCGGAACGCGAGCTCGCCCTGTACTGGCGCAAGGGGGCCGCGCGCGAGCCCGCTATCAGCGCTCTGGCCGACGTCATCCGCGGCCTAAGCGCCGTTGGGCGCCTCACCGAGCCGGTAAGCGAGGGCTAATCGGGAGGCCTTTGCTATCATGCGTGCGCATGGATGTCTCTGACCTAATCGACTCACTCAACGAGCCTCAGCGCGCCGCCGTGGCTGCCGCCGTGCCGACGCGGAACCTCGTGCTCGCCGGCGCGGGCAGTGGCAAGACGCGTGTCCTTACCCATCGCGCGGCCTGGCTGATGCGCGTCGAGGGCGTCCCCGCGCACTCACTGATGGCGGTGACCTTCACCAATAAGGCGGCCAACGAGATGCGCGGCCGCATCAGTCAGCTCGCCGGCCCCGCTGGCTCCGGCGTATGGGCTGGCACCTTCCACGGCATCGCCCATCGCCTGCTGCGGTTGCATTGGCGCGAGGCCGGGCTCGTGGAGGGCTTCCAGATCCTCGATAGCGAGGACCAGCGCCGCCAGGTCAAGCGCGTACTGCGAAGCCTAGATATCGATGATAATCGCTATCCGCCGCGCCAGGTTCAGGGCTACATCAACGCCCGCAAGGACGACGGCCTCCGGCCGGCTGATCTCGATCCCGACGACCCCTACACCGGCCAGCTCGTCGAGTGCTTTCGCGCCTATGAGGACGCCTGCCGAACGGCGGGTCTGGTGGACTTCCCGGAGTTGCTGCTTCGGGCCTTCGAGCTGCTGCGAGACCAGCCGTCCCTGCTGGCCCACTACCGCGACCGGTTCCGGCACGTTCTGGTCGATGAGTTCCAGGATACCAACGGTATTCAGTATGACTGGCTCGCCCTCATCGCCGGTGTAGCGGGCTCGGACGTCTTCGTCGTCGGCGATGATGATCAGTCCATCTACGGCTGGCGCGGTGCGCGGGTCGATAACCTGCACCGCTTTCAGCGCGACTACCCGGATACCCAGGTCCATCGCCTCGAGCAGAACTACCGCTCAACGGCGACTATCCTGGAGGCCGCCAACGCGCTGATCGCTAATAACAGCGAACGCCTCGGCAAGACCCTGTGGACCGATGGCAGCCGAGGCGACCCCATCGCCGTCTACGCTGCCTTTAATGAGCAGGATGAGGCACGCTTCGTGGTCGAGCGCCTCCAGCAGATCACCCGCGATGACGGCTTTGCGCGCTCTGATGTGGCCATCCTGTACCGCTCGAATGCGCAGTCCCGCAGCTTCGAGGAGGCATTGCTCAGCCGCGGCGTCCCCTATCGCGTCTACGGCGGCTTGCGTTTCTTCGAGCGCGCCGAGATCAAGGACGCGCTCGCCTACCTGCGGCTGCTGGCGAACCGCCAAGACGATGCCGCCTTCGAGCGTGTGGTCAATAACCCACCGCGCGGCATTGGCGCCAAGACCGTCGACAACATCCGCGTCGCCGCCCGGGAGCAGGGCACCAGCCTCTGGGATACGGCCCGGGGACAGATGCAGCAGAACGCACTCGCCGCGCGCGCCGGTAAGGCTGTTGGTCGGTTTCTGGAGCTGATCGAGCAGCTCGCCTGGGAGACCTCCGACCAGCCCCTGCCCGAGCGCGTCGAGCGCGTATTAGCCCATACCGGCCTGCGAGAGCAGATCGCGGGCGAGGCCTCGGAGCGCTCACGCGATCGTATCGAGAACCTCGATGAGCTCGTCACCGCCGCCCGTACCTTCGAGCAAACGGCCGAGGCCCCCGAGAACGGCGATTGGCTCACGGCCTTCCTCGCCCATGCCGCCCTTGAGGCGGGCGAGGGACAAGCGGGCGACTGGGAGGACGGGGTCCAGCTCATGACCCTGCATGCCGCCAAGGGATTGGAGTTCCCGCTGGTCTTTCTGACCGGGCTCGAGGAGGGGCTGTTTCCGCATCGCAATACCATCGACGACCCCGATAAACTGGAAGAGGAGCGCCGTCTCGCCTACGTTGGCGTCACCCGGGCTGGTGACAGACTCTTCATGACGCGTGCCGAGCGACGCCGCCTGCATGGCCGGGATGACTACGCCATCGCCTCGCGTTTCCTCCATGAGCTGCCGCCCCACCTGATGGAAGAGCTTCGGGCGCGCTTTAGTGTGACGCGGCCGCAGGTGGCCACGGAGCCTAGCGTCGAGCCCGAGGGGGTCGGCTTCGATCTGGGCCAACAGGTCGTCCACGATAAGTTCGGCTCGGGCGTGGTGATGGCCTTCGAGGGCGAGGGCGCGAGCGCCCGCGTGCAGGTCAACTTCGCCGAGGCCGGCGCGAAGTGGCTGGTGGCTGCCTACGCCAACCTTCGACCTGCTTGACTTGGGTGTCAGCGTCTAACTAGGAGCGAGCATGAAGCGGCGCGAGTTTCTCCAGGGCGTCGGCGGTGCCTTGGCCGCCGGAACGGTCTTGACTGCCTGCGGCAGCGGCGAGGGTACCGGGAATCACGGCTCGGACACCTCCGAGGGCGCCCCGGCGGTCCATACCGGTAAGACCTGGCAGTGGGATATGTTCACCACCTGGCCACCGGACTTCCCGGGCCTGGGCACGGGCGCTAACCATCTCGCCGACCTTATCGACCGCATGAGCGGAGGCCGGCTCAAGGTGCGTGTCTACGGCGCCAACGAGCGGGTCGCCGCCGGCGAGGTCTTCGGCCGCGTCGCCGATGGCACGGCTCAGATGGGCCACGGCGCCGCCTACTACTGGCGCGACACGGTCGAGGCCGCCCAGTTCTTCGCCGCCGTGCCCTTCGGCCTCACGGCCCAGGAGACGAATGCCTGGTTGTTCCAGGGCGGCGGGCTGGAGCTGTGGCAAGAGCTCTACGACGACTACGGCCTCATCCCGAATCCAGCGGGCAACACCGGCGTGCAGATGGGGGGCTGGTTCAATAAAGCGGTCGAGTCCCCCGCCGACCTCCAGGGCCTCAAGATGCGTATCCCGGCCCTCGGCGGTGATGTCCTTGAGCGCCTCGGCGGCACCCCGATCAGCCTGCCCGGTGGGGAGATCTACACCTCGCTGCAGACTGGCAAGATCGATGCCACGGAGTGGGTTGGCCCCTACAACGATCTGGCCTTCGGCCTCCACGAGGTCGCCAAGTACTACTACTACCCGGGCTTCCACGAGCCGGGCTCAACGGTCGAGTGCACCATCAATAAAAAGGCCTTCCAGGGGCTGCCGACGGATCTCCAACAGATCTTGCGTAGCGCCTGTTATGTCGCCAACCAGGATATGCTCGCCGATTTCACCGCCCGGAATAACCAGGCCCTGCAGACGCTCAAGACCGAGCACAGCGTCGAGCTGCGCCGTTTCCCCGACGCCATCCTTGGCCAGATGCTTCGGACCGCGGAGGAGGTCGTCGCCGAGCTCGGCGATCAAGATCAGCACGCACGCCGTATCTATGACTCATTCCGGCGTTTCCGCACCGATGTCATGGCCTGGCACGAGATCGCCGAACGCGCCTATCTCAACGCTCGCTCGGGTGAGCCGTCGTAGCCCTCAGGCCTGGATCTGCGACGGCAGCCAGGTGACCAGTGCCGGCCATAAGGCCATGAGGACCAGCAGCCCTAGCTGGATCGCAATGAACGGCATCACGCCGCGGTAGATCGCGCTCGTGGGGAGGGACTCAGGCGCGACGCCGCGAAGGTAGAACAGGGCGAAGCCGAAGGGCGGGGTCAGGAATGAGGTCTGGAGGTTGACCGCGATCATGATGCCGAGCCAAACGGGATCAATGCCCATCGCTAGCAGCACGGGACCGACGATGGGCACCACGACGTAGGTGATCTCGATGAAGTCCAGGATGAAGCCGAGGCCGAACATGACGAGCATCACCAGGGCCATTGCGGTGCCCGCGCCGCCCGGTAGTGCGGTCAGCAGGTCATGAACCAGGCGATCGCCGCCGAAGCCCTTGAAGACGATGGCGAACAGCGTTGCGGCCATGAGGATGAGGAAGACCATGGCCGTTATCTGCACCGTCGAGCGGCAGGCCTCCTCAAGGCGCGAGCGCGAGAGCTCGCGGCGCAGCCCGGCGAGCGCGAGGGCACCGATGGCACCGACCGAGGCCGCCTGGGTCGGCGTTGCGACGCCCGCCATGATGGCGCCGAGCACCAGGATGATCAGCACTAGCGGCGGCATGAGCGCGCGCGTCACCCGGCCAACGAGGGCCCGACCCTGCAGCGCTTGGCGCTCGGCGATGGGGAGTGCCGGCACCGCCTCCGGTCGCCGCACGGCGAGCAGCAACAGGTAGCCCGCGAACAAGGCCACCAGCAGCAGGCCCGGGAACAGGGCCCCAAGGAACAAGTCCCCCACCGAGACGGGATCGGGTGCGTAGTTCCCCTGGGCGCGCTGCGCCTGCTGATGGGCGGCGGAGACGACCTGGCCGAGGAGTACCAGGATGATCGACGGTGGGATGATCTGGCCAAGGGTCCCCGAAGCACAGATCGTGCCGGCTGCTACGGCGGGGTCGTAGCCGCGCCGCAGCATGGTGGGCAGCGAGAGCAGGCCCATGGTGACCACGGTGGCGCCGATGATGCCGGTGCTCGCGGCCATCAGCATGCCGACGACGACCACGGATACGCCGAGGCCGCCCCGAACCGGGCCGAACAGCCGCGCCATGGTCTCCAGCAGGTCTTCGGCGATGCGGCAGCGTTCCAGCACCAGGCCCATGAACACGAACAGCGGCACGGCGACCAGTGTGTCCGCGGTCGCGACGTCGTAGAGTTCCGGGGCCAATGTTCCCATGATGCCGCCATCGAAGCCGCCGGCGAGCTGGCCCACGAGGGCAAAGGTCAAGGCCGTGCCGCCCAGCGTCATGGCCACGGGATAGCCCAGCAACAGGGCTAGACAGACGGCCGCGAACATCACCAACGCCAACCAGGCCATCACGGCGCCCCGCGGGTGTCGGTACTCTGGGTGGCCGCCCTACTCAGGGTTGCCAGGGAGCGAATCGCCAGCGCTAGGCCCTGGAGCAGCATGAGCACCGAACCCAATGGGATGAAGGTCTTGAGCACGAATACCCACGGCAGGCCATCGGATGACGCCCGCCAACCCTCCAGCTGCGCCCAGGAGCTGGCGACGTAGGGCCAGCTATAGGCCAGGATGGTCGTGAACAGCGGCACAAGCAGGAACACAGTGCCCGCGAGATCGATGCGGGCACGCGTGTGGGGTGACCAGTGGCGATACAGGATGTCCACGCGAACATGGGCATCGTGGCGGAGCGCGTAGCCACCACCCGCGAGGAAGATCAACGCGTGGAGGTAACCGACCGCATCCTTGGCGGCGATCGAGCTGGTATCGAACACCGATTCGGCGATGACCAGACCGAACTGCAGGGTCGCCATGACCGGTACGAGCCAGGCTAGGCTACGGCCGAGGCCCTCGTTGAGCTGCTCGATCGCGTCGGCAACAGGTATCAGCCGGGCGACGCTGATTAGCAATGACGCACTCCCGCCGGCGGCAGAAGGTCACTATCCTACCAGCTAAAGATGCGCCATTGCGGTGTCTTGGGGATTTCATACAGGGCCCCGTAGCGGGAGTCCAGCTGGCCGTCGCCATTAACGTCATAGAGGTAGTAGGCGGGGCCGATGACCGGCTCGACACGCACGGCGTAGACCTGCCCGCGCACACTGTATTCCTCGATACGCGCCTGGGGCTTGCGCGTAATGGTCACATCGGGCTCCACCGGTTCCCCCATGGTCAGCGCCTCCGGCGGTGGCGGTGGCACCACGTTAGGGCCCTCCGAGTCCGCCGCCAGTGCCGACACGGCGATGGCGAGCACGGCGAGTGCTGCTCCCCAACGGTTGCCTCTGGCCCTCATAGTCGCCTCCACCACGTCCTTTAGTAGAAACCTGGGGCCGGTCGCTGCGCCGGGCAATGGATTGGGGCCGGCGAATTCACAGATCGAGCAGGATCTCGCGTTCCTCCTTGGAGGGCTCGAAGCCGCGCTGCTCGTAGTGATCGAAGATGGCATCGACTACCTGCCCCGGCTCGTCGATGACATGGAAGAGATCCATATCCTCGGGGTTGATGGTGCCCTGGGCCACCAGGGTGTTGCGGAACCAGTCGATCAGCCCCTGCCAGAACTCGCTGTGTACCAGGATGATGGGGATGCGGCGGGTCTTGCCCGTCTGCACCAGGGTCAGGATCTCGGCGAGCTCGTCCAGCGTCCCGAAGCCGCCTGGCAGCACGACATAGGCCGAGGCGTACTTAACGAACATCACCTTGCGCGAGAAGAAGTGACGGAAGTTGAGCCCGATGTCCTGATAGCCATTGCCTGACTGCTCGTGGGGGAGCTGGATGTTGAGGCCGATGCTCGGCGACTTACCGGCGAAGGCCCCCTTGTTGGCGGCCTCCATGATGCCGGGGCCGCCGCCGCTGACCACCGAGAAGCCGGCGTCCGACAGCGCCCGGCTGATGTCCTCGCCGAGCTGGTACCAGGGGTGATCCGGCGGCGTGCGAGCGGAGCCGAAGACACTTACGGAGGGCTTGATACGCGCTAGCCGCTCGAAGCCCTCGACGAACTCCGCCATGATCTGGAAGATCTTCCACGACTCGCGCGTCATCATGGAATCATTAATCGGCGGGCGCTCATGCTCGCTGAACTTATTTCGATCGGCCATGGGTATCCCTGCAACTGGCGGCGCCGCCCCGCGCCGAGCCGGATATGGTGTGCTAATGTTATCCGTCCACGCCGCGGTGCCATGCTGTTGGCGTCGGCGTTGACCGGTTACGCATTACGGTCGACCCAGCCGCCGGCGCTGTCAACGCATGCACCCGCGGTACCCGTAACCAGCTTAATCCGGATGTAACGGCTCACCATGACCGATGCCCGACAGCTCATCCTGGTGGACGGCTCCTCCTATCTCTATCGCGCCTACCACGCCCTGCCGCCGCTGACGAATGCCGCCGGCGAGCCCACCGGTGCCATCTACGGTGTCCTCAACATGATTCGACGCCTGCTCGGCGACTACGATACCGAGCGTGTGGGCGTGGTCTTCGACGCCCCGGGACGCACCTTTCGCGACGATCTATTCGATCAGTACAAGGCCAATCGCCCGCCCATGCCCGATGATCTGCGCGCCCAGCGTGAGCCGCTCAAGCGCATCATCGAGGCCATGGGGCTGCCCGTCATCGAGGTGGCAGGTGTGGAGGCCGACGACGTCATCGGGACCCTGGCCGTTCGCGCCCGCCAGGAGGGCTTGAGCCTGGTGATCTCGACCGGCGACAAGGACATGGCGCAACTGGTTAACAATGACGTCACGCTGCTCAACACCATGGCGGGGACGACCCTGGATGTCCCCGGCGTCGAGGCCAAATTCGGTGTGGCCCCGGAGCGCATCGTGGACTGGCTGGCGCTAGTGGGCGACAGCTCCGACAACATCCCCGGCGTACCGCGTGTTGGCGAGAAGACCGCCGCCAAGTGGCTCAACCAGTATGGCTCGCTGGACGCGATCATGGCGCAGGCCGGCGACATCGGCGGCAAGGTGGGCGAGAGTCTGCGCGAGCACCTCGATGATCTCGCTATGTCGCGTCGGCTGGCGACCATCCACCGGGAGGTTGAACTGCCCATCGAGCCCGAGGGCATCGTTCGCGGTGAATTGGACGCTAACCGCCTCGCCGAGCTCTATCGCTATTACGAGTTCAACCAATGGCTCTCGGAGGTCATGGCGGAGGGCGCCGAGGGGAGCGAACGGGCGCCAGCGGACGCGGACTACGAGTGTGTCTTGACCCGAGATCAGTTTGAGGCCTGGCGCCAGGCCCTGGAGGCCGCCGAGCTGATATCGCTGGACCTGGAGACGGACAGCCTTAACTACATGGATGCCGCCATCGTCGGGCTATGCGTTGCGGTGGAGCCGCACCAGGCCGCCTATATCCCGGTCGCCCATAGCGGCCCCGAGGCGCCGGCGCAGCTCGATCGGGACTGGGTCTTGGGCCAGCTCGATGAGCTGCTGACGAGTCCGAATCACCCCAAGGTGGGTCAGAACCTGAAGTACGACATGAGCGTGCTCGCGCGCTACGACATCCCGCTGCGCGGCGTGGCCTATGACACGATGCTCGAATCGTATTGCCTGGACGCCACGGCGACGCGGCACGACATGGATTCGCTGGCGCTGAAGTACCTGGGCAAGCGCCCGCAGCGATTCGAGGAGGTGGCCGGCAAGGGCGCCAAGCAGGTGACCTTCGATCACGTGCCGGTGGCTGAGGCCACGCACTACGCCGCCGAGGACGCGGCCGTGACCCTGCAGCTCCATGAGGCCTTGTGGCCGGCGCTATCGAGCCTGCCGGGCCCGGCGGCCGTCTTTCGTGATATCGAGATGCCGCTACTCCCCGTGCTGTCACGAATGGAACGACACGGCGTTCTGGTGGACCGCCAGGCCCTGGATGGCCAGAGCCAGGAACTCGCCGACAAGATGGCGACCATCGAGGCCCAGGCCCACGAGGCCGCCGGCAAATCGTTCAATCTGGGCTCGCCCAAGCAGATCCAGGAGATCCTGTTCGACGAGTTGGGGCTGCCCGTGGTCAGCCGAACGCCGAAGGGGCAGCCGTCGACGGCGGAATCCGTGCTGGAGCAGCTGGCCGAGGACTACGAGCTGCCGCGCCTGATCCTGGATCACCGCGGCTTATCCAAGCTCAAGTCCACCTATACCGACAAGCTGCCGAGTCTGATCCATCCGCGGACGGGGCGTGTGCACACCTCCTATCACCAGGCGGTGGCGGCGACCGGTCGGCTGTCCTCGTCCGAGCCCAATCTCCAGAACATCCCAGTACGCACGCCGGAGGGCCGGCGTATCCGGCACGCCTTCGTCGCGGAGCCGGGTTGTCGGCTGTTGGCGGCCGATTACTCCCAGGTCGAGCTCCGTATCATGGCTCATCTCTCGAGGGACGAGGGGCTGCGTCGGGCCTTTGCCGAGGGGGCGGATATCCACACGGCGACGGCCGCGGAGGTCTTCGGCGTGGCCGATGGGCACAGCGTTAACGGTGAGCAGCGGCGAGCCGCCAAGGCGATCAACTTCGGGCTCATCTACGGCATGTCGGCCTGGGGGCTCGCGCGTCAGCTCGGTATCGAGCGTAACGAGGCGCAGACCTACGTCGATCGTTATTTCGAGCGTTACCCGGGAGTAGCCGCCTACATGGAGAGTATTCGTAACCAGGCCAAGGAGCAGGGCTACGTCGAGACGGTCTTCGGGCGACGCCTCTATTTGCCCGAGATCACGGCGAGTAATCCCCAACGCCGCCAATACGCCGAGCGCACCGCCATTAATGCCCCGATGCAGGGCAGTGCCGCCGATCTCATCAAACGGGCCATGATTCGTGTCGATGACTGGCTGGCGGGCCAGGACGCCGAGGTGGCCATGGTCATGCAGGTCCACGATGAGCTGATCCTGGAGGTGCCCGAGGGCCGCGTGGACGAGGTCACCGCCACGGTCACGGACTACATGACCTCAGCGGCCTCGCTGGATGTGCCGCTGGAGGTGGAAGTGGGGATCGGCGCGAACTGGGATGAGGCCCACTGAGCCTAATCAGCTGGCTACCACGCCCGGCTCAAGCCAGTGGTCAAGCCGGGCGTGGAGCTCCGAGATGCGATCCCGTTTGACCGCCGAGAACAGCTGCACACTGGTTTGCGGGTAGTCGGCCTCGACCTGTCGGCGCACCGTGTGTAAGGCATCGGTGGCGCGGCCATGCTTGAGCTTATCGGCCTTGGTCAGCACGGCGTGGGAGGGCACACCCGTTTGCACGCACCACTCCAGCATCTGGTGATCGTAGTCGCGCATCGGGTGGCGGCAATCCATGATCACCACGAGGCCCACCAGTGATCGGCGCTCACCCAGATAGCGCGGGAGCTCTCGCTGCCAGTGCCGGCGAATCCGCTCGGGGACCTTGGCGTAGCCATAGCCCGGCAGATCGATGAGCCGGCGCTGGTCACTGACCTCGAAGACATTAATGGACTGCGTCCGGCCCGGAGTCTTGGACGTCCGCGCCAGCGCCTTTTGATCCGTCAGCGCGTTAATGACGCTGGACTTGCCCGAGTTCGAGCGACCCGCGAAGGCGACTTCCCGGCCCGCGTCAGCGGGTAGGGCGTCGGGCCCAGGCACGCCCATGACAAAGCGCGTCTGCCGATACTGCTTGTTCATCATCCGCTCCGCCGCTAGCGCCAGGGACTCAGTCTGACAGACCGGCGGTCGACGGTGCAGGCCGCAAATTGACCGTGTGCGGGCCTGCTGGTATAACTTCAGCCCCATTTGGCAGTACGGTCACAGCGTACTGATCGCGTTGGCCCAGCGGAGCTCGTTGCTTGATGTCCATCTATCGGCTCGCAATTACCCTGTCCGCCCTTGCCCTGAGTAGCGCCGTTGGCGCGGAGGGCGGTGGCTACGTCGACGGTGACGCCAAGGCCGGTGAATCCAAATCCCAGGCCTGCGCCGCTTGTCATGGGGCCAAGGGCAACAGCTCCAACCCCGAGTGGCCCAACCTTGCCGGCCAGCATCCGAGCTATATCGTCGAGCAGCTCAAGCTATACAAGGCCAAAAAGCGTAATAACTCCATTATGTGGGGCCAGGCGGGAAACCTCTCCGAGCAGGACATGAAGGATCTCGCCGTCTATTACGCCCAGCAAGAGCCGGCCGTGGGCGAGGCTAGCGAGGAGGCCGTCGAGCTTGGCGAGTCGATCTATCGCGGCGGGATCCACGAGAAGGGGGTGCCAGCGTGCGTGGCTTGTCACGGACCGAGCGGCGCGGGCAACCCCGGGGTGCCCTATCCCCGCCTCGCGGGACAGAAGGCGACCTACACCGCCAATCAGCTCACCGCTTACCGCGAGGGTGAGCGTGGCGATTACGAGCAAGCCCAGATCATGAACGGTATCGCCGAGAATCTGTCCGATAAGGAGATTCAAGCGGTTTCGTCCTACATCGCCGGGCTGTACGCCGACGACGACCAGTAACCGAGCGCGGCTCGGGCGACGTAGGCCGTAATATCTCATACCTCTCTTTCAGCGTTGGTTCTACGTGAGCGAGGCTCATGTCGGCTGATGAAGCGGAGCGTGACGGTCGCCGCAAGCGTCGCCGGCGCTCGATGCTACGCATTATTCTGGAATTCCTGGGCTCCATGCGGCTGGCCATCACGTTGCTTGTGGTGCTGGCCGTGGCCTCGGTTATCGGGACCGTTCTCCAGCAGAATGAGCCCTACGCCGATTACCGGATCGAGTTCGGGGGGTTCTGGTTCGAGGTCTTCCGGGTTCTAGGCCTCTACAATGTCTACTCGGCGAGTTGGTTTCTCGCCATTCTCGTCTTCCTGGTGGTTTCGACGCTCGTTTGCGTGAGCCGGCATATTCCCTCCGTTTGGCGGGAAATGACGCGCTATCGCGACCATTTGCGCATTAGCTCGCTAACCGCGTTGCGTAACCATAGGCGCTGGCAGGTCGATGTCTCGGCGTCAGCGGCCTCGTCAGCGATATCGAATGTCCTCACTCGCGCTGGCTATCGCCAGCGCACCGGCGACCGCGGCGAAACCCGTGTCACGGCCGCCATGAAGGGCCGCGCCAACCGGCTCGGCTATGTCATGACCCATCTGGCCATCGTCATCATCGGAGTCGGGGCCCTCATCGATGCCAATCTCGGTGTGAAGTGGCGCACCCACCTGGGTGATCTGGAGGTGGTGACCGCCAATCGCTCGATGTCGCAAATGCCGCCGGACAGTCGCCTGCCCTCGGGCACGAGCTCGTTTCGCGGCACGGTCTACATCGCGGAAGGCCAGAGTGCGGGGGGCGTGTTCCTGCCCGTCCGCGATGGCCATGTCCTGCAGGACTTGCCCTTCGAGATCGCGTTGCAGGATTTCCGCATTAGCCACTACGACAGCGGCCAGCCCAAGTCTTTCGAGAGTGATCTGGTGATACGTGACGAGGCCCTCGACGACCCCCTCAAGCGCACCATTAGCGTCAATGATCCCCTCCACTACCGCGGCTACGCCATCTACCAAGCGGACTTCAATGATGGCGGTAGTCGACTCGATATGCGCTTGTGGCCCCTTAGCGGTCCCAGTGATGCGACGATCATCGAGGGCCGCGTCGGCGAGCAGATCGAGGTCACGGTCAATGGCACCCAGCGCACCATCGAGTTGATCGACTTCAGCCTGTTCAACGTGCGCCCGGAGCGCGGCGGCGACGGCGCACCCAGCAACGATCCCCGCGATGTTGACCAGCGCGGGGAGTTTCGCAACGTCGGGCCGAGTTTCAAGTACAAGCTCCGCCAGCCCTCTGGCGAGGCTCGGGAGTTCCATAACTATCTAACCCCGCTTCGTCTCGATGGGGCCTCCTATTACCTCTCGGGGGTGCGCACGAGTCCGGGCGAGCCGTTCCGCTATCTGCGTATCCCGGCGGACCGCGAGGGTTCACCGGCGCTGTTCATGGCGTTGTTGGATCGGCTGAATCAGTCGGCGCAGGTGCGCAACGCGGCCCAGGAAACGGCTCGTCAGTTACTGAAGCAATATCAGGGTGAGGGCGCCGAGACGCTGGTCAAGCGCGTCGCTGGCACGGCCGAGGGCATGATCAAGCGGCTACGGCGCGGCGGGTTTAGTGCCGTCGAGCAGCACTTGGCGTCCCAGTTCGATAGCGATGCCATCGACGACCAGCGCCGCGAGACGCTGGTACGCTTCTCGCGTACCGTTCTTCAGCGCACACTAATGCAGCTGTACCGCGACAGCCTGATCTCGGAGCGCGATGTCGCCTCCGCGGCGCTGAAGCTGGCCCAGCGTGATCGGCGTTTCTTCGCGGATGCCCTGGAGGCGATATCGGGGTTGGCCGCTTACGAGGAGCCGTTCTGGCTGCAGCTCAAGACCTTCGAGCATATTCAGGCCAGCGGGCTCCAGATCACGCGCTCGCCTGGCAAGGATATCGTCTATGCCGGCTTCGGGTTGCTTAGTGGTGGGGTCTTCGTGATGTTCTACGTGCCGCACCGACGGATGTGGGCGCTGGTCATACCGGGCAGCGACAGCACCGAGGTGGTCCTGGCCGGCGTCAGTAATCGCCACCCGGGGGCATTCGGGGGTGAATTCAGCGCGGTTGCCGAGGCGCTCGAACGGGAGCTACGAGCAGCCGCCAACGAAACTAACGGAGGGCCAGGGGTAGATGGCAACGACGCATGAGGCGATGCTCGATCGACTACAGCGCCGTCACTGGTGGCAGCGACTTAGCGCATCCGATCTTTGCTGGGCGGTAGTCGTCGCCGCGGCGGCGATGGTCGCTCTGGTGCGCTATCGCGCCCCCATGAACGGCTACGATACAGCCATCCTCGTGGCGACCAGCCTGGCGCTGATCGCTCTTGGCTGGCACTGGCGCGCCATCCGTGTCTTCACGCCCGTGGTGGGCGGGGCGAGCCTGTTCGCCGTCATGCGTTACCCCGATCTGGCGGCGGCGCAAACCGATTTCTTCCTCGAATACCTGCTAGCGAGTCAGTCCGCGATCATGTGGATGAGCGCGCTGTTCCCGGCAGCGACACTGGCTTACGGCGTCGGCCTGGTGACGCGGCACGAGTTTAGCGCGCGAGTGGGCACCGCACTGACCTGGACCGCCGTGGGGGCCGGACTGGTCGGGCTGCTTGTGCGCTGGTGGGAGAGCTATCTCCACGGCCCGGATATCGGTCACATCCCGGTCAGCAATCTCTACGAGGTCTTCATCCTCTTCGCGGTGATCACGGGGCTGATCTATCTCTACTACGAGGCCGCCTACCGCACCCGGGCGCTGGGCGTTTTCGTGCTGACGGTGATCTCGGCGGCTGTGGGATTCCTGCTGTGGTACCACTTCCAGCGCGGCGCGGACACCATCGAGCCGCTGGTGCCGGCGTTGCAGAGCTATTGGATGAAGATCCACGTGCCGGCCAATTTCATCGGTTATGGGGCGTTCGCCATGGCGGCCATGCTCGGCGTGGCCTATCTGGTGCGTCACCGCGCCAGTGATGACGGCCCGGTAGCGGCGCGTCTGCCCTCGCTGGCCCAGCTCGACGAGCTCATGTACAAGGTCATCGCCCTGGGTTTTGCGTTCTTTACCGTTGCCACCATCCTCGGTTCATTGTGGGCGGCGGAGGCCTGGGGCGGGTACTGGTCCTGGGACCCTAAGGAGACGTGGGCGCTCATCGTCTGGCTTAATTATGCCGGCTGGCTCCATCTGCGGTTCACCAAGGGTCTCCGCGGGCGGGCCATGGCCTGGTGGGCCATTATCGGTCTGGGCGTGACCACATTCGCCTTTCTGGGGGTTAATATCTTCCTATCCGGTCTCCACTCGTACGGCGAGTTGTGATCAGGGACCATGACGACGAGGAGTCGACGATGCGAATTCTAGCTAGCGCGTTCGCGAGCATTCTGCTCGCCCTGAGTACCGTGGCGACGGCCCAGCCCGAGGCCGGTAAGGATTACCGGGTTCTATCGGAGCCGCAGCCCTCGGATACCGAGAAGACCACGGTTATCGAGTTCTTCTCCTACAGCTGCCCCCACTGCCATAGCCTCCTCCCGATCATCCAGGATTGGGCGAACGGTGCCAGCGATTCGGTCGAGGTATTGCACGTACCGGTGACCTTCGGGCGTGATAGCTGGAAGCTGCTCGCGCGCGCCTACTATGTCGCCAAGACCCTCGAGGTTACCGATAAGACGCACGGAGCTGTCTTCGAGGCCATCCATGCGAAGGGATTCAGGCCGTCATCTCCGGCTGATATTGCGGATCTGTACACCGATCTCGGGGTTGATCGCGACGCCGTAATGGATGCCTTCGACTCCTTCGTCGTCGACATGAAGGTCAAGCGCGGCGAGAAGATGGTACGCCGTTATGGGGTCCAGCGGACGCCGACCATGGCCGTTGCCGGCCGTTACGTCACCGATCCGACCTCGGCCGGTGGTCAGGAGGCCATGCTCAACGTGGTGGATTATCTGCTCGCTGAGAAGGTTGGTGCCGAGGGCGGCGGTAGTGCCGGTGGCGCCGAAACCGATTCGGAGGGCTGACCGGGGCCTTGGTAACCGACAAAACGCCGGCGCTGACGAGGTCGCCGTCAGCGTCGCGCCGATCCGCGTGGGGCGGCGGCGAGAATCGCCTGCGTCTGATGAGCTACAACATCCAGACCGGGACAGCGACCAGCCGCTACGGTCACTATGTTACGCGTAGCTGGTGCCACGTGCTGCCGCATGCGGGGCGCTTCCCAAATCTAGAGGCGATCGCCGAGCTGGCGTCGGACTTCGATATCGTGGGGCTCCAGGAACTGGATCCGGGTAGCTTCCGAAGCGGCTTTATTAATCAGACCGGCTATCTGGCCGAGCATGCCGGTTTTCCCTATTGGCATTCCCAGACCAATCGCCGCATTGGCCGACTTGCTCGGCATAGTAGTGGCATCCTCAGCCGATACCGCCCGGTGGCGATCCACGAGCACAAGCTGCCCGGTGTCATACCGGGGCGCGGCGCGCTGGTCCTCCAGTTCGGCGGCCCGGGGGAGAGCCTCTACGTCATCCTGCTGCACCTGGCACTGGGCCGCGGTGCGCGTTTGCGCCAACTCGCCTACATTGCTGAGCTCATTAACAGCCTGCGCCACGTCATCGTCATGGGCGATCTCAACTGCCACTCCCGCAGTAAGGAACTCACGCTGTTGCGGGCGCGTACCAATCTCAGCGAGCCGGTCCACGATCTGCACACCTATCCTAGCTGGCGGCCACAGCGGAACATCGATCACATACTCGTGTCTCGAACCGTGACGGTCCGGGAGGCCGTGGTACTGGATTACGCCCTCTCTGACCATCTTCCGATCACTATGGAAGTCGAGCTCCCGGCAACGATCAACTTGGTCCCGTGAGCGAGCGCGGGCTGGAATACACCGAGTAGTAATCCAAAAAAAAGCCGACAGGGGGGCTGTCGGCCAAGAGGAGGAGAGATGAAATTGGAGGGTTAGGACCTTGCCCCAACCGACAACTTTGATGCTACGCCTGCATGTTGCAGCGCGCAATAGATTGGTGTGCACATGCTTTGTGCAACAACGGCACAAGTCTTCGAGTCCACCGGTGCTTCCGACCCCTACCCACGATCTCACTAGCCTGCTCTGAGGCCGGCGGTCTTCTCAGTGACCGGCAGGTGTTGTGTGAGCGCATTCGGCAAGGGCCCGCCGCCTAGGCTATCGACCACCGCAAATACCTCGCGCCCCGTCGGTACCCCCGTCTCCGGCCCGCTACCAAAGGGGATCGGTTGGCTTTGGCAATGGCTACCGGGGTATCCATAGCTTCGACCTATTATCAATCCGGACGTATTGAATTAGCGGCGGCAGCACCAGCGGGTTACTATTATTTATGGCGGCCGGATGAGTCGGCCTACAGCTGTCAGACATCCCTCGCTTATGGGACAGATTAGGCACTTGCTGTTTGAAGTCTCTTGTCGCGACCACCCGGGGCTCGTTGATCTGGCAGCGCGGTACGTGAGCCGGGCGAAACAGGGCACTTTGCACCTCCGTTGTCCCCTGACATGGCTCACAGGTGTGGTCTGATCACGGGCACGCGCCTCGGCGAGCCCGCCGGCCGTTGGATTCGATCGCCGCCGTACGCGGCAGGCATCGTGAAGCTTGTAGTATCAAACGCAGTATTGACTGCCTGGAGACCAGACCATGGCCGCAGAACCTAAAGACATAGACACCACCAGCACGGGCAAATGCCCCGTTATGCACGGCTCGCGCACCGAGATGCAAGGCGACAGCTACGGCGTCCGCGAGTGGTGGCCGCATAAGCTCAACCTATCGATCCTCCATCAGCAGTCGGCGGTGTCTAACCCGCTAGGCGAGGCATTCAACTACCGTGAGGAGTTCAAGAAGCTCGACCTCAAGGCGTTGAAGCAGGACATCTTCGACCTGATGAAGGAGTCGCAGGCATTCTGGCCGGCCGACTACGGCCATTATGGGCCGTTGTTCATCCGCATGACGTGGCACGATGCCGGCACCTATCGCACCTCGGACGGCCGTGGCGGCGCCGGATCGGGCTCCCAGCGCATGGCCCCCATCAATAGCTGGCCGGATAACGGCAACCTCGACAAGGCGCGCCGCTTGCTGTGGCCCATTAAGCAGAAGTACGGCAACAAGATCTCCTGGGCGGACCTGTTCGTCCTCGCCGGCAACTGCGCTATGGAGGATATGGGCTTTCAGACCTTCGGCTTCGGCGGCGGTCGCGAGGATATCTGGGAGCCCGAGGACGACATCTATTGGGGCTCCGAGACGGAGATGCTCGCTGACGACCGCGAGCGCCACGGTGAGGACCGCGAGATCGAGCAGCCGCTAGCCGCGTCCCACATGGGCCTGATCTACGTCAATCCGGAGGGCCCCAACGGCGAGCCCGATCCCGAGGGCGCGAGCCACGAGATCCGCCAGAGCTTCGGCCGCATGGCGATGAACGATTACGAGACGGTCGCGCTCATCGCCGGTGGCCACACCTTTGGCAAGAACCACGGCGCCGTGGATCCTAGCTACCAGGGCCCTGATCCGGAAGCTGCACCGATCCACGAGCAGGGCCTCGGCTGGCGCAACAGCTATGGCGATGGCGGCGACGACGGCAAGGGCGACAACACCCTGACCAGCGGTCTCGACGGCGCCTGGACGCCGCAACCCACGCAGTGGGATATGGGCTACTTCGACATGCTGTTCGGCTACGAGTGGGAGCTCACGACCAGCCCCGCTGGTGCGTATCAGTGGGAGCCCAAGGATGTCCGCGAGCAGGACATGGTTAGGAAGGCGCATGATTCGTCGCGCAATGAGAAGACGATGATGCTGACCACGGACATCTCGATGAAGGTGGACCCGAGCTACCGCGAGATCTCCAAGCACTTCCATAACAACCCGGAAGAATTCGCGGACGCCTTCGCCCGCGCCTGGTTTAAGCTCCTGCACCGGGATATGGGCCCCAAGTCGCGCTATTTGGGCCCCGAGGTTCCGGACGAGGACCTCATCTGGCAGGACCCCGTCCCGGCCGTGGATCACGAGCTCATCGACGACAAGGATATCGCCGAACTCAAGGACAAGCTCTTGAACTCGGGTCTGTCCACCTCCGAGTTGGTTGAGACTGCTTGGGCCTCGGCGGCGATCTTCCGCAACGCCGACAAGCGCGGCGGCGCTAATGGCGCCCGCATCCGGCTGGCGCCCCAGAATGATTGGGAGGTCAACAAGCCCAAGCAGCTGGGCAAGGTCCTCGAGACCCTCGAGGGAATCCAGAAGTCGTTTAACGACGCCCAGTCGGGCAATAAGCGGGTCTCGCTGGCTGACCTCATCGTCCTCGGCGGCAACGCGGCCATCGAGCATGCCGCCAAGCAGGCCGGTGAACAGCTCGATATCCCGTTCTACCCGGGCCGCACGGACGCCTCCGAGGAGTGGACCGATGTCGAGTCCTTCGGCTGGCTCGAGCCCGAGGCGGATGGATTCCGCAACTACGTCAAGACACGCTTTACCGTGCCACCGGAGCAGATGCTCATCGACCGGGCGCAGCAGCTCACGCTCACCGCCCCCGAGATGACCGCGCTCATCGGTGGCATGCGGGTGCTCGATACCAATGCCGATGACTCGAGCAACGGCGTATTCACGGATCGGCCCGGCAGCCTGACCAATGACTTCTTCACCAACGTCCTGGATATGGGTAACTACTGGGAACCCACCTCGAACGAGGAAGATTTCTTCCAGGTCAAGGACCGTCAGACGGATCAGGTGAAGTGGACCGGCACTCGGGTCGATATGGTGTTCGGCTCCAACACCGAGCTGCGGGCCATCTCCGAGGTCTACGCCCAGGGTGATGGCCAGGCCAAGTTCGTGCGCGACTTCGGCCGGGCCTGGAATAAGGTCATGAACGCCGACCGCTTCGACCTGGCGGAGGCCTAAAGGCCTATTGAACGGGCACGGCGCGTAGCCGTGCCCGCCTTTCCCCGGCGGCTGATCCCAGGCGCTAGCGAGAATGCTCCCACCAGACCCACTGCCCTGCTATCGCTGCCGCCAGCGATTGGGTATGTTCTTGGCCTAGTGCTACTGACCTAACCGAATGTGGCCTGCAGGCGTACGTAGCGGATGATGTCGCTGACCAGGTAGCGCGACTCAAGGACCTCAAGATCGGCGGAGCGAATCAGTCCGTCGATGTCGATGTCGAAGTCCGCGCCGAAGGCCCACCGTACCCAGGGCTCCCAAAGGCCCATAATGAAACGGCGCAGCGGGCGCCGTGAGCGCTGGTACTCGAGCAAGCGGATCTCGCCACCGGGACGGCAAACGCGGCCCATCTCCAGCAACGCGGGTAGGCGCTGATCCGGCGGTAGCACGCACAGCGTAAAGCTCGCGACAACGGCATCGAAGCCGTTATCCGGCAAGTCGGTGGCCGTGACATCCCCGGTGCGGAGGCTGACCGGGGCGGCGGTCGTCTGGTGATGCGCCCGAGCCAGCATATCCGGGCTGAGGTCGATGCCCGTCACCTCGGCGTTGGCGGGATAGTAGGGCAGGTTGTTGCCGGTGCCAACACCCGCTTCCCAAACCTTGCCCTGGAGGTCGCTGCACATGAGACGTCGCAGCGGTCGGTAGCGCCATCGCTCGAAGGGGCGGTCTATCCAGTCGTATACGGGCGCGATGCGCCGGTAGCGTTCGGCCGTCGGCGCGCCCGCGGTGGTGTTATTGTCCTGCATCGAGGCTCCTTAGTGAGTGCCGCTGAGCGGGTCGGATCCGTCTCGCGTTAGGCTGGCGTTGCTCTGAGCTGCAAGCCTTTAGGCGCCGGCTTTGTGTTAGTCACCGCGCCGTTGTGCGCCTCACGACGAGTAGGCGTCGCAGCCGCGCCCCCGCTAGCGCCCGGCGCTAGCTTCATCACACGCGCCTCAGCCCGACCTGTTCGGCCGCCGGACTCGTGGCCCTCGCCCGCTTTGCACCAGCCGGCGGCGACGATCGGCGGGTAGCTACGCAGACTGGCTCCCAAGCAAGCCCTATGCCAGGTTCAACCGTCCGGCCCTTTTAGGCCCGAGTCGAGGCTTGATGACCGACTCGCGCCGCACACTCCCCCGCGCGCACTGGAACGCCGCCATAGGCGACAAATGCCGTGTGCGGCGCTCGTCATTGTTGCCATTCTCGACATGCCCAGCGCGTTCCGGGCGGGGCGTCGTATCTATCTCGCGAGCATGCCGACGATTTCCACCGTTTGGCACGCATGGTGCTTGTTGCCTACCACAATCGAATTATTAAGGGGTGTCTCATGAGCGCTACGGTCTCGCTCAACTGCATCTCGCATACCTTCAAGGGGCATAGCGAGCCGGTGCTTAGCCAGATAGAGGGCCTGATCCATGCGGGCGAGCGCGTGGCCATCGTGGGCCGCAGCGGATGCGGCAAGACGACATTGCTACAGATGATGGCCGGGCTCCTGTTGCCGAGCGACGGCACGGTCCGCATCAATAGCTATCAGGTTATCAAGCCCGATGCCCGCTGGAATCTGATGTTCCAAAAGTCGTGCCTCTACCCATGGCTCAACGTGGCCGAGAACGTGCGCCTGGGCTCAATCTTTGCGGGCCAGACGGAAGGGCTCGATGAGCGGGTGGAGGAGTACCTGCAGATGGTGGGCCTGGGCGATAAGCGCGACGCGCCGGTGCAGTCACTATCCGGGGGCCAGCAGCAGCGGGTCGCACTAGCGCGCTCGCTTTGCCTAAAGCCGGAGCTGGTGCTCCTCGACGAGCCCTTCTCGGCGCTGGATACGTTTACCCGCGCTAGCCTGCAGGACGAGGTGGCGGAGCTCATCGGCCACCACGGCCTGACCATGGTGCTGATAACGCACGATATCGACGAGGCGGTGGCGATGGCCGACCGGGTGTTGGTCATGGCGGAGAGCCCCGGTCGATTCGTGGGCGACGAGGCCGTGCCCATGGCGTACCCGCGCCAGCGCCGCAGCAGCGAGTTCGCGACGGTGCGCCATCGGATTATGCAGCGTTTCGAGCAGGCCAGTGGCATGGAGCCGAGTGCCGGCGGCGTGACCGCGGCGACGCGAGCGCTCGAGACGACGAATACGGCCGCAAGCAATCAAGCAGTCTGAGCTGACGAGGAAGACCACCATGAGCCGTTCTGACGACGACAACCGCTATATCTTCGACCACGAAATGAGCCGCCGGGATTTCCTCCTGGATTCATTGGCCGCGGGCGGCCTTATGGCAAGCGGATTAACCCTGCCGTTCGGCATGTCGCAGGCGGCGCCGCCTGACGATGAGGTGGTGCGCATCGGCTATATTCCCATTACCGACGCGACAGCGCTGCTCGTGGCTCACGCCAAGGGTTTTTTCAAGGACGAGGGGGTGGAGTCGGCCGACACCTGTGTGTGGTTGGGAGCCGCCGGACAAGACGACACCGGTCACGGCCCGGAGAGCCGGGAACCGAAAGGTCGTTTACCCGGGGCGACGACACGTCGAGTGTGA
>CAJXKP010000007.1 GCA_913055565.1 uncultured Ectothiorhodospiraceae bacterium
GTCATCGTCCACCTCACCGCTAGGCTGCTGACTCGCCGGCAGGCGTTGGAGCAGCATCCCGGCCGCAACCTGCTCATCGGCCGCAAGCCAGACCCGCGTGTCCAACTGCTCCGATTCCCGGAAGTACTTCTCGATCGCCCCGGCGAGTGAACCGGCGGCGAGATCGACCACACCCTGATAGCGATCATTCTGATCGTCGGCATCGATGGTGATCGCCAGCGCCCCCTGGGGCGCCTGCTGATCGAGCGCGAGATCCGGGAGATCGCCATCGCTGCGCGCCAGGGCCCGCATCCCGCCATCGCTGGTGGCCTGGACGACCAGCAGCTTGAGCGGCCCGTTCGCCTGGACCTGCAGGGTCAATCTGCCCGTGAACTTCAGAGTCGCGAGCAACAGTGACGTCGCGGCGAGCGCCTCGCCGACGAGGCGCGATAGCACAGGCGGATGCGCCGCGCGCTGGACGACCTCCCGATACAGGTCGCCAAGCTGGACGAGCTCGCCACGCACATCCGCCCCCTCGAACAGGAACCGATACAGGCGATCGCCCTCACCCATGGATGCTCCCTCGCCGCCTGACATCGATCCCCCGCTCAACCGAGCTTCTGCTTGAGGATGTCGTTGACCTGTTGCGGATTCGCCTTGCCGCCCGAGGCCTTCATGACCTGCCCCACGAAGAAGCCCAGTAGCTTGTCCTTGCCGCCTTGGTACTCGGCAACCTGATCGGGGTTATTGGCGATGACCTCATCAACCATGGCCTCGATCTCGCTGGTATCGGTCACCTGCTTCAGGCCCTTGGCCTCGATGACCGTATCGGCGTCGCCCTCGCCGGCCCACATCGCCTCGAAGACATCCTTGGCGATCTTACTGGAGATGGTTCCGTCGGTGACGCGCTGGATCATGCCGCCGAGCCTCTGCGGTGAGACCGGGCTCTCCGTAATGCCCAGCCCTTCCTTATTCAGGGCCCCCGACAGTTCGTCCATCACCCAATTCGCCGCCAGCTTCGGGTCATCACAGGCCCCGGCGGCAGCCTCGTAGTAATCCGCCAGCTCGCGGCTAGCGGTCAACACACCCGCGTCGTAGCTCGATAGCCCATACTCGCTCTCGAAGCGCGCCTTCCGCGCGTCCGGCAGCTCCGGCATGTCCGAGCGCACATCGTCGATGAAGGCGGGGCTAACCTCGATCGGCAGCAGATCCGGATCGGGGAAGTAACGATAGTCGTCGGCGCCTTCCTTCGTCCGCATGGTCCGCGTCTCGTTGCGGTCGGCGTCGTAGAGACGCGTCTCCTGCGGTATCGAGCCGCCGTCCTCGCGGATCTCGATCTGGCGCTCGATCTCATGGTTAATCGCGCGCTCGACAAACCGGAAGGAATTGACGTTCTTCAGCTCGGCGCGGGTGCCGAACTCACGCTCGCCCTTGGGGCGCACCGAGACGTTGGCGTCACACCGGAACGAGCCCTCCTGCATATTGCCATCGCAGATATCCAGATAGCGCACGATGGTATGGAGCTTCTTCATGTACGCGACGGCCTCTTTGGCCGAACGCAAATCCGGCTCCGAGACGATCTCCAGCAGCGGCGTACCCGCGCGATTGAGATCGATGCCGGACATGGCCTCGAAGCCCTCGTGCAAACTCTTGCCGGCGTCCTCTTCAAGATGGGCGCGGGTCACCCCGACGCGCTTGGTGGTGCCGTCGTCGAGCTCGATATCCATCTGGCCGCTGCCGATCAGCGGCAGATCGTACTGCGAGATCTGATAGCCCTTGGGCAGATCGGGGTAGAAGTAGTTCTTGCGCGCGAACACCGAGCGGGGCGCGATGTCCGCGCCTAGCGCGAGGCCGAGTTTAACGGCATAGCGCACGGCCTGCTCGTTGAGCACCGGCAACACGCCGGGCATGCCGAGATCAATGGCGCTCGCCTGCCGGTTGGGCTCCGCCCCGTACGCGGTCGGTGCGCCCGAGAAGATCTTGGTTTGGGTCGAGAGCTGGACGTGGATCTCCAACCCGATGACGCTTTCCCATTCCATGCCGGATTCCTCTTAACCGCAGCGCCGGGGCTAGTCGATGCCGGCCGGCGCGCGCTTGTGATAGTCGGTAACGCGCTGGAACTGATCCGCGACGTTGAGCAGCTGCCCCTCGTCGAAATAGTCGCCGATGAGCTGTAGGCCCACGGGCCGACCACCGCTCTCGCCGGCCGGGATGGAGACCGCCGGCAGGCCCGCCAGATTGACCGCGATGGTGTAGATATCAGAGAGATACATCTGCACCGGGTCCTCGCTCTTCGAGCCGATATCGAAGGCCGGTGTGGGCGCCGTCGGCCCCATCAATACATCGACCTCGGCGAGGGCCTGGACGAACTCATCGCGAATGAGCCGACGCACTTGCTGGGCCTTGCGGTAGTAGGCGTCGTAGTAGCCCGCTGACAGGGCATAGGTCCCGACCATGATGCGGCGCTTGACCTCGGGGCCGAAGCCCTCGCCCCGCGAGCGCTTGTACATATCGTCCAGCCCCTGGGGATCCTGGCAGCGGTAACCGTAGCGGACCCCGTCGAAACGGGACAGATTGGAGGACGCCTCCGCCGGGGCGATGACGTAGTAGGCCGGCACGGCCAGGTGGCTGCTCGGCAGCGAGACCTCGCGAATGCTCGCCCCCAGGCGCTCGTACTCGGCGACGGCGGCGTTGACGGCCTCTCGGGTGCCGTCATCCATGCCCTCGCCGAAGAACTCCTTGGGCAGACCGATGGTCAGGCCGTCGAGCGACTGCCCGAGTGCCTCGCTGTAGCGTGGCACCGGTCGGTCCGCGGCGGTGGAGTCGCGCTCATCGACCCCGGCCATGACCTCCAGCATGAGGGCGAGATCCTCGGCACTGCGCGCCATGGGCCCGGCCTGATCGAGGCTGGAGGCGAAGGCGACCATGCCGTAGCGCGAGACCCGTCCATAGGTGGGCTTGAGCCCGCTGATGCCGCACAGCGCCGCCGGCTGCCGGATCGAGCCACCGGTGTCCGTCCCCGTCGCTCCGGGGGTCAGGCGCGCCGCCACGGCCGCCGCCGAGCCGCCCGATGAGCCCCCGGGCACGGCATCGCGGTGCCACGGATTGCGCACGGCACCGTAGACGCTGGCCTCATTGGATGAGCCCATGGCGAACTCATCCATGTTCGTCTTGCCGAGGATGACGGCCCCGGCCGCCTTGAATTGGGCGACGACATGGGCGTTGTAGGGCGGCGCGAAGTTATCCAGCATGCGGCTGCCGCAGCTGGTCTTAAGATCCTCGGTGCAGAAGATGTCCTTCAACGCGATGGGGATGCCGGTCAGCGGCCCCGCGTCGCCACGCTGGCGGCGGGCGTCGGCCTCCCGCGCCGCTGCGCGGGCGCTATCGGCATCCACCGTAATAAAGCTGTTCAGGCTAGCGTCGAGGCGGCGGATACGATCCAGGTAGGCCTCAACGAGCTCAAGGCTGGTAACGTCACCGCCCGCCAGGGCGGCCGATAGTTCGGCGATGGTCTTATCGTGCATGGTGTCGTGCCGTCCGAAGTGGGTAGGTCGATTACTGCTCGATAACGCGCGGCACGAGGTAGAGCCCCGCCTCGGCGGCGGGAGCGAGTGCCTGGAAGCGCTCGCGCTCGTCGATGTGGGTGACCTTATCGGGGCGCAGCCGCTGAGCCATATCCAACGGATGGGCCATGGGCTCCACGCCCTCGGTATCCACCGAACCGAGCTGCTCCACAAACGCCAGTATCTCGGAGAGATTCTCCGCGTAGTCCGGGATATCGCGCTCGTCGATGGCGAGGCGCGCCAAATGGGCGATCTCGCGAACTTGATTGGCATCGAGTGCCATGCGCCAGCTCCGTTCTATAGGCTCCAGGGTCAGGTTGTAACCTAGCATAGACGCTAGCTTGCCCAAACCCGGGGGTATTGTTACTTTGTTCGCTTAATCTCTGTGCCTGGAAGCAGCCGATGTTCAAGAAGGTACGCGGGCTCTTCTCCAACGATCTATCGATCGATCTGGGAACGGCCAACACGCTTATCTATTCCCGCGGGCATGGCATCGTTCTCAACGAGCCATCGGTGGTGGCCATCCGCCAGGACCGCGACGGTGGCCCCAAGACGATTGCGGCCGTAGGAACGGAAGCCAAACTCATGCTCGGGCGCACGCCCGGCAGTATCAAGACCATCCGCCCGCTCAAGGACGGCGTTATCGCGGACTTCCGGGTAACGGAGACCATGCTGCGCGCCTTCATTAAGAAGGTCCACGAGGCACGTTTTTTCAAGCCCAGCCCCCGGGTTTTGGTCTGCGTACCATGCGGCTCGACCCAGGTGGAGCGCCGTGCGATCACCGACTCCGCCGAGGCCGCCGGCGCGCGCCAAGTCTATCTGCTGGAGGAGCCCATGGCCGCGGCCATTGGGGCCAACATGCCGGTGGACGAGGCGCGCGGCTCGATGGTGCTGGATATCGGCGGCGGCACATCCGAGGTGGCGGTGCTGTCGCTGAACGGCATCGTCTATTCCTCGTCTGTGCGCGTGGGTGGCGACCGCTTCGACGAAGCCATCATGAACTACGTGCGGCGTAACTACGGCATCCTCATCGGTGAGACTACCGCCGAGCGCATCAAGCACGAGATCGGGGCGGCCTTCCCCGGCACGGAGGTACGCGAGCTCGAGGTCAAGGGGCGCAACATCGCCCAGGGCGTGCCGCGCAGCTTTACGCTGAACTCCAACGAGATCCTGGAAGCCCTGCAGGAACCCATCTCGGGCATCGTCAGCGCGGTCAAGACGGCGCTCGAGCAGACCCCACCCGAGCTGGGCTCCGATGTCGCTGAGCGTGGCATCGTCCTCACCGGCGGTGGCGCACTATTGCGGAATATCGACCGGCTCTTCATGGAGGAGACGGGGCTGCCGGTCGTCATCGCCGACGATCCGCTGACCTGCGTTGCGCGCGGTGGTGGGCGCGCGATCGAGCTCATGGATGAGCGCGGCACCGATCTGTTCGTCGGCGAATAGGCGGGCAGGAGCTCGCCGTGATGCCGGGCCGAAACCAAACGATGCCGCGCCTGTCCTATCGGTAGTTAGACGTTAAGCCGCTTGTGGCGGCTACGAGGTGGCGCGTATCAAGCCGCTATTCTCACAAGGGCCGTCGGCCACGCCCCGCTTAGTTATCGCGATCCTGCTATCGATCGTCCTCATGGGGGTGGACCACCGCCATGATGTCCTCGAGCCCGTGCGTCAGACGCTCTCGGCCGCCGTTCACCCCATTCGGCTGACAGCCCAGATGCCGCTGTCGCTCCTCGACGCCGCAACGGATCAGATGCGTAGCCGTGATGAGCTGACCGCGAGACTCGAGCAATTACGGCGCCAGCAGTTGCTCTACGAGGCACGGCTGCAGCGCCTGGATGCCCTCGAGGTCGAGAACATCCGGCTGCGGGAGCTCTTAGACTCCTCCCACAATCTGGCCAACCCGGTGCTCATCGCGGAGCTCATCGAGATCGATCTCGACCCGCAGCGCCACCTGATCCAGATCAACAAGGGCAGCAACGACGACGTCTACGCCGGCCAGCCCGTGCTCGATGCCAACGGCGTGGTGGGCCAAGTCGACGAGGTGGGGCGGTTCTCCGCGCGAGTACGCCTCATCACCGATCCATCCCACGGTCTGCCGGTACAAATCAATCGTAACGGTCTGCGCGCCATCGCCTCGGGGACCGGTCAGCGGCATCGACTCCAGATCAAAAGCGTTACCAACAACGCCGATGTCCGAGAGGGCGATCTGCTGGTGACATCGGGCCTGGGTGGGCGTTTTCCGCAAGGCTACCCGGTCGCTCGCATCGACAACGTGACACAACGCCCGGGCCGCGCGTTCGCGCGCGTCGAGGCCGCGCCCATGGCGGCCCTTAATCGAATCCAGGAGGTCCTGCTGGTCAGAAACCGCGGTCAAACGGATACGGAGCCCGAGCCATGATGGCAGCCGAGCACCGCGGCGGTTGGTTGATCGTCGTCAGTATCTTCGCGGCCCTGGTTCTGACGGCCTTGCCCTTACCTGAGACGGCTAGCGCGTGGCGCCCCGAATGGACCGCCTTAATCCTGGTCTACTGGTGCCTCGCGCTCCCGGAGCGCGTGGGCATCGGCTGGTCATGGTTCGTCGGTTGCCTACAGGATGTCCTCCAGGGCCCCGAGCTCGGCACCCATGGCCTCGCCTTCGCCATTGCCGCCTATCTCACGATCCGCCTGTATCAGCGCTTACGTGTGTTCCCCGTCTGGCAGCAGGCCCTCGCCGTACTGGTCCTGCTATTACTGATTCGGCTGATCCTGTTCTGGATCGACGGTCTGCTGGGCCGGCCAACCCCCAACTGGAAGCACTGGCTGCCGGCGCTGACGGGCACCCTGGTCTGGCCGTTGGTGTTCATGCTACTCAGGCGACTACGGCGCCGTTTTAACGTGCGCTAGGTGATATAAGCGCATGGAACTGGACCCCATCAAGGACCGCCACCACCACGCCGGCATGATTCGCCGCCGGCTGATCGTCGGACTGGTCGGTGTCATCGCCCTGGCCACCACCCTCGTGGCGCGCAATGCCTACCTACAGGTGACGGGCCACGAGCACTACAGCCAGCTCGCCCAAGACAATCGCGTCCGATTGGTACCGATACCGCCGACGCGCGGCCTGATCTATGATCGCGACGGCGAGCTCCTGGCGGAGAACGTCCCCGCGCACCGCCTGGTCATCACACCGGATCAGGTCCCGGACCTGTCGGCCACCCTGGAGCGGCTCGGTGAGATCATCGAGCTGCGCCCCTCGGATATCGAGCGCTTCCATGAGCAGCGCAAGCGCGGGCGCCCCTTCCAGGCTATACCGCTGAAACACCAGCTCTCGCCCGAGGAATACTCCCATTTCGCCGTGAACCGGCATCGTTTCCCGGGGGTCGAGACCGAGGCCGAGCTGGTGCGCCACTACCCCCAGGGTAGCGTTGGCGCGCACGCCATCGGGTACGTGGGCCGGATCAGCGAGAGCGAGCTTCGCCGCGTCAATCCCGATGAGTACCAGGGCTCGAGCAACATCGGCAAAAGCGGCGTGGAGGGCTTCTACGAGAAACGCTTGCACGGCGAGGTCGGCGTCAAGCGCGTGGAGACCAATGCCGCCGGGCGCGTGTTGCAGACGCTCGAGCGCCAACCGCCAACGCCCGGACAAGACCTGCACCTGAGTCTCGACGTCGATCTCCAACGCGCCGGCGAGCAGGCCCTGGGCGAACGCAGCGGCTCGGTGATCGCCATCGACCCCGATAACGGCCAGGTCCTAGCCCTCGTTAGCAAGCCGACCTTCAACCCCAACCTATTCGCCACGGGCATCGGCATCGATGAATACCGTCGGCTCCAAAGGGACCCACGGCGCCCGCTGTTCAACCGCGCCATTAACGGGCAGTACCCACCGGCATCCACGATCAAGCCGTTCGTCGCCCTGGCGGCGCTAAGCCGCGGGGTGCGCGCGCCCGACGACACGGTGTATTCCACGGGCCGCTACAGCCTGCCGGGGGTTGATCACGTCTGGCGTGGCTGGAAGGAGGGAGGTCATGGCGAGATCAATCTCAAGCAGGCAGTCGCTCAGTCCTCCGACATCTATTTCTACGACATGGCCTACGACCTCGGCATCGAGGCCATGCACCAGTTCCTGGCACCGTTCGGATGGGGCCAGGCCACCGGCATCGACCTCAAAGGCGAGGACACCGGCATCCTGCCCTCGAAGGCCTGGAAACGTCGCAACAAGGGTGAATCCTGGTATCACGGCGAGACACTGATTACCGGGATCGGGCAGGGCTTCTTCCTTAGCACCCCCATGCAACTGGCTAAGGGCACGGCCATAATGGCGAACCGCGGCCATAGCGTTACCCCGAGGCTGCTGAGTGGCGTCCGGCCGCCGGGAGAGGAGACCGCCCACCAGGTCGAACGCGAGACGAGCCCATCCGAGCTCTTCAATGACGTCGAGGCGTCCCAATGGCAGTTCGCACACGAGGCCATGATCGAGGTCGTCCACGGCGAGCGCGGAACGGCCCGCGCCATCGGCCGCGACGCGCCCTACCGGATTGCCGGCAAGACCGGTACCGCCCAGGTGTTCGGCCTCGGTAAGGACGAGGAATACGACGCCGCGGAGCTGCCGCGGCGTCTCCACGATCACGGCCTGTTCATCGCCTTCGCGCCCGCACCGGATCCCGAGATCGCGGTGGCCGTGGTGGTCGAGCACGGCGGTGGCGGCAGCAGCGCCGCGGCCCCGGTGGCGCGCGATGTGATGGATGCCTGGCTCACGGATGACGCCCCATGAATCCGGTAAGCAGCCCCGCCGGTCGCGGCCATCAGCTCACGCCCCTGCAACGGCGCCTCCATCTCGATGGCCCGCTGCTGTTATTGATTGCCCTGCTAACGGCCCTTGGCTTGGTGGTGCTCTACAGCGCGGCGGACAATAGCCTGGCGGCGGTGCAGCAACAGGCCATCCGCCTATCCGTGGCGGCCGCGGGCCTGATCATCGTTGCCCAGATACCGCCTCAGCTGATGCGAGTCCTCGCGCCCTGGGGATTCGGCCTCGCGATTATCACCCTGGTAGCCGTGCCCTTTATCGGCATCGAGGGCGGGGGCGCCCGTCGCTGGATCGCCCTCGGACCCATAAACATCCAGCCATCGGAGCTCATGAAGATCGCACTGCCGGTGGCGCTCAGCGCCTATCTCGCGGGCCGTCATCTGCCGCCCCGCCTACCGGATCTGATCGCGAGCCTGGTTCTGATCGCGCTTCCGGTGGCGCTTATCGCCATCCAGCCCGATCTGGGGACGGCCATCCTGGCCGCGGCAACCGGGTTCTTCGTGGTCTTCCTGGCCGGGCTGCAATGGCGTTACATCATTGGCGCCACCGTGGCCGCCATCCCAGCCATCGCTGCGTTCTGGCACTACATCATGCAGGACTATCAGCGCGAGCGGGTTCTAACCTTCCTCAACCCCGAGCGCGAGCCGCTCGGGGCGGGTTACCACATCATCCAGGCCAAGATCGCGATCGGCTCCGGCGGCGTCTACGGTAAGGGATGGCTCAACGGCACCCAGGCCCACCTCGATTTCCTCCCCGAGCGGCAGACGGATTTCGTGTTCGCCGTGCTCGCCGAGGAGCTGGGCTTCGTCGGCGTCTGCGCGCTCATCGGGATCTACCTCGCTGTTGTCGCCCGCGGGCTATGGATCGCCAGTCAGGCCCAGGATGACTTCGGTCGCCTCCTGGCGGGCGCGGTGTCTTTAACCTTTTTCGTCTACTGCTTCGTTAACATCGGCATGGTGAGCGGACTGCTACCCGTGGTCGGCCTACCCCTGCCGCTTATCAGTTTCGGCGGCACCTCGGTAGTGACGCTCATGGCGGGCTTCGGTATTCTCATGGCAGTCCACACCCATCGACGCACCTGGTCCGGCTAGCAACGGGGCGGCTTGCGCCGGGAGAGCTCATGACCCTGATTCGTTCGCTTATCGTTACCGTCGGCCTGGCGCTCATCGCCACCCTCAGCGGGTCCGCTTTGGCCGCCGATGATGCCGCCACCGAGTTTCGCGAGTTCGCTGAGCGCATGGGCCAACGCCACGGCATGGACCGTGACCAGGTGGCATCCTGGCTGTCGGCCAGTGAACGCCAACAGTCCATCATCGATGCCATCTCCAGCCCCGCTGAGGGATTACCCTGGCATCGCTATCGCAAGATCTTCGTCACCAGCAGCCGCATTAACGGTGGCATGCAGTTCTGGCGCCGCCACGAGGCGCTGCTCGAGCGCGCGGAGGCCCGCTACGGCGTTCCGCCCGCGGTTATCGTAGCCATCCTGGGCGTGGAGACGCGTTACGGCCAACACACGGGCAGCCATCGGGTCATCGACGCGCTACGTACCCTGGCCTTCGATTATCCGCCGCGCGCCGATTTCTTTCGCAGTGAGCTGGAAGCCTATCTCCTGTTGACCTCGGAGCAGGGCATCGACCCACTGACCCCCAAGGGATCCTACGCCGGCGCGCTCGGTCTACCCCAGTTCATACCCAGCAGTTATCGCGCCTACGCGGTCGATTTCAACGACAACGGGCGGACGGATCTGTGGGGTGAGACAGCCGATGCCGTCGGCAGCGTCGCCAACTACCTCGCCGAGCACGGCTGGCGATCCGAGGAACCCGTTGTGGCACGCGCCGAGGTGAGCGGTGAGGACTGGCGCGCCTTCGACACCAGCGGCCTCAAGCCCAACACGACGATCGCTGAGCTTCGCGCCGCCGGCATCGACGTGCCATCGGATTACCCTGACGACAGCGAGGCGCGCCTGTTCGTGCTGGCCGGCGAGGACGGCAATCAGTACTGGGCCGCGCGCCGCAACTTCTACGTGATCACTCGCTACAACCACTCCGCGCTCTACGCCCTTGCCGTCCACCAATTGGCCGAGTCGATACGCCAGCGCCGAGAGGCTCGCTGATGAAGGCACGTCTGTTAGGCGTCATCCTGGTAGCGCTGGCCCTGCTGAGCGGCTGTGCCACCGGACCGGACAAGGACGACTACGCCGCGGCGAGCTCGGAAGCGGCCGGTAAACCCAGGCAACCCGCCACCAGCGAGTCGAGCAGCACCGCTGATAGCTACACCATCGCTGGCGAGACCTATAACGTGATGACCTCCGCTGACGACCATGTCGAGCAGGGAATCGCCTCCTGGTACGGCAAGAAGTTCCACGGCAAGCAGACCGCCAATGGCGAGCGCTATGACATGCATGCCATGACCGCGGCCCATCGGGAGCTGCCGCTGCCCAGCTATGTTGCCGTGGAAAACCTGGAGAACGGACGCGAGGTCGTCGTTCGAGTCAACGACCGGGGCCCCTTCAAGCGAAACCGAATCATCGACCTCTCCTACGAAGCGGCATCAAGGCTGGCCATGATGGAGGCGGGGACGGCGCCGGTGGAGATTCGAACCGTCGGCCGACCGGACGAAGGTAGCGAATCGGCGACTACCACCGGAATCGGCTCGACCACGGAGCAGGTCAGCGAGAGCAGCGCCAAGGCATCAGCAGGCGAAGTGGATTACTATGTACAGGTCGGGGCGTTCGCCGAGCGCGATAACGCCTACCGCATGGCCGGGCGCGCCGACGCGGCGGACTTGGCGCCATCGGTAGACGTCAGCAAGCACCGTCGTTCCGGAAAGCAGCTGTACCGGGTGCGCGTTGGCCCCCTATCGGACGCCGAACACGTGGACCGCGTTACCGCCGGGCTGACTGAAGTCGGCATCACCGACAGCCATGTGGTCATCGAGCCAGCAACCGGGTCGCAGGGAACCGCAACGCGATAGACCGCACAACTAAGGCAGCGACAGGGGGTTGCCGGCACAGGCCACCCCGATGACACACAACCGAGAATGAGATCCACCGCCGCTATGCCCGCTAACCTGGCGCAACAGATCGCCCGAGCCATCCTCGTGCTGCTGGCCATCAGTTCCGCCGCAGCCCAGCAACCAACGGTCCCGGTTCCGGAGCCGCCGGAGCTCGGCGCCGAGAGCTACATCCTGCGCGATCACCACAGCGGCCGTATCATCGCGGCCCGCCAACCCGATGAGCGCCGGAATCCGGCCAGCCTGACCAAACTCATGACGGCCTATGTCGTGTTCAATGAGCTCGACTCAGGCAACGTGACCATGGACGACAAGGTCCGCATCAGCGAGAAGGCCTGGCGGGCCAAAGGCTCGCGCATGTTCGTCGAGGTCGGCGACCAGATCAGCGTTAAGAATCTGCTCAAGGGCATGATCATCCAATCGGGCAATGACGCCAGCATCGCGCTGGCGGAGCATATCGCTGGCGCCGAATCGGCCTTCGCCCAGGTCATGAACCAGTACGCCGGCCAATTGGGCATGGCCAATACGCAATACCGCAATGCCACGGGCCTACCGGCCGAGGGCCACTACAGCACGGCGCGCGACACAGCGATCCTCGCGCGGGCACTGATCAGCAACTTCCCAGACCACTACCAGTACTACTCGCAGCGCACATTCAACTGGGCCGGTATCGAGCAGTCCAATCGCAACAAACTGCTATGGCGGGACAACGGCGTTGATGGGCTGAAGACGGGCTATACGGAGAGCGCCGGCTACTGCCTCGCCAGCTCCGCGGTACGCGATGGCATGCGACTGACCTCCGTGGTCATGGGCACGGATAGCAAGCAAGCGCGGCTCAACCAGAGCCAGTCCCTGCTTTCCTACGGCTTCGGGTTCTTCAGCACCCATCGGCTGTACCAGGCGAATAAGCCGCTGGCGCGGGCAACCGTCTGGAAGGGGGCCGCCGAGGACGCGCCCATGGGCGTTCAGCGCGATGTCTACGTCACCGTACCGCAGCGCCAATACGAGGACCTCGAGGCCAGCGTCAGCGTGGACCGCTTGATCACCGCCCCCGTGACGAAGGGCAAGACCTATGGGCAGGTGAGCATCAAACTCCAGGGGGAGACACTGGTCGAGCGGCCGCTGGTGGCATTGGAGTCGGTCGAGGCGGGGGGTCTATGGACACGCATGGTGGACAGCGTTTGGCTATGGTTCGAGTAAGGCAATGAGCGACGAGGAAAGCCCCCTCCAGTTCCCCTGCGAATTCCCGATTAAGGCCATGGGGCCGGCCGGTGAGACCTTTCAGGCGAGCGTTTGGGCCATTGTGACCAGCCATGCGCCGGAGACTAGCAGCCAGTCATTCGGGGTGACGCCCAGTCGCCAGGGCAACTATGTCTCGGTAACGATCACGATCACCGCCACCAGCCGTGAGCAGCTCGACGCGATCTACGCGGATCTACGCGACGAGCCCAGCGTCCTGGCGGTGCTCTGAGGGCCGGCATTTGAGTCACGACCTCACGATTCAGGACCTGGGAAGCCAGGTGGCCTATGAGCCCACGTGGCAGGCCATGCGGCGCATTACCGACGAACGTGACACCACGACGCCCGACGAGTTGTGGCTACTCGAGCACCAGCCCGTATTCACCTTGGGGCAGAACGGGCGCCACGAGCATGTCCTCGCGCCGGGCGATATCCCCTTGGTACCGGTCGATCGCGGCGGCCAGGTGACCTACCACGGTCCCGGACAGGTCGTCGCCTACCCATTGGTGGATCTGCGCCGGCGCGGCGTTGGTGTTCGCGGCATGGTCACCGCCATGGAGACCGGCGTTATCCGGCTGGCCGAGGCGTACGGGATTACGGCGCGGGCACGCCCCGATGCGCCCGGGGTCTACGTCGGCGAGTCCAAGCTAGCGGCGGTCGGGCTGCGGGTACGGCGCGGCTGCAGCTACCACGGCGTCGCGGTCAACGTCGCCATGGATCTTTCGCCATTCGGCCGCATCGATCCGTGTGGCTATGCCGGCATGCCGGTCACCGATCTGCGCTCGCTCGGCGCTGCGGCGACCACCGAGGACGTCAAGTCACGCCTGGCCACGTTGCTCAGTGACACCATCGACGAGGCAGCTCGGGGCTGACCGATCAGGGGCTTACGCCCCGCCGGCGCAGATAGCCGTCGACGCTGTCCAGCCGCTGCGGGGTGCCGATATCGAACCAGTCCCCCCGATGCTGGGTGGCGGTGACCTCGCCGCGCGCGGCGGCGTCCCGGAGCAAGGGCGCTAATCGAAAACTGCCGTCATCGGTATCGCGAAAGAGCAACGGATCGTAGCAACCGATGCCGGCGAAGGTGAGCGGCTGGCCCTGATCGTCGGCCGCCACCGTGCCGTCATCGCGCAGCCGGAAGTCGCCGGCTAGGTTGTGCGCCGGATTCGCCACGAGCACCAAGTGGGCCAGCCCCGGTGGCTGGGCCGGCAAATGGGCCGGGTCGAAGTCTGTCCAGACATCGCCATTGAGCACGCAGAACGGCTCCTTGCCCAGCAGCGGCAAGGCGCGCCGGATACCACCGCCCGTCTCGAGGCCCTCCGCCCCCTCGTGGGAGTAGCGAACGCGCAGACCCCAAGCCGAGCCGTCGCCGACATGCGCCATGATCTGCTCGCTCAACCAGGCCGTATTGATCACCACGTCCTGCATACCAGCGCGCGCTACAGCGCTTAGGTGCCAATCGATGAGCGGCCAGCCGCCCACCGGCAACAACGGCTTTGGCGTCGCATCGGTCAATGGGCGCATCCGTCGACCGCGACCTGCGGCGAGGATCAACGCCCTCAAGCCGAAGCCTCAACGCTCGCCAACAGCTCGCCCAACCCATGAAGCTCGGGGTCAGCCGTCTCGCGGCGCAGATACCCGAGAAAACGAGGTGCCTCGGCGAGGTAGCGGGGTTTGCCATCGCGGTAACTCAAGCGCGCGAAGATCCCCAGTACCTTGAGATGGCGCTGCGCGCCCATCCAATCGATAGCGCACCGGAAATGCGCGTAGTCGTCTGGGACGGGTACGCCGACCTCACGCGCCCGCCGCCAGTAGTACGCGAAACACCATTCCTCGAAAGCGGGCGACCACTGCCAGAAGGCATCGCGTAGCAGCGATACGAGGTCGTAGGTCACCGGCCCATAGACGGCGTCCTGGAAGTCGATCACGCCTGGGAAGGGCTCGGTACGCATGAGATTGCGCGGCATATAGTCCCGATGCACGTAGACTCGCGGCTGAGCGAGCGCCCGCGCGACCAACGCATCCTCCACGGCCGCCCAGCCCCGATCATAGGCCGCCGCCTCGGACCAGCCGAGGTGCTGTTGCAGGTACCAATCGGGAAAGAGCCGGAGCTCGCGGCGCAGCAGCTGCTCGCTGTAGGCCGGCAGGGCATCATGGCGGCTGGCTGCCTGCCAGCGCAGCAAGGCATCGATGGCAGGCCGCATTAGGGTCTCGCCCTCGTCGGCATGGAGCCCATCCAGCATGGTCCGATGGCCGAGGTCATCGAGCAATAGAAAACCGCGGGCCAGGTCGGCCGCGAGGATGCGAGGGGCGTTGACGCCCGCACGCCGCAATAGGCCGGCGATACGCACGAATGCTGAGGAGTCCTCCTTATCGGGCGGCGCATCCATAACGATCACCGGCCCATGGGGCAGCCAGAGCCGAAAATAACGCCGAGAACTGGCATCCGCCGACGCCACCGACCAGTCCCGAATGGTGCGGCCGGTGCGCCGAACCCAGGCCAACAGGGCCGCCAGCCGCTGATCACCGCTAGGCTGCATCGGGATCCGCTCCGTCATGGCTACGCCTTCCCTTATCATCGTGGCGCGGATGATAAGCCGCCCGCGATCTAGTGGCCATGCCAGCGACGGCGATTGATGGGCCGCGAGGCTTGTGCAAAGGTAGGCAGCCTTTGCACAAGGCTTTACGAGCCCATTGTGGGGACGTGTTGTGGACTCAGGGTATCCATTGAACAGCGCCGGCGCGCGCCCGCTAGCGACAGCCGCCGGTATCGTCATCGGCCTGGCAGCATCGCCAGCGGCGGCCCAGAGCGGCGATTGGGCCTACTGCGGCGGGCCGCTCGTGGCCCCCATGCCGAGCACCAACGCCCCGAAGGACACGGTGACCGGCGAGGCCGACCGAGGCAGCTACAACGCCGCGAGCAGCAGCTACACCTTCGTTGGCAATGCGACGTTCCGGCGCGGTGACCGCCAGATCAGCGGCGAGCGCCTGGAGTACAACCAAAAGACCGATACGGTACGCGGCGACGGCGGCCTGCGGCTGCGCGAGCCCGGCGTAGCGGTGGCGGCGAGCCGCGGCGAATTCCGGTTGGCCGAGGATACGGGTGAGGCGGAGGATGTCGAGTACCGCTTCGCCACGGGCCATCTCCACGGCGACGCCGCGCGCATGAGTCTCCTCGGCGAGGAGCGCACTCGCTATCAGGACGTCACGGTGACCACTTGCAACCCCGGCGAGGAGCTCTGGGAGCTGCGAGCGACGGAAGTGACGGTGGATGAGGCCGCTGGTTTTGGCGATGCGTGGAACGCGCGCCTTGCCCTCGGTGGCGTCCCCGTGGCCTACACGCCCTGGCTGCGCTTCCCGGTCGGGCGCGAGCGCCAGACGGGCTTGCTAGCCCCTACCATCGGGGGCAGCGGCGATAACGGCTTCCAGGCGAGCACGCCGTTCTACTGGAATATCGCCCCGAATTACGATGCCACCATTACGCCGACCCACTTCGCCGACCGCGGCACCATGCTGGGCACCGAGTTTCGCTATCTCGAGCCCTGGATCCAGGGCACGGTACGCAGCAGCTACCTCCCGAGCGACAGCGAATTCGGCGAGGATCGCTGGTCCATCAACCAGGAGCATCGTATGCGACTCGGCGAGCGCTTTCGTGCCGAGCTCGACCAGCAGCGGGTCAGCGATGCCGAGTACCCGGACGATTTCGACACCAGCTTCGACGGTAACACCGAACGCTTCCTGGAAAGCGAGGGCCGCGCCACCTGGTCGGCGGCGGACTGGTCCGCGAGCGCGCGCGCCCAGAGCTGGCAGACCGTCGACCAGACGATTGCCCCAATCAATCAACCGCTCGCGCGCGAGCCCAGCGTTCGTTTTCGCTACGACCCGGTCCAGACACTTGGACCACGGTGGCTGGATTACAGCCTTGAGACGGAGGCCACCCGCTTCACCCATCGAGTCGAGTCGCAACGCGACACGGGTGATCGCCTTGATACCACGGCCCGCCTGAGCCTGCCGTACGAGCGGCTGAGCTACTTCGTTGAGCCGTCCGTGAGTCTCCGCCACACGCAATACGACCTGGACCGGCCGGGCAACCAACCCGAACAGCCCGACCGGACCGTACCGATCTACAGCCTGGATACCGGCCTCTTCCTGGAGCGAGAGGCCGCGCTGTTCGGCGACAACATCAAGCAGACGCTGGAGCCGCGGCTATTCTTCCTGTACGTCCCGGAACGGGATCAACAGGAGCTGCCGCGATTCGACACCCAGCGCGCGCAGCTGACCTTCTCGCAGCTATTTCGCGAGGATCGCTTTACCGGTGCGGATCGCGTTGGCGACGCCCAACGCAGCTCTTGGGGTGTCACGACGCGCTGGATCGACAACAGCTCGGGCCGGGAGTATGCAAGCCTCTCGGGCGGCGGCATCGTTCACTACGATGAGCGCGATGTCACGTTGTCGAACGAGCCGGAGACCGACGACCTCTCGGAGCTGGTCGGTGAGGCGGAACTCAACCTACCGCGCGGATTAAACGCCCGCCTGGACGGCCTCATCGACCCCAACAACACGGCTAACTACGAGTGGCAAAGCACACTCCGCTACCGTGGTAGCGAGGGTGTTATCCTGAATGGTCGGTATCGAACGCGCGAACGGGACGGCCAAACCCTGCGTGAGAACGCTAATGCCAGCGCCGCGATTCCGCTCGGTCGCCGCTGGACGGCATTCGGTGGGGCCCGCTTCGACCTGGTCGATAACGAGACCGAGGCGGCGTTTACCGGTATCCAGTACGAGGCCTGCTGTTATGCGGTGCGCGGCGTCTATCGCAGCACGCTCGATCCGGCCGCCCAGGGCGGGACAGAACGCGAAAACGCGTTCATGATCCAGTTCGAGCTCAAGGGCCTCGGCGGCGTGGGCGATGAGGTGACGTCCTTGTTCCGGGACGCCGTTCCCGGCTATCGACGGCGTTATTAATCGCCTCCCTCGAGGCGCAACCCTGAAACGAGGTATTAATGAAACGATTGGCCAGCCTGCTCCTGGTTCTTCTCGGTGCCACCACCCCTGTAGCAGCCGAGCAGACGCTCGACCGCATCGTCGCCGTCGTCAATGACGATGTCGTACTGGCCTCGGAGCTGGAGGAGGAGTTCCGCGGCACGGTCCAGCAGATGCGCCAGCGGGACATGCAGATGCCACCGCGCGACGAGCTGCGGCAGCGCGTGCTTGAGCGGCTCGTGATGCAGCGGTTGCAGATGAATCGCGCCGACGAGCGCGGGATCCGGCTGGATTCGGCCACCCTCGACGCCGCCGTACGTCGGGTGGCGCGGCGCAACGACATGTCCCTGTCGCAGTTTCGTGATGCCCTGGCGCAGCAGGATATGGGCATTGCCGATGTGCGTGACCGCCTACGCCGGGAGCTGACGTTGCAGCGGCTGCGGCAGCAGGTGATGCGCCGTCGAATCAACGTTACCGACCAGGAGATCGACCAGTACATCGATCAGAATCAGGGCGATAACTGGGAATACCAGCTCGCCCATATCCTGATTGCGGCGCCCGAGGGGGCATCACCGGATGACCTCGCACAGGCCCGCGAGCGGGCCCAGAAGGTGAGATCCCAGCTGGATGAGGACGGCGACTTCGCGTCACTGGCGGCAACCTGGTCGGACAGCCGGACCGCGCTGGAGGGCGGCGATATGGGCTGGCGCAAGCGCGGTGAGCTACCGGAAGGCATCGCTCAGAGGCTGCCGGATATGGAGCCAGGCGAGGCCACGGACGTTATCAAGACACCCTCGGGGTTCCACCTGTATAAGCTCAAGGACCGGCGACGCAGCGAGCGTAAGGTGGTCGAACAGAAACGAGCCCGCCAGATCCTGACCAAGACCAACGACGTCGTTAGCAATGAGGACGCGCGCCAGCGCCTGGCCTCGTTGCGCGAGCGCATCGTCGCCGGCGATGCCGACTTCGCGGCGCTGGCGCGAGCCAACTCCGATGACGCCGGCTCGGCATCCCAGGGCGGCGACATGGGCTGGGTTCGGCCCGCGTCGCTGCCGCCGCGCCTCGGGCGCGGGCTCGAGCGCCTGGAGCCCGGGGATATCAGCGAGCCCTTCCGCAGCCGCCTCGGCTGGCATCTGGTCGAGGTCACCGACAAGCGAACCAAGGACGTGACCGAAAAGACCCTGCGCCGCGATGCCCAGCAGGCCATCCGCGAGCGCAAGCGCAGTCAGGAGATGGAGATCTGGCTCCGGCAGCTGCGCGACGAGGCGTACATCGATTACCGAACACCGTCATGACGCGGCCGGCCCGACTGGCACTAACCCCGGGTGAGCCCGCGGGTGTTGGGCCAGACCTGATCGTTTTGCTGGCGAGCCGGCCGCGCCGGCAGCGTCTGGTCGTTATCGGCGACAAGGCCTATCTGCGCGAGCGCGCGCGACAGCTCGGTCATGTCATCGATTGGATGGCCTTCGATCCCGATGCTGAGGGCGCCTTCGAGGCGGGCCTCATGGAGATCGAGGACCGGTCGGCATCGGTCCCCGTCGAGCCCGGTCGCGTTGATGAGGCCAATGCCGAGCACGTCCTCGACACGCTGCGGACCGCCGCTGCCGGCTGCCAGACGGGGCGCTTCGATGCCATGGTCACGGCCCCTGTCCACAAAGGGATTATCAACCAGGCGGGCGTACCCTTCAGCGGTCATACCGAATACCTGGCCTGGCTCACCGGAGCGCCTACCCCGGTGATGATGCTCGTGGCGGGCCGCTTGCGGGTGGCACTGGTAACCACTCACCTAGCCCTACGGGATGTGCCGGACGCCGTCACGCGCGAGCGCCTGGCCCAGGTTGCGCGCGTGCTCGATCGCGATCTTCGGTCGCGTTTCGGCGTCGAGACGCCCCACATCCTGGTAGCCGGCCTGAACCCGCATGCCGGCGAGGGAGGCCACCTCGGCCGGGAGGAGATCGATATCATCGAGCCGACCCTGGAGCGGCTCCGGCAAGAGGGGTTGGACCTGGTTGGGCCGTTGCCGGCGGACACGCTTTACACACCGGAGCTGTTGCGGGATGCCACCGCCACCCTGGCCATGTTCCACGACCAGGGTCTGCCGGTGCTTAAACACGCGGGCTTCGGCGAGGCAGTCAATATCACGCTTGGGCTGCCGATCATTCGAACCTCCGTCGACCACGGCACCGCGCTGGAACTCGCGGGCACCGGGCGAGCGCGGGACGGTAGTCTCAAAGCCGCCGTAGGACAGGCAACGGCGCTGGTCGATAGCGCTCGCGCGAGCCGTTTGTGACGGCCCGCCACCACCCGCGTTCCCGGTTTTCCCAGAACTTCCTCCGCGACCGCAATACGATTGAGCGATTGGTGGCGGCCATCGATCCGAGGCCGTCGCAGAGGCTTGTCGAGATCGGCCCCGGGGAGGGCGCACTGACGCGACCGCTGCTAGCGCACGCCGGGGCGCTGACGGCGATCGAGGTTGACGCCGACTTGGCCGATCGGTTGGCGGATTGGCCCGGCCTGGTGATCGAACGCGCTGACAGCCGTCAGATCGACCTCACCGCCTTGGCACAAGCCAAGGGGGGAGCGCTGCGACTGGTAGGGAACCTGCCGTACCACATAACGACCCCGCTAGTGTTCCACGCGCTGGCGCACTGCGGGGTAATCACGGACATGCATTTCCTGCTACAGGCCGAGGTGGTGCAACGGCTGGCGGCTAGCGCCGGCAGTCGGGACTACGGACGCCTGTCGGTAATGGTCCAATACCGCTGCCGAGTCGAGCCGCTCTTCCGGGTTCCCCCGGGCGCTTTTCGACCCGCGCCGCGGGTGACCTCGCAGCTTGTGCGGTTGACCCCACACGCGCAAGCGCCCGTCAGTGTGCGCCATGAGGCAGCCCTCGAGACGACGGTAGCGTACGCCTTTGGGCAACGCCGCAAGACGCTGCGCAATGCCTTGCGCCCGCTGCTGGATGCCGCTGCCATCAGCGCTGCCGGCGTCTCGCCCGGCGAGCGCGCGGAGCAGCTGAGTCTTGCGGATTTCGCGGCTCTGGCCGACGCCTATTACGCCCGCCAGTCAGGTGAGCTAAGCTGAGGCCGAATTCAGGCGAGTCGAGGCAACCAATGGCCGACTACCAACGCATACTCTTGGCCGCTGATTTCCATGAGGACAGCCATGCCGTCGTGGAGCGGGCGGCGCGCTTGGCGGCACTGTGCCAGGCACGCTTGGCGCTGCTGCATGTGGTTGAGACCGTACCCGTGGAAACGGGCGACGAGCTCATGATGCCACCCAGCCTGCCCGCCGAATCCGAGCTCATCGACAACGCCAAGCGCCAGCTCGCGTCAGTGGCGGACACCTTCGCCATCCCGGATGCGCAGCGCTTCGTCCGCGTCGGTCAGACCAAGCGGGAGATCCTGGCTGTCGCCGACGAGGAAGACAGCGACCTCATCATCGTGGGTAGCCACGGCCGCCATGGGTTGGCGCTGATCCTGGGTTCGACAGCGAATGCCGTGTTGCACGGAGCGCCGTGTGACGTCCTGGCCGTCCGGATCTAGCCGCCGGGCTTAGACATAGGGCAATCCCAGGGTCACGGCGACGGCCACTAGCACGGCGATGGATACAACAGCCATCAGGTCGGGCTTGCGGTGGTTTCGTGGCATCATTCGTACGGCTCCTAGTGACACTGAGCCCGTGCACCCCCGAGATCGGCCACGCCAATTGGTAAAGGCTATCATCGTAACCTATTGAGGTGAACGGAGCGGGTGACCGAGTACTCATTATCGCGTCGCGGCCATGGGCAGAACGGGAGGCAGACTTGGCAATATATGCGATTGGTGACCTGCATGGTTGCTACGACTCGCTTCGCCGGCTCTTGGATGAGGTCGCCTTTGAGCCTACCGTCGATCGCCTGTGGTTCACGGGCGACCTCGTCAACCGCGGGCCCGACTCACTAGCCTGCGTGCGCTTCGTGCGCTCTCTCGGCTCCGCGGCGCGCATGGTACTCGGCAACCACGACCTCCACCTGCTCGCCCGCTACCACGGGATCGGACGCAGCAAGTCCAACGACACCCTGGATGCGGTACTTGACGCGCCCGATGTCGATGAGCTGATGGTATGGCTGTGTGAGCAGCCGCTACTCCACGAGGATGCTGATCTGCCGGGCTATGCGCTGATCCATGCGGGGTTGCCGCCGCAGTGGACGATGGCCACAGCGCGTGCCTGTGCGCGGGAGGTCGAGGCTTGGCTGCGCTCGGATGAGCGGGAACACTATTTCCAGCACCTCTACGGTAATGAACCTTCCTACTGGAGCCCACGACTGTCGACATGGGAGCGGCTGCGCTTTATTACCAATGCCTTCACCCGGCTTCGCTTCTGTGACGCGGACGGCCGTCTGGCGCTGACGCAGAAGGGCGCGCCGAGTCAGGCACCGACGGGGATCATGCCCTGGTTCCGCGTGCCGGGACGGGCCTCCTTCGGCAAGCGCCTTATCATCGGGCACTGGTCGCTGCTGGGCTGGCACGAGGGCGATGGCATCCTGGCCCTCGATACCGGATGCCAGTGGGGCTACGACCTGACGGCCGCCCGCCTCGATGACGGCAGCCACGCTAGAACGGCGATCACCTGCGGCGTGACATAGACAGGCGCCCGCGTCAGCCCGCGTAAGGACTGGGTTGCGTACACGGCCGCGGCACGCCGAGCTCGCGTTCGAGGCGCTGCCAGTCGAAGGCCGGACCAGGGTCGGTCTTGCGGCCGGGAGCGATGTGCTCGTGGCCGGCGATCCGTGTCGGATCAAGCTCGGGGTAGTGGCCGATCAGGGTCCGCAGCAACGAGGTAAGGCACCGATACTGCGGCTCGGTGTAGGGGATGTCGTCGCAGCCCTCGAGCTCGATACCAACGGCGAAGTCATTACAACGCATCCGGTCCCCGAAGCGCGACAGGCCGGCATGCCAGGCCCGGCGCGCAAGCGGCACGAACTGCAGCAGCTCCCCGGGGCGGGTAATGAGTAGGTGACTGGAGACCCGCAGGCCGATACTGGCATCCAGGTAGCTGTGCTGCCCTTCGGGTAGGGTCCCGGTAAACAGGCGCTCGATCCAGGGGCCCCCGAACCGGCCCGGCGGCAGGCTGATACCGTGCAGCACCACCAGCTCGACGGCGTCAGCGCCTGGCCTCGCGTCACAAAAGGGCGATAGGAACTGCTGGGCCTCGCGGACGATGCCGTCGGGCTCGATGATCTTCAAGCTGCTTCGCTCATCGCCGCGGTGACTTGATGCTACCATTCGCCCACGAGAGACCACCACGACAGGAGCGGCGCATGGCCGATCAGGTGAACGACTTCGGCAATAATCGGCTGGGGCAAGCCTTGAGCCCCTACCTCCAGGAGCACGCGGACAATCCCGTGGACTGGTACCCGTGGGGGCCGGAGGCGCTGGCGCGCGCCCGCGAGGAGAACAAACCCATCCTGCTGTCGATCGGCTATTCCGCCTGCCATTGGTGCCATGTCATGGCCGAGGAGTCGTTCTCGGACCCGGATACCGCACGCGTCATGAACGAGCAGTTCATCAACATCAAGGTGGATCGCGAGCAGCGCCCGGACCTGGATCGCATCTACCAGACCGCCCATCAGTTGCTGACCGGGCGCGGCGGTGGCTGGCCCTTGACGGTCTTCCTCGATCCCGAGCAGACGCCGTTCTTCGCCGGCACCTACTTCCCCGCGGAGCCGCGGCATGGGCTACCGGGATTTCGCGATGTGCTCAGCCAGATCGCCACGGCTTGGCGCGAGAAAGGGGCCGCCATTGCAGAGCAGAATACTGCCTTGCGCGAGGCGTTGAATCGGCTCACCCATGCGCCCGCGCCCGACGGGGCGCGGTCCCGACGGCAGCTCTTGGAGGCCGCGCGCGACGGGCTTGCCGAGGAGTTCGATGAGCGCTTCGGCGGTTTCGGCAGTGCGCCTAAGTTCCCCCAGGCGAGCCAGAACGAGCGGCTACTGCGGCACTACGCCTTGACGCTCGGCGAGGGCCAGGTCGATCGTCACGCGCTGCACATGGCGTGCCTGACCCTACGTCGCATGGGGCTCGGCGGCATCTACGATCAGGTGGGTGGCGGCTTCGCTCGCTACTCGGTGGATGACTATTGGATCATCCCTCATTTCGAGAAGATGCTCACCGACAACGGACAGCTTCTCGGACTCTATGCGCAGGCCTGGCAAGCGACGGGGGATGGGCTGTTTCGACGAATCGCGCGCGAGACAGCGGATTGGGTGCTGCGCGAGATGACTCATCCCGACGGCGGGTTCTTCACCTCGCTCGACGCCGACAGTGGCGGCGGCGAGGGGCGCTTCTACCTGTGGACGCCGGATGAGGTGCGGGCGGTTCTCGAGCCCCAGGAGGCGAGGCTGACCGAGTTGCGCTTCGGCCTGGATGAACGCGCCAACTTCGAGGGTCAATGGCATCTGCACGTCAACATGACGTTCTCGGAACTGGCGAAACGGCTGCAGATGCCCCGCGATGAGGTCGTCTCGACCTGGTCCAGCGCGCGCCGAAAACTCCTGACCGCGCGTGAGCGGCGCCTGCGGCCGGGGCGCGACGAGAAGATCCTCACCAGTGCCAATGCGCTAACCATCAGCGGCCTGGCGCGCGCCGGCCGTCTATTGGGCGAGCCGGACCTCGTGGACGCCAGTGATGGCGCGCTGCGCTTCCTCGCCCGCGAGCTGTGGCAGGACGAGCGACTGTATGCCAGCTGGCGTAATGGCGTCGCTGAGTTGACCGGCTACCTGGATGATTACGCCGACCTGCTCATGGCCCTGCTCGATCAGCTCGAGGCGCGATGGCGCGGCGAGTGGTTGGATTGGGCTTGCCAGTTGGGCGAGCAGTTGCTCGCGCATTTCGAGGACGACGAGCATGGCGGCTTCTTCCTCACCGCTGATGACCATGAGCGGCTCATCCATCGACCCAAACCGTATACGGATGACGCGCTGCCCTCGGGCAACGGCGTCGCGGCGACCGCGCTTGGGCGGCTGGGCCACCTGACGGGCCGGGCGCGATTCCTGCAGGCAGCGGAGCGCGCGGTCGAGGCCTCGCGAGGTTCGGTTGAGCGTGTACCCCACGCCCATGGGGCAGTCTTGAACGCCGCGGAGGAGGCTATGGAGCCGCCGGAGACGGTCATCATTCGTCCAGGTAGCGGCCACGAGACCAGCGACTGGCGCCATGCCGCGGAGCCTGGTTACGCGCCGCGGCGCCAGGTGTTCATCCTCGATGATCAAACAACGCGCCTGGGTGACCAACCCTTCCAGGGCGATGGCGCGTGGCTGTGCCGGGGTACCCATTGTCTGCCACCGGTGGAGCGCCCCGACGAGCTGCGGGAACAACTGGCGGCGTCGGCAGACGCCCAATAAAAAGAGCCGGCCCCGTCCGGGGCCGGCTCTTAGCAACGATCAGCCGCTGACTCGACCCAGCGGTAAGCCGCCTGCCGTTACAGCGGCGCGTTACTACCGAAGGCCGCCTCGTAGCGCTTACGCAGATCGTCCAGCGAGAACTTGTGGTTCTGCGTACCCGCGGTGGCCACCTTGATGGAGCCCATCAACGAGGCGAGCTGGCCCGTCTGCTGCCAGTCCCAGCCCTCGCCCAGGCCATGCAGGAGCCCAGCACGGAAGGCATCACCACAGCCAGTCGGATCGGTGACGGCCTCCGGCTTCGCCGCCGGGATCTCCAGACGCTCGCCGCCGGTAAAGATCCAGGAGCCCTCAGCACCGCGCGTCACCACCAACGCCTTGACGCGCTCAGCGATCTGCTCGAGCGACAGGCCGGTACGCTCCTGCATCAGGCGGGACTCGTAGTCGTTAACCGCGACCCACGTCGCCTGATCGACGAACTTGGTGAGCTCGTCACCGTCGAACATCGGCAGACCCTGGCCCGGGTCGAAGATGAACGGGATACCCGCCGCGACAAACTGCTCCGCGTGCTGGAGCATCGCGTCGCGGCCGTTGGGCGCGACGATCCCGACGGCGCCGGAGTAGTCGGTCGGCACGTTGATCTGATGGCCCTCGCCCATGGCACCCGGATGGAAGGCCGTAATCTGGTTATCGTCCAGGTCCGTGGTAATGAAGGCCTGGGCCGTATACTGGTCGTTGAGGGTCTTAACGTACGCCGTATTAATGCCGTGGCTGTTCAGCCACTCCATATACTTCTCGAAGTCGGAGCCGACGGTCGACAGCGGCACCCCCTCACTGCCGAGCAGACGGAGGTTATACGCGATATTGCCCGCGGTACCACCGAACTCGCGCCGCATCTCGGGCACCAGGAACGCCACGTTTAGGATATGGACCTGGTCCGGTAGGATGTGATTGGCGAAACGATCATTGAAGACCATGATCGTATCGAAGGCCATGGAGCCACTAATAACTGCGGTCATTATCGGTTCGTTCCTTTGTTGCTTGCGGGATGGGGCGCGGCGCCCTACAGCTCGCACCGTGTTGAGGGGCCGCTAATAATAGCGGCGCGGCCCGCCGGGGCGAGCCGCGCCGTCGCGCGATGGGCTAGATGCGACCGCCTAGGCGGCCGATTGGTCCCAGCGTAGATCGAGCTCGCGCGCCGCCTTGACGTCGTCCAATCGACGCACCGGCAGCGTGTAGGGCGCCCCCTGCACGAACTCCGGATCCGTCTTCGCCTCCTCCCGAATGGCGATCATCGCCTCGATGAAGCCATCCACCTCCGCTCGGGTTTCGGTCTCAGTCGGCTCGATCAGGAAGGCCTCCGGGACCAGGAGCGGGAAGTAGGCCGTAGGCGCATGCACCCCATAATCGAGCAGGCGCTTCGCGAAATCACCGGCGCCGCAGCCGTAGTTCTTGGCCTCGTGCTTGAGACTAACGATGAACTCGTGGCTGGCCCGCCGATCCGGATAGGCCACCTGGAAGCCCGCCTCGTGGAGGCGCCTCATCATGTAGTTGGCATTCAGCGTCGCGTGCTCGGCAACGCGCCGCATGCCGTTGCGTCCGAGCATGCGGGCGTAGACGTAGGCTCGCAGCAGCACGCCGACGTTGCCGCCGAACGCCGACAGACGCCCAATCGACTTCGGGATATCGGCCTCGGCGAGCCAACGGAACTGATCACCCTGGCGCCCGACGCACGGGATCGGGCGATGCTCCTTGAGGCGCTCGCCGACACCGATAGCACCAGCTCCTGGGCCACCCCCGCCATGGGGCGTCGAGAAGGTCTTATGTAGGTTCATATGGATGACGTCAAAGCCCATATCGCCCGGCCGGGCCTTGCCCAGGATGGCATTGAGGTTGGCACCGTCGTAGTAGAGCAGGCCACCCGCCTCGTGGACCATATCCGCGATCTCGCGGATATGGCGCTCAAATACACCGGCGGTCGATGGGTTGGTCAACATGATGCCCGCCGTCTGCGGCCCAAGTGCCTCCTTGAGGCTATCCATATCGACGTTGCCCTCGGGCCCGGTCGGGATCTCGCGCACATTAAAGCCGCACATCACCGCCGTCGCCGGATTGGTGCCGTGAGCGGCGTCCGGCACGATGATCTCGGTGCGCTCGTGATCGCCGCGCGCCTGATGGTAGGCCCGTATCATGGCGACGCCGGAAAACTCGCCCTGCGCACCGGCCATGGGAGCCAGCGACACCTCGCTCATGCCCGTGACGTCCGCGAGGATCTCCTGGAGCTCCCACAGGCAACGCAGAACACCCTGCCCGAACTGATCCGGCGCATAGGGGTGACGGCCCAGGAATGCAGGCTGCATGGCCAGGCTGTTACACGCCCGCGGGTTGTACTTCATGGTACACGAGCCCAGCGGATAGAAATTCGTGTCGATGGCGAAATTGGTCTGTGACAGTCGGGTATAGTGCCGAACCACCTGGAGCTCGGAGACCTCCGGCAGTGCCGCGCGCTCACGGCGGCGGAACTGCTCCGGCAGATCGGTGAGCTCCTCGCGCTGCTGCGGCCCTTGGGCACGGGCCCAACGCCCCTCACGACCCTGTTCGAAAATCAGCATGACTTACCTCCTCGACATCCCGTTACTGGGACGTGTTCGATTCAATTCAGCGCCGCTAGTGCCGCGTCGTAGTCCGGCTCATCACCGATCTCGCCCACCAACTCGGTGTGTACGACCTCGTTGTTCTGATCCAGAACCACCACGGCGCGGGCGTTTATACCCGCCATGGGCCCATCGGCCTGGAGGATCCCGTAGTCGTGGCCGAATTGCCGGTCGCGCATCATGGACAGCGTGACCGCGCCATCAATCCCCTTGGTCTCGCAGAAGCGTTGCTGCGCGAAGGGCAGATCGGCGGAGATGGTCAACACGACCGTGTCCGCCAGGCCCCCGGCGCGCTCATTGAACTGCCGCGCCGAGTTAGCACACACCGGGGTATCCAGACTGGGCACGATGTTCAGCACCTTGTACTGGCCATCGAAATCCGCGAGGGTCGCATCGCTCAGATCGCCCCGCGTAAGGCTGAAGTCCGGCGCCTTAGTACCGACCGCGGGTAGTTGCCCCACGGTATGGATCGGGGTGCCGTCGAGTGTGACGGTTGCCATAAGATACTCCTTGATTCAGGCGCGAACCGCTTGGGCCACGGCCCGCTTGAGCGCACCCGCATAGGCCTCGATGTCCGCGTCGGTCCGCTTCTCGGTGGCGCAGACCAACAACGACGGGCCGAGCTCGGGGTAGTCCTCGTCCAATCGATAGCCACCGAGGATGCCCTCAGCGGCCAAGGCATCGAGAACCGGCGCCGAAGCCACCGGTAATCGCACCGCCGCCTCATGGAATACGGGCCCGTCGAAGCACGGCTCGACACCGTCGATCGCGGTCAGGGCATCCACGAGACGCTTGGTATTGGCGTGACTGCTGCCGGCGACTCGTTCCAGGCCTTCGGCACCGAGCAGGCTCATGTAGATGGTCGCCGCTGTGACCATCAGCCCCTGATTGGTACAGATATTAGAGGTCGCCTTGGAGCGGCGGATGTGCTGCTCACGCGGCTGAAGGGTCAGCGTATAGCCCTCTCGCCCCTCCATGTCCTGGGTCTTACCGATTAGCCGCCCCGGCATCTGGCGCACCAGCTTTTGGCGACAGGCCAGGTAACCGAAGTACGGGCCGCCCGACGACAGTGGGATGCCGAGGGGTTGGCCATCGCCACAGGCAATATCGGCGCCCTGCTCGCCCCACTCGCCCGGCGGCTGCATCACCGCCAGCGCCACGGGATTAGCCACGCCGATCAGCAGCGCCCCCTGCTTGTGCGCCCAGTCGGTAATGGCGTCCACATCCTCAAGGCGGCCGAAGAAGTTCGGCTGCTGAACCACTACCGCCGCAATGTCCTCGCCATACCAGGCCTCATAGGCCGAGGTATCGAGCGCGCCACTGGCGTGATCGTAATCCACCATCTCCAGGCTGAGGCCCTGGTTGTTGACGATCGTCTCGACCACGAGGCGGTAATAAGGGTGGAGTGTGCGCGGCATCAGGATGCGCTTACTCTTCGCACGGCGGTTGGAGCGCACCGCCATCAGGACGGCCTCCGCCAACGCGGTCGCGCCGTCATAGAGGGAGGCGTTGGAGACCTCCATCCCGGTGAGCCCGCACATCATGGTCTGATACTCGTAGACCAGCTGCAGGGTACCCTGGGAGGCCTCGGCCTGATACGGCGTGTACGCACTGTAGTACTCGCCGCGGGTCGTTAGTTCCCAGACGGCCGCGGGGATGTGATGGTCATAGGCCCCGGCGCCAACGAAGCACAGTGGCTGTTCATCCTCGCTGGCGCGATCCTGCATTAGGCGGGTGATCTCCATCTCGCCCACGGTCTCCGGAACCTGCTCCAACTTGACGTTGCGCAGTGACTCCGGGATCTCCTCGAACAGCGCATTAATGTCGCTCGCCCCAACGGCGGCAAGCATCTCGCGCACTTCGTTTTCGCTATGCGGTATGAACGGCATGGTTCTCCCTTTCGGCGTCCAGCGCCGTGTGACAGATCAATCAGCCTCGGCCAGCACGTCGCTGTAGCTGTCGGCATCGTGGAGGCCGGAGAGGTCGGCATCGGCACCGAGCCGGACCTTCATGATCCAGCCGTCACCGTACGGGTCGTTGTTGACGAGCTCGGGCTCGTCTTCGAGCCGCTCGTTAACCTCCACGACCTCGCCACTGATGGGCGCGTAAATGTCAGAGGCTGCCTTAACAGACTCCACCACGGCGCAGGCAGTTCCCACGTCGAGCGAATCGCCCTCAGCGGGGGGATCCACGAATACTAGATCCCCGAGCGATTCCTGGGCGTGATCGGTGATCCCCACCGTGACCGTGCCCTCTTCTTCTGCGCGGATCCACTCGTGGGACGAGGTATACTTGAGTTCGGCCGGAATGTTGCTCATTGGCGACGGATTCCTCTTTATAGTTCGATTCGCGCCTTACCCTGGCGCACAAAGGGTGGTTGAACGATGCGTACGGGGATATCGCGACCGCGGATTTGAGCCGCCGCCGGCTCCCCGAAGCCTTCGGGTACACGGGCCAGGCCGATGGCGCGGCCTAGTGTGGGCGAGTAGCTACCGCTCGTGAGCTCACCTTCTTGGTTGCCATCGCTGACCGCCTGGTGGGGGCGCAGCACGCCTCGGCCCTCAAGCACCAGACCCACGAAACGAGCGCCGACACCCCGACTGCGCTGCGCCACCAAGGCCTCGCGCCCGATGAATTCACGCTCGGCCGGCTCCATGGCAACGGTCCATCCCAAACCGCATTCCAGCGGCGTGGTCTGCTCATCCATATCCTGGCCGTACAGATTCAGCCCCGCCTCTAGGCGCAGCGTATCGCGCGCGCCCAGCCCGGCCGGCGTAACCCCGGCCTCACGCAGGCCTTGCCAGAACGCCACGACCTCGTCGGCGGGTACAATGATCTCGTAGCCATCCTCACCGGTATAGCCGGTACGCCCCAGGAACCAGTCGCCCTGCCACGTCGCGGCGAACGGCTTGAGCGCCGCTGTCGCGTCCGCCAGCGCACCCGGCAGGCAGCCGTGCGCGAATTCGCGTGCCTGCGGTCCCTGCACAGCGACCATGGCCAGGTCATCACGCCAATCAACACGAACATCGAACGCCGCCGCGTGCTCGCGAATCCAGGCGACGTCTTTATCCTGCGTGGCGGCATTCACCACCGTGCGGTAGTGACTCGGCGACACGCGATAGACGATTAGATCGTCCAGGATGCCACCGTCATGCTTGAGCAGGCAGGTATAAAGCGCCCGCCCATCACCGGCCAAGCGCGCCACGTCGTTGGCGAGCAGATAGCGCGTGAACGACGTGGCGTGCTCGCCGCTGATATCCACGACCCCCATGTGGGAGACATCGAACATGCCGGCCGACTGGCGCACGGCATGGTGCTCCTCGATCTGCGAGGCGTACTGGATGGGCATATCCCATCCCGCGAAATCAACGATCCGCGCCCCGTCGGCCGTGTGCTCCTCGAACAGCGGCGTGCGAAAACCCATGAATCCACCGAAGGCTGGTAGGTGATACAGCGAACCCCTCGGCGCTAGGCGACCGCCTGGGGGGAACATGTCAACAATCAATACGATAATATACCGATTATCCGACTCGAACCCAAACGGCTTCGCCTTAGCGACGCCAGTCCACACGGGTGGCCGCCTAACCAGGGCTGACTGCGAGAGGCCGTTGGGGGAGCGCGACGGCGGTTCCTTACCCGCTCATCGCCCGCTCCATAAAGCAGCGCCTCAGCCAGGTCGACTCGCGAGTCAGCGCGAAGCCACTCCGGCGCAGTGCCCGGCGCCACGGCTCGTCGGTGCCGAACCCCCAATGGAAGGCGTCCATGGCGCACTGCATGCGGTCATTGGCCTCGCGCCGCGAGCGCTCGTAGCGACGCAACGCCAACCGGTCCGCCGGGTCTCTTCCGCGCGCAACGGCATTGCCGAGGGTCGCGCTCAAGGCCCGTGCATCGGCGATGCCGAGGTTCGCGCCCTGGCCCGCCAGTGGGTGGATCACATGCGCGGCGTCGCCCACCAAGGCGACACGCCCGGCGCTGTAGCGTGCGGCGCGAACCCGGCGCAACGGGAAGCGACCGGGCTCGCCGAGTGATGCGATACCGCCAAGCCAACCATCGGCCGCTGCCTCGAGCTCCGCGCCGAAGGCGTCAGTAGGCAGGTCTAACAAGCGGTCGGCCTCGGCTTCTGGGCGCGACCACACGACAGCCGCATGACGCTCGCCCAGGGGCAGGTAGGCCAACGGTCCGCCTGGCATGAAGCGCTGTCGGGCCACGCCGCCGTGGCCCCGATGCCCCTCGATCACGCTGACCACCGCTGCTTGCTCGTAGTCCCCGGTCGCGACCGGGATACCCGCGAGCTGGCGGATCGGTGAGGCCCCTCCATCCGCCGCGACTAACAGCCGCGCGGACAGCCAGCGGCCGTCATCCAGTAGCAGCTCGAGCCGGTCCGCATGGGTCTGCCAGTCGCTGACGCTCACCGGGTGGCAGCGCCGCACACCGGCTTGCTCGGCCGCTGCGGCGGCACCTGCCACCAGCAGCTCGCTCTCAACGATATGGGACAGATGCGAGGCCCCGCTATCGGCGGCGTCGAAGGCCACGCTCGGGCCATCATGGCCATCAACGGCCTCGACGCGCCGCACGGGCGTCGCACGCCACGCCTCGATCCGTCCCCAGGCGCCGAGTTGGTCGAGCCAATCCTCGCTAGCGCGATTGAGCGACGTAACCTGGCGTCGGTACGCCTGCGCCTGCCATTGGGGCGCCGGCTGACGGTCCAGCACGGTCACCGACAGGCCACAGCGGGCCAGCCCGGTAGCCACCGTCAGGCCGATCAAGCCACCGCCTTGGATCACAACATCGGCTGTCACAGATTAGGTCTCGCTGCGCTCCGTAAGGTCGATACCACGCATGAGCCGCGGCAGCCAACCGTGTCGGCCCATGGCGCGCTGAACCAGCTCGCGGCGCAGCGGCGGTATGGCATCGAGCCCCAGTAGCGCGACATCGCGCGCGGCGCTGACCCCCGGCAGGGCATTCGAGAAGCCGCGCACCAACAGATCGGTAAAACCGAAGACACGCTGGTAGTCCCGCCGTCGCCGAGCCGCGTAGTCATGCAGCAAGGCAGGGGCACCGATATCGTGCTCGCGGGCATCCGCGAGGCACTCCGCCAACGTCGCGATATCGCGCAACGAGAGGTTGAGCCCCTGACCGGCCACGGGATGCAGGGTATGCGCCGCGTTGCCGACAACCACCGCCCGCCGCCCTACCACGCGCTCGGCGGCGAGGGCGCTCAGAGGATAGAGGTGGCGCTGCCCCACGGCCTGGAGGCGCCCCAGTCGGTGGCCGAACTGCTCCTGGAGCACCTCCAGGAACTCGGCGTCCGTAGCCGCGCGCATGGCCTGGGCCCGCTCGGGGGACATCGCCCAGACCAGGGACACACCGTCCTCGGCGGGCAACACCGCCAGGGGCCCTTGCCGGCCGAAGCGCTCCCAGGCGCAGCCCTCGTGGTGGCGCTCGGTGGCTACCTTCGCCACGATAGCGCTTTGATGGTAGGAGCGCTCGCGTTGCCCGATGCCCAGTGCCGCGCGCGTGGGAGATCCCGCCCCCTCAGCCACGACCAACAGCTGCGCCCGTATCATGGTCTCAGACGCCGCGCCGTCGACGAGCACCGTCACGCCGGTATCGTCCGGCATGACGGCAGTCACATGTGCCGGCTGATACCGCGTGACGGACGGCGCCGCCGCTAGCAGGGGGGTCAACGCGGCACCGATGACGTGATTGGGCACCACCCACCCCAACGCCGGCAGCCCCTCCTCGCTGGCGCGCATGCGCATGAATCCGAAGCGGCCCTGGTCCGAGACACGGATCTCGTGCAGTGGGTTGGCCCGTGGCGCCATCGCCGGCCATGCACCCAGAGCCTCAAAGAATCGTCGCGATGCCGGCGCGAGAGCGGTGTGACGCTCGTCGAAACTGGCCGGCTCGGTCGTCGCGGCGGATGATGCCTCAACCACGACGATATCCAGCCCGGTCTGGGCGAGCGCGAGCGCTAGGCTGGCGCCGACCAGGCCGCCGCCGGCGATGACCACATCGGCCTGCCTCATGACTTCATCAGGGCCTCAATATCGTCGACCTGCTTGGGGGCAATGGCGCTGCCCAATACCTCGCTGCCCGTGTTGGTGACGGCAACATCATCTTCGATACGAACGCCGATACCCCGGAAGCGTTCCGGCACATCGGGGCTGTCGGGCGGGATATAGAGGCCGGGCTCGATAGTCATCACCTGGCCCGGCTCCAGCTGACGCCAATGGCCATCCACCCGATAGTCACCCACATCATGGACATCCATACCCAGCCAATGCCCCGTACGGTGCATAAAAAAGCGCCGGTAGTCGCCGCTCTCGATGATGGCCTCCGCGTTACCGCTCAACACCCCTAGCTCCAGCATGCCATCGACCAACACGCGTGTCGCCGCTTCATGCGGCCGGTTCCAGTGATTATCGGGGTGCACGGCCTCGATCGCCGCCTCCTGGGCACGAAGCACGACCTCGTAGAGCGACCGTTGCGGCTCACTGAAACGCCCGCTGACGGGGAAGGTGCGCGTAATATCCGAGGCGTAGTTGCCTAGCTCGACACCGGCATCGATGAGAACCAGGTCACCGTGGCACAACAAGGCATCATTGGTGATGTAGTGCAAGGTGCAGGCGTTGGCGCCGCCGCCGACGATGGGCGGATAGGCAGGCCAGCCGTTATGGGCCCGAAACCGATGCTGGAACAGGGCCTCCAGCTCATACTCGGCCATGCCCGGACGCACCTGCCGCATGGCCTCACAGTGGGCATCGTGCGAGATCTGCGCCGCGCGGCGCATGGTCGTGAGCTCGCCGCGACTCTTGCTGAGCCGCATCTCGTGGAGCAACGGCTGGAGCGCGACGTACTCCCCGGGTGGACCGGCGCTGCGGCCGGCACGCACCTGATTGATCCAGCCGAACAGCCGCTGATCGAACGTGGAATCGGCGCCCATGTTGCCGTAGACCCGCGAGCGCCCCTCGAGCAGCCCCGGGACGATGTCGTCGATATCGCTGATGGGGAAGGCGTCGTCGGCGCCGTACTCGGATACGGCACGCTCCTGACCGACGGTGGCCCCCTCCCAGACCTCGCGCGCCGGGTCCCGCTCGCGGCAGAACAGCAGGAACTGGCCCTGCTCGCGGCCCGGCGCCAGGACGGCAACGGCGTCCGATTCACCGAACCCGGTCAGATACCAAAAATCGCTGTCCTGACGATACGGGTGGAAGACGTCGCGATTGCGGCGGCGTTCGGGAGCGGCCGGCAACAGCGCGATACCCTCGTCACCCATAAGCCGCATCAGCTCGTCGCGACGGCGATGATACTCATTCACTGCCATCGGCGCCCCCTACATCGCCAGCATCCGGTGATCCAGGCGATTCCATGGCCCCGCCTGGGGCCGCCCGCGACGGTGCGACCAGTCCCTCGCGCACTAGCAACGCCCCCGTTCGCACGTACTCCACGAGTTCGGTATAGGCGGCCTCACCCTCATCACCCATGTCGGATTCGGTATCGACGCGCGCGATCTCGCTGAAATCATTAACGACCTCGCCCGCCTCACGCGGCAGTTCGCTACGCGAGCTCAAACCGCCCAGGCCCAAACCGAAGACGTAGCCCTCGCACCAGGCCCCCAGCGCCCCGGCGCGTTCCGGTAGCGGCGCCTCATCGTCGGGTAGCAGCGGCGTGAAGCTCATGCTGTCATCGCCGAAGCCGCGGCGCGTGCTGTCGTCGAGCTCGGTGAGCACCTCCAGGCAGGTACGCGCTGGCTCGCCCTTGGGCTCGGTGTTGGCCAGAACCTCGGCGATCCAGCGCGCTTGGTCGACCTGGGAAGGGGTCGAGAGCATACCGCACAGCATGCCCTGGGCCTCAGCGGCAGTCACCTCAGCGCCGACATCGGCGAGGGCGGTGGCGAGGCGATTGTATTGATCGGTTTCGGACATGATGGGCTCAACGAACCTTGGAATGATCCCGTATCCTATCAGGCGAGGGAGTCACGGTCGTTGACCGGGTCGCATCCCGATCCTACAGTTAAGCGGAATCTCTAAGGGGCGGCCAAGTGACTGATTCCGTTAGCGAGCAGATCGCGGTCCTCGAGAAGCGAGTAGACGACCTCGTTCGCCTGTGCGATCAGCTGCGTGAGGAGAATCGCATTCTGCGCGAGTCCCAGGAGTCGCTGAACGCGGAACGAGCGGCGCTACTAGAGAAAAATGAAAAGGCACGCTCGCGTATTGAGGCCATGATTAGCCGCCTCAAGGCCATGGAACAGGGCTAGCAGCGCCAGCCGAACGCAACAGAGGGCCGCAATGGCAGAGCCGGTGAAAGTGCACATACTCGATCGGGAGTTCCTGGTGGCCTGTCCGGACGATGAGCGCGCCGGCCTCATGCAGTCGGCTGACCTGCTGGATCAGCGCATGCGCGAGATCCGGGCTAATAACAAGGTCATGGGCGTTGACCGGATCGCCATCACCGCCGCGCTCAACCTGACCCATGAGTTGTTGCAGACGCAGCAGCAGGCCGAGGTCAGCGAGGCCGTGGGTGACCGGCTCGAACGGCTCAACGAGCGCCTCAGCAGCTGCCTTGAAGGCAGCGAGGGCAACTCGAATCCGCGCCAATCGTAACTGGACGGCGGGGCGCGGGCTGGGGCATGATGAACGCTCGACATCCCCTGCGGTGATCGATGTCGGGCTAAAGTTTCTTGAGCCGACAACTACTCGCCTCGGGGGCATTAGCGTGACGGCACTGGTGTGCAGGTCCGCCTTCGAGCGGAAAGCCTAAAGGGTCGCCCGTCGCCCCCACCTGAACCTCACGGTTCAAGGGCGGTGCCCGTACGACGCCAATGCGGGGGGTGTCCTACCGAACACGACTCAAGGGCCAGCCATGAACTCGCGCTCCGATATCCGTCGAAGCATGCGGGCTGGCCGGCGCGCGGTGCCGCCCCGGCAGCGGCGTGCGGCCGGGATCGCCTTAATGCACTCGGCGATCCGATTGCCCATGTGGCGTTGGGCGCGTCGGGTCGCCATCTACCGACCGGCCGATGGCGAGATCGACACCACGCCACTGGCGCGCGAGGCGCGCCGATGCAATAAGCAGCTCTACCTCCCCGTTGTCGACGGTCACAAGCTGCGCTTTCGGCGCTGGCAGCCGCAGCAGACCATGGCCCCTAATCGCTTCGGCATCCCCGAGCCACCCCGTGCGGCACCCGAGTGCCCGACGCGCTGGCTGGATCTGGTTATCATGCCGCTGGTGGCATTCGATGGCGCCGGGAACCGCCTCGGCATGGGGGGCGGCTTCTACGACCACACGTTTGCCTTCCGCCACCGCCATCCGCGTTGGCGCCATCCGCGCCTGGTAGGGGCAGCTTTCGGTTTGCAGCAGGCCGAGGCCCTGCCAACCCGCCCCTGGGATGTGCCGCTGGATGCCGTGATCACAGACACCGGCGTGGTACGACCACAGCCCCAAACCGAGGGAAAGCCGGCATGAATTACTGGCTTATGAAGTCGGAACCGGCCGAATTCAGTATCGATGACCTGGCGGCTCAGCCGAAGCAGACGGATCACTGGGACGGCGTGCGTAACTATCAGGTACGCAACATGATGCGCGACCAGATGGCGGTCGGCGATCAGGCCCTGTTCTACCACTCCAATGCCAAGCCGCCCGGCGTCGCAGGGATCGTCGAGGTGGTCCGCGAGGGCTATCCGGATCATACCGCGTTCGATCCGGACGACCCGCATTACGACCCCAAGAGCGATCGCGACAATCCACGCTGGTATATGGTGGATGTTCAGCTGGTGCGCCGATTCCAGCGCCTCATCCCGCTCAACGAGCTCAAGGCCAACCCAGATCTGGCGGACATGCCGCTGGTCAAGAAGGGCAATCGACTCTCGGTCATGCCCGTTGACGAGGAGCAGTGGCGAGCCATTCTCGCCATGGAAGACAGCGGCGAATAACCCCCGGTTACAGGTCTTGCCGCGGCAGCCCCTTACTGTAAACGCGGGAGTTACGACGATAGTTGTAGAGCTCCCGCCGACCAACCGGCAGCTCGGTCAAGCTAGCTGGCGCGAAGCCGCGCTCTTGGAACCAGTGAGGCGCCCGCGTAGTGAGCACGAATAGCCGATCGAGCCCTTGGGAACGCGCCGATGCCTCCATGCGTTCGAGGATGCGCTCGCCCCGCCCCGAGCCGCGGTAATCCGGGTGGACCACGACGCAGGCCAACTCCCCTGAGCGACTATCACCCAACGGATACAACGCCGCGCACGCCACGACGGTGCCTTCGCGCTCCATGACCAGGAAGCGATCGATCTCGGTCTCTAGCAGCTCGCGCGAGCGCCGCACCAGCACGCCCTCGCGTTCCAAGGGCTCGATGAGCTCAAGGATCCCGCCGACATCGTCGACCGTCGCCGAGCGCAGGCGCTCGAACGAATGCGCGGTCACCAGCGTACCCACGCCATCGCGCGTGAAAAGCTCCATTAGCAGCACGCCATCACGGCGACGCGCAAGGAAATGGACCCGGCTCACACCCCGATGGCAGGCATCGATGGCCAGCCTGAGAACCCGTTTGCGATCGGCCATCTCGTCGTGCTCGCGCCCCAGGTAGCTGCGGGCCTGTTCCGTCGTCATCTCGCGCACCAGGCCACCGTCGGCGTCGCGCAGTCCGTCTTCATCGCGCAACAAGAGCAGCTTCTCCGCCCCAAGACCACTGGCAATCGACAGGGCCACGTCCTCGCGGGAGCAGTTGAATGCCTCGCCGGTAGGCGAATACCCGACCGGCGAGGCGATCACCACCGCGCCATCGTCGAGGCGCTGCCTCAATGCCTGGTGATCGATCCGACGCACCTCGCCGGTATGCAGATAGTCAGTGCCGTCGCGCACGCCAATGGGACGCGCCGTAACCAGGTTACCCGAGGCGACGCGCACGCGAAGGCCTGCCATCGGAGAATTCGCTAACCCCATCGACAGCAGCGCCTCGAACTCCATGCGTACACTGCCCACGGCCTGCTTAACACAGGCCATGGCGGGTTCGTCGGTTATTCGCAGACCCTCCTGATAGCGAGGCTCCAGCCCCTTGTCCTGCAGGCAGGCATCGATCTGTGGCCTAGCCCCGGGCACGAGCACCAGCCGAATGCCCAGTGTATTCAATAGGGCCAGATCGTGGACGAGCGCCGGCAGGTTGCCCTCATTGAGGATCTCACCACCCACCGCAATGACGAAGGTGGCGCCGCGATGGGCATGGATATAGGGCGAGCTCTGCCGAAACCAGCCCACGAGGCGCTGTAGCTCGGGATCCGTCATGGCCGCTCTACCCTTGGCACAGCCGTGGCTGCTGAGGCGTGTTGGCTCACTGAGTTGGCCTCCCGAACGCTAGAGATGCTAGAGGGGATGACTACGGCCGCGCCTGGGACCGCGAACGCGACCCAACAGCAGCCCGACAATCAGCCCGAGCCCGAGCACGCCGGCACCCACAAGGAACCATTCCTGGCGATTCTGCCCCGTGAGCCCCTCGACCCGATTGGTTAGCTCCTGAATACGGCGGTTGAGGTCCACCTTCGACTTCTTGAGCCGCCTATTCTCCTCGGCAAGCTCAAGACCGCGACTGGCCTGCTCCACCTGGGAAGCCAGCTTATCCCGCTCGGACTCCATGGCCTCGAGGCGCTCGGACACGTTATCCCGCTCATCACGAACCCGCTTGAGCCGCGACTCAAGCGCCAGGATGCGCTCACGGGCCTCGGTGAGCTCACTTTTCAGTCCCGGCAGGCGTTCGGCAGCCGGCGCCTCCGAGCTGACGTATTGCGCGGGTAGCCAGCCGGTTTGCCCGTTCTCCGTACGAACCCGCGTCCAGCCGCCACGCTCGGCCAGAACGCTCAGTCCCGTGCCGGCCGGTATTCGTTGGGTAATACGGTAGTCGTTGCCAGCCCCCGTGCGTAGATTGACCCGTAGCTCATCGGTAACGTAGTGGCTCGACTGGGCGAACCCGCCCTGGCTAACAACCAGCAGGACGAGCACGGTAGTAAGCCGGCATAACAATGGCACAAGGCGCTCCTCATCGAGGTGACCCAACGGTCGTTATCGCACAGTCACCGGTCGAGCGTGCTAAGCTCCCGTTTTGACGCTGCTGAACGCACCAGTTTAGCCCAGCCGACGTCCTGGCAAAACAGGCAAATGCGGGTAGCGAGCAGGGCGCTACCACCTGCCCGTCATAATGAGGCCTGGCATGCTGACCTACCCAGCAATCGACCCGGTGGCTATTGCCGTCGGCCCGGTGGCGGTCCACTGGTATGGGCTGATGTACGCCATCGGTTTTGTTAGCGGCTGGTGGCTGGGCCGGCGCCGCGCCCACCAGCCCTGGCGTCCGGTCACGCCCGTCCAGATGGAAGACCTGGTGCTCTACGTCGCCATCGGTGTCGTCATCGGCGGGCGAATCGGTTACATGCTGTTCTACGGCTGGCAGCGACTGGCCGATAACCCATTGAGCCTGTTCATGATCTGGCAGGGCGGGATGTCCTTCCACGGGGGACTACTCGGCGTCACCCTCGTGCTCATCTGGTACGCGCGCCGGCTCGGGCGGCCATTACTTGAGCTGGTCGACTTCGTCGCCCCGCTGGTACCCATTGGCCTGGGCGCCGGGCGGCTCGGCAACTTCATTAACGGCGAGCTCTGGGGTACTCGCACGGATCTACCGTGGGGCATGGTCTATCCGCCGCTGGGCCCGCATCCGCGCCACCCGTCGATGCTCTACGAATGCCTCCTTGAGGGCGTGGTGCTATTCATCGTCGTCTACCTCTTCAGCCGACGGCCCCGGCCGATCGGGTCCGTGGCTGGGCTATTCCTGCTCGGCTACGGGCTAGCGCGCTTCCTAGTAGAGTTTGTTCGCCTGCCCGATGATCACATCGGCTACCTGGCCTTCGGCTGGCTTACCATGGGCCATGCCCTCACCATCCCCATGATCGTGGGCGGCGCCACGCTTACAGCGCTCGCCTACCACTGGTACCGGCTGCCTGGTCATCGCGACCAAGAGGCCGGAGCAACCGACTAGCGAGCCAACTGATGCGGCAATACCTCGACCTGTTGAGCCACGTCCGACACCACGGGACCCCGAAGGCCGACCGCACAGGGACCGGGACGCTATCCGTTTTCGGCTGGCAAAGCCGCTACGATCTGAGCCAAGGCTTTCCCGTTGTCACCACCAAGAAGCTGCACCTGCGCGCCATCATCCATGAGTTGCTGTGGTTCCTGAGCGGCGACAGTAATACCCGCTACCTCAATGAGCGCAACGTCCATATCTGGGACGAGTGGGCTGACGACAATGGCGAACTCGGGCCCATCTACGGCGTCCAGTGGCGCTCCTGGCCCGCCCCCGACGGCCGCGAGATCGACCAGATCAGCCAGCTCATCCATCAGCTACGCCACGACCCCGACTCACGACGCCACATTGTCAGCGCCTGGAATGTCGGCCAGCTCGATGCCATGCAGCTACCGCCCTGCCATGCCCTATTTCAGTTCTATGTCGCCGACGGCCGCCTCTCCTGCCAGCTCTATCAGCGCAGCGGGGACCTGTTCCTGGGGGTGCCCTTCAACATCGCGTCGTATGCCTTACTGACCCATATGGTTGCTCAGGTTACGGGCCTCCAGCCGGGCGAGTTCATCCACACACTCGGCGACGCGCACCTCTATCGCAATCACCTGGACCAGGCCGACCGCCAGCTCGCGCGTACGCCGACAGCACTTCCCACGCTGCGACTCAACCCGAGCGTCGATTCCTTGTTCGATTTCCGCTACGAGGATATCGGGCTCGAGGGCTATGATCCCCATCCACCCATCAAGGCCCCGATTGCGGTATGAACAGGGTTAGTGACCGGCCCGTTATTGCCATGATCGCTGCCATGGACCGCAACCGGGTCATTGGCGCCAACGGCGGCCTACCGTGGCATCTACCGGCCGATATGCGGCACTTCGTGCAAACAACACGCGGCAAGCCCGTAATCATGGGCCGGCGCAACTATGAGGATATCGGGGGTGCGCTCCCCAACCGTCACAACGTCATCCTGACGCGCGACCCATCGTACCCCGCCACCGGCTGCACGGTTGCTACCAAAGCGACCGAGGCTATAGCCGCGGCCGGCTCGGCCGACGAGATCATGGTCATTGGCGGCGAGCAGATCTATCGGCTGTTCTTGCCCGAGAGTCAACGGCTCTATCTGACGTACGTCGATGCGGCCATCGGTGGGGATACCTACTTCCCGGCTCTGGCGGTTGACGAATGGCATGAAACCAAGCGCGAGCACCGGCGTCCGGACGATCGGAACGGCTACGCCATGACCTTTGTCACCTTGGAGCGCGACGGCTAACGTCACTGGCCAGGGGACGCTGAACCATCAGCACGACCCTGTCGCCGTTCTGGCGTCATCAGCCTTGGTGTGACGGATGATGGCCGTTCACGGCGAGGCTCGCCTTGCCACAAGGCCGCCGTAGCCCGCGGAGCCCCGCAAGCATTCCTCAGCGTTTCCTTCGGCCACCTCGGTGGGCCATTGCAGACGTATCTGGGTTAACCTATGCTGCCAGCTTTAATTAGCCGATGAGGATGGGCTGATGCAGCGCGCTCGCCTTGCCGCCACCCTGTTGCTGGTTCTGCTATTGCATGGCTGCGGCACCTTCGGGTTGGGCGGTTCGGAGGACTCGGACTCGAAGAGTAGCGAATCGGACACGACGTCCGAGAAAGGCGCTGAGTCCGACAGTGATCCACGCTCCGAGGATGCAAAAGCCGATAAGCGGGTGGTCCTCCCGGATAGCGAGGGCGAAGGCGATAGCGACCTGCTGTCCGGCATATTCGGCAGTGATGAGCCAGCCTCCCAGGCCAACCGCGCCGAGACGGCCAAGCTCCGCCAGGACATAGCCCGCCTCCAGGCCTCGATGCAGGATCGCCAGCCGCAACGACAGCCAACGCGCACCGCTGATCGAACAGGCCCGGGCATTGGCGTGGTCTTCCCGAAAGGGGCGGCATTACGGGCCCCCATGCTGAGCGCCCTTAACCGGGCCGCCGGCAGCTTCCCGATGCGCGTCATGTCACCGGGCGACGTAAGGCCTGTACTCGATTCCTATGGCTGCCGTGCGGCAGCCCCACAGGATTGCCTGAGCGCCTTGGCCGTCCAGCCGGGGGCCCGCCTACTGGCGGTCGTCGAGCCATTGCCCGCGACTAAGGACCAAGAGCGTCGCATCCGTTTCCGTTTCTACGACACCGACCTGGGCTTGCGCTACGACCCAGTCACCCTGGCGCTACCGCGCGGTAACGCGGATACCGAGAGCCAGAGCTGGATCGCGGCGGCTGATGCGGTCCTAATCCACGCCCAGGATCATCTCCAGCTGACTCCGACCATCGTTCATGCCGTCAAGGCTGAGGGCGACACGGTCTATTTGAATCAAGGTAAGGCGGCTAATCTCGCCAAGGGCAGTCGGCTCACCGTCCATGGTGACGGGCGTCTCGTACGCGGGGCCGCTGACCTACCCGTCACGTGGATCCCCGGCAACAAGCGCGGCATGGTCGAGATCACGCGCGTTAGCAATTCGGGGCGTGCCATTGGCCGTGTCATAGAGGGGGAGGCGCCGGAACCGTCTGACTTCCTTATACCAGCCGACAGGGATCAAGGCTGAGGCCAACGGCCGCGGCGGAGCGTGCTCGCTCTCAAGGGAACACTAAACCGTTCGCGCCTGGTTTAGTGTTCCCTACGGCCTAGAACGAGACAAACCAGGCGCTAAGCGCATCGGCCGCATCAACGAGGATAGAGGCGGGGGGAGACCACCGCCCTGTAGGGATGGCAGCAGTTAGGCCTGCCACGACGACTCGCACCTGGCCGGCAGGCTATCCCGCCCCTTCGTCGCCGAGGTCAGCCCGAGCGCTTCATGGATTCGAAGAACTCGGCGTTGGTCTTGGTATCCTTGAGCTTATCCAACAGGAACTCGATCGCCGCGAGTTCGTCCATGGGGTGGAGCAGCTTGCGCAGTATCCAGACCTTCTGGAGCTCGTCCTGCGTCATCAATAGCTCCTCACGCCGGGTGCCCGAGCGATTGATGTTAATCGCCGGATAGATCCGTTTCTCGGAGATCCGGCGATCCATGTGGATCTCCATATTCCCCGTTCCCTTGAATTCCTCGTAGATGACGTCATCCATGCGCGAACCGGTCTCGACCAGGGCCGTCGAGATGACGGATAGGCTACCGCCCTCCTCGACGTTTCGCGCCGCGCCGAAGAATCGCTTGGGCCGATGCAGGGCGTTGGCATCGACACCGCCGGTGAGCACCTTACCCGAGGAGGGGATAACCGTGTTGTAGGCCCGGGCCAACCGGGTAATCGAATCCAGCAGGACGACCACGTCCTGACGATGCTCGACCAGCCGTTTGGCCTTTTCGATGACCATCTCGGCCACCTGGACATGGCGATTGGCCGGCTCATCGAAGGTGGATGAGACAACCTCGCCACGCACGGTCCGCTGCATCTCCGTCACCTCCTCCGGCCGCTCATCAATGAGCAGAACGATGACGTAGCACTCGGGGTAATTGGCCGTAATGGCCTGCGCCACGTTCTGGAGCAGCATGGTCTTACCGGCCTTGGGCGGCGACACCAACAGGCCTCGCTGCCCCTTGCCAACCGGCGCGCTAAGGTCAATGACGCGCGCCGTCAGATCCTCAGTAGAGCCGTTACCACGCTCAAGCACCATGCGTTCCTTCGGGAACAGGGGGGTGAGATTCTCGAACAGGACCTTATCCTTCGCCGCCTCGGGCTTCTCGAAGTTTATCTCGCTGACTTTGAGAAGCGCGAAGTAGCGCTCACCCTCTTTCGGCGGCCTGATCTTGCCCGCCACCGTATCGCCGGTCCGCAGGCTAAAGCGCCGGATCTGACTCGGTGAGACGTAGATATCGTCGGGCCCGGCGAGGTAGGAACTATTCGCCGAGCGCAGGAACCCAAAGCCGTCCTGCAGGATCTCGACAACACCGTCGCCCCATATGTCCTCACCGTTTTTGGCCTGATGCTTGAGTAGAGAGAAGATCAGGTCCTGCTTCCGCGCGCGCGCAACGCCCTCGATGCCCTGATCACGGGCCATCTGCAGTAATTCCGTAGCGGGTTTTTGCTTGAGCTCGGTGAGATTCATCATGGTTTATCGGAGATTATGCATTCGCTAGCTGGGGTGGCAGCGGGATTCAACCCGCTAGACTATTGGGTTGGGCGAGCCATTGAAACGCGGCTCGCCCCGGATAGGGATTGCTCATGCGGTTGTTAATGGATGAGCTGCCTTCTGAGATGGGCCTTGATCAAGAACCACAACGTTAGACCTGGCTTTCGCCATCGGCTCAAACGCCGCAGCCCAGCGGTATCGATCAGTGAACCCGAGCAGGCCCATGGTCGGTAAGGCCCCACCATTGATCGCCAGATCAGGCCTGCGAATCAACGGAGCACGTCTCGCCGGCGTTCCTCGTCATCCTTTGCTTGAAGCAAGGCCGGCGACTCGCCCGCGGGCGGGATCAAGGACCACGAGAGGCTCACGGCTGCGGGGTCGCGTAAACCCGATCGGCGACTTAATGCCGCTAATCGGCGCTGAGTATCGGGGGAGACTAGCCGGCACTTAGTACACTGTCAACTATGGTTTCGACCCAACAGCATCCAAGGCATGAGCTCCCTTGGAGCCAGGAACACGGGGCTGTTGCGACGCTCGGCCGCGCCGCCCAGCGCCCGACCTCGCACGAGCGTGTCACTCCGCTCCAGGAGCCCTAAAGCGAGCCTGCCCAAACACAGCAAGCAAGCCACCCGGGGCCCTGTCGTCGGTATAATCTTCCACGAACGACCGCCTCCTGGCATCCCGGGACGGGCCAGGGGGCGAGGACCACGTGCCGGACGCGCAATCGGCGATTCGCCGGGCAGCGCATGCGTGTGGCTGGCTCGCTAGCCTAGGTGCCTGGCAGACTCACCGCCACGACGTGATCCTTGCGCCGGTGACTGCTAAAGGCAACGCCCCGTCGTGTGAGGCAGCGGCGGCCATCCGGCGCCGTAGATCTCGCCAAGGGCTGTTCAGGGCAATGTCCATTGAAAGAACCGTACCAACGCTACGTACATACACTGACTCGCTCACGGCTTTTCCAGATTGATGCCGTGGGCTTGCGCTTTAGCAACGGCACGGAGGTGGAGTTCGAGCGGCTATCACCGGGGCATGACGGGGGAGCCGTGCTGGTCGTACCGATAACCGAGCATGGCGAGCTACTCATGATCCGTGAGTACGCCGTTGGTACCGAGCGCTATGAACTCGGTTTTCCGAAGGGCCGGTTGGAAGTCGATGAGTCACCCGGCACGGGCGCACGTCGTGAGCTGCGCGAGGAAACGGGCTATGATGCCCACCGTATCGACGAGCTGCGACGGGTCACGCTGGCGCCGGGCTATATCGCGCATGAGACGACGATTATACTAGCGCGACAACTAACGCATGCACCGCTTAGGGGCGACGAGCCAGAGCCCCCTGAGCTTATCGGCTGGCCATTGAATCGTTTCGATGAGCTGCTCAACCAACAAGGACTTACCGAGGCGCGGAGCATTGCGGCCCTCTACCTGGCTCAAACCTTTCTTGACGCGACAACAGGGGACTGAGGCATGAGCATCGACGTCCAGACACGCTGGCAGCTCAGCGAGGAGGTCTGCCGCATCGCGCGTGAGGCCGGCGAGCGCATTATGAGCGTCTATAACCAGGATTTCGAGGTCGAGACCAAGGACGATAACACCCCCCTTACGCAAGCGGATCGGGCCGCCCACACCACGATCCAGCAGGCGCTCGAAGGCCAGGAACCCAAACTGCCGATCCTATCGGAGGAAGGCGCCGAGACCCCCTATGAGGAGCGCCGCAGCTGGGAGAACTTCTGGCTCGTGGACCCGCTCGACGGTACCAAGGAATTCATTAACAAAAACGGCGAGTTTACGGTCAATATCGCGTTAATCCAGGACCAGCGACCTATAGTCGGCGTCGTTTATGCGCCAGCGCTCGGCGTTACCTACTTGGGCGTCAAGGGCAAGGGCGCTTTCCGCATTACCAAAGCCGAGCACCAACCCATCTATGCGCGGGCGGTTAACGACGAAAAGCTGACGGTGGTGGCCAGTCGGTCACATCGCGACAGCGCCATCGACGCCCTGCTAGCACGCCTGCCCGAGCACGAGATCACCTCGGTCGGCAGCTCGCTTAAATTCTGCCGGGTCGCCGAGGGCCAGGCCGACTTGTACCCTCGCTTCGGCCGAACCGCTGAATGGGACACGGCCGCCGCGCAGTGCGTGGTCGAAACCGCCGGGGGCCGCGTCGTCGATCTCGATCGCAGCCCGTTGACCTACAACACGAATGAATCCCTGTTCAATCCGAGTTTCGTCGTCTATGGCGACCCCGCCCACGACTGGGACCAATACCTCCAGGGGCTGGCTAAGGCCACACCCGAGTCGTCCCCAAACGCACCGAGCGGCGAGCCCGGCTCGAGCTAGGGAGACGCGGAACAAGTCGCACAAGCCTCTAGCCGTCGAGCGCGCGCGCAGGCAAAGCGCGGCGTGCCGCGCCCTACTAAGGGTATCGTCATGCTTTGCCACGCGTATCGCGAACGCGCCCAGCGGCCCCAACGGGCGCGCCACGGCGGCGCCGTGGCACGCCTTGTCCCACGAGAATGACTCCGTATCGCCCTAGCTCGCGCGAACGAACCTGGGCGTTGGCTACCGCCGCCGACGCCTAGCGCATCAGCACATAACTGCCCGGTGCGGGCTCCAACACCGGCAGATCCTGGTTGGGCGCGCCCATGGAAGGCGGTTCTACCGCGGTGCCGCTACGCTCGCGCAACCAATTCTCCCAAGCAGGCCACCATGACCCCTGGGCCTGCTCGGCCTTCGCCAAGAACTGATCTGGCGGCAGGTAAGAATCCAGGGGCTCGTGGTAGATCGTACGGTAGCTACGGCGCGGATGGCCGGGCGGCGTCACGATGCCTGCGTTATGGCCCCCCGAGGTCAGCAGGAAGGTAACCGGCGTCCTCGCCAGTCGCACCAGCTTGTAGACGGAGCGCCATGGCGCGATGTGATCCTTCTCCGTGCCGACGACGAACATGGGGGCCTTGATGTCGCCGAGATGAATAGGCTGACCAGCGACGTCGTAGCGCCCCTCGACGAAATCGTTATGCATGAACAGATCACGCAGGTACTCGGAGTGCATGCGGTAAGGCAGCCGCGTGGCGTCGGCATTCCACGCCATGAGATCGATGGTGTTCTCGCGCTCACCCATGAGGTAGTGCTGGACCATGCGTGACCAGATCAGATCCTCGGAGCGCAGGAGTTGGAAGGCCCCGGCCATATGCCCCTGCCCGAGATAGCCGCGGGCCCACATGACGTCCTCCAGGAACGCGACCTGGGATTCATCGATGAATAGCTCCAGCTCGCCGGGTTCGGTGAAATCCGCCTGCGCCGCCAATAGTGACATGGAGGCGATGCGGTCATCGCCATCGCGCGCCATCGTAGCGCCGGCGAGCATCAGGAGGGTGCCGCCCAGGCAGTAGCCCACGGTATGGATACCGCGCTCGGGACAGATCTGCTCAACCGCGTCCAGCGCCGCCATGACGCCTTGCCGCCGGTAGTCATCCAGGCCCAGATCGCGATCATCGCTCGTAGGGTTGCGCCAGGAGACCATGAAAACGGTATAGCCCTGGCCTACCAGGTATTCCACCAGGGACTTCCCGCGCCGCAGGTCTAGGATGTAGTACTTCATGATCCAGGCCGGCGTGATCAACACCGGCTCGGGATGAACGGTCTCCGTCGTGGGCTCGTACTGAATTAGCTCGATGAGCCGATTGCGATAGACCACCTGACCGGGTGTTAGCGCCATATCGCGGCCAACCTGGAAGGCCTCGGTGCCGGCTGGCGGATCACCCGCGAGCTTGCGCTGCTGATCCTCGAGGAGATTCTCCGCACCGCGGACCAGGTTATAGCCCGCTTCGTTGAGCGTCCGCGCCTGGATGACCGGATTGGTGAGCAGGAAATTGGAGGGCGAAACCACGTCCAGGCATTGACGTGTAAGAAAGCCCACAACCGCCTCATGGTGCGGGTCGACACCGCGGACACCCGTGGTCGCGTTGTGCCACCACTGCTGTGTCAGCAGGAAGCTTTGATACAGCGGCGCCCAGGGGATTTGCTGCCAGCGCTCGTCATGGAACCGGTCATCGCCGGCGAGCGGCTCGATACAGGGCTCGACCGCCTCGCTGGCCGCCATACAGCGTAGGTTATACAGCGCCAGGCGCTGCCATTTACGCCAGCCCTTGTAGGTCAACTCGGCTTGCTTACCGGGATGTAGAGCCAAGTTCAGCCACCAATCCGTGGCGGCTAAGGCGATGGCGGCCGGCGAGAGCCCTTGGGTGATCTCGCCAAGGCCGGCGTGCAACAACCGATCGAGGGGATTGGCGGGAACGGTCTCGGCCTCGGAGACGGTGCGCGTATGAGCCATGGGCGGCCCTCCTGGTAAACGGCTGCTACCCGTTGAGGATAACCCACATAACCGTCCGGTGCGCGCCGGGGCGAGCGAGCGGGAGTCGCCTACGAGTACTCATTCCTACGCCGAGCGCGACCCTCTTTCACGGCGACGTGTCGCGGGAGGTTAACGCCGCATGACATAATAGGCTGTCAACGTCGCGACCTGGGCCTCGTCGCCCTGGGCACCGTTCATCGCATCCGTATCGTCGAGCCCCCACTGCTGCGCGCTACCAGTATTATGACGGCCTTCGCGACGAAAGCGACCGAAGCGGGCGTCTACGCGCCCGTCGATCCGCGAATCCAGATGCCGCGCCAGTGACGGCGTGAGCTGGCTAAACTCGAGCACGTTGCGCGGCCGCTCGACGAAGTTGCCGGTACTGGCGCCCGGCACGGCCCAATCGGCGACGGGGCGCATACATACCTGAATGGCCTGCGGGTTGCCGTTGCTATCCTCGTAGACGTAGCGATCGTTCTCGCCTACCGCGCGCCCTTGTGGGAGCTCAACACCCGCTGCGAGGAACTCGTCGAGCATGCCGTTATTACAGCTCGGGGCGTCGATGAGGCCATCATCATCCGTGCTCCCCGGGACGCCTCCGGTCCTTTGAAGATAGCTGTCATAGGCCATCTGCCAACCGCGAACATACTGACCGCTTATCGTGCTGTAGGTGGCGGTGCGGTAGAGGCCGGCGCCAACAGACATCGCGGCTAGCAAGAGACCGATGACGGCAATAACCACCGTCACCTCCAGCAGGCTGAATCCGACCTGGCGACGGCTCGACGTCGCTAGAGACATGACACATCTCCCTTGTTGCTCGGCTGCCGTACGCTCGCCGCTCAAAAGCCCTGGCTCTCCGCCTGCTCCGCCCGGTCTGTCACAATCTCGTTCAGTGGCTCGGCTCGATTATCGAGCAACCGCTCAATGGCGTCCCGCTGTCTCTCGGCCTGCTCAAGGTAATTGTCGGCCTCATCGAGAGCCGCGCCCGCGGGGCCGAACGCCGAGGCGATCACACCAACCCCGGCGATCGCGAGCCGCTGCGCGGACGACTCGCCGAGGTCGATACCCCGGCCGAAGCTCTCACTCATGCCGCCGGCGGCCTGTGCCGTAATCCCCCCCACAAGTGCCATGTTCGCCTCGGCGGTGCGGAGTTGCCCCTCGGCGACCTGCACCTGCGCCTCGGCCACGGCGAGGTAGTCCCGTAGGGCGCGTTGCATGAGCTCGGCGCTGACAGCGGTATTAAATCGGCCATGGCCGAGGCTAGCGAGCGCCTCACCGCAGGCCACGCGGCCCGCCAACGCCGAGAAGCCCGCCGCTGCAACGCGATCATCATTATCGTGAGCACCGAGGCCTGGCCAATCGAGCTCCGCGTCGCCGTCATCCTGGCGCCCGTCGAAGCGGCCACCGCCATCCGCATCCCCGGCGCCCGGCGCCGCCAGGGCGTAGGCAACATTCCGCGTTCGGCTATCGGCGACCAGTTGCAGACCATCGCTCGCCGTTGGCCGCGACCGTTGACTGAGGGCACCGAGCGCACGACAAGTATCGAGCAGGTTGGCCGTGCCATCATTGAGCCGCGTCCGCACCGGCTCGTCGTTATCATTGAGTCGGATGACCTCAAGCCGATCCGCGGCCGTCGTGAGATCGGGGCCGCTTCGATAGACGCCATAGCGCAGATCCCCGGCGCGCGCATCCGCCAGGCCGAGCTCCTGCCAGGGAACAAAGCCCATTTGACCGGCACTGCAATCGGCCGCGCCATCACCATCCGAGGCCGGACAGGGCAGATGATGATTGGCCTGGACGAAGGCCACCAGGGATTGCTCGGCGCGGCGCATCAACCGCTCCTGCTCAGTCCGCCTCTGGCTGCCGTTGATAGCGGCGAGATAGGCAACGACCGCAATAGCGAGCACGCCGAGCAGCGCCAGACTCAGGGCCATCTCGAGGAATGAGAAACCACGGCTGTGTTGCGGCGACGTCATGGCAGCACCCCCTCCTCGTCCTTGGTGTCGGCGTCATCGTGCCGTTGGGTGCTTGAATAACCGCTCAGCCCGTCCAGTGCCCGGCCCTGGCTGACCCGTGTTTGCGCTGCCCCGATATCCTTGGTGGCCATCTGCAGGCGCGACGCGGTTTCCCCCAGCACCGCGAAGCGCAGAAAGTTGTTATAGGCAGTGGCGCGAATTTCTCCGGCTGTAGCGGGGGCGTCGTCGGTGCGCTCCGAGAACCCCTGCACTGTTTGGGCCGTGAATACGGCGAGCAGTGCCCCCGTAACCAGGACATCGACGCCGGTGATGGCGCGTTGGGTGATCGTCTTCTGGCGGTTCGTCTGCCTGACCCGCACGGCGCGCTCGCGGAAATCCTGGTACAGCGAGCTAAAGGCGCCGAGCTCAGTGCTCTGGGCCGCCTGATGGCCGCCGAGGTTGCTCCGGGCCAGCCGCGCCGGGCAGTCCAACCGCGTCGCCAATGCCGCCGGGCTGGCCGACTGGACGCGATCGTCGCCGTCGGCACCGGCCTCACCGGGCAGGGCGAAGCCATTCGCGTTGCGATGCGGCCCTTCGAAACGGCCATTAGCCCCGGGGGCAGCAATGGCGAAGGCCACCTCGGCGCCCGGCCCTTGACTGCCAACACGCACACCCCCGCCCGAGTTGCTGGCGATGGCATTACGCAGCGCCGCACAGTAGTCGAGCGTATTCTGTCGCTGCTGACCACTGCCAGTAGGCTGATGGGCCTCGGCGGGCGCCCGCGTCGTCAGGGCGGCGGCCGGCTCGTACCGGATATCGGTCGCGGGCTTGTCAACGCCGAGCGTCTGCCACGGCAAGGCCTCACCCGTCGCGCCACAATCCTCGCGGCCGTCGCCGTTGGCATCGGCGCAGGGCAGGCGATGCTCGGCCACAGCGTAGCCCTCCAGAGCCCGCCGTGCCACCGAGAGCTTGCCGGCGGCGGGCGCGTCGGCGCCGCGGCCGGCCTCGATCGCCCTGGGCACGATCTGCCAGACGGCCAGCGACACCAGCCCGGCAATCGCTAGGGCGATGCTCATCTCCATCATCGAGAAACCGTCGATACGTCGATTCATCATTGCGGTTGACTCCCTTGTATCGCGCCGGCCTGGTCGGCCGCGTCCAGCAATGCCTCACGCCGATTCCACGGCGTATTCGCCTGCAACTGATCCTCCGCGGCCCGGTAATCGGCCAGCGCGAGGCCATGCAGCGCTGCGGACGCCGACAGCCCCCCTATCGAGACAGCGTGCGAAATGGCTGCGGCGCCGTACGCCGGGAGCGCCGGACAGGCGAAGGGATCCCACGGCGGCGGCAGCGGCGGGCATTCCCTAGCCGCTCGCACCGCTGCCATGCCGTCCTCCACTGCCATCGCTGCTGACACAGCGGGGGCCAGCCCGACAAGGCTGAGACGCTGCGAAGAGATGCGAACTCCCCGCTCCGCCGACGTAGTGACCCAGTCATGCTGGGCGTTGACCTCCTCGACCACGGCGATGGTCAGCGAGACGGCCTCTAATGAACGCATCAGGGGCCCACAACCCAGCCGCCGGGCGAGGCCGCTGTGCCCCTGGGCGACGACGCGGTCGTCGTAGCCCGGCTGGGCGCCACGGTCCAGCTCGGCCATACGGGCATTCGATGCGGCGTTGGGGCCATCGAACAGATCGCCGTCGCCGTCGCTATCCCGGCCACCGGGGTGGGCCAGGGCAAAGGCCACCTCGCGACTATCGGTGCCTGCCAACTGCGGCCCGCCGTCGCCAGCCGTACGAGCCAGAGAACGGCATAGGTCGGCGGCCGAGGTGATATCGCCGTCCCGGAACTCGGCTTTGGGCGTGCCCAACCGCTCGACGCATTCACGAGCGGTGAGAGGGAGCCCGCTGTTGTCGAGCTCGTCATGGTTACGATAGCGCGCAAGGCCCTCAGCGGTCCGCAAACACTCACTCGTGCCCGGCTTGCCGTAATTGAAATCGTCGGCGTCCACCCGCGTTAACGTGACATCGGTGCCGGCATCGTCGACCATATAGGCGAGTTCCTGGGTGAGTCCGCTCGCTGCCGGATCGGGAACGCCCAGGGTCTGCCACGGCAGCGCCCCCTTCTCGTTGGGCGCAACGCAATCGCCATTATTCCGGTTCTCCAGGCCGTCGCCGTCGGTATCGGGGCACGGCAGCCGGTGATTCATCATCGCGAAACTCTCCAGCGCGCGCTCGCCCTCGGTGAGGCTGCGCTTCTGCTCACGCAGGCGCTCACGCTGGGAATCGACCTGGAGCCAGGCTAGGCCCGCTGCTAGAGCGCTGCCCACCAGCAGCGTCACCAGCAATGCCTCAATAAGGCCGCCCCCTCGCTGGCGGCAACGCGTTCCCTGGTATCGCCGGTATCGCATCAGACACCTCCGGCCTGCATGGCCATCGTTTGCCGAATAAGGTCGTAGATAGGCAGGAGCAGCGCCACCACCATGAACACCAACAACCCGCCGGCTAGGATGACGATCACGGGTTTAATGATCTCCGACAGCGAGGCGATGATGGTGTCCAGGCGGCTGCGGTACTCCCGCGCCAGATAGTTCAATTGCTCATCGAGGGATCCGCTTTCCTCGCCGACGCTGACCATGCGCACCACCATCGGCGGGAAACCGCCGGCCAGGCGCATGGCGCCACCGATGGGCTCACCGCGCTGGACGGCATCGTTGAGCCGCTCCAGCCGGCGCTCGTAATAGAGATCCCGCGTCGTGCGCTGGAGGACGCTGAGGCTGGTCACCACATCCAGGCCCGAGCGAACAAGGATCGCGAGATGCTCCGTCATGGTCGCCATCCCCGATGCCGTGACGATGCGCTTGGTCACCGGTAGATAGTGGAGGAGGGTGTGGACGCCACGACGCGTCGGCTCATGGCGGCGATAGAGCATGACCATGGCGACGACGGCGCCCGCCAGGCCGGCCAGGACGATGAGGAAGTGATCGGCGAACATCGCTGAGAAAGAGACGAGCCAACGAGTTATGGCCGGCAGATCGGCGTTGAGGCGATCGAAGAGATCCCCGAGCTTAGGCACGACGTAGGTAATCCAGAAGCCCATGACCGCGAACAGCGTCGAGAAAACGAAGGCCGGATAGATCAGCGCGGTCCGTATGTTGCGGCGAATATTGATCACCCGTTCCATATGATCGGCGGCCTCCATGAGCATGCGGTCGACACTGCCGGAGCGATCACCGATCGCGATGAGATTGCGAACGGTCTCGGAGAAGATATCGGGCCGACGTGCGAACGCCTCACTAATGGGCACGCCAGCATCCATATCGTCGTAAAGCTGCTGCGCGATTTGAGCGATACCGTGTGCCCCGCTGCCGCGGCGCTCGTTAATGATCGTGCGTAACGCCTCCAGGGTCGGTACGCCAGCGGTTTGCATGACGCCGAGGTCACGCAAAAACGAGGTGCAATCATCCGCTTTCACGTTGCGGGCGAACAGCCCGGCGACCCCCTTGTAGAGGCCAGTGACCGGCGCAGGGAGTCGCCACAGGCTGACGACGGTACCGCCGAACTCGCCTTCCAGACGGAGTCGTGCCGACGTATCGTGCGCCACGCCGAGCTGATAGAAGCCGGTGCGCATCTTGCCGTGTGGCTCAAGGATGCGGTAGTAGTAAGTCCGTACCTCGCTCATGTCGCACCCTCCCCGATAGCGCGCTCGATCTCGTCGGTGGTCGTCTCCCCTTCGAGCACCCGCTGGCGTCCCGATTCGAGAATGGTGCGCATGCCGGTGGCCTCACAGGCGGCACGTAGGTCACCGCGGGGGGCATCCGAGGCGATCAGATCGGCGATGGTGCGATCCGGCAACAGCATCTCGTAGACCGGCACGCGACCCAGATAGCCAGTCCCCCGGCAACGCTGGCACCCCGCGCCACGCATGACGGTGGCGCCTTCCGCGATGCCGAGCCAGCTACGCGCCGCCTCACTCGGCGTGGTCGCGGTCTTGCACATCGGGCAGTTCCGCCGGGCGAGACGCTGGTTGATAACGCCCATGAGATTCTCGGCGATGGTCTCGACGTCGATACCGAGGATCTTGAGTCGCGGCACCACGCCGAAGATGCTGCCGACATGCAGGGTGGAGAGCACAAGATGGCCCGTCGAGGCGGCCTCGAGGCCCGCATGCGCGGTCTCCTGATCGCGGATCTCCCCCACAAGGATGATGTCCGGATCGTGGCGCAGGAAGTGGCGTAGGGCGTTGGAGAAACCATAACCAGCCCGGCCGTTGACCTCCGTCTGGCCCACCGCCGGCACCCGGTATTCGACCGGGTCCTCGACGGTCAGGACATTGCGCTCGACGATGTGTTGCATGCGCAAGGCGGCGTGGAGGGTCGTGCTCTTGCCCGAGCCGGTCGGCCCCGTGAGCAGTATGAGCCCCTGGGGGCTTGCGAAGAGCTTCTTTAATGCCGCGATATCTTCGTCGAGCACCCCGAGATCGCTGAGCTTATCCAGATCTCCCTGCTGACCCAGTAAGCGGAGCACCATTCGCTCGCCGTACTCGGCGATGACCGTGGAAACACGGATCGTATAGGGCTGATCCAGGATCGTTCGGCTAAAGCTGCCGTCTTGCGGTAGACGCTGCTCGGCGACATCCATCTCGGAGCACAACTTGATATAGCCCGTGAGCCGATCGCCCGCCGACGACATGGCGAGCATCGGGCGTAACACCCCGTCGACGCGAAAGAGGATATGCCGGCTGCCGGGACTCGCCGTGATATGGATATCCGAGGCGCGCTCACGCACCGCGTAATGGAGGATGTACTCCAGCAACGTATCCGGGCTGTAGACGCGATCGACGTCGCGATCGAGCTGGCGCAGCTCACGCTGAATGATCTCGTCGGGGGGATGCTCGGCGAAGAAGAAATGCTGGCGGATAGCCTGATTAACGCGCGCAAACTCACCCTGCTGGAAGCGCACTTGCCAACCGGTGCGCCGCCACACGAGCTCGCTCACCTCGCCGGGGTCAGCGTCTCCGATAAGGACCGTCACCACAGTCTGATTGGTCGAGCCGACGACGGTGTCAAGCGGGAGAAATCCCCGCGCCAGACAGAGTGCCTGGTTGAACAGGCGAGTGGCCTCGGGCGTAGGCTCCGACGCCCAGTCCTTATCCAAGAATTCGATACCATGCCCGTACTGATCCGCGAGGATGCGGGCAACTTCCTTCTCCGTCACCAGTCCCAGGGAGACGAGCATGTTGCCGAGGCGACCGCCCTCGACGGCTTGTTTCTGCAAAACAAGATCCAGCTCCGTGTCGTTCAACAATCCCCGTTCGAGGACCATCTGTCCCATCCGCCGTACGGCCGCGTTATCGCCGCCACTCGATTCAGCCAATGTCGCCATAGCCCGGCCCCCTGGATTGATCCCGATCCGGCACTCGATTGGTCACGCTCATCGCCGTAAGCGTTGTCGTGCGCCCGCCAGAGCGTCCGATGCCGGATTGTGCTCAAGGGCCTGTTCCAAGACCTCGCGCGCGGCGTCGCGCCGATCCGCACGCTGATGCAGATACGCAAGATTCAGTGCCGCGTTCTCATCCCCCGGCCGCGTCGCCAGGACCTGCTGGAATTGGCGTTTGGCCCGTTGATCTCGGCCGCGCTTGAGTTGATACCAACCCACCAGCCGCGTATGGAGGCTACGACGCCCCGGTAGCTGATCATCGATATGTGCCAGAGCGAGCTCGGCACGCTCCCACTGCTCGGCGGCCACCGCGCGCAGAACACGGCGATGCAACCGGCGCAATTCGGCCACGCCACCCCCGGCATCATCGGATTGCCCTCGGGGCGATGCCGTAGCGCTAGCATCGGGGCCGCCGGTCGCCGCGTTCTCTCCGGAACCACTGGTTTCGGCCGCCCACACAGGGGTGGGTGTCGCCACAACAACAACTAACCCGGTCACCATCCATCGACGAAACCGCCGTCCGACCCCGCGTTGCGCATCCCGGCGACGCTTGTCGATGGGTAGACCAACACTGCGAACCTGTCTCATTGAACTTTCACCCTTAGAGCGATAACCAGCTCGCGTGTCTCTGTCAGACGCTGGCGTTCGCCGAAGACGCCGCCAATAACCGGAAGCGATGACAAACCAGGCAGGCCCTGGTCGCGCTGGTCGGTACTGCGATCAATTAGGCCCCCGATGAGCACCAAGTCGCCATCGTTGAGGGCCAATGTCGTGGTGAGCCCCTTTGACTGGACACGTGGCAACGAGATCCGGTTAGCGCCGCCCACATTGACCAGATCCAGGGTGCCGTCGACGACGCTGGTTTGGAGAGGACGGACCAATAATTCGACCCGCCCGTTGCCTCGTATATAGGGCACAACCCCGACGGTGATGCCATCGAAGACGCTATCCGTGTCGACGTCCACGGTGACCGTCGACTGGCCACCGCCGGCATTCTGCTCACTGGATTCGGACTGACTGACGAACCGCGAGGTCGTCCCGACGCTCAGCTGCGCGGGCGAGCCGTTACGAGCGAGGAGATTCGGATTCGACAGAACGGTGGCGTCGCCGAAGCGCTCGAGTGCCTCGACCACGGCCCCGAAATCACTCTCCTGGAAGGCAACGCCCAGCGAGCTACCGTCCCCGGCGTCAATGCTACGCCCCGGGATGGTCAACGTCCGCGACGGCAGATCCGCGCCGCCGGAGGGAACATTGGTATTAATATCACCGAGTTGAGGCACCTCGCCGGTCAAGGTCGCGGCGAAGTTATCGCGCAGCAGCGTCCAATCGATACCGAAACGGAATTCGTCGGTAAGGGTCACATCGATGATCTGGGCCTCGATCGCAACCTGACGATTAACGGTCTCGCGCAGTTGGGCCATGTAGCGGTTAACCGCTTCGATCTTGCTAGGACGCGCCTCGACATAGAGCGTACCGGAATTGCGATCCAGCGAGACCGCACTCGCCACCTCTTTACTCTCCGGCTCAGACGCTCGCCCGCTGTTGGCGCCCCCGCCCGAACCGCCACCGGAACCGCTCGCACTACCACCGCTTGCGCCGCGGGATGGACCGCCTCCCCGTTGGCCGGGGGGGTCGACCCGAATGGTCTCTTTATCCGCGATGATGCGGGCAACGGTTTCACGCACGACCGAATAAGGGCGATCCGAGGCCCCGGATGTCGTCTCCAAGGTTTGGCTGCTACTGAGCTCCTCGGCGGTCGAGCCAAAGACATTGCCGCCATCGGAGGTGCTGAGCTCGTCCGCGGTATTCAGGAACTCAAGGGCGTAAACGCGCTCTTCTTTGAGTGTAATGCGCAGCGTGTTGCCTCGACGCTCGCCATGGACATCGTAGATCGCGAGGATATTCTCAAGCGCCTCACGCACGCTGACCTCGGTCATGGACAGGGTGGCGCGTTGCGTCAAATCGTTGACGCTCGGATCCACGATGAGATTGACCGACGAGCTCTCCGTCAGCGCACGGGCCGCCTCGGTGATGCGCGCCCGCACCAGCTCGATGGTCACCACTTGCGCCGACAGCGGATCGAACTGAGGCTCTTGGGGCCGCAATCCGGGTAGCGATCGCCGCTGTTCGACCTGCTCGCGCATTCGCCGCGAGGCATTGGACAGCCGCTCGGACGCCTCGCCGGAACGCAATGGAATCTCGCCTTCCGGATTCGCCTCGGCTTGGCTCAACGCCGGTTCGCCTCCGGGCGGCAGATTCGCGCACCCGCTCGCGATAAGGGCGGACAGGGTAACCGCTAGACGCCAAGCGGTTTTTCTGTAATTCAAGATCCTATCTCCTGCTAATGATTACCGACCGACCGCTCGACCCGCTTTCACAGGCCGCACGACGTCGGATGAACTACGGACGCTGGAGCCAACCGATAAGGGCAAAAGGCGATTCCGCTATAACGACATCATCGTTCGACTGGCTCGCACCCAGCGACGGCGCCCGGGCGCAGATGCCCGGATGGGGCCCATCGAGGCGGTCTCCGTCGCCATCACGATCGACGAGCGGGACGACCACGAAAAACGCCACGGGGCGACTATTGCTGCGGCAGCCCTGACCCCCGGCCCGACCGCCGACCGCTGCGGTGGCCGGGCCGCTGCCGTCGACGCCCCGCAAGGCACGAATCAGATCATTGCCATCGGGCCGATTGCCGCCGCCCGGACGCGAATTGGCAACCGCCACGAGGTCACTGCTAGCCGCGCCGCGATAAACGGCATATAGGGCGCGCTTATCGGGGCCGGGTACACTCAGGCCGAGGCTGCGATAGGGGACCCAGCCGGTGGCGGCGCTATTAGCTCGGCAATTGCCAGCGCGCCCAACGGCGGCGTTGCCGCGTTGGATGCTGGCGTTGCCGGAGCGCGGCTCAGGGCAAGGCAGCTCGCCGTTGCTCAAGGCGTAAGCCCGCAACGCATCACGCACCTGCTCACCATGCGACTCAGCGGCCTGCCGGTCGGCTACTCGATCGGTATTCAAGTAGGCGCCACTCGTGGCGGCGAGCACGAGCCCCACCACGCCGAGCACGACCGCGATCTCGACGAACGAGAAGCCGGATTGCCTTGTTGCCCTGCGCGGCTTGGCTCGAATCATCGGCCGGCCTCCTGGGCCGTACCAGCCTGGCTGGCGTCGCGCAGATGCCAAGACGGACTTATCTTCACGGTTTCGCGGTCAGCATCTGGGGTCAACCGCCCCTCGGGGATGTCGACGGCCTCGAAAGCGGGATCGGTCATCATGTCCGTAACGAGCTTATTGGACAGCCGCATAGCACGATCGCGGTCTTGCGTATTCTCGGCTGCATTCAGTTCTCGCATCTTCTCGCCGAAATCCTTCATTCGAGCCGCCACCGCGAGTTGCCGCTCCAGCTCGTCGATATCGAGTTCCTCAGCCACCTGCCCAGGTGCCTCGCGCTGCAACTCACGCAGCAAATCAACCACCTTTTCCGGCTCGGCCGCGTCGTTAGCCACGAGCTCTGCAAGCTCATCAGCGATCCGGTTGGCGGTGGCGCGGGCCTCCGCGTCGCTCGGCGAGGCCTCGCCGTTCGCGAGCTTGGATGATTCCTCCTCGTTAGCGTCCTGCTCGAACAGCGCCGGCGCCGTGCGCTGCGTGACCGAACCACCGGACTCATCCGAGGTCGCGTTGTCGGCCTTGCTCTCCGTCTCCACGGCAACCGGCTGCCCAGTCCGATCACTGGGTAGGTCCCCCGGTCGAGACGGCTCCGATTGCAGCGCCGGGACGACCATGAATTGCACCCAGACCATGACCAACGCCACGATCGCGCCACCCAACGCTACTCCCTGCAGTACCTGTCGGTTCATCATCCCTCCGGATTAACCATTCGATAGGTCAGCCAAACCGCTAGCGGGCAACCAGCCGCTGACGGCGCCCGCCCCGCTCGGCAATCACGACGCTATCGGTATCGATGCGCAGCACTTCCGCCTCCCCCGGGAGACGATCGCCTTCCTGCACGACCCGACCGTCGACAACCGCGGTCGGTCGGGGGCCATCGAGCACCACACTGAGCTGGCGGCGCGGTAATGGCGCCGGTGGTTGTTCATCGGCCTGGTCGCGATCGACATCGGCCAGTAGGTCCGGACGCGGCACCAGTACATCAGGCGGCTCCTGAGCCGTCGCTAGCAGACCCGTCGCGTCCGCGCCGGGCGCGGACTCCATGAATAATGCGAACCGATCGAGCTCGGTGGCCAGCTCATCCAAGCGCGCCTGCTCCTGCGGCGGAATCGGCTGGGTTGCGGGAACGCGCACAGTCGCGCTCGGAACCATCGGATCCGCGCTCACCCTCGACAGAAGGAATGCCCCCAGACCCAGCGCCACCAGCGCTAGCCCATTCACTGCCACAAAGACGTACTTCATGCACGCTCCCCGACTCGTGTGAGCTCGTAGGAAAAGCTCCCGGGCGCGTTGGCGGCGGGCTCAAGTGGCTGGATTCGCCAACCTTGGGCCCTGAGGTTCTTGAGAAACTGGCGCATGGCGTCGCGCCCACCGGCCAGATTCTGCCCATCGACGATGACGTAGTAGCCGTCCTCGTCCGAGCCTTGCCCGCCATCCTCGCCCGGCTCATTATTGCCACCGTCCAGAAGAACCCGGTGTATACGAAGACCCTCCGAGCGGGCGGCCTCGACGTCACCCAGCAGCCGCGCTGGTGCAAACGGAGCGCGATCCACCATCGGGCCGACGAATTCATCGGCCGCGCGCAATGCCTTACGCTGCGCCCGGAGCTCGGTTTTCTGAAACTGGCTCCGCAGTTGACGTAACTGCTGCAACTGACCCTGTGCTTGGGCCCGCTCCTCGCTCGCCGCTTGACGCCAATACTCACCCATACCGGCGAACACCAGGGCTAAGGCGGAAACAGCTACAGCAGCGGCAACAGCCAACGTCTCCTGCCACCAGGCCAGCTTATCAACAGGCTTGTTGATCGCCTCACGCGTTGCGAGCTGATGAACGCAGACCGGCAAGGCCGTCAGCACCTGCCCTTCCAGCCCCTGATAGGACGCTAGCGGCGCGCAAGAGACCGCCACACCCGCGCGCTGCGCCATCCGTTGTGCAATCCAGTCCTCATCTTCGGCGCTTGCACTGTCTAGCGCGATCCATTCCACAGCCGGCGCTTCGTCCGCACCCAGCTGCCTCGCTAAATCACCACCGAGTGTCTCGGCGGCGACCGCAATATCATCAAGGTCAGCGGAGGCGGCCACGGCATCCTGGGTAAACAACCCCTCGCTGGTGCGGGCAAGGAACCGCAGCTGGCAGCCCGAGCGCACCACGCGGCACTGCCCTTCCTTGATGTCGGCCAACAGCGCGCCAAGCGGATAGACAAGGCAATGATCGCGCTGCCGGGACGCCCAATCGTGGAACTGCTGCCAGGCATCCAGGCGAACCGCCGTATAGAACGCAATGCCACCGCCGTGGACCCGATCCAGGTGGTGGAGAACGACGTGACTCACCCCCTCAAGCCAGCCCTCCTGGCGTACCTGGCGCTCGATAAAGGCGGCGGCGTACTGGGCCTGACCCTCAAAACGCATCACGCCGATGTAGGCATTATCGAACGCGACCATGAGCCGCGTCGGCGCTTTTAGATTCGGGAAAGGGTCGATCCGACGCGAACGCCCATCGGCGCCGTACCAGTGCCAGCCCTCGGAGGTAACCACAATCACATCGGGGTTCACGACTCACCCCCTACCCACAGATACATCGTGCCCACAAGTTGAAACCCGATCTTTGCTTGATCGTAAGGGGGGTTCTGAAAGAGCCCGAGCTCCGATTCAGGAACGCTTACCTCAAAAGATCGTGGTAAAAAGAACGAGCTTTTGCCGCCGCTCGCTACCGATCGCAAGATCTCATGGACCTTTCTCCGCGGGACCATCTGCTGCTCGTATTCCAGGCGCCGCGTCTGCCATTGATCCGCATTCAGTCCGAGCTGATCTTTGCGCGCCAAGACCTTTTCTAGCTTTTCGCCAAATTCCGATCGCGCCCGCGAGCGCCGAATCTGCTTTTCGAAGCTCGCCACTTTGCGCTGGGCATCTGTTTTAAAATAACGGGCGGTAGCAAGCGCACTCGCGCCGTAATAGGCATAGCCGATACTCGCCACCAGCATCACGACACAGCCGATACTTAGACCCATTATTCCGGAGCGCTTCATCGGAATCATCCGCTCGATCAGAGAACGTGTCGCATCGACGCGCTCAGACGACGATCGCTGGCGGTAGGGGCTTACAGGCACCCTACCGCCTTGCTGAGCACTAGCGCGCCATCTTGTAATGGGCCGTCACCAGCGTGACCTGTTGCTCATCGGCGGCCGTGTTGTTCGCCGCCTGCGTATTGGCGCTACGCTGACCGCGACTCTGGGTCGCATCACCACGCCACACGTTGCCCGTGTTGCCTTGCCCGGTTTGGCCGCCACTGCCCTGGTTGCCCAATTGGCCTGCCGCCTGGCGGAACCGGCCCTGCTCCGGGTCGGCCTGGCCATCGACACCCTGATCCAAGTAACGGGCAAGATCCGGTGTGATCCCAGCGATCACCATGACATTGCCGGAGCCCGAGGCCGTCCCCGGCGGATTCCACTGGAAACAGACCTGCATCTCGACGGGATTGCCGTTGGTGTCTTGATAGATATAACGGTCCTCCAGCCCCTCGCCGCGACCCGGCGGCAGCGTGATGCCCTGTTGGATCATCTCGCTGCGCAGTCCGGTGTTAGGGTTATTGGCGTTCAGGCGATGAGCGCTTTGCGTCGCGGCGCAATAGGGAGCAACGCTGGCCTGGCTCATATCCCCGCCCGTCGTGCCGCCGAAGTTACGCCCGTTAACGATCATCTGGGGAGCCGTTGGATCATCGCCGATCGGCACTCCCGTTTTATTGAAATAACTGTCGTAGGCCAGTTTCCACTGGTCAAGGAACTTCTGGCGAATCTTGACGTACTCACCTTGGCGCAGTACGTCTTGGCCTATCATTACGGCGCCTAAAATCAGGCCAATAACGGCCAGGACGACCGCCATTTCGACGAGAGTAAAGCCGCCATGACGTTGCCGAAGTGTTCGATTTGCGCGCTCCATATTACCTGCTCCTAATTCTTTTTTCGACGAGTCGCTCGTAAGAATCGAGCGAAATCCATAAATGTTTTCCGTAACGCCCATGGCCTGTCACTTGGCCCGAAAAAAGGACGACCGTCAACAGGCATTAGCGGCCGTGCTAGGGCCACTAATACCCGTTATTGCAGTGCAAAACATCTACGACTCTTGCCACAGAACGATCTCAGCGGTTCAGAGGGTTCTTTCATCGCTGCGGATGAATTGTTCTGCAGCGCAACAAGCGCAGGTCAGGGGCTACCCGTAACGTGACAATAATCACACTAAGGCGATAATAAAACCGCACCGGCTGGCCCTTCTGAGCGCTACTTTTGTGCGAACTCAGTTGCAAAAAAGGCGATTCAGAGCGATCGACACGTTTCGGTGACCTGATTATCAGTTTTCTCTGATTGACAAATTGGATCGTTGGAATAGGTCAGAGTTTGAAGAAACGCTTAACACTTGCAACGTCTCCCTAACGACCGAGGGCGTCAGCGCCGGCAAGGGATGCCGCGTTGTACTGGCTTTGCAATTAAGCAGAGCACCGCCGGTCGCGCGCGAGAATACACCCCTCGATGTCGCACCGCGGTTGGCGCTGAAGGCGGCGTTGGCGGCCTTGTCATGCCCGCTGCCGACTGACGGCGAAGGCCAGCCTTACGGCAGGCGCGCCCGAGCGCAAAGTGGCCCGCAGGAATTACCCGCGGCGCCTCAAGGGGATTGGCTAATCATGGCCCTGGCGCAGCAGTGTCATGGGCGAGACGCGATAATACGCGCGGGCCGCCCAGGTTCCGGCACTCCATACCGTCGCCATGCCGGTAACAGTCCCCGCCAGTAAGATCCAGGGACGCCATGGGTAATGCAGGTCGAATAATAGGTCGGCGGCAAAAACGCCAGCGATGGTGGCGATGGTGGCGCTCATCAGGCCGGCAAGCGCGCCGATGAGCAAGAGCTCATAGCGCAGAAGGCGACGCACGCGCTTGCCTGTCGCACCGAGAGCGCGCAAAAGGGCGGTCTCAAAGCGACGTCTCTCTCCGGTAATCTGCAGGGCCGCCATAAGCACCAGCATGCCGGCGACGAGCGTTAATAGCGACATCAGCTCCACGACCCGGACACCCTGATCCATGATCGTCCGCACGGTCCGCAGGATCGCGGCGACGTCGACGGGCGTGACGCTGGGGTAATCCTCCACCAACTCGGCAATGAGCGCATCCCGTTCCGGGGGCAAGTAGAAGCTCGTGAGATAGGTCATGGGCATGTCGTCCAGCGTGCCCGGGGAGACAAGGACGAAGAAGTTGACCTTAAAGCTGTCCCATTGCACGGAACGCAGATTGGTTACCTCGGCGGTGATCTCCCGGCCTGCCACTGCGAAGGTAAGCGTATCGCCGACCTCGAAGCCCAGGCGCTCGGCAAAGCCCTCCTCGAGCGAGATCTGTGGTGCCGGATCATCGCCGGACCACCAGTTACCCGTGACGACCTCATTACCCGTGCGCGGCGCTTCGGCCCAGGAGAGGTTGAACTCGCGCGTCAAAAGATCGCGAGCTTCGCTGTCACGGTAGTCGTCCGCGCTAATGGCCTCACCATTGAGACCAGTGAGGCGCGCCCGCGCCATCGGCCGAAACTCGGCGTCGATGCCGTCATCGGCGAGGAGCGAGCGCACGCCATCGAGCTGATCGGGCTGGATGTTGACCAAGAACTGATTGGGCGCATCGTCGGGGATACGATCCCGCCAGGTTTCCAGGAGGTCGCCACGCACGACGCCGAGCAGGAAGAGGCTCATCAGGCCGATCCCAACGGCGACGATCTGGATGACGGCGGTCCACGGACGCCGAGTCAGGCCGGTGAACCACAGCAAGCGCTTACCGGAGGCCCGAGTGAGCCAGCGCAGGCCCGCGACGACGCCGGCGGCGACCGCCGCCAGAACGACGAGCGTGGCCGCCACCGCCGCGAACACGATCAGGGTCAGCCACCAGTCCCTCGCCTGCCACGCCATCAACGCGAGCACGACACCAGCGGCGACCAGTACCGGCGTAAGGCCGCGAAACAGTCCCTGGCCCAGGCTGCGCCGTAAGACACGCATGGGCGGGACGTCCCGCAGGCGGATCAGGGTTGGCAGGGCGAAGCCGAGTAGCGCGGCAATGGCTGTCAGCCACCCAGTCGCCAAGGGGGTTAGGCCGGGAGCGGGGAGGGCGTCGCCGAGCAGATCGGCAACGAACCAAAGCATCACCAGATGCAGCGCGAAACCCAGTACCGACCCCAACATGCCGGCAATCACGCCAAGCCAGAGGAGCTTGCCGATGAACAGCTGGGTCAATCGACGCCGCGTTGCCCCCAATGCCCGCATTACGGCGACGCCGGTGGTCTGACGCTCGGCATAATGGCGCACGGTCAGCAGGACCGCCACGCCCGCGACCACGACCGTGAGCAGGGCCGCTAGGCCCAGGAAACGCCGCGCCTTACTTACCACCTCGGAAACACCGGGGCGATCGCCGGTGGGCGTCTCGATCTCGACGCGATTGCCCTGCTCGGAACGCAGCTGCTGCGTAAACGCGACGAGCCGCTCCTGCTCGCCAGCGAGCAGGAGCTTATAGCGGACGCGGCTGCCCTCGCCGATGAGTCCGGTCGCGGCGAGGTCCGCCTGGTTCATCATCACGCGCGGTGCGATGTTGTCCACAAAACCGCCGCGGTCTGGCTCAACGCTAATAACGCGGGCGATCTTGAGCGCGCTATCGCCGAGCTCAATAGTATCGCCGACGGCCAGGTCGAGGACCGTCAGCAATCGGGCGGCCACCCAGACCCGCCCTATTTCCGGCACCTCGGTGGTTACCCGCTCGTCGCCACTCGGACGGGCCCTTGTGCGCAACTTACCTCGCAGGGGATAACCCGGCGTCACGGCTTTGACCGAGACGAGCTGAGTGCGCTCCCCGTTGATAACCACACTGGGGAACACAGCGGTACGCCCCGTCTCCAATCCGTGCTCGCGGGCGCGCTTGACCCATGCCTCGGGGAGGGGTTCCGTGGTCTCGACGGCCCGGTCCGCGGCTAGCAGATCGGCGGCACGCGCCTCGGTCGCGCCGGCGACACGCTCGGCCAACCAGGCTACCGAGGTAACGGCAGCGACGGCGATCACCACAGACCAGGCGAGCAAACGGAGCTCGCCGCCGCGCCAGTCCCGCCACAACATGGTTAATGCCAATCTCATGGAGCCGACGCCACCAGCACGCCATCCTCAAGCTGGAGTACACGCTGGCACCGCGCCGCGAGAGTCGGGTCGTGAGTGACCAGCACCAGCGTCATGCCATCAATGCGATTCATCTCGAAGAGTTGATCGATGACGTACCCCCCCGTGGCATGGTCGAGATTGCCGGTGGGTTCATCCGCGAACAGCACCGAGGGCTGGCTGACGATCGCTCGGGCCATAGCAGCCCGCTGCTGCTCCCCGCCCGAGAGCTGAGCCGGATAGTGCCCGGCGCGCGCGCCGAGACCGACGCGCTCCAGCGCTTGCGTAGCCGCGGCGCGAACGCCATCCGAGCCAGCCAGCTCACCGGGCAGCATGACGTTCTCCAGCGCCGTCAGACCGGGCAATAGGTGGAAGGCCTGGAACACAAAGCCGACTCGTCCGGCGCGCAGCTGCGCGCGCTCATCCTCACCCATCGCAGTCATATCGTAGCCGGCCAGTGAAACCCGACCGCTGGTCGGGAGGTCCAAGCCGGCCAGCAAGCCCAACAGCGTTGATTTGCCGGAGCCCGAGGTCCCGAGGATAGCGACGGACTCGCCGGCAGCAATGCTGAGCTCCAAGGAGGCCAGCAGGCGGATGGTGCCCTGCGGCGAGCTAAAGTGCATACTCAAGGCCTCGGCCTGAAGCGCGGGAGTCGACGAATCGTTCATGTCACGCTGGATCCTTATGCTCGCAAGCCTGTTGGTCGCCGCCGCTGTGAGCGCGGACGGGCCGACCCGTCTTTTAGTGCTCGGCGATAGCCTTAGTGCGGCCCACGGTGTCCAACGCCAGGCCGGTTGGGTGGCCCAACTCAGGGAGCGCCTCGCCCATCGGCAGGGCGACTACCAGGTGATTAACGCCAGCATCGGTGGCGATACTACCCGCGGTGGGCGTAGCCGCCTACCCGCCGCCCTCGCCGACCACGACTCCGATATTGTTATCATCGAGCTCGGCGGCAATGACGGCCTACGCGGGATCCCACTGGCCGAGACGCGCCGCAATCTCGCGAGCATGATCGAGACAGCACGCGATCATGAAGCCCGCGTCCTGCTAGTCGGCGTAAGGCTGCCAACCAATTACGGCGACGACTTCATCCAGCGCTTCCTCGCGACCTACCGCGACCTCGCCAAGCAATATGATGTCGCTTTGGTGGAGAAGTTCCTGGCGGGGGTTGCCGACAATCCCGAGCTGATGCAATCCGATGGGATTCACCCAAGCGCTGAGGCACAGCCGCAACTGCTGACGAATATCTGGCCTAAGCTTGCCGCTATGCTCGACGAAACCAGGTAGCGACTGCGGTTAGGGAAGCGCCAGGCACCCGCTGTTATGCGATTACTAGCCTCAGGCAGGCATAACGGAACAATACGGTCTGTGACCGTTGCGCCGGGCAGGGAAGCCGCGAGCTGGCGCTAGGCGCGCCAACCCGCGGCTGCTACTAATTGACCTCTGTCAGATAGTTCTTGCTAACCCAACCCTGCTCGCCTTCCGCTTTAACCTCCCACCAGTTGCCATCTTCATCACCAATGGGGCGAACTTCCGCCCCTTCTGGCAAGGTTGTAACGACGGGCGCATCCTGCGATGGCCCCGCGCGAAGATTGAGACGCGCTGCCGTCTTCCATTTGGCAACCGGTTCACGCTCATCCGCTGCCGTCGTCGCTTCGACTTGAGTCACCAGCTTGTTATGGGCGTCCAGCAAGGCCGCCGTAACGATCTTGCCGATATCGGTGGACTCATAGGCGCCTATGCCGCCGGCGACGCCGCCACCGATGGCCCCGAAGACGCCTGCAAAATCGTATTTCGCCGCTGACCCCTCAGCAACGGCCTCCTGAACGCTAGTACGGACATTCACCAGGGTCAGCAGCGTCTGGGCCTCTTTCTTCTGTAAGCCCCCGCCGACGAGCGCACCAACGGGGCCCAATAGGCTACCAAGGACGGCACCACCCCCGCCGGCATCCGGATCCTTGAATAGTACAGCCGGCTTGAGCACGAAGTCGGCGGCCTTCATCTGGGCCTCACCCATATTGGAATCCGACTGGAGTGAGCCTTCCTCCGACATCTCCCGCTCGCGCTCCAAAGCGCCGCCGACAGCGCCACCGCGGGCCACGACCTTAAAGCACCCCGATTGCTGCATGATCAACTTCATAACGCGCACGGGGCTCGGCAAGTCCGCCTTCGCGTGTTGGCTCCGCTCGGACGTAATGAGGGCTGCCGTCCCAACCGGTCGACTGCACTTTTCCAGTTCCGCAGCCTCTTTATCGGCACCGGCAGCACCACCAGAGCCGCTCGCCTTGCTGCCACCCTCGCCGAGCTGCGTCTGGCAAGCGGACAGGGCCAGACCCAGCACCGTCACGAGGAGCGCTTGCCCCCAACGATCGCCTCCGAGAAACTGCTGATCAGACATATCAAAGTCCCTAATTCTATGTGTGCGCAAGATTCTCTCGGAATGTTTAGTCCTTAGCAACGATAAGACCGCATCCCGATCAGTTGAGCTGCCCCAGACCAGCCCGTAACTAATAGCGAAAGCCCCGCTAGCCGGCGGCTTGCCCGGCTTCAGTCGTATCTAACCCTTGCTCACCCCCGAACCACTGAAGCAGGCGCGGCAACAGCCGCCCTAGCTCCAGGGTCATGATCGTGAAGTCGGCATCGAAGCGCTCGGCGTCCGACTCGGCCTCGCGGTCGCCGGCCTCGTCCTGGACCGTATCCAGGAACTTGAGTCGTTTCACCGATAGATCGGTGTCCACAACGCAGCCGATGCGCTCATTCCAGGTCAGGCTGAGCCGGCGGACATGCTTGCCCGCCTTGATATGGCCCTGGATCTCGCTGGACTGGAGGTCTTGGCGTTTAACGCGGACCTCCGCGCCCTGGTTGTCGGCGTCCTCCAGCACGGCCTCATCACCGAGCTCGACATCGCCGGGGACAGTGCCCTCGGCGAGCCATTCCGTCATCAACCGCTGCGGGTTGGAGACCGTCTGTAGGGGCCGCAGCGGAAGGCTGCCCAGGGACTCGCGCAACAGCTCCGTGAGTTCCTCGGCGGCCCGCCAGGTTCCGGAATCCACCACCACGAAACCCTCGCGGGTATCGATATAGGCGTAGGTGCGCCGGGTTCGCGTGAACGCCCGCGGCAGCAGCTCCAGGGTGATCTCGTCCTTCATGCGCGCCTTCTCGCGCCGGCCGAGCTTGCGGTACTCGTTATCCTCGCGCTCCGCGACACGCTCATCCAGGGTCTCGCGCACCACGGTGGGGGGCAGCAGGCGTTGTTCCTCCTGCAAGCAGACCATGATCCGGCCACCGCTGCTGTGGACCAGCGACTCGGCACTCCGACCGAGCGGCGGCACCCAGCCTCGGGACAGGGACTCCGTTCGGGCCACGGGCTGGAAGCCGAATGCGCCCAGCTTGTCCGCCAAGGCCTCGGGGCTATGGGCGAACGTCTCGGCCAGGCGATAGACGCACAGATTCTTAAACCACATGGGTTACTCGCTTTGTCGTATTAGGGCCGCACGCGCCGCCAGGGCGCGCGCGGCGGCTGCCTCGCCGTCGTCATCGAAGGCCGTGATATGGCCCATCTTGCGGCCCGGGCGAGGCTCGGCCTTGCCGTAGAGATGCAGCTTGACGCGGGGGTCCGCGACGGCGGCCGCCCAGTCGGGGTCGCCGCCGTCCCAGACATCGCCGAGGAGATTCACCATGGCCGAGGGCTGAAGGCGCTGGGGCTCGCCCATGGGCAGTCCGCAGACGGTGCGCAGCTGCTGCTCGAACTGGCTCGTCAGGCAGGCATCGAAGCTGAAGTGCCCGGAGTTGTGCGGCCGCGGCGCGAGCTCATTGACCAGCAACGTGCCATCGCGGCGCACGAAGAACTCCACGCACAGGACACCCACCACATCTAACTGCTCCAGGATACCGCGGGCGATCGCGACGGCCGCTTCCCGCTGCTCGTCATCCACTGCCCGATCCGGGATGGAGACATCCAGGATGTGATCGCGATGCCGGTTCTCGATGAGGCCGAAATGGCAGAAAGCGCCATCCGCGCCGCGCGCCCCCACCACCGAGACCTCGCGGGCGAAATCCACGAAGGCCTCCAGCACGGCCTCGCCGGTGCCGATAGCCTGCCAGGCCTGATCGGCATCGGCGGGCTCATGGATGATGGCCTGCCCCTTGCCGTCATAGCCGAAGCCGGCCGTCTTGAGCACGGCGGGACAGCCGATGCGCTGGATGGCATGGTCGAGGCTGGCGCGGTCCGCTACCCGCTCGAAGGCCGCCGTGGGGAAGCCGTTATCACTCAGGAAGGTCTTCTCGCGCAGGCGATGCTGGGCAGTATGCAGGACATGCCCGTCCGGGCGGACCCGGGTATATTCCGCGGCCTGCGCGGCGGCCTCAAAGGGCACGTTCTCGAACTCAAAGGTCACCGCATCCACCGCCTGGGCGAATTCGCCCACGCTAGCGAGGTCCATGTATTCACCGACCCACTCCCGGTCAGCGACCTGGCCGGTGGGGGTATCGCGGTCATGCGAGTAGGTCTGAACGCGATAGCCCATGCGGCGCGCACTGAGCGCGAGCATTCGGCCGAGCTGACCGCTGCCGAGCACCCCAATGGTAGCGCCGGGAACAAGCGGGCGGCTCACGAAAGCCCCTCCGACATAACCGAATCCGCCTGGCGCTGGCGATAGTCGGTCAATGCATGGTGGAGCTCAGGACGGGTGAGCGACAGCATCGCCACGGCGAACAAGGCCGCATTGCGCGCCCCGGAGCGGCCAATGGCGAAGGTCGCGGTGGGCACGCCCGCCGGCATTTGCACGATGGACAACAGTGAATCCCAGCCATCCAGCGCCTTGCTCTGGACCGGCACGCCCAGCACGGGCAGCGTCGTCTGGGCCGCCACCATACCCGGCAGATGGGCGGCGCCTCCGGCCCCCGCGATGATGGCCTCCAGGCCGTTGTCACGGGCCTCGCGCGCGTACCGCGCCATCCATTCAGGGGTGCGATGCGCGGATACCACCCGGCATTCATGGGCGACGCCGAACTCCGACAGCACCTCGTGGCTATGGGTCATGGTCTCCCAATCAGACTTACTGCCCATGATCACGCCCACGACGGGGTTATTCTCCACCATGAGCCTTCTGCCCCCGGTCTTGTGGAAAGTCAGATAGTCTACCAGGTAGGCACGCCTAGGAAAGATGGACGTGCCTTGGGGAGGCGACGCCGGCCGCCGCGGCGGCCGGCACTGAGGTATTAACCCGAGCGTTCCGTGACGTAGCTACCCGGTGCATCCTCGATGGGCTTGTACTTGCTACTGCCCGGCTCGCGAGCATCCACCTCACCACCCGAGCGTTCACCGAGCCACTCGACCCAGTCCAGCCACCAGGAGCCACCGGTATAGGTTGCGCCCTCGAGCCACTCATCGGGGTCGTTGGTCTTCTGGGAGTTGGTCCAGAAACCGTACTTATTCTTCTCCGGCGGGTTGATCACACCGGCGATGTGACCGGAACCACCCAGGACGTATTTCACCGGACCGCCCAGCAGCTGCTGGCTCTGGAAGGTCGCCTTCCAGGGGGCGATATGGTCCTCCTTGGCGGAGATGAAGTAAGACGGGACCTCGACCTTGCTCAGATCGATGGGCGTACCATTGAGCTCAATGCCGCCCGGCTCGCGCAGCTTGTTCTCCAGATACATCTTACGCAGGTAGAACACGTGCATGCGCGCCGGCATGTTGGTGCTGTCCTGGTTCCAATACAGCAGGTCGAACGGGAACGGGTCCTCGCCATGGAGGTAGTTATTCACGAAGAACGACCAGATCAGATCGTTGGAGCGCAGGCTGGCCATGGTGTTGGCCATCTGATCGCCCTTGAGCATGCCGCCCTGCTGCTCCATCTGCTTCTCAAGGCTATTGAGCTGGTCGTTATCGATGAACACCTCAAGCTCGCCCGGGCTCTCGAAGTCGAGCAGCGAGGTGAAGAAGGTCGCGCTATTAACGCGGTTATCTCCCTTCTCGGACAGATAGGCCAGCGTTGAGGCCAGTAGTGTGCCGCCGAGGCAGTAGCCAACGACATTGAATTCACCCTCACCGATAATCTCCTCGACGGCATCAAAGGCCGCCAAGGGCCCCTCGTTCATGTAGTCCTCGAAGGTCTTATCGGCAAGCGCCTCGCTGGGATTGCGCCAAGACAGGGTGAACACCGTGTGTCCCTGGTCCACGAGGTACTTAATCAGCGAGTTCTTGGGCCGCAGATCGAGGATATAGTACTTGTTGATCCACGGCGGGATGAACAGGATCGGCCGACGAGCGACCTTGTCCGTGCTCGGCGAGTACTGGATGAGCTGCGCCAGCTCGGTCTGATAGACCACCTTGCCCGGCGTAATGGCTAGGTCTTCGCCGACCTCAAAGGCGTCCGGGTCGGTCATGCGCACCTTGAGCTGGCCGCCACCACGCTCCAGATCCTCAAGCAGGTTGTTGAGGCCGTTGAGCAGGTTCTGGCCGCGCGTCTCGACGGTCTTCTGCAGGACCTCCGGATTGGTGGCCAGGAAGTTCGACGGCGATACGGCGTCGATGAACTGCCGGGTGTAGAAGTCGACCTTGCGCTCGCTCTGCTCGTCGAGCCCCTCGACGTTGGTCACCGTATGGTGGAGATAATCCGCCGTCAGCAGGTAGGACTGCTTGATGAAGTCAAATAGGGGGTTCTCCTCCCAGCCCTCATGCTTGAAGCGCTTATCCTTGTCATCAGGGCGGCGCACGGGCTCGGTATCGACGCCCATCATGCCCAGGGTGGTGTTCTGGACCAGCGTCATGTAGTCCTGCCAGAAGGCGAACTGGGACTGGGCGAGCTGCACCGGATCCGCCATCATGCGGGCATAGAGATCCTGGAAAAGCTTGCTCATATGCAGCGCATCATCCATCGAGATCTGCTGCCCCGACTCCTGACGAGCCACGAAATCCTTAACGAGCTGCTGGCTCCGGTCGGCGATATCTGCGAGCGAGCGGCTAAGTTCCGCCGTGTCGATTTGCTGGATGTCGTAGGCTGTTTCGTTTTCCGCCATGGCGCTGTTGGTCCTCTGCTGGTGTCAGGTGCTGCCGGCATCCACCGGCAAATATCGCAATCATACGGCACGGCAACATGCGCGGCCAACCGCCGCCCATCAGGGACTTAGTGCATGGCACCACAGCGGCCCGCGTTGCCCTTCCGAGTCAGTGACGACGCCGACCCAGCGCTGATCGAGCGCTATCGGCCGTGGCTCGGCCCGCCCGGTCGCGGTGACATGCCCGACGAGCTAGGCCTTTCGCTGGATGCGGAGGGCCTGGCCATTACGCAAGGAAAACGGCTAAGCAGGCGCCCCAGTTTCACAACCGGGCCCAGCGGTTGGCGCCTGGCCCATGCGGCGGTCAAGCGCGAGGCACTGGCTCGGGCCGCGGGGCTCAAAAGGGGCCACCGCCCCGCCATCATCGACGCCACGGCAGGGCTGGGCGGCGATGGGCTGGTGTTAGCCCGGCTCGGCTGCCCCGTAACGCTGGTCGAGCGCAACACCACTGTCGCCGCCCTGCTCGATGACGCCCTACGACGGGCAGCAGCCGAGAACTGGCTGGTGGAAGCGATCGCCCGTACGACCCTCGTGGTGGCCGATGGCGCCAGCTATCTCGCGGCATTGCCGGCGGCTGAGTACCCGAACGTCGTGTACCTCGACCCCATGTTCGCGCCGACGCGTCGCCGTGGCGCCGCGGGTAAGGGGGCCCAGCTACTCGCCGAGATCGCGGGCGAACCCGGGGATGGCGACGCCCTGCTCCAGCCCGCCCTAGCAGCGGCTACCGAACGCGTCGTCGTCAAACGCCATCGCCACGCCGCGCCGCTGGCGGAGACCGAGCCCTCCTTTGACATCGACGGCAAGAGCACGCGCTTCGACGTCCACATCAGCTACTAGGCAAACGCTCCCATCGGGCGAACCCAGCCGCGCTCGGCTGCTAGACTCGAACGGACCTTGTTGACCAGCGCTGACCCCTGCATGCCATCACCTATCCGCTCCGAGCGCGCCCTGGTCGCCCTGGTCGCCCTCGTGCAGTTCCTCAACATCGTCAACTTCATGATGGTCGCCCCGCTAGGCCCGGACCTGGCGCGCGGCATCGGCCTACCGACGTCCGCGATCGGCACCATTGCCGGCAGTTACACCCTGGCCGCCGCGGCCGGCTCCCTGCTGGCCGCCAACTGGCTGGATCGTCTCGACCGGCGCTCGGTACTGATAACGGCGCTCGGTGGGCAAGCCATCGGCACCCTGGCGGCGGCGCTAAGCTGGGACATGCCAAGCCTGATAGCGGCTCGTCTCGCCGGCGGCCTATTCGCCGGACCGGCCAGTTCAACGGCCCTGGCGGTCGTCATGGATGCCGTGCCGGCACACCGGCGCGGGCGTGCCATGGGCACGGTGATGGGCGCCTTTGCGGCGGCCTCCGTTCTGGGCGTGCCGGCGGGTCTGGAGCTGGCACGACTGGCGGGCTGGCCGACGCCGTTCCTGGCCCTAGGCGGCGCGCTGCTCGCCCTAGCCGCGGTCGCTGCCTGGGCGTTGCCGCCGCTGCGCGCCCATATCCGTACTGACGCCGGCCACCGCATCATCGCCCTCATACAGCGCGGGGAACCGCCGCTGGCCTTCGCCATGATCGTGGTATCGGTCATGGCCGGCTTCCTGCTGATCCCCAATCTATCGACCTTCTACCAGCTCAATCTGGGCTATCCGCGCGAGTGGCTCAGCCTGCTCTACCTGGTCGGTGGCAGCGTGACCTTTTTCACCATGCATCTCGCCGGCCGGCTAACGGACCGGCTCGGGGCGCTGACGGTCGCCGTCACCGCGGGAGTGGCCTATCAGCTCGTGGCCTTCGGCGGCTTCGTCGTCAGTGACCCCTGGCTCCCGGTCATGGGCCTATTCGTCGCGTTCATGGTCTGCCGCAGCTCGCTGGGTGTATCGATGAACACGCTGGTAACCCATGTCCCATGGCCCCACGAGCGCGCTGCCTTTATGTCACTCAAGACCGCCACCCAGCATCTCGCTGGCGCCGCGGGGGCCTTCCTCTCGGCGGGCCTACTGAGCGAGACCGATTCGGGGGCCCTGGTGGGCGTGCCCACCGTGGCTGGGCTATCCATGGTCCTGGCCGCCAGCCAGCCCGCGCTCATGGCGATGCTGGTGCGCCGACTCAAGATTAACGAGGCCGCAACGACATGACCCGTATCATCGGCATCGACGCCGCGACCCAACCCGAGCGTACGGGGCTGGCCGCGGCGGACTGGGATGGGCAGAGCCTGCGCGTCGACCGGACCTACCGACCGAGCGCGCCAGCGGATCAGCTGGCTTGCCTGGGGCAATGGCTAGCGGCGGATCGTGCCTGCCTGCTCGCGGTGGACGCACCGTTGGGGTGGCCCGTCGGGCTCGCTGAGGCGCTCGCCAGCCACCAAGCCGGCCAACCCATCGCTGCCAACGCGGACCGGTTGTTCCGACGCCGTACGGACCAGGCCATCCAACAGCGCCTCGGCAAAAGGCCCATGGATGTGGGCGCCGACCGTATCGCGCGCACGGCGCACGCGGCGCTGGGCCTGTTGGGGGAGCTCGCCGAGCACAGCGGCCGGACCATCCAACCCGCGTGGTCCCCGCGGGATTGGCACTCCCCCGCCGTGGTGGAGGTCTACCCAGCGGCGACACTAACCGCCCTTGGTCTAACCGCCTCCGGCTACAAGGGCGCCAATCGGGCGGCCCGCAGCGAGCTGATCCGTGGCCTGCCCGACTGGGTGGACCTGCCCGAACCCGCGTGGGAGGCGGCCGTTGGCAGCGATCACGTCATGGATGCCGTCATAACGCTCATGGCGGCGGCGGACTTCCTGGCGGGGCGTTGCCCCCCGCCGGACGACCCCGAACGCGCCTATCGGGAGGGCTGGATCTGGGTACGCGAGCCGGCGCCCTGAGCGCGGTCAATCGCCGCTACGGCGGCGGCGTTGACGGCATTACCTTCGGGCGGCCGAAACCCGCTCGGCGGCCTCCGTCACCAGGGTATTAGCGGTAGCCACGACCCCTTCGTCGACCACGACCGTCACCGGTCACGCCGCCACGGCCGTTCGCCACCGTATGGGGGTCGCCGGCCCGTTTATTGCGTGACGTTGGCTTGCTGGAGGCGCTGCCCCAGGGCATCGGCAACTTGCGGATCGACGAAACGGGAGATGTCGCCCCCCAGGGTGGCGACCTCGCGCACCAGGCTGGAGGAGATATACGAGTACTGCTCGGCGGGCGTGAGGAATATGGTCTCCACGCCCGGGGCCAACTGGCGATTCATGCTCGCGAGCTGGAACTCGTGCTCGAAGTCGGACACCGCCCGGAGACCGCGCATGATGACATCGCCCCGGCATTGGCGGACGAATTCGGCGAGCAGGTTCTGGAAGGGCTGGACACTAACATTGCTAATATCGCCGACCACCTGCTGGGCCATCGCGACCCGCTCATCGAGCGAGAACACTGGCTGCTTGCTGCCACTGGGATAGCCGGCGACCCCCACAATGAGATCATCGAACAGATGCGACGCACGGGCGATTAGATCGCTGTGCCCGTTGGTGATGGGATCGAACGTCCCCGGATAAACGGCGATCAGCCCCATTGCTAGCTTCCCTCAGTTGGACTCACGCCCGGCGGGCAAGGGCATAACCAACCCCGCCGGCCTGCTTATCGCGCACCACGGACCAGTCTACCGGCAACTCGGGGCGCCCGGTTGGCGCGTCGTATTCGACACAGATCGCCCCGCCCGGCGCCAGCATCGGCGAGGCCGCAAGCTGTGCGCAGACCGCCATGAGGATAGTCGAGTTGAAGGGTGGATCAAGGAAAACGATATCAAAGGGCCCATCCTCGCCGCCCAGGTAATCCCGCGCATCCGAGCGCACAACGCTGCCGCCATCGGCCCCCAGACGACTGAGATTGGCGTGTAACGCCGCCGCCAACCGGGCCGAGCGCTCCACGAAGACCGCCTGCGCGGCACCGCGGGAGAGCGCCTCGATGCCCAGGGCCCCCGTACCGGCGAACAGATCCAGCACCCGCGCCCCGGGTATCTCGTCGGCAAGCCAGTTGAAAAGCGTCTCGCGAATGCGGTTACCCGTGGGGCGCAGGCCAGCGGCATCGGGCACAACCAGGCGCCGTTTACCGTAGATGCCGCCGATGATGCGCAGCTCCATCTCAGTCCGCCCCGATCACATCCTCCGGTCCAACAAGCACGGTAATAAAGCGCTCGGGGGCGATGTGCTCGCGGAACGCCTGGGCCGCGCCGTCACGGGAGACGTCCGAGATGCGTTCCGGCAGGCGTTGCAGGTAATCGGTGCCCAGCCCATGGAAGCCGATCATACCGATGTAGCCGATGAGATCGTTGTTGCTATCGATATCCAGGGGGAAGCTGCCGATGATATTGCCCTTGGCGTCGGCGAGCTGATCCGCTTCCGGCCCCTGATCGTGGAAGTCGCCGACAATCCCGCGCATGACCGAGAGGGCCTCATCCAGGGCGTCATTACGGACCTTGCTGCCGATGACGAACTGGCCGCCACGCGCCATGGGCCGCATGGTACTGAAGGTGCTGTAGGACAGGCCACGCTCGTTGCGCATGGTATCCGTTAACAGCGAGACCAGGCCGCCACCGCCGAGGACATGATTGGCCACATAGAGCGGGTAATAGTCGTCATGACTACGATTAACACCCCCCTGACCCATAAGGATGACGGTCTGCTCGCCGTCGAAGGGCACGCGCACCGTCTGCGCCTCGTCATGGCTCGGGACCGGCGGCAGATCGGCGGCAGGCTTGCCGTCCGGCAGGGCCGACGTCAGGCGATCCGCCATGCGCTCGGCGCGCTCACGGCTGACATCACCGACAATCGCTAGCGTCAGATTGGAGCGGTTGTAGTAGCGCGCGTAGAACTCACTCGCGCTGGCACGATCCAGCGACGATACCGACGAGCGCGTGCCACCGGGAGGCGCGGCATACGGGTGATCGCCATAGAGCGCCCGGGCGAAGGCCTTATTCGCCAGCGTGCGCGCCGATTGTTGATCCTCGCGCAGGCTTACCTCCATCTGGCGCTTGACCCGCGTCACGGCGTCCTCGGGAAACGCCGGGTTGGCGAGGACGTCGGCGACGTCCTTGATCACCTCGTCGAGGATGCCGTCCTTTGTCAGCGCACGCAGCGAGAGCGTGCCCGTGTCACGCCCGCTGCTGGTCGATACCCGCGCCCCGCGCTGCTCGAAAGACCGAGCGATCTCACCCGCGGAACGCTCAGCGGTGCCTTCCAGCAGCAGGTTATTGGTCAGCCGGGCCAGGCCGGGCTGCTCGCCGTCGCGCGCTGAGCCGGCATCAAAGGTGAGCCGGACATCGACGATCGGCAGTGCCGACGTCGGCACGAAGACCACCGTGGCCCCAGCATCGGTCTGCCAGCGCTGGATCAGGGGTGCCTCGGCCATCGCCGTCGCCGTCGTCAGGAGCAGAACCGCAGCCGCCAGCATGGATCGTCCCAGTCGCATCATTCGGCAGACTCCTTATCGCTTTCCGGCTGAAGCCGCCCCACGGTGAGGCGCTGCTCGGTGAAATACTGCTGGGCCACGCGCTGAACATCCGCCGCCGTTACAGCCTCTAGGCCAGACTCGTAGTCCTTGATTATCTCCCAGCCAATACCGGTCGTTTCCAGCTGCCCGATCTCCATGGCCTGATAGAACACCGAATCCATCTGAAACAGGTGATCGGCGAGCATCTGGTTGCGCGCACGCTCCAGCGTCGCATCATCGACGGGCTCCGACCTCAGCCGCTCGATCTGCTCACGCAGGGCCGACTCCAGGTCATCGACAGACACCCCAGGCTGCGGTGCCGCCTGCAGCGTGAACTGAGTGCCCAGCCGGGCGATGGCCCGATAACTGGCCCCGGCCCTCGCCGCCACTGCCTGATCGCGGACGAGATCCTGACTCAGCCGAGCGCCATCGCCGCCATCCAGGACGGCCGAGGCCATCATCAAGGCGTAGGCATCCTCAAGGCTATCGGCGGTAGCGGCAGAGGGCACGTCATAGCCCATGACCACGCGCGGCACGCGGGCCCGGCTGTCGGCGACATCGATACGCCGGGCACCGGGTTCGACCATACCCGTCCCGCCCGGCGCCTCAGGGAGCTCACGGGCCTTCATGTCACCAAAATGCTTGCGTGCGAGATCGAATACCGCCTCGGGCTCGACATCACCGGCGACAACCAGCGTGGCGTTATTGGGGCTGTAGTAACGCTCGTACCACGCCTGGAGGTCGTCCAGGGTCATGGCCTCAAGATCCGGTTGCCAGCCAATGATGGGCTGGGCGTAGGGGCTGCCCAAGTGCGCCACGGCATTAAAGCGCTCATGCATGCGCGAGGCGGGGTTATCAGCGACCCGCTGGCGCCGTTCCTCGATGACGACCTCGCGCTCACTGGCGAAATGCTCGTCGGCAAGCGCCAGATTGGCCATCCGGTCCGCCTCAAGCGCCAGCGCCAGATCCAGCCGATCCGCGGCAAGGCGCTCGAAGTACGCCGTGTAATCGCGGCTGGTGAAGGCGTTCTCCTCGCCACCGTTGCGCGAGATGATGCGCGAGAACTCCCCGGGGCCATGCGCGTCCGTACCCTTGAACATCATGTGCTCAAGCACATGGGACACCCCCGTAATGCCGCGGTGCTCGTAACTCGAACCGACGGCGTACCAGACCTGCGAGACCACAACGGGCGCGCGGTGATCCTCGCGCACGATCACGGTCATGCCATTGTCCAGCTGGGTCTCGCTAACCGGCCAGCGCGAGGCGCTGGCAAGCGCTAGCCCAGGAACAAGCGCTGCCACGAGCAGCGCTGCCAACAAACGTCTCATGGTCGCCTGCCTCCCAGCTCTTGCATCGATCCCGGTGAGCGCATCCACGGGGTAGAAAGGGGTGATAGCATAATCGGCATTTCCGACGCGCACCATGCCTGGGAGTTCCATGCTCGGATTCCGACGTAACAAGCGCTCGCAATCGAGTGGCGATAACGAGCCTGCCGACGCGAGCCCGTCCAACACCGACAGCGGCGGCTGGCTGTCGCGGCTACGCCAGGGACTGCGCAAGACGAGCTCGGGACTGTCGCGCGTGTTCCTCGGGCGCAAGACCATCGATGATGATCTGCTCGAGGAGCTCGAGACGCTGCTGCTCATGGCCGATGTCGGTGTCGAGGCAACCCAGCGCATCATCGGGGACCTCACCGAGCGCCTCCGCCGCAGCGAGCTCGCCGACTCCGACGCCCTCCATCAGGCGTTGCGGGAGGACATGCTCGCCATTCTCCGTCCGTGCGAGGCGCCGCTGACGATCAATACCGCCAAGCAGCCCTATGTCGTGCTGACCATCGGCGTTAACGGCGTGGGCAAGACGACCACCATGGGCAAGCTGGCGCATCGCCATCAGCAGGCCGGCAACTCGGTGATGATGGCCGCCGGTGACACCTTCCGGGCGGCCGCCGTCGAGCAGCTCCAGGTCTGGGGGGAGCGCACGGGTATTCCCGTCATCGCCCAGCCAACGGGCTCGGACGCCGCCGCCGTTGTCTACGATGCGCACCAAGCGGCCCGCGCGCGCGCGGCCGATCTACTCATCGCGGATACGGCCGGCCGACTGCATACTCAAGACAACCTGATGCAGGAGCTGGAAAAGATCCACCGCGTGCTAGGCAAACAAGACCCCGCGGCACCCCACGAGGTGCTGCTCGTCGTGGATGCCAGCACTGGGCAGAACGCCCTAGCGCAGGCGCAACAGTTCCACGACGCCATCGGCATAACCGGCATCGCGGTTACCAAGCTCGATGGCACCGCCAAGGGTGGCGTGATATTCGCCATCGCCCACAGGCTGGGCGTGCCCATTCGCTACATCGGTGTCGGCGAGCACGCCGAGGACCTGCGGCCGTTCCACGCCGAGGAGTTCGTGGACGCCCTGCTCGCGGGGGGCATGGAGACCGAGACCGGCGAATGATTACGTTCGACCGGGTATCCAAGCGCTATCGCGCCAAGGAGGCGGTGGCCAACATCTCGTTCCATATCGGGCGCGGTGAGATGGTCTTTATCACGGGGCATAGCGGGGCCGGCAAGAGCAGCCTGTTGCGACTGATCCCCCTGCTCGAACGCCCCAGCGGCGGCAGCGTCGCCGTCTCCGGTGTCGACCTCGCCGAGCTGCCGCGGCGCCGCATTCCCCATCTGCGCCGGGGGATCGGCATCACCTTCCAGGATCACCGACTGCTCGGGGACCGAAGCGTATTCGACAACGTCGCGCTGCCGCTACTTGTCGCTGGCATCCCCTATCGTGAGACGGGCCGGCGGGTTCGGGCGGCCCTGGACAAGGTCGGCCTACTGAACAAGGAAAGCGCTGAGCCGATCACCCTATCGGGGGGTGAGCAACAGCGCGTCGGCATCGCGCGGGCGGTGGTGACACGGCCGCCGATCCTGCTCGCCGACGAACCGACGGGCAATCTCGACCCGTCCCTGTCGACCGAGATCATGCATCTATTCGCCCAGTTCAGCGCGCTCGGGGTGACCACGGTCATCGCCACCCACGATCTACCCCTGGTGGAGCAATTGGGGCACCGTCGCATCACCCTGCAGGCCGGCCGTGTAGCCGTCGATACGGCGAGGTACTCCAGGTGAGCGTAGCGCAGCAGCGGAACGCCTTACGCCGACGGCTCGGCGCATGGGCAGCCCAGCACGGCCGATCGCTGACGGCCACGCTGGGCCAGTTCCGTCGCAGCCCGGGGCCGAGCGCGATGACGGCCGCGGTTATCGGCATCGCCCTAGCCCTGCCCGCCGGTTTCCTAGGGATACTGGACAACATCGAGTCGATGACCCAGCCGTGGCGGAGCGGTTGGCAGGCCTCACTATTCCTGGAGCGCGACCTGGCAACGGCGTCGCAGAAAGAGCTGGCGGCGAGGCTGGACAAGCGCCCCGAGGTGGCGACCGTCGAGCGCCTGTCACGCGAACAGGCACTGGCCGAATTCCGCCGCTACTCGGATTTCGACCGCGCCGTCGAGCTGCTCGACGAGAACCCATTACCGCCGGTGCTTATCGTCCATCCGAGCACTGGCCTATCGCCGTCCGCTACCGACGAACTCGTGGCCGCCTTGGACGACCACTCGGAGGTCGAGCGGGTGCGACTCGATCGCGAATGGGTCGAGCGACTGCACGCCATGATGGCTCTGGCCGAACGGGGCGTTTGGCTCATCACCGCCCTCCTCGGGATCGCCGTGATCCTCGTCGTGGGCAACACCATTCGCCTGGATATCGAGAACCGCCGTGAGGAGATCGTTATCACCAAGCTGCTGGGCGGTACCGATGCCTTTGTCCGACGCCCCTTCCTCTACTCGGGGCTAGGCTACGGCATTAGCGGCGGCATTCTGGCAACAATACTCGTGGAGGCGGGGCGATGGATCCTCTCTCCTCCCGTCAATCGGCTCGCCAGCCTCTACGACAGCAGCTTTCGGCTCGACGGCATCGGGCTCTCAGGCGCGGCCACCCTGTTGGCGGCTGGCGGGCTGCTGGGCCTGCTCGGCTCCGGACTCGCGGTTGGGCGCCACCTGGCGGCGGTTGAACCGGCGTGAGCCCGCCGCTAGCGGAACTTTTCCGCCCTGCACAACTCTAATATACTTGACAATGCGGCTCAGGTAGACCGTCTACTTAGAGCGGTTTCGACGTAAGGGAGGGGAGCCCATGGAGAATACAAACGCACTGGTACCGGCGAATATGGATAAGCTCCCGCTCCATGCGGGCAGCGAGGAGAACTATATCCAGGCGGTCAACAGCATCCCAACGCTGAGCGCCGACGAGGAGTACGATCTCGCAGCGCGCTACCGGGATGACGGCGATATCGAGGCCGCTCGCTGGCTGGTGATGTCGCACCTGCGCTTCGTGGTGCACGTCGCGCGCGGCTACAACGGTTATGGGCTGCAGCTAGCCGACCTGATTCAGGAAGGCAACATTGGCCTGATGAAGGCCGTGCGGCGCTTCGACCCGGACGTCGGCGTGCGCCTGGTGTCATTCGCCGTCCACTGGATTCGCGCCGAGATCCATGAGTTCATCCTGCGCAACTGGCGCATCGTTAAGGTCGCCACCACCAAGGCGCAGCGCAAGCTCTTCTTTAATCTGCGCGGCTCGAAGAAGCGCCTGGGCTGGATGAATCAGTCCGAGGTCAACGCCGTCGCCGAGGATCTAGGCGTTAAGCCGGAGACCGTATTGGAGATGGAGTCGCGACTGTCCGGCCAGGACCTCGGCTTCGACCCGCTGCCGAACAGCGACGATGACGAAGACGGCACGCCTCGGGCGCCGGCACTGTATTTGGGTACAAGGGAGCTGGACCCCTCGGCCCAGGCCGAGTCCGAGGATTGGACCGAGCACCAGACCGACGCGCTCACCGAGGCGCTGGAGCGCTTGGACGAGCGCAACCGCGACATCATCGCGCGGCGCTGGTTGGCCGAGCCCAAGGCCACACTCCAGGAGCTCGCGGCTGAGTACGATGTATCGGCGGAGCGCATCCGCCAACTGGAGAAGAACGCCATGAAGAAGCTGCGCGGCGCCATGACGGCGGCGGCGTAGCAGCCGCTGCCGCTACCTGCGTGACCCGCTTCCGCCGGGGTCGACCGCCAGCGGCCCCGGCCATGCCGGCGCGCCACAACCTGTTATCCGGCCCAACCGGACGGCCCTAGGTGCAATTGCGGATGGTGCCATCAGCTGACCCTTGGGATGCTTGGAGCCATAATAGAACCAAGCCAAGGAAACAGCTCCCATGTGGCACAACCCCCGCAATTGTCGGTCTCGCCTTATCGCGAGGACCGCCCTGGTCGCGCTCGGCCTAACCACGGCGCTCAACAGCGTGATCGCCAAGGCCGATGATCCAGACGGTATCGTCGTAAGCACGCATCTCGGCACGACCTTGGAACCCAACCTGGGCGATGATGGCCCCTCCTTCGGTGTCTCCATCCACGGGCCCCTACTCGGGAACGGCAATCGACGCCTCGACTGGATACCCTGGGCCCCAAGCCTGAGAGTGACGGGCAGCCTCAGCCGCGTCCGCCGCGATGACGACGCTTTGACACTGGCGACGCTGGGACCGATGCTGCGCTGGTCGCTGAACGGCGGCGAGACAACGGTTCGCTTGTCCGTTCGACCGAGCTTTGTCAGCCGCTCAACCCTCGGCGGGCGCGACCTCGGCGGGCCCTTCCAGTTCACCAGTGGCATCGCGGTCAGTCGTGCCATCAGCCAGCGTTGGCGGCTGGGTGTCGGCCTACAACATAGCTCGAATGCCCGCCTATACGACGCCAACGAGGGCTTCAACCTCGTTACCATCGCTCTGGAACACAGCCTCTAGTGTGACCACGACATCTCCGGGGGATCCATGAGTGAGGGGCCGCTCCACGTCGCCTCGCCCGACTGGCGGGATCAGATCGTCTACTTCCTTCTCACCGACCGCTTCGCGCAGGGCGATCTCTCGATCAGCGACCAGGGCTACGGCGAATACGACCCCCATGATTCGCGCTGCTACAGCGGGGGCGACCTCCAGGGCATTATCGACTACCTGGATTACATCGAGGCACTAGGCGCCACCAGCGTCTGGATCACGCCGCCAGTCGCCGTCCAGTGGTGGAATCCACGGGTCGCCTACGGCGGCTATCACGGCTATTGGGCGCGCCATTTCGCCGCCCTCGATGAGCACGTCGGCGATCTGGCGACCTACCAGGCCCTCGCGCGGGCCCTCCACGGGCGAGGGATGTATCTGATCCAGGATATCGTGTGTAACCACACCGGGGATTTCTTTAGCTACGACGGCCCCTATCAGCACGGCGATCCCTGCCACAACTTCGTCCTTAACACGGCGTCGGTACCCACGATGCGGCCGACGCAGGCACCCTTCGACCGCAACGACGTTCGAGACCCGGAGCAACGCGCGGCGGCGATCTATCACTGGACGCCGAGCATCGAGCACCCGCAGGACCCGACGCAGCGCCTCGAGTACAGCCTCTACGATCTTGACGACCTCAATACCAGCAACCCGAGCGTTCGTGCTGCCCTCAAGCAATCCTACGCGTACTGGATCCGCGAGGTCGGCGTCGACGCCTATCGCATCGATACGGCCTACCATGTGGAGCCCGATTTCTGGCGCGACTTCCTGCATGCCGATGACGGCATGCACGCCGTAGCCGCCGAAACGGGGCGCGAGGACTTCTTCTGCTTCGGCGAGATCCTGCTAGGCAGCGACGCCTACGACGACAGCGCCGAACGCGTGGCGCGGCAGTACCTAGGGCCGGACAACGCGCCGATCCTGGACGCCGTTATCAGCTTCCCGTGGTACTTCACGCTGCGGCGGGTCATCGCCGAGGGCAAGCCCACCGATGAGCTAGCGCATCGCATACGGACCCAGATGCGGCTCCACCGGGAGCCGTTACGCGTGCCGATCTTCATCGATAATCACGACGTCGACCGCTTCGCGACCATCGGCGGCGGGCGCGGGCTGAGCCAGGCGCTGGTGCTACTGCTAACGGCACCCGGTATGCCGATCATCTACTATGGCACGGAGCAGGGCTTCACCCATCGGCGGCCGGCCATGTTCGCCGACGGTTGGGGCTCGCAGGGGCGCGACGCCTACGATCGCGAGGCATCCCATTTCGAGCTCATCGCGCGCCTTTCGTCATTGCGGCTCACCCATGCGGTCTTGCGCCGCGGTGACGCCGAGCCGATCGCGAGCAACGCCTACGAGCCCGGCCTGTTCGTCCTCCACCGAGCGTACGGCAACAGCGAGGCCCTGATCGTTATCAATACCGCCGACGCGGCGATAACGGACCGTCTGCGACGGACCCCGAGGGCTGAGGACTACCAGGCGCTCTTGGCGCTCGACGAAGCGACCCACTGGCATGCCGAGGGCGAGGAGCTGGCGCTATCCCTACCGGCACAGGGCGCGCTGGTATTGGCGACAGACTAAAACCCCGGGCCGGAGGGGTCGCCCCAGGGGCGAGCGCGCTCTAGGAGGTCGCGGAGCTCATCATCGCCGGCCTCGCCAAGGTACTGCTCGGCGGCCAGCCAGGTATCGGCGGCGAGCATGCTCTGGCGGACATCGCCGCCGCCCGCGGCCGGCATAAACATGGCGACGTGCATGCCATAAGACTCGCGCCCGACCCCTACATCCCAGTCGCGACCCTCGGAATCGCGGATTCGACGCATAGTAACCGCCTACTCATACCCTGGTGACACGCCTAGATCAGGCCGCGCTCGGCGAGCGACACCGGCACGCCGTCCCCGATCACGAAATGGTCCAGTAAGCGTACATCAACCAGGGCCAGGGCGTCGCGGAGGCGCTCGGTAATCGACTCGTCGGCGCGCGACGGCTCGGCGACGCCGGAGGGGTGGTTATGCGCGATGATGATCGCCGCGGCATTGACGCCTAGCGCCCGCTTGACCACCTCCCGGGGGTGGACACTGGTGCCATCGATCGTACCGCGGAAGAGCTCCTCGAAGGCCAAGACGCGGTGGCGGTTATCGAGGAAGACCGCCGCGAAGACCTCGTTCTCGTAGCCACGCAGCCGAGCCGTGAGATACTCGCGCGTGGCGGAAGGGCTTGAGATGACCTCGCCACGCGTTAGTTCCGCCCACAGGTGACGCCTCGCCATCGCGAGCACCGCCTGGAGCTGGGCGTATTTGGCCGGCCCCAGCCCGACGCGAGCGGTAAAGGCATCCTGATCGCTCGCCAACAAGGCCCTGAGGCCACCGAATTCACTGAGTAGCTGGCGCGCCAGATCGACAGCGGTTGATCCCTGACGTCCGGTTCGCAGGAAAATGGCTAGGAGTTCCGCATCCGACAAGGCATCGGCGCCACGCTGCAACAGCTTCTCGCGCGGGCGCTCGTCGGCGGGCCAGTCCGTTATGCTCATAGGCAACATGCTCCCTGTTCGCCGATAGGATAACGCTTTGGGGCGTAGTGGCAGCAATTCGAATTATGTGATCCCCAGGAGAGGGCGCGTGCTCGCGTTACCCCCTGCCGAGGGACGCCACAAACGTTCCCTGGAGGCTCGACTGCGGCCTTCCCTGGCCGCAGACGCCCTCGGCAGGGGGTAACGCGAGCACCTCGAAGGCCAAAATGAGAATTACTGCGTACTAGGCATCCGGATGCATGCCGCCACGCCCCTAGGGTAAAGTAACGGGATTTCAGGCGGAGGTGCCGGGATGCACGCAAGCGCTGGTCGCAACGTGCTCGTGGGAGTCACCGGCGGCATCGCCGCCTACAAGAGCCCGGAGCTGGTGCGCCGGCTGCGCGATTCCGGCGCCAACGTGCGTGTCGCCATGACGCAGGGCGCGCGGGCGTTCGTGCAGCCGCTCACCTTCCAGGCCGTCTCCGGTCAGCCCGTCCACCACGACCTCCTGGATACCGAGGCCGAGGCGGCCATGGGTCATATCGAGCTCGCGCGCTGGGCGGACGACATCATCATCGCGCCGGCCAGCGCGGACTTCATGGCCCGGCTGGCCCACGGCCTGGCGGACGACCTCCTGGCAACGCTGTGTCTGGCCACCGATGCGCGAATCTGGCTCGCGCCGGCGATGAACCGCTTGATGTGGGCCAATCCGGCAACCCGCGCCAACACAGCCCTGTTGCGGGAACGCGGCCTACGGATGCTCGGCCCCGGCGCGGGCGATCAGGCCTGCGGCGAGCTCGGGGCCGGGCGCATGCTTGAACCCCATGAGCTAGTGACCGCCCTCGATGAGCCCGTCGATGGCCGACTCGCGGGCTGTCATGTGCTCATAACGGCCGGGCCCACGCGCGAACCGCTCGACCCGGTGCGCTATCTGACCAATCGCAGCAGCGGGCGCATGGGTTTCGCCATCGCCGAAGCGGCGCGCGCCTTGGGCGCCGAGGTCACCCTGATCGCCGGGCCCAGCAGCGAGGCCACACCAGCCGGCATCAGCCGCATTGATGTGGAGACCGCCGCCGAGATGCACGAGGCGGTAATGACACGCCGGCCGAGCGTCGACATCCTGATCGCGGCCGCCGCCGTAGCCGACTACCGGCCGAGCGAGCCAGCCGGCGAGAAGATCAAGAAAGCAGGCCAGCACGCCAGCCTGGCACTAACCCAGAACCCGGATATCCTGGCCGATGCGGCCCGCGGTGACGACGACAGACCACGGCTTGTGGTGGGTTTTGCCGCCGAGACCCAGGACCTCATCACCAATGCGCGAGACAAGCTCCGGCGCAAGGGGGCGGATCTTATGGCTGCCAACTGGGTAGGCGACCCGGACGCCGGCCTTGATAGCGCGGTCAACGCCCTGGAGCTCATCAGTGCCGCGGACCAGGTATCGCTGCCGTCGTCGCCGAAACCTCGCCTGGCGCAGCAACTCATGGACCACATCAGCGAGCGTTATCATGCTGCAACCGCAAATCCGAGTCCTTGATGAACGGCTGGGCCGGGACTGGCCCCTGCCGGGGTACGCGACCGACGGCTCCGCGGGGATCGATCTACGCGCCTGTGTGGAGGAGACGCTGTCACTGGCACCGGGGGATACCGAGCTGATTGGGGCGGGTTTTGCGCTGCACATCGGCGATAGCGGGTATGCGGCGGTACTACTACCGCGCTCCGGTCTGGGCCATCGGCGTGGTCTGGTCCTGGGCAACCTGGTTGGCCTCATCGATGCCGACTACCAAGGGCCGATATACATCTCCTGCTGGAACCGCGGCCGAGAGCCGGTCGCGATCGAGCCCGGGGAACGGATAGCGCAGATGGTATTCCTCCCGGTGGCGCGACCCAGCTTCGAGCTCGTTAACGCCTTTGAGACGAGTCAGCGCGGAACCGGCGGATTCGGCCACTCCGGTCGTCACTAGGCCCATTCGGATTGCCAGAGGGTAGAAAGGCTATGGCGAAGGCTGCCACGGAGAAAGCAACGAAACGACGATTGAGCGAACGAGCCGGGACGCGGCGTCCGCCCCACACGGGTGTTCTCCCCGTGGTGAGCCTCATTACCGTTACGGCCACGGCGGTTCTTCTCGGGGCCATCGTCTCGGTAGGGGCCCTGCAGAGCCTCGAGCGATCCGCTGAACTGCAACAGCAGGCGCAACACCAGGCGACGGCACTAGCAGTGGCCGTTAAGCAGCGGATGCAATCACGGCGACAAAGCCTGTTGGCACTAGCGCAAAGCGCCGATGTCGAGACCGCCCTCGCCAACGGGCGACGCGACCGTCTGGATGCGCTGGAGGCCCGTTACCAGCCCGTCTTCCCCGATGCACAGGCCGTTTTCATCACGGCGCCGGGCGAGCTCAAGGCAGCGCCTGAGGCGGACCCCCCGGTGGGCTATGCGCTGGTGGAGCTGGTTAACGGCCTTAACGACGATGCCGCCGTGGAGGTCCACCGCCCCGGCAAGCCGAATGCCCAGCTCAATATGGTGTCCAGCGTCCGGCGCGATGGGCAGAGACTGGGGCATGTCGTCGTGATGTATCCCGCAAGCCTTGTGGCTGAGGGTATATCGGTCGGTGACGGGCGGCCCTGGGAACTGATCCAGACCCACAAGGGAACGACGGCTACCATCGCCCGAAGCGGGGGCGGTCTCGATGGTAAGGCGGGCGTGACGGCGAGCGTCCCGGGTACGCCTTGGAGCCTCCGCCTAATGCCGCGGGAACCGCGCTCGTTCCTCGCCGGGAGCTCGGCGACTCGCCTCGTTACAACCGTCGGCGGCGGTGCCCTCATTATCGCGCTGGTCGGCTTGCTGGCAGGACGCCGGTTGGCGCAGGCCGTTCGGAGTGATGCCAATGAGTTCCTGCGGCTGGTGCGCGATACGGCGCAGGGCCGACTGGACGACGAGTATACCGCGGTATCGACCGAGATCCGCGCCTGTCTCGATAACGCGGTCGAGCTGGCACGTCAGACCCCACCCAGCGCCACCGCGCCACCCCAGCAGGCAGGCCCCAGCGAGGGGGCAGCCGGGCAATCACCGGACGACGACGAAGTGGGGTCAGCCATCGATACTCAGCCCACCGAGGAGGAGGCATCGCCGGCAAGCGACAATCGCGATCAACTTCTCGACTTCACGATCACGGAACCAGGCGCTGGCGACAAGGCCACCGAGGATGAGGGGCCGGCGATGGTGGACCCATCCATCCTGCGGGCCTACGACATACGCGGCATCGTCGGTGAGACACTGACACCGCCGGTCATGCGGTCCCTGGGCCAAGCGCTGGGCAGCGAGGCCTCGGATAAAGGCCAGCAAACGGTTGTCGTCGGCTATGACGGGCGCCACTCGGGCCCGGAGCTGGCTGAGGCACTCATCGAGGGGCTCATGCGAGCCGGTCGCGATGTTCTGGACATTGGCGCGGTAGCTACACCCATGGTCTACTTCGCGACCCACTACCTGGAGACCGGCGCCGGCATCATGGTGACCGGCAGCCACAACCCCCCCGCCTACAACGGCCTCAAGATGGTCATTGGCGGCGAGACGCTGTCCGGCAACCAGATCAAGGCCCTCGGGGGGCGGCTGGAGGCCGGCGACCTGGTCGAGGGCGACGGCAGCCGTCAGCAGCGGGACATCAGCGAGGCCTATCGGGACCGCATCGCCACGGACGTCCATCTCGATCGCCCCATGCGGATCGTCGTCGACGCCGGCAACGGCATCACGGGCGCAGTGGCCCCGGCCGTCTACGAGGCCCTTGGGTGTCAGGCCCTCGATCTGTTCTGCCAGGTCGACGGTAACTTCCCGAACCATCATCCGGATCCCTCGGTCCCCGCGAATCTGGCGACTCTTGCGGAGACGGTCACGGAAACGGAGGCCGAGCTGGGGCTGGCCTTTGACGGCGACGGTGATCGCCTGGGCATAGTGGATAACAACGGCAAGATCATATGGGCCGACCGCCAGCTCATGCTTTTCGCCCAGCAGGTCCTGGCGCAGCAACCCGGCTCCGACATCATCTTCGACGTCAAATGCACCAATCGCCTTCCGGAGCTAATCACGGAGAACGCCGGCTTCCCCGTGATGTGGAAGACGGGCCATTCGCTGATCAAGGGCAAGCTCCACGAGACGGGCGCGCCCCTGGCCGGCGAGATGAGCGGCCACTTCTTCTTCAATGATCGCTGGTACGGCTTCGACGATGGTATCTACGCGGCGGCCCGCCTGCTCGAGATCCTGGCCGCCGACAGCCGGGCAGCTAGTACGATCTTCGCCGAGCTACCGGAGGGCCTCACCACCCCCGAGCTTCGTGTGGATCTGGCGGAGGGTGAGGCCGTTCCGATCATCGAGGCGCTGGTCAGCCGTGCCGAGAGCATGGGGGCCACGCGCATCAGCACCATCGACGGCCTGCGCGTTGATTTCCCGGACGGATGGGGCCTGGTGCGGGGCTCCAACACCCAACCCTGCCTGGTGCTGCGCTTCGAGGGTGACGACGAATCCGCCCTTGAGCGGATACAGGGCCTGTTCCGGGAGCGCCTAACCGAGGCCCACCCGACTATCGAGCTGCCGTTCTAACAGCCTGTAAGGAGACGACCACTAGCATGACGACGACACCGACACCGCCCCTCGAGGTCGCCCGCGTCCTAACCGAGGCGCTGCCCTACATCCAGCGCTTCCACGGCCGCACCATTGTCGTGAAGTACGGCGGCAACGCCATGACCGATGCCGAGCTCAAACAGAGCTTCGCCCGCGATATCGTGCTCATGAAACTCGTGGGCTTTAATCCGGTGGTTGTCCACGGCGGTGGCCCACAGATCGGTAACCTCCTTGAGCGTATCGGCAAGGAGACGAGCTTCGTCGATGGATTGCGCGTCACCGATGCCGAGACCATGGATGTGGTGGAGATGGTACTGGGCGGCTCGGTCAACAAGGAGATCGTTAACCTCATCACCGGCCATGGCGGACGGGCCGTCGGACTAACGGGCAAAGACGGGGGCCTCATCCGCGCGCGCCAGCTCCAGGTCACGCGGCCCGATGATGATGAGCGCGCCGGGGAGAGCGTGGACATCGGGCATGTGGGCGAGGTCGCCAGCATCGATCCGGCGGTGGTCGAGATGCTCGACGGTGGTGATTTCATCCCCGTCATCGCGCCCATCGGTATCGGCGAGGACGGACGCTCCTACAATATCAACGCCGATCTGGTCGCCGGTCGTCTGGCGGAGACGCTAAGCGCCGACAAGCTCATCCTGATGACCAACACACCCGGGATCCTGGACGCCGACGGGCAGCTCTTAACGGGGCTGAATGCCGAGCGCGTCGCGGCCCTCATCGCTGACGGCACCATCGCCAGCGGGATGCTTCCCAAGGTGCGTTGTGCCCTTGAGGCCGTCGCTAATGGGGTGGATGCGGCCACGATCGTCGACGGGCGCGTCGAGCACGCGGTGCTGCTGGAGCTATTGACGGACAGCGGCGTCGGGACGCTGATCCACAATGGCTAGCTCGTGTCGCGCGGCAACCTCACCCCGGCCGTCGTAATCTGCCCGCCATCCATCTCCCGGACCACGAGCACGACCCCCTGAAGCCGCAGCTGATCGCCTTCCGAGGCCCGATGGCGGAGCTTACGCTGGAGATACATGGCCACGCTCTCCCCCGATTCGACGTCGCTCGGCACGCCCGTTAGATAGACCGACGCGAAATCCGCCATCGGGGCAGCGGCATCCAGGGCGAACTCGCCGAAATAGGCCTGCTCCTGGACGGGGTGGGCCGTCCCGATGGCGTCCAACCAGTGATCGAAACGCTCCTGCAGCGTCGTGTTGTGGGTGGGCACCACGAAGTAGAGGGTATCGTCGGCGTGAACCAATAGCTCGGGCGCCGGCGTGCGCAGGTCATCGTCGCGCACCATGGCAACTAGCCGTACGCCCTCCGGGGGTTCCAGGTCCCCCATGCTGCCTCGGGTTGCGGGGCTGCCGTGCGGTAACTCGCAAACGACGAGCTCATGGTCCCGCGGCCGCTCCAAATCGATACGGGATGTATCGGGATGCTCGCGCGGCAGCAACAGCCCCAGCCAGCGGGCAACGCGACTGACCGTCCAGCCCTGTAATGTCAGTGACACGAGCACCACGAAGAAGATGATATTAAAGGCGTCACGCGCGAAATCGACGCCGGCCATCAGTGGATAGAGGCTGAGTACGACAGGCACGCCGCCGCGCAGCCCGACCCACGACATGAACAGCATGGGCCGCCAGGAGAAACCGAACGGCAGCAGGCTCACGGCCGTGGCGACAGGGCGCGCGATGAAGATGAGAATAAAGGCGACAATTAGCGCGGAACCGGCGATGGGCAGCAACTCACCCGGTACCACCAGGAATCCCAGCAAAATGAACAACCCGATCTGGCATAGCCAGGCGACGCCGTCGTGGAAGCGTTGGATGGCGCGTCGCGCGATACGGGCGCGGTTACCGACGACCAATCCCGCCAGATAGGCCGCCAGGAAGCCGCTACCACCTAGCAGCGAAGCGGCACCGTAGACCACGAGTCCCCCGGCCAGGGCCTGCAACGGGTAGAGGTTGGTACTTAACGGGCAGCGATTGATAGCCAGCGTCAGCAGGTATCCCCCGGCGAAACCCACCCCGACGCCTGCGCCAAGCTGGAGCACGAACATCCAAAGCAGCGCGCCGCTGCCGGCGCCGCCGTCGCGGGTCATCCACTCGATAACGGCGAGCGTCAGGAACACCGCTAATGGATCGTTGATCCCGGACTCAATCTCGAGGCTGTTGCGCACGCGCGGGTGGAGCTCAATACCCCGAGCCCGCAGCAGATAGAACACCGCGGCGGCGTCGGTGGAACTCACCATGGCGGCCAGCAATGCGGCCTCCGGCCAGCTCAGGCCGAGCCAGGCGTGCAGCAGACCCGCCGCTACCGCGGTGGTCACCACAACCCCCACCGTGGCCAACATCAGACCGGGCCCGAAGCCCGTCCGGAAACTGGATCGCGGGGTATGCAGACCACCGTCGAAGAGGATGACGGCTAGGGCCGTGGTACCCAGTAGATGGGCGGTACCCAGATTCGGCAGCTGGACGCCGTCCATGGGCAAGGCCCCGGCAAGCATACCGAGACCAAGGAAGACGACGAGGACGGGGACCCCGCTGCGGTCGGCGGGCACCGTTGCCAGGATGGACAGGGTGAGCAGGGCCCCTGCCAGGAAGATCAGCTGGTCAGTAACAGCCACGTAGCGGCAATCCTGATCGGGGGTTAATAACCGCCCTTGGGCGGCTCCACATCACCAGGATAGCGGCTCACCCAGCGATTAGCGATTACTCGCTTTGCTGCTGAGCCTCCAGCGTTCGGAAACGGGCGATATCGCGCTGATAGCGCTTACGCAGCTGCTGTTTTTGCTGCTCTTTCTGCCGTATAAACGCCTGATGCCCCTCGATCGAGCGCTCCAGCCGATCGATAACATCGTAGACATCATCAGGGTTCCCCTGATTCGAGCGCTCCAGCCGCGCGGCCTCCTTGCGCTGCTTCGCCAGCCGCTCCTTGGTACCCTCGACGCGGCGGCGCCGCGTCTCGATCTGGCCGTCTATCGCCTTCAGCCGCTGATCGCGCGTCGCCTTGATCTCATCAACGCTGGTGTACATCCGCTTGAGGCGTCGATCACGCTCGGCCTGCTCTTCCTCCTCACGCCGTTTGCGCTCAAGCTCACGTTTCGCCTCAAGACGCTTCTGACGCCGGCGTTCAAGCTCCGCCTCTGACGGCGGATCGATGACCTGTTTGGTCATCCCCGAGTCCGATTTGACCTCGCGTTTTTGGCCGTCTTTGGCGACATGGGCGGGCACGGAGTCGCTGTAGTGGACGTTGCCATTGTCGTCCACCCATTTATACAGCTCCGCCCCGACCGGCATCGCCAGAGACAACACCGCTAGTCCAACGATTAAACGCCACATACATCGCCTCCCCGTTGCCCACACGACGCTAGAGCAACCTAACAGGGGCCAACTGTGACGTCGATCAAATTAACCCGTCTGGTCGGGATTGACGCCGTAACGAGCCCGATAGTCCTGGATAGCCGCCAGGGCATCCGGATCATCACCCTGCCGGCTCAGGTAGGCCACCAGATCGTCGAGCCCAATGATCGCGGTTACCGGCACCCCGTAGCGATCACCGACCTCTTGCACCGCGGAGCGCTCGCCCTCACCACGCTCCTGGCGATCGAGGGCGATCACGACACCGGCCAACTCGCCACCGGCGGCGCTAATCGCTTCCACGCTCTCCGCGATCGAGGTACCCGCCGATACAACATCGTCGATGACCAGAACCCGCCCTGCCAGGGGCGCTCCGATGATCGTGCCGCCCTCGCCATGATCCTTGGCCTCCTTGCGGTTATAGGCGTACGGCACGTCGCGCCTGTAATGATCCGCCAAGGCGATCGACGTGGCCGTCGCCAAAGGGATGCCCTTATAGGCCGGCCCGAAGAGCATATCGAAATCAATGCCCGCATCGGTGATGGCCCGCGCGTAGTAACGCCCTAGCTCAGCGACGGCGCCGCCGCTATTAAACAGGCCGGCATTAAAGAAGTAGGGGCTCACGCGCCCGGATTTCAGCCGATACGTGCCGAAGCCCAATACCCCCCGGGCGAGGGCGAACGCGATAAAGGCCGCGCGGTAATCATCGGTCGCCATAGCCAGCCGTTACCCCGTATTGCGCATGCCGGCCGCGATGCCGTTAATACAGACCATCAATGACTTCCGCAGGTTCTCCTCCTTGCCATGGCGCACGCGATCCAGGAGCTCGACCTGGAGCAGGTTTAGCGGATCGACGTAGGGGTTGCGAACCCGCACGGAGCGCTGCACCACCGGGAAGTCGTCCAGGGGCTGCTCATGGCCGGCGACATCCAGCAGGGCATCCAGCGTCTTGTGGAACTGCCCGCGCAGATGCTGGCCCAGCGGCTGATATTCCTCGGGCACCAAGCGGCTGTCGTACCAGGCCGCCACATCGGTATCGCCCTTGGCGAGCACCATCTCGACCATATCCAGGAACGCCCTAAAGAACGGCCACTCCTGATACATGCGGCGCAGCTCATCACCGTGGCCGTTATCGAGCGCATCCTGTAGGGCCTCGCCGACGCCCAGCCAGGCGGGTAGCAGCAAACGCGTCTGGGTCCAGGAGAAGATCCAGGGAATCGCGCGCAGGCTCTCCACACCCTCGGTCGGCCGCCGTCGAGCGGGGCGGCTGCCGATGGCCAGGTGGCCGATCTCGTGCTCGGGCGTGGCGTGCGTGAAGTAGGGGATAAACGCCGGGGTGTCGCGCACCAGGCCGCGATAGGTCCCCATGGCCACCTCGGACAGGCGATCCATGAGATCACGCCGTCCCTGCTCCGGGGGCGACGGCGGTGTGAGGGTGGCCTCCATCACGGCCGTGGTATAGAGCTCGAGATTTCGCTGGGCGATACCGGGGAGACCGAATTTCGCCTGTATGACCTCACCTTGCTCCGTCACCCGAAGGCGCCCGTCGACCGAACCCGGCGGCTGGGAAAGGATGGCGGCGTGGGTTGGGCCGCCGCCGCGGCCGATCGATCCGCCACGACCATGGAAGAGCGTGAGCTCGACGCCGTGCCGACGCGCCATCTCCACCAGCTGCTCCTGGGTCTGATAGAGGGCCCAGGCCGCTGTCAGATGGCCGGCATCCTTACCGGAATCCGAGTAGCCGATCATGATCTCCTGATGGCCATTAATGCGGTCCCGGTACCACGGGATATCGAGCAGGCGCTCCATCGCCGCCTCAGCACCATTGAGATCGTCGAGGGTCTCGAACAGCGGCACCACGCGCAGGTAGTGCTGGACCCCTGCCTCCTTCTGAAGCAGCTCCACGGCCAGGATATCGGAGGGTTGGGCCGCCATGGAGATGACGTAGGCGCCGAGCGATTCAGGCCCCAGCTCGGCCATGACCTCGAAGGTATCCAGGACCTCCTGGACCTCCTCGTCGGGCTCGAAATCGCGCGGAATCAACGGCCGATTATTATCCAGCTCACGGATCAGGAAGGCCTGGCGCTCGTCCTCGCTCCAGTCGCGATAGCTTCCCAGACCGATCTCCTGGGTAATGGCATCGAGCGTATCCGTGTGCCGGCTCGCTTCCTGACGGATATCGACGCTCATCAGGGTCAGCCCGAACACCGACAAGCGTCGCAGCAGATCAAGGAGCCGGCCGTCGGCAACGACACCAGCACCGCAGCGGTGTAACGAGTTATAGCAGGCAAGCAACGCCTCGCGCATGTCCGTGGCGTCGCGGTAGACCTCGCCCTCCGGGGGGCGCTTACCCTCGAAGCGCGCCTCGAGCCAGCTCCGAGTCATGCGCAGCCGGGCACCGATGCGCTTGAGGACCTGACGATAGGGCTCCCAGGCATTGGGTACCCGCTCCTCGAGCTCCTCGTCGGCGATCTGCAGCGAGAGCTCGTTGATGAGCTTGTCGATCTCGTTCTCGTAGAGATTAACGGCAGTCCAGCGGTTTAGCAGGCAGGTCTCCTTGGTAACCCGCGATGTCACGCGGGGGTTACCGTCGCGATCACCGCCCATCCACGAGCCGAACCGAATAGGCGCGGCGTCGAGGGGAAGCGGGCGACCGGTCTTGCGGTGGAGCATCTTGTCCAGCCGCCGCAGGTAAGCGGGCACGGTATCCCAGAGCGTCTGCTCCATGACGGCCAGTCCCCAGCGGGCCTCGTCAACGGGGGTCGGCCGGCGGCGTCGGATCTCATCGGTATGCCAGGCCGCCGTGATCTCCCGCTTGAGGGACTGGTGGACCTCCTCGATCTCGTCCGGCGTCGGGTCCAAGCGGTCCTGGGCCTCGAGCAGATGCGCGATGTGGTTGTACTTCTGCAGCAGCGAGCGCCGACTGACCTCCGTGGGGTGGGCGGTGAGCACCAGCTCGATGTCGAGATTACACACCGTCTGGTAGAGGGCATCGCTATCCACGTTGGGCTGGAGCCGGTCAAAGACCTCCTCCAGTGATCCCCGCAGCGGCGCGGAATCGGGATCGCGAAGCCAGGCGCGGCTGCGTCGGACGCGATGGTGCTGCTCGGCGATATTCGCCAGGTTGAGGAACTGCGAGAAGGCCCGCACCACCGGCATGATGAGATCGTCAGGGAGCTGCGAGAGCCGCTGCTCGAGCGCCTCGGAGGCGCCATCAACGCCGGCCCGGGCATCCTTGGACAGGCGCCGGATATCCTCGACCGCGTTATAGAGCCGCTCGCCGCCCTGCTCGTAGAGCGTATTCCCGAGCAAGCCGCCGAGTTGGCGGATGTCCTCGCGCAGTGGGGCGTCGGTTCGCTTTTCCTGCATAAGGCCTTACTCCGGCCGGGTGATCCCCCCGGACATAGCGCGGCCGGCGCCACACTGGCAACCGGCCATTTGGTTCACTACCGCTCGGTACCGCCCACCATTAATCCGGCAGACCGAACTGTTCCACGGACGCGAAGATGTCGGTATCAGAGATGATGCCGATCGGCTGGTTATTGCTATCCACGACCACCACGCGCCGGACGTTGCGCGTGCTCATGCGCTCCGAGCAATCGTGCAGGGTCATATCCACCGGCACCGTCTGCAGCGGTTTGGATGCCACCTCGCCGACCTTCACCGCACTC
>CAJXKP010000008.1 GCA_913055565.1 uncultured Ectothiorhodospiraceae bacterium
CTGCTGCGGCGTTGGTCTTAGCGTACCAATCGGCGGCGCTGATAACGAATGCGGCTCGTCCGAGGCCTATGAACCTCAGGCGCTCGCTGTTTCGACTTGCGGCTCAAGTGTTCCGAATAACTGGCGGAATTCGTTGGTTAGCTTGTGCCGGGGCGCCATATGGATCAGCGGCGCGCTGGTCTGATGGGACTCCCTGACCTTGACGGAGCTGGATAGGTAGGGCTCAAGTATAGGGTGACCCTCGCCGATTAATTCCGCGACAATCTCACGTGGTAACCGGGCCCGTGTTTGGTATTGATTGACCACGATGCCCTCAACGGTGAGCTCACCATTGTGGTCCGCCTGGATCTCGCGGACGCTCATCAGGAGCTCGTAGAGCGCGCGGCGGGAGAAGTCATCACAGTCGAACGGGATGAGGCAGCGCTGCGCGGCGATCAGTGCCGAACGCGTGAAAAAGTTTAACGCGGGCGGGGTGTCGATGAAGACCCGGTCGAATTGGTCCACAGAACCGAGTGCCTCGCGGAGCTTGTAGATCTTGTAGCGGGATTCCAGTTTGCTCTCAAGGTCTTCGAGGTCGCGTGTGGCGGGCATGACGGCGAGGCTGGGGTAGGCCGTATCATGCACGAAGGCGCTAGGTTGCTTCGGGTAGAGCCGGAAGCTCAGCATCTGTTCGAAGAACTCAGCGAGCGTGGCCTCGCCAGTATCGACGTCGCCGCCTAGAAGGTAGTGACTGCTGTTGGCCTGTGGATCGAGATCTACCACGAGGGTGCTCAACCCTCGCGCGGCACTAATAGCAGCGAGATTGCAGGTAATCGTCGATTTGCCGACGCCACCTTTCTGATTGAATATAACGCGACGCATGGCGGCCTCCTGGCTGCTACCGCCGGTCATTGACCGGGAATGCCGGGAGTTTAGGGGATGCGCGCGGGGGCGTCGAGATGGCAGGGCGGGCAACCACATGAGCAACTGCCACATGACCAACTTAAGATGCGGGATTAATGGATAAGCTAGTACGGCGCCTGTTGTTTAGTGTTGACCCCGAGCGCGCCCACGACTGGGCGTTGCGCTGCCTGGATACGGCCGCCTGGCTGGGTTGGTCGAACGGCTTAGCGGCGGGCACACCAGACGAGGCGGTGGAGCTGATGGGCCTGCGGTTCCCCAATCGCGTTGGTTCGGCCGCCGGCATCGATAAGAACGCCGATCACATCCGGGGCCTTACCGCGCTCGGCTTCGGCTTTATCGAGGTGGGAACCGTAACCCCGCGCGCCCAGGCCGGTAACGAGCGGCCGCGCCTATTCCGGGTCCCGGACAGGCGGGCGGTCATCAACCGCTTGGGTTTTAATAACGCGGGCATGGATTATGCCCTTGACCGGCTGGCGGCCACCCCGAGCGATGCCGTCGTGGGCGTTAATATCGGCAAAAACCGTGATACGCCCATGACGGGGGCGGTTAACGATTACGTCCAAGCCTTCGAGCGCGTCCATGGATACGCGGATTACGTCGCAGTGAATCTGTCATCGCCTAATACACCGGGGCTTAGGGCTCTGCAGGCGGGCGACGCATTGCACGAGCTGCTCGGCGAGCTCAAGGCGCGGCAACGCCGGCTAGCCAACGAACAGGCTCGCTATGTGCCGTTGGTGGTCAAGATTGCCCCGGATATGGCGGATGACGAGCTAGTTACGCTAGCGCGCGCGCTAGTGGCGGCGGAGGTCGATGGCGTGACGGCGACGAACACCACCACGGATCATGCGAGTGTGGCGGATGCTCGGCATGGTGACGAGACGGGCGGCGTCAGCGGGGCGCCGTTGATGGCCCCGTCGACGGCCGTACTCGCGAGGCTGCGCGCCATTGTCGGTCCGCAGCTACCGATTATCGGGGTTGGCGGCGTGCTCACGGGCGAAGACGCCGAGGCAAAGCGCTGCGCGGGGGCGGACCTTGTCCAGGTCTACACGGGGCTGGTCTATCGCGGTCCTCGGCTGGTGCGTGAGATGCGAGGTTCCATGGCTCAGCCATCAACCCATCCCGAATAGCGACTCTGGACCCAAGCGACCATCGCGTGAGGGTTACGCCCGAGCGGGCTAGCGCCCATCGGGTGTGAGGCAGGTGTCGCAGCGCGTTAGCTGGATGTAGCCACCGCCGGGTAAGGTCATCACCTCACGGTGCACTTCGCCACCGCAGGCGCATGGCCGTGGGTAGCCGGTCCCACACTGTGTACATGCTCTACTGTGGCTCGCGTGGCGGTCCCAGTCGATAGCGCTACTAGGCTGGCTCATTGGGCCTCCTAACACCGGCGGTTGGCGGCTTTGCGGTGTGTGTTTAGTGGCAAGGCAGGGAGGTTCGCTCCTGCCGCCTGGCCCCATTATATCGCGGATTCTGTGTTGATGGGCTCTGGCATTCAACAGGTTGCGCGACTAGGGCCGCTCCGCCCACAATGAACATTCAGGCGAGGTGGCAGAGTGGTCGATTGCACCCGACTTGAAATCGGGCGAGCCCGAGAGGGCTCCGGGGGTTCGAATCCCTCCCTCGCCGCCACCAGTTGACTCCAGAGCGGCCCGCTAAGCCTTAAAGCGTAAACACTAAGGGTCGTTTTGCTGGCTGTGACCTTCAAGCGAGAAGTGAAGGTCGTGGTTACTAGAGGCCTGCGGGCATTATCCGATGTCTCGCTAGAACCGGTACTCGACGTCGGCCGATATGGACGGCGTGTACCTGAAGCTCTCGAATTCCTGGCGTAGAAAGTCCTTTTGATCGCGGCGAGTGGGGCGGTCGTTGCTAAAGCCCGAGTCGACCCCAACGCCGTCGAAGATGACGCCGATATCGAGCTTAATACCCAGTTGGCTCTGACGCTTGCTCGTATTGTCCCAGCCCAACCCGAGGTAGGGTCGCCAGCGCGCCACATTGTCGATTGGCTGAGCGGGCATGCGGCGACGCCCCAACGCGTCAGCGGTGTGGTCGTACGCGTCTTGATGCTGTAGCGCACCGCCGGTCAGGCGTAGCCCCTGGATATCGAGTCCCCAGTCGACGACGGCCATACCCTCTGGGCCCGAGCCCAGCATCGGCTGCGATTTAACGGATAATCGCTCGAACCCGGTGTGTCCCGCCGACGTTGCGGGGAAACTCGCGCGAAAATCGAGACGCTCACTGAGATGCGCCGTTAGGCTAGGTGTACTGGCGCTTACGCCCGGTGTATTTGCCTCAGCTGTCTGCGCCATGGCGGGACCAGTGCCCGCCGCTGTGGCCATTGCCACGGCGATTACCCCCCGTATCCAGCGCTTGATCGCTATTCGTTGCATGCCACTACGTCCCAGCTAGCTGTTTCAGACGGAACCAGTGATACCCTGACGCGTATCGCTGCGGTCGCTAGGTCGTTATCGCGAGCCCACCCTTTTCGCTAGGATAGCAAACGGGCAACGGTCAGGGCGATGCTGGACGCAAGAGAATGGCAGCGGCTGATGGGCGGCTTAGCCAGCGGCGTTGACAGCTGGCCCTCGAACGATGATCGTCGGTTATCGAGGGCGGGCGTGCTGGTCGCGTTCATCGCGCGTGCGAGCGGCATTAACGTGGTGCTGACACGCCGCAGCGAGCAGCTACGCTGGCATGCCGGTCAGATTAGTTTCCCCGGAGGTCGCATCGAGGCCGCCGACGCCACGCCGGTAGTGACGGCACGGCGGGAGGCGCGTGAGGAGATTGGGGTTCGAGCACGGAGCATCCACGTCCTTGGCACTCTGCCAGCCTACGCCACGGGCACCGGGTTTATCATGCTACCAACGGTCGCGCAGCTGGATGCGCGGGCAGAGATTCGACGCTGCCCCAGCGAGGTCTCGGAGATAGTCGAGGTGCCGCTGGCATTTATCCTCGATGCGGCCAACCATTGCAGTCACGTCATACAGCATGCGGGCGGTTACTATCGCCTTGGCGCCATTGCCTACGGCGATTACTTCATATGGGGTGCAACCGCCGGTGTGCTCCTCACGCTGTATCAACAGATCACCGGTTGTGCTCCCCTGGTCGACCCACGCGGCGAGGCCATGTCAGGCCTCAGCCGCCGCGAGTGAATGCCGTCGCCGACGGCCGTCGGTCACCCTCGCCGGATTATCGAGTTAGCCCTGGGATAGCAGTTCGCGCAGGTCGATAATCGCCGCATTGGCGCGAGCGATGTAACTCGACAGGATCAGGGAGTGATTGGCGAACAGCCCATAGGGGTTGCCGTTAAGCACCGTCGGACTGTACATCGTGCGCTGTGTATGCTCGAGCTCACGGATGATCTGGCGCAGGCTGACCATGGCGTTTTTGTCATCGAGCACATCCTTGAAATCGATACGCACGGCACGTAGGAAATGAATAAGAGCCCAGGTCGAGCCGCGAGCCTCGTAATAGACGTTGTCGATTTGAAGCCAAGGTGTCTCGGTGTAGACGTCATCATCCTCGGCCTTGGTCTGCCTCGCCGAGGGGTCACCAGCGAGGTTGGTGTTGATGCGATAGGAGCCGACGCTAGCGCTGAGCCGCTGGGAGAGATTGCCGAGGCGCTTGTTAACCAGCGCTAGGTAGCTGTTGAGGTTGTCGGCGCGGGCGTAGAAGTCGGCATCGCCGTCGCCCGTCAGGCGCGTCATGTAGGAGCGGATCTTGCGCACGCCTTTCTGGTACTCGGATTCCGTTGCCGGGAAGATCCAACTATTGGTCGGGAAGTTGAACTGCGGTTCGGCGACCGCTAGGTCGGGATCTTCATCCGACTGCGAGCGCGAGCGGCTCATATCGTTGCGCATGCTTGCCGCCAGATCGCGCATCTGGCGAACGGCGCCATATTCCCACGCGGGCATGTTGTCCATGAACACGAACGGCGGCAGCACATCATTGCTCATGTAGCCGCCCGGCTTATCCAGCAACGCATTCGTGACGTGAGCCAGTGTCGCTGCGGTGGTATAGCCCGTCACGGTGCTCGGGTCGACATCCGCCGGCGCCATGCGCTTGGCGATCTGCGACGGCTCGGAGGTCTCGGGCGGTATGCTCCAGTAGTAGGTCAGCCCCCAAAGCCCAACGCCCAGGACGAATAGCACGATAATACTGGTCCGCAAGCGTGGCCACTTCATGGAGGCGGCGCCGGGTAGGCGTTTGAAGGGGTTCATTGGTTAAGGCACTCCTACGACGCATGAACCCGCCAGTCTAGCGTGCTAGCCGCGATCGGGTGAAAGGCTCTAGGAACGCGGCTTGCAAAAATCCGCGACTCGTCGAGACGACGCGCATGGCTCGCAGTGCCACGATGGCGTTGAGCTTTAGTATTCGAGCTGCCGGCGGCGTTGTCGCTACGCCGCTACGATCGGATTATCAATCCGCCCAATGCCGACGACCTCGCACGCCACACGATCCCCTGGCCGCAGGAATTCCGGGGGGTTGCGGGCGAAACCCACGCCGTCGGGGGTGCCGGTTGCGATGATGTCCCCCGGCGCCAGGGGCATGACCCAAGACAGAAGGCGGACGATCTCGATGGCCCTAAAGACCTGATCGGCCGTATTGCCGGCTTGTTTCAGGGTGCCATTGACATGGCAGTAGAGCTCGAGCCTCTGCGGGTCGATCACCTCGTCGGCCGTGACCAGGGTTGGTCCCATGGGGCAGGCGTTTGTCAGGCTCTTGCCCAGGAAGAACTGCTTGTGCCGGAACTGGATATCCCGGGCCGAGAGGTCGTTAACGACGGTGTAGCCGAGGATGCCAGCCTGGGCGGTGGCTGTATCCGCCTTGTGCAGGTGAGTGCCCACGATCAGCGCGATCTCGACCTCCCAATCCAGCTCAGCGGTGATCGCTGTGTCCAGCGGCACCGCGTCGTAAGGCCCCGCGACGCAACGCGTGGATTTGGTGAAGACCACCGGATGTTCGGGCATCTCAAGGGCCTTGCCCTTGACGCGCATGGATTCCTCGGCATGGGCGGCGTAATTAAGGCCCAAGCACATGACGTTCTGGCGGGGGTTGGGGAGCGGCGCCGCGAGTTGGACATCGGCGACGTCGATCGGGCCCTCCCCCTCATCTGGCAGCGTCTTGGCGAGGCCAAGGGGATCGGTACTGTCTTCGATCCACTGACGAACATCCCGGGCCCAAGCCCGCGTGATTGGCGCCAGATAGAGCTGTTCGCCGACGGCGACGCCCCAGCGGCTTTGACCCTGGTATTCACAACTCACCACGCGCATGACGGCTCCCTGGATCGTCGGCTCGAGTCGGGGGCGGCGGCGCTGACCCACCGCGCTATTAGGGTTAGACTGATCTCATGATAAACGAAGCTGGCAATCGACCAAGGGTGTCCATTGAGTACTGCCGCCAGTGTCGGTTCATTCTGCGGGCGAGCTGGCTGGCGCAGGAGTTGCTGTTCTCGCTGGGCGATGTGGTCGGCGAGGTGGCATTGGTGCCCGGGGAGAGCGGCGTGTTCGTGGTCCGCGTGGATTCCGAGCCGGTGTTCGCACGAGCTGAGGCTGGACGATTCCCCGAGGCCAAGGAGCTCAAACAGCTGGTGCGTGACCGCGTGGCACCGGCCCGCGAGCTCGGCCACAGCGACGATAACGGAGACTCTTAATGGTGGTAGCTCGTTTAGGTAGGCGTGGCCTGCTGGCGCTGTTGCTCCTGCTACCGCTGCCGAGCTGGGCGCTTACGTTTGCGCTGCCACCGAGCGATGTTGACGTCATCGGCGAGATCAAGCGGGTTCGAGTGGCTGAGGGCGAGACCCTGGTCGAGATTGGGCGCCGGCACGATATCGGCTACCGCGAGATGGCGATCGCCAATCCAGGGGTTGATATGTGGGTGCCGGAGCCGGGGCAGCGGATTACGATTCCCTCGCGATTCGTCCTCCCCGATGCCCCGCGCGAGGGCATCGTGCTGAACGTCGCGGAGATGCGGCTGTACTACTATCCTGAGCCCGAGCCAGATGCCACCCCGAGCGTCGAGACCTATCCGATTAGCGTAGGACGGCGCGACTGGTCGACGCCCATCGGCGAGACACAGATCATTAATAAAACCAAGGATCCGTCCTGGTACCCACCGCAGTCCATCCGCGACGAGGCGGCCGCCGCCGGCCGGGAGATGCCGCAGGTGGTGCCCCCGGGACCGGATAATCCGCTGGGGCGTTTTAAGATGCGCCTCGGCATGCCCGGCTATCTGATTCACGGGACCAACAAGCCCGAAGGCATCGGGATGCGGGTTACCCACGGTTGCGCTCGCATGAATCCCGACGACATCGAGTCGCTGTTCCCGCGCGTCACGCTCAATACCCCGGTGCGCATCGTTAATCAGCCGGTTAAGGCCGGCTGGGTGGCGCATGAGCTGTTCGTCGAGATCCATCCGATGCTTGAAGAGGACGAGGCGAAGGGCATTAATCGCCTAGCCAAGGCGGTACAGGCGCTTAGCCAACGCCTTGAGCGGATGAGCGGGGTGCGCGTGGATTATGAGCGCTTGAATCGGGCCAGCGAGCGTCGCAATGGCATGCCGAGTTCGGTTTCCCGTCCCCGGGGTGTGGCTCGCCGGGTGCCTATCCAGTAGGCCGCTGGTGGGCAGCGTCCTATCCCATCGGCCGATGAGGTAGGCAAAAAAAGACCCCGCGCGCAGCGGGGTCCCTTCAAGGCCGCGCGATGCGGGCCGTTACTTCTGCATCGACTGCTTGAACATGCGGTCGATCTTCTTGGCGTTCTGCTGAGCCATGGCCTTGGCGGAGTCCGCCGTCTGCTGAGCATCGGAGGCGTCGCCCAAGGCCTTGTTGGCGTTGTCCTGCGCGAGCTCTGCCTTGGCATTGGCGGAGTCGGCGGTGCTCTGGGCCTCGCTGGCCATCTGCATGGACTCATCAATCTGGGATTGGAGGTCCTGGTGGGCCTGGGTGGCACAGCCGGCCAGCAGGCTCAACGAGGCGGCGGCGACGGAAACCTTGAGCAGCGATTTCAGGGTATAGGACATGGAGTCAACTCCTTCTCGTTTTTTAGTTACTATGAACGGCTCATGGCCGATAGCTGTAGCTACCCGCCAAGCCGTTGCGAGTATCATTGCGGTACAGGCGCTATGTTTCAAGCCTGAATTTATCTCGCACGGCTGCAGTCGCCGTGTCATCACCAGTCGTTAGCGTATAATAACCGGGGTGCCCACCTCGATGTAGTCGCTGAGCTCGTCGATCTGGGCGTCCGTCAGCGCCACACAGCCCTGCGTCCAGTTGAAGCGTTTGTGGACGGTCGCGTCGGCCTCACCCACGCCATGCAGGCCGATGTAGCCACCGAGAACGCTGTCCTGCGGTAGATGGCCCCTGAGCCAGCCCTCCTCAAGGAGCTGACGGTGGCGCGCCTGGCTGATGTGCCCTTGCTCGCGGGCGCGATCGAGATGCACGGGCGTTGGATAGTTCAGTTGGATAAACACGTGGTAGTCACTGTCCCTATTTATCCGCGTGACTCGAAATTGCCCCGTCGGCGTGGTCTCATCCCCTTGGATGTGCAATGGTGCCGTTCCACCGCGGCCCACGGCCAGGCCGTGGAATCGATCGACGACGCCGTCGGCGCTATGGACCTCGGCGACGGCGCGCTCGGTGTCCACGAGGATCCAGCGCTTGGCCGCCATCGCAGGCAGCACTAGGAGGCTCAGCACCAGGACCACTAGCCCTTGAGGCCATTGTTGCCATCGAAAGACTCGCGGGCTGGTAATGCCGTTAGAGCGCGTCATCATGCGTCCGGCTCCCCAACGAGATCCCTGGCACTTTCGTCAATCGGATAGCCCACCCGTCGGCAAAGACCCTGCACAGAATGATGATAGTCTGGGGCGGCTATGATGGAAAGTGACTCATTCGACGCCGCTGGTAGGTGGCCTGCAGCGCTGGATCGGCGCCTATCCGTAGCACCCATGCAGGATTGGACCGACCGGCACGATCGGTATTTCCTGCGGCTGTGCTCAAGGCATACCTTGCTGTACACGGAGATGATTCCTGCGCAGGCGTTGTGGCACGGCAAACGTGATGAGTTTCTTAGCCATAGCGCTTGCGAGCGCCCCGTGGCAGCCCAGTTCGGCGGCTCGGATCCCGAACAGCTGCGCCTTTGTGCGCGCCTGGCGCAGGCATGGGGCTATGACGAGGTCAATCTCAACGTGGGATGCCCGAGTGACCGCGTTCAGTCCGGGCGTTTCGGCGCTTGCTTGATGGCAGAACCAAGCCTGGTGGCCGACCTCGTGGCCGCGATGCGAGAGGCCTGCCAACTCCCGATCACCGTTAAGACGCGTATTGGCATCGATGATCGCGATAGCGACGCGGATCTACTGGGGTTCGTGGGGGCAGTTCGCGATGCCGGCTGCGAGGCCGTGATCGTTCACGCCCGCAAGGCCTGGCTCAAGGGGCTCAATCCGAAACAGAACAGGGAAATCCCGCCGCTAGATTACGATCGGGTAAGGCGGGTCAAGGCGCAATTCCCCGATCTCGAGGTCATCATCAACGGCGGTGTGAGGGATCTGGATCAAGCGGCCGAGCTTGTCGAGGATTTCGACGGAGTCATGCTGGGTCGCGCGGCCTACCACGATCCCTATCTGCTGGCTCAGGCGGATCAGCGGATCTTTGGGGATGACGGCCAGCGAGCGCCGGATCGTCATGAGATCCTGGAGGCCTACATGCCCTACATGGCGGAGCAACTGGACCACGGGGTTCGGTTATCGCACATGACCCGCCACATTATGGGTCTGTTTCAAGGTCTGCCCGGTGCTCGCCGCTGGCGGCGCTATCTCAGCGAGCACGCCCATGCGCCCGATGCGGGCATTGAGGTCGTCCGTGAGGCGGCCCGCAATGTTCAGGCCGTCACGGCTAGCGCTTCGGCCTGAATGCGCCCGGGGGCCAGCCGCGACGCGGGCCCCGGGCGGCACTTGGTGGAAGGCTTATTGGTCGTCGTTTTCGAATCCGAAAAAGCGCCGCGCCACGGCCGTTGTGTTAGCCGCCACGGTGGCCACGGATTCACCGCGTAGTTCCGCGACGGCGGCGGCGATATGGGGTAGATAAGCCGGCTCGTTGCGGCCGCCGTTGGGCTTGGGGCGGATATCGCGCGGTAACAGGAACGGCGAGTCCGTCTCGATCATGAGACGGTCGGCGGGGATGTCTGGCACACAATCGCGGAGCTCGTTGCCGCGGCGGTCGTCGCACACCCAGCCGGTGACACCGATATGCAGGTCGCGCTCCAGGTAGGCCTGGAGCTCCTGTTTACCACCAGTAAAGCAGTGGACGACGGCCGCCGGTAGATGATTACGGTACTCGTCCAGAATGGCCAGGAAACGCTCATGGGCATCGCGCTGATGCAGGAATGCTGGCAAGCCGCGCGTGACGGCCATGGCGAGCTGGGCGTGGAAGGCCGCCTCCTGGGCCGGGCGAGGCGAGAAATCGCGATTGAAGTCTAGTCCCGTCTCGCCAATGGCGACGGTTGTCGGGTTGGCGGCCAGATGGGCGAGGGCGGTCGCGGTAGCGTCATCCCAGTCTCGTGCGTGATGGGGATGAACACCCGCGGTAGCGCTAAACAGCGCGCGATTCGTGGCCGCCAGGTTGCCGGCTTCCGCCGATCCGGGGCCGTCGATACCGGTCAGGATGATATGTTCGATGCCCGCGTTGTGAGCTCTTTCGATCACCGCATCGCGGTCCGCTTCGAAGCGGCGATGGGTGAGGTTAACCCCGATGTCGATGAGCGGGGGCCGGGTCTCGGTCATGGATCTGCTCGCCCTCTTCGTGTGGTGCTTGCGTGCATGGTAACCGGGGGGCGACACGGGTCAACGGCGTAGCGCCGGTTGTCTGTTTTTGTTGCAATACAGCAAAGGGTAACGGGAGCGATTGATGGCTGCTGCGATGTCGTACGAACAGCTACCCATGGATTGGGTGGGTGATTGGTCCGGCCGGCGCCGGAAACAGACGCCACAGCGCTGTGCCGTGGTGGATGCGACCTCCGGAAACCGCTGGACCTACGCCGAGCTCGATGAACGAGCCAACCGCGTGGCTAACTGGCTTACCGACGTTGTGGGTCTGAAAGCTGGCGATGCGGTGTGTTTTATCGCGCGCAACCGTGTCGAGCCGATCGATCTGTACCTCGCTTGCGGCAAAACGGGCATTATCCTGGCGCCACTGAGCCAGCGGCTCGCCGCCCCGGAGCTCAATGACCTGCTGGCCCGTATCCAGCCCAAGGCGCTTTTCCACGAGGCCGTCTTCGAGGACCGCGTCGCCGAGCTGAGCGTGCCCGAGACAGTGATGGCGCGGGTGACTTGGTCCGACGACGGGCCGGGCCGCTATGAGCGCGAGGTGCTGGCGACGTCCAGCGCGAATGCCAATCAGCCCCTGGCTATGGACGAGCCGTTCTTGTATATCCATACCGGCGGCACAACGGCTACACCGAAGGTCTGCGTGGTGCCACACCGCCAGATGATCTGGAATTCAGTGGAACTGGTGGTCTCCGCCCCCGAGGGCCTGGCCAACCGCGTGGAACTGTTGTTCTTCCCGATGTTCCACATCGGAGGCTGGAACACGTTTAACCCGATCTTCCACTCAGGCGGGACCATCGTGCTCTTGCGCGAGTTCGACGCCGGCCAGGCGTTATCGGTGATCGCGCAAGAGCGGGTTAATCACTTTGGCGGGGTCGAGGCCATGTTGACCTTCATGGCTGAGCATCCGGATTTCGCCAACACGGATCTATCAAGCCTCGAGGCCATCACGACGGCGGGCGCGCCGTGCAGTGAGCCGGCGATGGCGCCGTACTGGCAGCGAGGCATCGCGGTGGTGCAATCCTACGGCCAGACCGAAGCAGGGCCCAGCAATTTCCTCAACGGGCGTTTGGGGACTGATAACGAGACCCTAAGGGCCCATCACGACAGTGTCGGTACGAGCCTTTTCCACTGTGACTATCGCATCGTCGACCCCGAGACCAGTCAGCCCGTCGCCGCCGGCGAATCGGGGGTATTGCTGCTGCGCAGTCCGCATAACTTCGACGGCTATCTCGGCGATCCGGAACGGACGGCGCGAACCATCGATGCCGACGGTTGGGTATGGTCCGGCGATCTTGCCTGCGAGGACGAATCGGGCTATGTCCGCATCGTTGGTCGCGCGGATAATATGTTCGTAAGCGGCGGCGAGAACATATCGCCCGAGGAGATCGAGGCGGCCCTGATGGACCATCCCGCGATCAGTCAAGCCGGCGTGGTCGCGGTTAGCCATGACCGTTGGGGGCAGGTGCCGGCGGCACTTGTCGTGGCGCCGGAGACCAGCGAGCCGCCGGATCCGGACCAGCTCAAGGCGTGGCTCAAGGAGCGATTGGCCGGCTTTAAGATTCCCAAGCACATCGATGTTGCGAGTCGCTTGCCGCTGACGGGGGCAGGCAAGATCGATCGAACCGCCTTGCGGCAGCATTTCGAGTAGGGGGGAAAGCGATGACGCAGCCGGCTCGTATCCTGCTGGTCGCGGGCTCAGATTCAGGCGGTGGCGCCGGGCTTCAGGCCGATATTAAATCGGTCATGGCCCTGGGCGGTTTCGCGACCTGCGCGGTGACGGCACTAACCGCCCAGAACACGCTAGGGGTGCAGGGGGTATCGCCCGTTGAGCCGGCCTTCATCGGTGAGCAGATGGTCTCGGTGCTGGATGATATCGGTGCCGACGCGGCCAAGACCGGTATGCTGCCCAGCAGCGAGGTCATCGAGGCGGTGGCAGCGAGGCTGGAAGCCATCGCCTCGGCATTGCCCCTGGTCGTGGACCCGGTCATGGTGGCTCAGAGCGGTGATCGCCTCATCGAAGAGGCCGCTGAGGCCACGCTACGACAACGACTGCTTCCGCTGGCCACGGTGGTTACTCCCAATATCCCCGAGGCGAAGGTATTAGCGGGCCGACCGCTTGGGGCCGATGAGCCGCCGGGTAATCTGGCGAACGAGTTGCTGGGACTGGGGTGCGAGGCGGTCCTGCTGAAAGGCGGCCATGCCGCGGGCGAGGAGGTCGTCGATGTCCTCGCACGGCGGGGCCAGGATCCGCTGTACCTGCGCTATCCCCGGATCGCAACGCGCAGTAACCATGGCACAGGCTGCACACTAGCGTCCGCGACCGCCACGGGCCTCGGTGAGGGGCGCGCACTCGATGATGCGGTTCGGCGTGCACGCGCCTACCTACAGCGGGCCATGGAAAAGGCCCCGGGTTTCGGCGCTGGGGGCGGTCCCATCCATCACGGCCATACGGTTGGACCCTTCGAACTCGGTCCGTCGGAGCGCTAATCTGAGCGACCGGGCCAGACCACAATGCCTAGAGGGATGGTCCCTCGTGTTAGCCTGCGTGAGGGCTTAGGGAGTTTGATCAAGTGGGCATGATTCACGTCACTGCCAAGAGCCGTTACGCGGTGAGTGCGCTAATGCATCTGGCCATCCATAACACCGCCGGCGCGGTGCCCTTAGCGGAGGTCTCGGTCTGCCAGGGCATCTCACTGTCCTACGTCGATCAGATATTCACCCGGCTACGCCGGGCGGGGCTGGTCCAGGGGACGCCAGGCCCCGGTGGTGGCTATCGGCTGGGGCGTGCGCCCGAGGCGATCGCCATTGGCGAGGTCATCACGCTTATGGATGCGGACCAGCGAGGCCCGCAGCGTCGAGGTTCGGAACTGGACCGAGCTGTATGGGACGGTCTCACGCGCGATATCGAGGGGTTCCTGGCGGGGCTAACATTGGCGGACTTTGTTCGCGGGCCGCGGGTGCGCGCATCGCTCGAGGCCCAGTATGCGGGCAATCATTGGCGCTGTGAGGTTTGCGGTGCGCTCTCGGATCGACAACCCAGCGCCGACAGCGGGGGCGCATGACCTACGTCGTCACCGAGTCCTGCATCCGTTGCAAGTACACGGACTGCGTTGAGATCTGCCCGGTGGACTGCTTCCACGAGGGCCCGAACTTCCTGGCCATTGATCCGGAGGTTTGCATCGATTGCGCCCTGTGCGAGCCCGAGTGCCCGGTCGAGGCCATCTACGCCGATGACCGATTACCGGCCGGGCAAGAGCACTTCTTGGCACTCAACGCCGAGCTGGCGGCCAAATGGCCCGTGATCACCCGGCGCCGGGAGCCACCTGACGACGCCGACGCGTGGGCCGATGTGGCGGCGAAATACGACCAACTCGACGGCTCCACGTCCTCCCCGGATTAGGGCGGTATTGGCCGCCGTTATGCCCAGGAGGGTGTCGACTCATCGGTGGTGGTGCCGTAGGTCCGGCGTATATAGGCCTCGACGCGCTCGGTAAAGGCCTCAGCGATGCCTTCGCCCTTTAGCGTCACCGTCTTCTCGCCGTCTTCGTAGACCGGGGCGACCGGCTTCTCACCGGTGCCGGGCAGGCTGATACCGATGTTGGCGTTTCGGCTCTCGCCCGGGCCGTTCACGACACATCCCATGACCGCAAGAGTCATGTTCTCAACGCCCGGGTAGTGCTGGCGCCATTCCGGCATCCGCTCCTTGACGTGGCGTTGTATCTGGTCGGCCAGCTCTTGGAAATAGGTGCTGGTTGTTCGCCCGCACCCGGGACAGGCCGTGACCAACGGTGTAAAGGCACGAATCCCCATGGTCTGCAGGATCTGCTGTGCGACCTCGACCTCCTTGGTACGCGCCTCGCCGGGTTCCGGCGTTAGCGAGATACGGATGGTATCGCCGATGCCTTCCTGCATGAGGATGGCAAGGGCAGCGGTGGAGGCGACGATGCCCTTGGAGCCCATGCCGGCCTCGGTCAGTCCCAGATGCAGCGGGTAGCGGCAGCGCTCGGCGAGGTCGCGGTAGACGCCGATGAGATCCTGAACGCCGCTCATCTTGCAGGACAGGATGATCCGATCCTCGGGCAGCCCCAGCTCCTGCGCCCGCTGCGCGCTCTGCAGCGCGGACTCGATAACCGCTGCTTTGGTCACCTCCTCCGGTGGCTTGGGGGTATCGAGGCGCGCGTTATCGTCCATCATGCTGGTGAGCAGATCCTGGTCGAGGCTGCCCCAATTCACCCCGATGCGGACCGGTTTATCCAGGTCACGCGCGTTCTCGATCATGGTAGCGAATTGCGGGTCGCGCCGACGCCCCTTGCCTACGTTGCCAGGATTGATGCGCAGCTTATCAAGCGCCTCGCCGCACTCGGGGTGATCTTGCAGGAGCTTGTGACCGTTGAAATGGAAATCCCCGACCAACGGGACGCTTACGCCCATGTCCTCAAGACGCTTTCGAATATTGGGCACCGCGGCCGCGGCCTCGTTATTATTGACCGTAATGCGCACGAGCTCCGAGCCGGCCTGCGCCAACTCGGCGACCTGAATGGCGGTGCGAATCTCGTCCGCGGTGTCCGTATTAGTCATCGACTGAACGACCACCGGGGCGTCGCCGCCGATAGTGACATCGCCTACCTGTACGGGCACGGTAACGCTACGTGGGCTAATGGTAGTTGAGCTCATGACCTTCCATCCTGAACCGATCGCTTAGGACTGACCGGTAACCATGATAAAGCACGCTATCCTGCATGCCACTATGATGGGGGCGCTTATCGCCGTTGTAACGGGCTGCGCTGGCGTTTCATCACCGCCCAAGCCGACCGCGGGCGAGAGCTACGAGCTGGGAAAGCGGGCCTACGAGGCCGGGCGTTATGACCGCGCGGCGGCACTACTGCGTCGCCATCTCGACGATGCCAGCGCGGATAGCCAGGCCTGGTACGATCTGGGCAATGCGCTCGCCCGTGGCGGCCAGCCCGAGCAGGCGTTACATGCCTATAATCAGGTGGTCAGTCGGGATGCCTCCCACAGCCGCGCCCGCTATAATCGAGGCCTGGTGCGGCTCCGTCTGGGCGTCGCCGACATGCGGCGTGCGCAACGCGAGGGTGGCGAGCTGGCCCCGGGTACGCGGGCGCGAACGCGGCGCTATCTAGCCTGTGTTATTGAACGGCTCGGCGGTGGTGACGCCGCTGGGGCCTGTGAACCAGATACTGAAGGCGACGCCGCTCGGGAGGCGCAATGATCGAAGTCCCTAGCCGACGGGCGGCTGGGCCGTCGCGCACGATTCGGGTGGCGCTAGGGGTTGCCGGTCGTGGCGAGGCGAACCCATCCAAGGCCGGCAGCAGCCTCAACGCTGGTATCGATACCCGGACGAGCCCCCGCCCGTTAAGCGGGGACTCGTCCTTCGCGCCGTTTCGCGCGTTGGCCTCAAGGGCCGCATCCGGCGTGATGTTTGGCCCGCGGACCGAAGTGGCAGCTACGAGGTTGCCGGTATGCTGAGTGGCAAGCACGATGACCCCGACGGCCCCAACCCGGAAGCCGTCTCCGCGGTGGCACGCCTCACCCAGATCATGGTGATACTGCGGGATCCCGAGCAGGGCTGCCCCTGGGATAGGCAGCAGACCTGGCGGACGCTGGTGCCTCATACCCTCGAAGAGGCCTACGAGGTTGGCGACGCCGCAGAGCGCGGTGATGCCGCTGGGACATGCGACGAGCTCGGTGACCTGCTATTCCAGGTCGTGTTCCACGCGCGCATCGCCGAGGAGGGCGGTCAGTTCGGGCTCGCCGAGATTGCCTCGGGGGTCTGCGATAAGCTTGTGCGGCGACACCCCCATGTCTTCGGCGATGGCAATGAGGCTAGCGCGCGTTCCCAGGAGCAGAGCTGGGAGGCCATTAAGGCCACTGAGCGGGAGGCGAGCGGATCGGGCAGTGCATTGGATGACGTCCCGCCGGCGCTGCCGGCTCTGACGCGTGCCAATAAGCTCCAGCGCCGTGCCGCTCGGGTCGGCTTCGACTGGCAGGACATGGCTCCCGTCCTAGCGAAGGTGCGCGAGGAGATCGAAGAGGTGGTGACGGCCCTTGAGGCTGGGGACCAGGAGGCGGCGCGCAGCGAGGTGGGTGATGTGCTGTTCGCGGTCACGAACCTGGCCCGGCATCTAGATAGCGATCCGGAGCAGCGCCTGCGCGATACGAACGTCAAGTTCGAGCGCCGTTTCCGGGCGCTTGAGGCGGCTCTACGCGCCGAGGGTATCGAGCCCGAGCAGGCGGATTTCGATGCCCTGGAGGCGGCTTATCAGCGGGCCAAGGCCTCGGAGGATGGCTAGTCAGGCGGAGAACTATCCAGCAATTCTCATGTTGGCCTTCGACGTGGTCGCGTTACCCCCTGCCGAGGGCGTCTGCGGCCAGGGAAGGCCGCAGTCGAGCCTCCAGGGAAGGTTTATGGCGTCCCTCGGCAGGGGGGAACGCGAGCATGAGCCCTCCTGGGGTCACATAAATAGAATTGCTGGGAACAATCGGGCCACCACGACAATCCCAGGGATCGACCGTTATCATGCGAGCGAATCTGTTCACCAAGCAAGGAGGGCACTCATGAGCCTTACCGACAAGCAGTGCACCCCGTGTCAGGGTGGTACCGAGCCGATGGACGCTGATCAGGCCAAGGCCCATCTCGCCGAGGTGCCTGGCTGGGAGTTGACGCACGACGCAACCCGGATCCGTCGCGACTTCAAGCTCAAGGATTTCAAAGCGGCGCAGGCGCTTGTGAACACCGTGGGCGATCTCTCGGAGCAGGAGAATCATCATCCGGAGATCGCATTTGGTTACGGCCACGTGACGGTTGAGATATGGACCCACAAGATCAACGGCCTGCACGAGAATGACTTCATCCTGGCCTCGAAGATCAATGCCGCTGTAGACGACTAAACACGGTGAGGAATCGCTCGATTACCTGCGCTCCCCGTGCTTAGCGGGATGCTGCATACTAGCCCGCGCCGCGGCGTGTCGCGGTAGCGGGTGTGGTACGAGCGGTGTGTTGGACCGCGGACGGCCGGTGCCCGCTACAAGGCGTGCAGCGCGCCGTTGCGGCGTGTCCGTACGCTAGCGAGGCTCTCGCCGCAGGTCCACTGTAGCCTTAGAGGCGCTCGTCGATGCCGCGGCGTAGGGCTATCAGATACGCCGTATTCTGGCCGAGATCGACCAGGCCTCGGCGGGACTCGCCTTGGAACTGTAACGCGGTCTTAGCGTCGTTAACGCGGCTTAGTTGGACCTGGATGTCATCCTTAAAGCCCAGCCAGGGCGTGCGCGCAACCGCGTGAAACTTGTGGTTAGCGCTGTCGCTGGTTTTGATACGCCATCCCCGCTCACGCGCGCTCGCCAGCGCCGCCTGAAAGACGCGATCCAGGGGGCGATAATAACTGGGCTGCTCACGCTCCGGGAAAACGCTGACGGGCGTCGTCTCAACGCGCTTAGCGCTTAGATAGGCGCTGAGCCGGTATGCCAACCCCGGATCGCGAGTCAGTGGCGCACCCGTGCGCCAGATCGCGATCGACGCGGTGGCAATTGCTACTACGAGGAGCGCTATTAGCGGCTTGATCAGATAACGCATGACAGGCCTCGTCGCCCGATGGGACGACGGTGGCCGCGGCGTACGCTGCGATCTACCAATCGACGACCTCGCCCGCGCGTAGGAGGCAACCGTTGGGGCCGTGGTCGGACATCAGAGCGGCCTGCACGATGCTCTCTGAGGCCTCCGCCATGGCGTCCCGGTCGATAAGCCGTTCGTTGGGTGTCTCCGAGATGTCGGCATCGACGGCGTTGACGCGGACCGATCGCTGTGCAGTGGCCGCGCCGATCATGGCGGTTAGCGCATGCAACACCGCCGCGTCGAGGCGATCGGCGGCATGATCGGGGGCCATGCGATTCAATTGTCCCGCGCCGGCCCCAACATGGACGATGCGACCCCAACCGCCTGACTCCATCAGCGGCAAGAGCTCTTGAGTCAGGCGCAACGCCCCAAAGGCGCTCGCCTCGATACGCTCGCGTAGTGTATCGAGTGCGACGTTCAAGATCCCATCGGGCGCCGCGGCCCTCTGGTTGTCGGGGTATTTGATGAGGATGTCGAGGCGCCCGAGGTTGGCCGCGAGCCACTGCCGCAACTTGAGGATGCCGTCCGAGCGCGTCATATCCAGCGGGTGAAAGCGGACGTTGAGTCCTTCGCTTTGAAGCTTATCCGCGGCCGCCTTACCCACCAGACCATCGGCGCTAGCGAGGATAACGATCACGCCACGCCCGGCCAGGCGCCGGGCTGTCTCGAACCCCAGGCCGTGGCTGCCATCGGCGATGACCGCAACACGCCCCTCATCGCTCATGGTTAGCCCTGCGCGTGCCGCTTCCAGCGGCCTTATCGGCCCTAATGATCAGTCACGATCCTTGAGGTAATAGCTCTGCTGGACGGCGAGCTGGTCATCGAGCTCGTAGACCAGCGGCTCGCCGGTCGGGATCTCGACACTGGTGATGGCCTCATCGGAGACGCCGTCCAGGTGCTTGACCAAGGCTCGCAGGCTGTTGCCGTGCGCCGCTATCAGGATGGTCTGTTCGGATCGCAGTGCCGGCACGATGTCGGACTCCCAATAGGGCAGGACGCGCTCCAGGGTATCCTTGAGGGATTCCGTCGCCGGCAGTTGATCGGCGGTGAGGTGCGCGTAGCGCGGATCGAAGCGCGGATGACGGGGGTCTTGCTCATCTAATGCCGGCGGCGGTGTGGCGTAACTGCGGCGCCATGTGTGGACCTGCTCCTCACCGTACTCCTGAGCCGTCTCGGACTTGTCGAGGCCCGTGAGCGCGCCATAGTGGCGTTCGTTGAGGCGCCAATCCTTAGTGACGGGGATCCAAAGCTGGTCGACCCCGTCGAGTGCGATCCAGCCGGTACGGATCGCGCGGCGCAATACCGAGGTAAACATCCAGTCGAAGCGAAAGCCGTGCCGCGCGAGCCGCTCACCCGCGGTACGCGCTTCGTTGAAGCCTTGCTCGGTGAGGTCGACGTCTTTCCACCCGGTAAACCGGTTTTCCAGATTCCAAACGCTCTGCCCGTGGCGGAGGAGGACGAGCTTCTTCATCAGGGGCATCCTTTGCGATGGCTTGAGTTGCGGCCAAAGTGTATCAAATCGTCGGCCTCAACAAGCCAGCTCCGCGGGGAGGTCATCCGGGACAGGCGCCGTCATTAGCGATACCATGCCACTTTTTTGGAGTGAGCGCATGGGCACCGAGATCGAGCGTAAATACCTAGTGGCCGACGAGGGTTGGCGCGCTCTGGCGGAACCGGGTCAGCGAGTGAAACAGGGCTACCTAGCGGGTAGTGAGCGTTGCAGTGCCCGGGTACGCATGGCTGGGCAGCATGCCAGCCTTAATTTCAAGGGGATGACCCTCGCTGTCACAAGGCGCGAATATGAATACCAGATACCGCTGACCGATGCCGAAGAGATGCTCGACCATCTGTGTTCGGGGCCGCTCATTGAGAAGGTACGCTATCGGGTTCCCTATCAGGATCACGTCTGGGAGATCGATTGCTTCGAGGGCGACAATGCCGGGCTGGTGGTGGCCGAAATAGAGCTGGGTGCATCGGACGAACATTTCGCTATCCCGGACTGGATCGGTCGCGAGGTCTCCGATAAGGCCCGGTATTACAATGTTTGTCTTATCGAGCACCCCTACTGCGATTGGAGCGATGCGGAACGTGCCGGCGACTGATGCGGCGTGGCTACACGTCGACGTGGCTGATCAGGAACTGCTGGTCCGCGCCAACGACGCGGCCGGGACGGTACTCAGTCGTTTCCCCGTAGCGACGGGCCGTAATGGCGTTGGCGAACTGGATGGTAGTGGCTGTACGCCCCGTGGCTGGCACAAGATCAGGGCAATGATCGGCGACGACGCCCCGCCGGGGACGGTGTTCGTGGCGCGCCGCCCGACCGGCGAGATCTACTCACCGGCGCTGGGCGAGGCCTGTCCCGGCCGGGATTGGATCCTATCGCGCATCATGTGGCTATCGGGCCTCGAGCCGGGTCGCAATCGATTGGGACAACGGGACACCATGCGTCGCTTTATCTATATCCACGGCGGACCGGACGAACGGCCCGTCGGCCAGCCCGGTTCACGCGGTTGTGTGCGCATGCGCAATGCCGATGTCATCGCCCTATACGAGCAGGTTCAGCCGGGGACGCGGGTGCTGATCGACGGTTGATGACGGCGTTTAAGCCGTGTTGTAGGCCAGCGCGGAGGGGGTGGCCTGGCCAGGCGGCTGATGCTGAGCAGCCACTTTTAATATGTGATCCCGAGGGAGGACGTGTGGTCGCGTCACCCCCTGCCGAGGGACGCCATGGACCTTCCCTGGAGGCTCGACCGCGGCCTTGCCTGGCCGCAGACGCCCTCGGCTGGGGATGACGCGACCACGTCGAAGGCCAACATGGGAATTGCGGAACGCTGAGGCTATGCCTGGCTGGGACGGCCTTCGGCGCCTATACTAGCGCGTCTCGGAGGCAATCGACCGGCGAGCAACGGGATGGCTGGGCCATCGCTGCCTCGCTCGGGCGGGCTCGCGACGGCGACGACGGGGGTATTGCATGCTGGCGACAGAGCCGATCACGGAGACGCATCTGCGTGCGGTGCTTGATAACGCCGAGATCATTCATGACAGTGCGGCGGTCGCCGAGGCCTTGGATACCATGGCGAGCTCGATTAGCGCTGCCTACGCTGGTACCCAACCGCTTTTCCTCGGCGTAATGACCGGTGCGATTGTGCCGCTTGGCAGGCTATTGCCGCGGCTCGAGTTCGCGCTAGAACTGGATTACATCCATGCCACGCGTTATCACGGATCCACCACCGGGCGGGATCTGCTCTGGTTGGCTCGGCCGCAAACACCGCTGAAGGGCCGCCACGTCGTGGTGGTCGACGATATCCTGGATGAGGGGACCACGCTGGCCGGCATCCTCCAGGAGTGTCGCGATCAGGGGGCGGCTTCAGTGGCGACGGCCGTTCTGGTGGATAAGCGCCATGAACGCCGCATGCCGGGCCTCGAGGCCGAATTCGTCGGCCTCGAGGTTCCCGATCGGTATGTCTTCGGCGCTGGTATGGACTATCGTGGCTACTTTCGCAATGTTGCCGGCATTTACGCCATTGCCGAGGCCTTCCTGGATGAGTCGTAGTAAGGCGGCGACGTGCCGGTCGCCGTGTCTCGAATCGGCTCCTTATTCGTTGGCGACTGAGGAGAAGGCATGACCCTGGCCATTATTGGCGGAACGGGATTAACGTCCCTTGCAGGTTTAGAAATCGCGCGGCGCGAGATGGTCCACACGCCCTATGGGGAGCCCTCGGCCCCCGTGACACATGGCGATCTGCATGGCCGGCGAGTGATCTTCCTCGCGCGGCATGGTTATGGCCATACGATTCCGCCGCATCGTGTCAATTTCCGGGCCAATCTCTGGGCGCTCAAGCATGTGGGCGCGGAGCAGCTGGTGGCGGTAGCGGCCGTGGGGTCCATCGACGATGCATTCAAGCCAGGGGATCTGGCTTTCCCCGATCAGATCATCGATTACACAGCGGGTCGGGAGCACACCTATTTCGACGAGGACGTGAATCACATCGATTTTACGTATCCCTACGATCCGAAGCTGCGCCAACGCATGGTGGCCGCAGCCGAGGAGGCCAACGTTGGCTATGTAGCTGGCGGCTGTTACGCAGCCACGCAGGGCCCTCGCCTCGAGACAGCCGCTGAGATCAAGCGGTTGGCCCGTGACGGGTCCACGATGGTGGGTATGACAGGCATGCCGGAAGCGGCCCTGGCGCGTGAGCTCAATCTCGCCTACGCCACCTGCGCGGTGTGCGCTAACTGGGCCGCCGGGCTGCACGGCCAGGAAACTGTGGCGATGAACGACATCGAGGCCAATCTCAACCAGGGCATGGCGCAGGTGCGCTCATTGCTCGGTGCGTTCATCCCGCGGCTCTAAGCCGCAAGCCGATGGTGCGGTCTTACTGGCCGGCGGGGAGGGCCGCGGCGCCCTCCGGCCGATCGATGGGCCGTATGATGGTAACCATGCCTAGTGCCGGGTGATCCAAATAGTGGATCTCGTCACTACGCAGGCGGCGCTCTTGGCGGAAGGCATAGGAATGGGGCGCCGCCGTCAGGTCCCCCGTTTTACTGCTGGGCTCGGCCTTTTCTGTGTTCCCCCGGGGCCAGCCGTCAGGCGCAAAACGCAAGTCCATTTCAAGGTGCAGATAACGCTCGCGGTAGGCGCGGATGGTGCCGAATAGCTGTGTCCGGTCGGGCACTTGCGCGAACGGATTACTGGCGCGCTTGGCGTACGCGCTGAGGCGTTCGTCGCTGAGCGCGAGCGAGTCGGCCCCGAGTGGCTTGCTGTCTGCCGCCTGCTCGGCGGCTTCGTCGCGAAGTCGGGCTGCCGTCGGCGGGTCCCAGCCCGCTGGTAGGGCAACCGCGGGTGCGAGGTCCTTGGCCAAGCCAGGCTGGCGCCAGGCGATATGCGCTAAGACCTGATAGCCGCTGGTGCCAGCGAGCTCGCGACGGATGCCGTTGAGCTTGCGGGCTTCGTCCGCCAGCGCGCTAAACCCTGGTGATTCCCCGATGGAGCCAACGGAAACCAGGCGCTGTTCCACGGTCGGTAGGCTGGGGTCTCGCGACCAGCGTTCACCGTCCTCGCTGCCCGCGCCCCGCTGATCGAACAGCACGACTTCGACCGCATACCACTGAACCGAGTCTTGCCCTTTCTCGGCGGGTGCCCATGTCGGCAACAGCACGGCGGTGGCCACAAGGAACCAGCCAGCATAGCCAAGGTTGCGCATCAGGCCGCCTCGCGGTTTTCGAGTACTTGTAAAAGGCCGCTAACGCCACGGATACGCTCGTCCGGATCATCGGTGGCCAGCTGGAAACGCAATCGCTTCTCGCCATCGAGGCGATAGCTGTTCGGGTGATTCTGCACGAGACTGACCAGGGCGCCGGTATCCACGGCCGGTGCGTCGGTGAAGTCCATCATGCCACCCCTCGGGCCGGCCTCGATACGCTGGATGCCGAGCCGATGCGCCCAGAGCTTGAGCTCGGTAACGCGGAAGAGGTTCTGCGCTGGCTCCGGGAGGCGACCGAACCGGTCCACCATCTCGACCTGGAGCTCGTGGAGGCTCGCTTCGCTGTCGGCGTTGGCAACCCGCTTGTATTGCACGAGCCGTGTATGGACGTCAGGTAGGTAGTCCTCGGGCAACAGGGCCGGGATGTGCAGATCGACTTCGGTGCCGTGTCGCAGCGGCTGCTCCAGCGATGGCTCGTTACCCGAGCGCAGATCCTCCACGGCTCGGTCGAGGAGGTCGGTATACAGCGAGAAACCGACCTCCTGGATCTGGCCGCTTTGCCCCTCGCCCAGGAGCTCACCAGCGCCGCGGATCTCGAGATCGTGGCTGGCGAGGGCAAAACCGATACCGAGATCCTCGAGTGACGATATGGCGTCAAGTCGTTTGACGGCATCACCGGTCATGGAGCGCCGTGGCGGCGCGAGGAGATAGGCGTAGGCGCGATGATGGGAGCGCCCGACGCGACCGCGTAGCTGGTGCAGCTGGGCCAGGCCGAAACGGTCGGCGCGATTGATCACGATGGTATTGGCGCTGGGGACGTCGATACCGCTCTCGATGATCGTGCTGCAAACGAGCACATTAAATCGCTGGTGGTAGAAGTCGAGCATAACGCGCTCGAGCTCGCGTTCACGCATCCGACCGTGGGCGATGCGTATCCGTGCCTCCGGGACCAGTTCCTCCAGCTCACGGGCGATGCGGTCGATGCTGTCCAGGTCGTTGTGGAGGAAATAGACCTGGCCACCGCGGTGTAGCTCACGCTGCAGGGCCTCCTGGATGAGGCCCTCGTTCCACTCGTTGACGAAGGTCTTGACGGCCAGGCGCCGCGCGGGTGGTGTCGCGATGATGGACAGGTCACGAATGGCGGCCAGGGACATGTTCAACGTCCGCGGTATGGGCGTCGCGGTTAGCGTCAGGATATCCAGATTAGCGCGCAGCGACTTGAGCTTTTCTTTTTGGCGTACGCCGAAGCGGTGTTCCTCGTCGACGATGAGCAGCCCAAGGTTTTGGAACTCGACGTTATTCTGTAAAAGCTTATGGGTGCCGATGACGATATCGACATCGCCCGCGGCGAGGTCGGCGAGCACCGCGTTCTGCTCCTTGGTTGAGCGAAAACGCGACAGCAGTTCGACGCGCACGGGCCAGTCCGCGAATCGGTCGCAGAAGTTCTGATAATGCTGCTGCGCCAACAGCGTGGTCGGCACCAGGACGGCTACCTGATGGCCGCTCTGGACCCCTACGAAGGCGCCCCGCATCGCGACCTCGGTCTTACCAAAGCCGACATCGCCGCAGATAACCCGGTCCATGGGCTGCTCCGAGCGCAGGTCCTGGACGACCGCATCGATGGCCTGTTGCTGGTCGGGCGTCTCCTCGAATGGGAACTGCGCGGCGAAACGCTGATACTCGTCCTCGGGCAGCTCGTGGGCGTGGCCCTTTTGGGCTGCCCGTCGGGCGTAGATATCGAGTAGTTCCGCGGCCACATCGCGCGCCTTCTCGGCGGCCTTGCGTTTGGCGCGCTCCCATTGCTCGCCGCCGAGGCGATGGAGTGGCGCGTTGTCGCTATCCATGCCGGTATAGCGGCTGACCAGATTGAGCGAGCTCACCGGGACATAGAGGCGGTCGCCGCCGGCGTACTCGATGGTCAGGAATTCCGTGGTCATGTCACCGACGACCAGTGATTCCAATCCCTTATAACGGCCGACACCGTGATCCTCATGGACCACCGGTGCGTCGATGCTCAGGTCGGTGAGGTCGCGGATAATGGCGTCGGGGTCGCGCTCGCGCTGTTGTTGGCGACGGCGTTGAGTGGGGCGTTCCGCGAATAGGGCGTCCTCGGGCACGATCGCCAACCCGTTATCGGGCAGGACGAAACCTGTTTCCAGCGGGGCGATCGTAATAGCGCTAGCGCTATCTTCCGTGAGGAATTCCTGCCAGCTCTCGACGCGCTTGGGGCGATGGCCTAACGTCTTGAGCCGCTCCAGGAGGGATTCGCGACGCCCAGCGGTCTCGGCGATGAAGAGTACGCGCCCGCTGTAGTCGTCCAGCCACCGGGCGAGCGCCGACAGCGGGTTGTCGGCCTGGGGTTGGCCGCGGAGGTCGGGCAGCGGCTTGGCAGGGAATACCTGATCGCGCGCGCGACCCGGCGCGTCGTCGGTGTGATGGAGCGCGACTTGGGGGTGATGGTTGAACCAGGCGCGGACCTCGTCCGGGGGCAGGAACAGTTGGTCAGGCGCCAGGAGTGGGCGCTCCCGGTCGTGGCGGCGCTGCTCGTAACGCTCGTTGATCTGGTGCCAGTCGGTATCGAGCTGCTCGTCGATGTCACCGACGCGAAAGATACGCCCACCCGCGGGCAGGTAATCGAATAGTGTCGCAGTGTGCTCGAAGAAGAGCGGCAGGTAGTACTCGATGCCGCTCGGCCAGCGACGCTCACTGATCTCGTAATAGACCAGGCTGTCGCCGGGGTCGCCCTCGAAGGTCGCGCGGAAATTACGTCGAAAAACACGGATACCTTCTTCATCCGTCGGGAATTCGCGAGCGGGAAGCAACTCGATGGACGGGACACGCTCGCCGCTGCGTTGGCTCTCCGGTTCGAATAGGCGCAGGGTATCGATCTCGTCATCGAAAAGGTCGATACGGATAGGTTGGTCCGAGCCCATCGGAAACAGGTCGAGGATGGAGCCGCGGACGGCGAACTCGCCATGCTCCATGACCTCGGAGACACAGCGATACCCAGCGGCCTCCAGCCGGGCGCGCATGCTGTCGAGCGACAACTGATCGCCGGTGTGCAAACGGATGACCCGCGCATCCAGGAAGTCACGCGGGGCGAGGCGTTGCATCAGCGTGCTAACCGGAACGAGGAGGGCGCCGTGCCGTGTTTGAGGCAGCGCGTTCAGTGTGCGTAAGCGCTGGGAGATGATGTCCTGATGGGGCGAGAAGACATCGTAGGGCAGCGTCTCCCAGTCCGGCATGATCGCCAGGCTCAACTGCGGCGCGAAGAAGGCGAGCTCGTCGTGGAGATAGCGCGCCTGCTGGGCGCTGGCCGTGACGATAACGGTCAGCTCGGGGCCGTTCTCGGCGGCTCGTGCCAGCGCCAGCGTGGCAGCACTGCCAGGCAGCGCGAACCAGTCGCGGCGGTCACCCGGTGTTTCCGGGACGCTGGGGTCGAGAAGGTTGTTTCGGTTGTCTGTCATGCGCCTGGCGTCGGTGCGTTGGACGTTGCTCGATGAAGGCAACGCGCTCGCGGATGGCACCGTGATTCTAAGCCACGCTACTGAATTTATCCACGCTTGGCCGCTCCAGTGAATCTGGTAGCCCTTGGGGCGTGCCGCCCTGCTGTGGTGTTCGGCGCTGGGGCGTCGCCGCCTACCCGCGGTGTATGTAGAATGCGCGCTGGACGAGTTGAGCAAGTGGGACGAGGGTCTTGGACTGGCTCGAGCGGGAACGGCAACAGGTCTGGCATCCCTATGCCCCGATGGTGGATCCGCCGCCGGTCTACCCGGTGCGCGAGGCCCATGGCGTTCGGCTGACCCTTGAGGACGGCCGGGAGCTCATCGATGGCATGGCGTCATGGTGGTGCGCCATCCACGGCTACAATCACCCTCGGCTCAATGAGGCTGTGACTGGGCAGTTGGGTCGTATGGCGCACGTAATGTTCGGCGGCCTGACGCACCGACCGGCTGCCGACCTGGCTGACAGGCTGGTCGAGCTGACGCCGGAGCCATTGGACAAGGTCTTCTTCTGCGACTCCGGATCCGTGTCCGTGGAGGTGGCGCTCAAGATGGCGGTCCAGTACTGGCAGGCGCGCGGGCACACCAAGCGCCATCGCATACTGACCGTCCGGAATGGCTATCATGGCGATACCGCGGGGGCCATGTCGGTCTGCGATCCGGTCAATGGCATGCATCATCTGTTCTCGGCCGTGCTCCCGGAGCGGCTTTTCGCGCCGGCCCCGGATTGCCCGACGGATGACGATTTCAATGATTCCTGCATCCAGGGGGTGCGCGATCAGCTAGCGGCCTATGCCGGTGAGGTGGCCGCCGTGATCATCGAGCCGTTGGTGCAAGGCGCGGGTGGCATGCGGTTCCACTGTCCCCGCTACCTACAGCGTCTAAGGCAACTCTGTGACGAGCACGGCGTGCTCCTCATCTTCGATGAGATCGCCACCGGATTCGGGCGCACGGGGCATCTATTCGCCTGCCAGGGGGCCGGGGTCACCCCGGATATCCTGTGCCTCGGCAAGGCGCTCACCGGCGGCTACATGACCTTGGCGGCCACCCTGACGACCCGCGAGGTCAGTGACACGCTATCCTCCGGTGATCCAGGGGCCTTCATGCACGGGCCGACCTTTATGGCCAACCCGTTGGCTTGCGCCGTCGCCAACGCGAGCATCGACGAGCTGATCAACTCGCCTTGGCAGGCCAATATCGCGCGCATCGAGAACGGATTGCGTCGCGGGCTGGCGCCGGCGCGTGAGCTTTCCAACGTCACGGATGTCCGCTGTTTCGGCGCCATCGGCGTAATCGAGATGACCGAGGCCGCGGCCATGCACTGGATGCAACCGGCGCTCGTTCGCCGCGGTGTCTGGGTGCGCCCATTCGGCAGGTTGGTCTACGTTATGCCGCCGTTCGTTATGACGGACGGCGATCTGGCGTCGCTGACGAGCGCCATGGTCGAGACCGTCGCCGAGGCCGCGGCCTAGGACGAGCCCGTGGCGGCCGAAACGGGAGTGGTTCGGTTAGGGGAGGTGAAGCCATGCGATGTCGATGAGCCTACGAGCGTCGCGATACACCACCGGAGACAGTAACGAGTAAGGCGGCGGGTTGGCGTTTTAGCCGCCAGTGTGCCGCCGGTGCGGGCGTTGCCGCATGCCAGCCAGACGGGATCGATGAGCGATGAACGACGAGTTGCAATATCAGCTATTACCTAACCGCCCCCTGGAACAGGCGGACGTGTTGATTCAGCCGTTACCGCACGAGCTGACCGTATCCTATAAATCGGGTACACGTAATGGGCCCGAGGCCATCCTCATCGCAACAGATCAGCTGGAGTTCTACGAGGAAGACGGTGGTTGGTCGCCGTTTAAACACATGGGGGTGCGTGTGCTGCCGGCGGTCGATAAGCGGCTCTATGAGGACAACGCCGACTTCCATCAGCGATTGACCCAGTACGCCCGGGACTTGCCCGAGGATGCCCTGTTGCTATCGCTGGGTGGCGAGCACTCGGTAACGGCTTCCCTCGTCGCTGGGCGGCTCCGAGAGCCGGGAACGGTGGTCCATGTTGATGCCCACGCCGATTTAAGGTCGCATTTCGAGGGCAGCGCGTTCAGTCACGCCAGCCCGATGCACCAGATCCGCGAGGCCGGCCATGGCATCATCATGGCGGGCGTTCGCTCGCTCATGGATGCCGAGGCGGAGCGCATCGCCGCCGATCCGGCGATCCGTTGCTACAGCGACCGGGCGCTGCACGACGATGCCAGCTGGCAGGCACTACTCGCTGAGCTGAGCGAGTTGCGCGGACCGGTTTATCTGACGGTTGATCTGGACGCGATGCAGCCGGGGCAGGCACCCGGGGTGGGCACACCGCAGCCCGGTGGCCTCGGCTGGTATCAACTGTTGGCCATCGTGGAAGCCGTGATGGGGAATGCGAACGTCCGCATCGCCGGCTGCGATATCGTTGAGATGATCCCGGAGGCCAGCTGCGTCACGGACATGATAGCCGCTAAGCTATCGCAGAAGATGATCTCGAACTGGGGCCGTTGTCAGGGCTTCCCAGTCCGTCCGGCCGATGGCAGCCAGGCGGAGGTCGATTACGAGTGAGACGAGCCCCACCGGGCGACTGCTGTCGATGCTGGCTGATGGCGGTCCACCCAGGCCGCTAGGGGGCTCGCTAGCTCGGCTGCTACCGGCCGGCAGCGGGCTCCAGGCCAGGCCGAGCGGGCTAGTAGCGTCGGCGGCTACCGCTGGGCGACGGCATGGATAACGCGATCTTGCTCGAAGTACACGGTAAATTGCGGATAAACCCAGCGGGTGATCGGCGGCTCGCCCACCGGTCCTCTAACCTGCTGGGGCTGGCCGTGGCGCTGTTTGACCTGCTCCATGGTCTTGCCGCGAGTGATCTCGATGCCCTCTGATGCGCGAACGCGATCGACCAGCAGATCCTCGGCCACGGCCGGTGTCGCGAGCATCGTCGCTATGAACGCTATCGTTGCGTAGGATCGCATGTCTTTGCCTCCCATTGATTATGCGGGAGGATAGCAGCGTCCGTGGTCGCACTAAACCGCTACCCAGGCCGTCATTGATGCGTTTCGAGCAAACCCTCCAGTGCGCCCACCTGCGTCAGCGCTACAAGCGCTTCCTGGCCGATGTTGTGTGGCCGGATGGCAGCACGACGACCTGCCACTGCCCGAACACCGGCTCGATGCTAGGTTGCGCGGCGCCGGGCTCGCGGATCTGGCTGAGCCAGGCCACTAACCCGCGACGCAAGTATGCCTACACCTGGGAGCTCGTGGAGGTGGCGTCAGGGGCCTTGGTGGGGGTTCATACGGGGCGCACCAACTCTCTTATTCGCGAAGCCATCGACGGCGGCTTGCTCCCCGAACTCGACGCTTATAATGAGCTACGCGCTGAGATCAACGTGCCGCAGGCGCCCATGCGGGCCGATTTTCGGCTGCGCGACACGACGCGGCAACGCGCGGCATTCGTGGAGGTAAAAAACGTGACGGCCGCCGTGGATGACCAAGGTGTGGCGGTCTTTCCGGACGCCGTTAGTGATCGTGGCCGGCGGCATCTGGAGGTGCTGACGGATCTGGTCCAGGCCGAGGGCTACCAGGCCGCGACGGTCTTTTGCGCCCAGCGCGGGGACGTCACCCGGGTCGAGCCAGCTGATACGATTGATCCGGCTTACGGGCGCGCTCTGCGGCAGGCGGCCGCGGCTGGTGTTGAGCTGATCGGGGTAGGCGCGAGCGTCAGTCCCGACGGTATTGCCGTGGATCGCCGTATCCCGGTGAGGCTTCCCTGAACCGATAGTAACTAAGAGACGCTACTAGGATGTCATCATCATTCGCTGCCGCCTTAGGCGCCTTAGGTCGTCCGCTGCGCGCGCTGGCGCTGCCGTTGTTTATCGGCTGGCGCTATACGCGGGCCAAGCGGCGCCGGGGGTTCTTGTCGTTCATCTCCGTGCTCTCGACGGCGGGGATCGCGATCGGCGTCATGGTCCTCATCGTTGTGATGTCGGTGATGAACGGCTTCGAGCAGGAGCTACGATCGCGGATCCTGGCGATGGTGTCCCACGCCACTGTCCAGGCCTTCGACGACAACATGCAGGACTGGCAGAAGGTTAGTGACCAATTGCTCGCTCGCCCACGGGTCCGTGGGGCAGCGCCCTTCGTCAGGGGGCAGGTCATGCTCACGCATCGCTCCGAAGTCAAGGGCGCGCGCCTACGCGGGATCATCCCGGAGCGCGAGCGCCAGGTCTCGGAGGCCTTGAGTAGCTTAACCCAAGGCGATGCCGAGGCCCTGAAACCGGGGAGTTTCCGGGTCATACTCGGCAGCGGGCTCGCGCGTAGCCTCGGCCTCGAGGTGGGCGACAAGGTTACCGTCGTGACGCCGGAGGCGCGTATGTCGGTCGCTGGTATTACACCCCGCGTGCGGCGCTTCACGGTAGGCGGGGTATTCGACGTTGATATGGCGCGTTACGACAGTACGCTTGCGTTTATCCATCTCGCCGACGCCCAGGCATTGTTTCGCGCGGGCAGCAGCGTTACCGGGATACGGCTCGAATTCGACGATCTGTTCGCGGCGCCTGGGTTGGCCCGGGAGGCGGCGCAATCCCTGGATGGGCTCTATCGCGTCTCCGATTGGACCCAACAGAATCGGCAGTTCTTCCGGGCGGTCCAGACCGAGAAGACCATGATGTTCATCATCCTGATGTTCATTATGGGCATCGCGGCGTTCAACATCATATCCACCCTAGTCATGATGGTGACGGATAAGCAGGCGGATATTGCAATCCTGCGCACACTCGGTGCGACGCCCCGCATGATCATGGCTGTGTTTATTATTCAGGGCGCGATTATAGGGACCGTGGGCATGGTGCTAGGCGTGGCGCTCGGTGTTGTTATCGGTCTCAACGTCGAGAGCATCGTACCGGCTGTTGAGGGCCTATTCGGCGTTCAATTCATACCGAAAAGCGTTTACCTTATCAGCGACTTACCGTCCAAAGTTGAGATAGCGGATGTGGTCTGGACCGCACTCGCTGCCTTGATTCTGTCGCTTCTGGCGACGCTCTACCCGGCGTGGCGCGCGGCGCGCACTGCCCCAGCGGAGGCCCTTCGCCATGACTGAGCATGGTTTCACCATTCGTTGTGAGGGCGTATCCCGGACGTTCGCCAGTGGTCCCGAGCCGGTTAGCGTGCTCGATGACATCCAAATGGCCGTCGCCGCGGGCGAGCAAGTGGCGGTGGTCGGGCGTTCGGGGGCCGGCAAGAGCACCCTGCTGCATGTACTTGGCGGCTTAGAATCGCCGGACGCGGGTCAGGTATTTGTCGACGGCGAGGCCATGAATCGGCTCGGCGCGGTGGCGCGCGGCCGCTTGCGCAACCGGGCGCTGGGCTTTATCTATCAGTTCCATCATCTGCTGCCCGAGTTCACGGCCTTGGATAATGTTGCTATGCCGTTGTTGATCCGTGGCATGGGCCGTAGTGAGGCGCGTGAGCGCGCTCGTGGTGTCCTCGGGGATATCGGGCTGGGCGAGCGCGTCGCCCACATGCCCTCGGAGCTATCGGGGGGTGAGCGCCAGCGCGTAGCCATCGCGCGGGCGCTGGTGACGCGCCCGCGCTGCATCCTCGCCGATGAGCCGACGGGTAATCTGGACCGGCAAACCGCTAACCGGGTTTTCGAGCGTTTCCAGGACAGCAATCGCCAGTACGGCAGCGCGGTTGTCATGGTGACCCACGACACTGAACTCGCGGAGCGCATGGATCGCATTGTCTATTTGGATGATGGCAAGATCAGCTCTGAGGCGTAGTCGCGCGATCCAATAGTGACGGACGTGAGCTATGACAGCAGGGATGCTGGCCTTCGTTGGCGGTCTTGTTATCAGCCTAAATGTCCCGGTAGGCATCGCGGCGTGGCTCCTGCCGGCGCTAGCGATGCTGACGGTGCTCGTAGTAAGCCCCGTCGGGTTGGCGCGTCCCATGGGCTGGCTGGGCGTGGGGGTTCTCTGGGGGGCCGGGGCGCTGGCACTCATGCAAGGGGCAAGGCCGCCACGAGATAGCACGCCAGCGGACGTAACGGTTACCGGTGAGATCGCCGGGTTGGTCGAGCGCGACGGGGAGCGTACCCGCTTCGAGCTGCAGCCGCATGAGATAAGCCCCTATCCGCCCGGTCGACGCCTGCCTCGATCTATCCGTGTTAGCTGGTACGGCGAGGATCGCGGCAACGTGACACCCGGCGAGCACTGGCGTCTGGCGTTGCGTCTCGAGCGACCGCGGGGCCTGATGAATCCGGTCCCTTTCGACTACGAACGCTATCTGTCGGCTCGCCGCATCGATGCCGAGGCCTATGTGCGCGATGCCGCGGCATCGCAACGCTTGGACGGCGGTAACGCCCTGGCCGGAATGCGTGCCCGTATCGCCGACGCCCTTATGCGGCATGCCGAGGACCAAATGGGCACGGCGGTCTGGCGAGCGATCACTGTTGGCGATCGCCGTGGGCTCGATGATGCCGCCTGGGAGACACTGCGGCAGACGGGCACAGCCCACCTGGTTGCGATCTCCGGTCTCCACATCGGACTGGTCGCGGGGATCGGGTGGTTGGCAGGTCGCTGGATCGTTCGCGCTCTACCACGGTTGAGCGTGTGGCTCCCGGCGCCATGGCTGGGCGCCGTCATAGCGATCGCTACCGCCGGTGCCTATGCCCAACTGGCCGGTTGGGCACTGCCGACGCTGCGCGCGCTTGTCATGCTGGTGCTGGTTGCGGTAGCGGTCATGGCGCGCCGACGCTGGTCGCTTATGCGGCTGCTCGCTTTCGCCATGGCCGCAATAGCCGCTGCCCATCCCTGGAGCCTGCTGAGTGCCGGGTTTTGGCTGTCCTTTGGGGCGGTGGGGCTAATCCTGGTCGGTATCAAGACGGCGCCCGTTGGCACAGGCCGGACGGCGCTGATGCTTCGGCTCCAGTGCCTTCTCTCGTTGGGTATGGCAGTCCTGACGCTATGCTTTTTCGGGCAGGCGGCCTGGTTGTCCCTGCCGGTTAATCTAATCGCTATCCCCGTTTTCTCGTTGGTCCTCGTTCCGCTTTCGCTGATTACCGCGTTGGTTGTCATGACCTTCCCCGGAACCCTCGTCGCGCATGTCGGCGGGCGTACCACGAGCGCGCTCCTGCAGGGCTCGATGGATAGCCTCACCCGCGTCGCTGAACTCGGTGGTGCTATTGAGCCGGCCACGGCCGGTAGCCTCGCGTTGGCGCTCATGGTGGTGCTGGTAGGCGTTTTCCTGCGGGGGCTCATGCCATTGCCGGTGACGGTTGGGGTCGGGCTAGCCCTGATGATGCCGACAGTGCTGCCGACTAGCGGCATAAGCCTGCGTCTGACGGTGCTCGAGGTCGGTCAAGGAACGGCCGCCGTCGTTGCCATGCCGGGCTACACGTTGGTCTACGACACGGGGCCGGCGTGGGGGGATAGCTCGGCGGCGCGGTTTAGCCTGTGGCCCTATCTCAAGGCGCGGGGGCGCCGCCGCGTTGATCATGTCATCATCAGCCATGATGATCGGGATCACGCTGGCGGGTGGCCGCTGCTGCGCGAGCGCTTGGATTATCAGCGGATCCTCGTCGGCGAGGAGGCTAGTCGGGGCGAGGAACGATGTCATGCCGGCCAGCGCTGGCAGCGTGGACCGGCCACCTTCCGTGTGCTGTGGCCGCCACGAGCCAAAGATCTCAGCGGCAATGCTAGCTCTTGTGTCCTGCTGATCGAGATCGCCGGCCAACGCTTGTTGCTCACCGGCGATATCGGCCGCGAGCAGGAAGCGAAGATCGCCGATCGCCTCAACCAACCCGTGGACGCCATGCTCGTGCCGCATCACGGCAGTGGTGATGCCTCCTCAAGCCCCTTCGTCGAGGCCGTCGCCCCGGCTATCGCTATCGTCTCCAGCGGCTACAACAACGCCTACGGGCTTCCCGATCCCGACATTGTTCGGCGTTATCGCTGTCGAGGCGCTCGGGTACTGACGACGGGGCGCCACGGCGCCGTGACAGTGACCGTGGATGCCGAGGGCGCACGCGTTGTGACGGCGCAACGCGGCGCCGCGCGGCGCTTCTATCACGAGGGGTTGCGCCAGACTGCCTTTCAAGGCCCGGAGCCCATCGAGTATGATCCCAGGCCAAACAACATCCGTGCTTGCCAACAAGGGGCGCGCTAGAACGTGTGGGACTTGATTCAATCCGGCGGTTGGCTGATGCTGCCGATACTCGCGGTCTCCATCCTCGCGTTGACGATTATTGGTGAGCGCCTCTGGGCCCTACAGCGTCGGCGCAATGTACCGCCGAATCTGGTGGCCCAGGTCTGGCGCGGCATTAAGAACAACACGCTCGATTCAGAGCAGTTACGTGAGATTCGCTCGAAATCGCCCCTTGGCCGTGTGGTGGCCGCCGGTCTGGTCAATATGCACCACGAGCGTGCGGTCATGATGGAGAGCATCGCTGATGCCGGACGCCACGAGGCGCATGCGCTGGAACGCTTCCTCAACACGCTCGGCACCATTGCCGCGGTCAGCCCGCTGTTGGGGCTCCTCGGCACGGTAATCGGTATGATCAAGGTCTTTAGCACGATTAGTGCGCAAGGCCTGGGGAATGCCCCGGCGCTTGCCGGCGGTATCTCCGAGGCGTTGGTTACAACGGCGGCCGGCCTGGTGGTCGCCATCCCCGCCCTGGCTATGCATCGCTATTTCCGGGGGAAGGTCGATGCGCTGGTGGTGGAAATGGAGCAAGAGGCCTTGAAGCTGGTGGAGGTTATCCACGGGCAGCGCGACAAGCTTGGCGCGGGGCGATCATGAATCTCAACCCGCGGCGCCGCCGTGAGGAGCCCGAGATCAACCTGACACCGCTGATCGATGTGGTCTTCTTGATGCTGATCTTTTTTATGGTTAGCACCACATTTCTCAAGGAAGCGGATCTGAATATCTCCCTACCGGAGGCCAGCCAGCAGCCGAGTCGCCAGCAGTCCCAGCCCATTCGCGTGACCATCAATACCGAGGGCAGTTTCTTCGTCAACGGCCAGAAGCTGGTTAACAGCAAGATCGGGACCATCGAGCGTGCCCTAACTGAGGCCCGTGGCGATCGGTCAGCGGAGGACGTACCCGTTGTGATTCGGGCCGACGGGGCGACCGATCATGAGCGCGTCGTCACGGCCATGGATGCGGCCCAGGGATCGGGCTTTCGCCGCGTCGGCATGGCGACCGTGCCGCGCCAGCAGCAATGACGGTCCATACCGCGACACAAGAGGGTGAGGGTAGGGGCCTCAACGTTTATCTGCGACTGCTGCGCTATGTGGTGCCGCACTGGCGCGTCGCCGCGGCCGCCGTCGCGGGTATGATCGTAGTGGCTGCCACCGAGGCGGGCTTCGCCTGGTTGATCAAGCCGTTGTTGGACGAGGGCTTCGTTGAGCGCGATGCCACGGTCATCCGCCTCGTTCCCTTGGGCATTATGGGCGTTTTTGTTGTACGAGGTGTCGCCAGCTTTGCGGCGGATTACGGCACGAGCTGGATCAGCCGTCATGTCATAGCGCGTCTGCGCTATGAGGTCTTTGACCAGCTCCTGGCCATGCCGCGACGCTTCTACGACGAGGCATCCTCTGGGATGCTGTTATCCAAGCTTACCTATAACGTTGAGCAGGTGGCGCAGGCCGGTTCGAAGGCGGTCGTCATCCTGGTGCGTGACGGCGCCACCATCGTGTTCTTAATGGCCTACATGGCGTGGATCAGTTGGCGGCTGGCGCTCATCTTCGTGGCGCTTGGACCGGTGCTCGGTTTCGTCGTGATCTACATCAGTAAGCGCTTCCGGCGTCTGAGTCACCGTATACAGCGATCCGTGGGCGGTGTTGCGTATGTCGCTGAGGAGGCGATCGAGGGCAGCGATGTCGTCAAGATCTTCGGTGGCGAGGACCAGGAGCGCCGGCGCTTCGATCAAGTCAATGAGCGCAACAAGCGCCAGTTCTTGAAATTCGCAGCGACCAAGGCCTTAAGCACACCGGTAGTTCAGTTCTGCGCCGCCGCCTCCTTGTCGCTGGTCATCTATCTGGCGACGCTGGACGACATTGTTCACACCATTAGCGTGGGCGCCTTCGTGTCGTTCATTACTGCGATGTTGTTACTTCTGCAGCCCATTAAGCGGCTGACGAACGTTCAGGCGATCATCCAAAAGGGCATTGCGGCGGGCGATAGTATCTTTAGCCTACTCGACACTCCCGCCGAGGATGATCACGGTGATTACGAGGTTGATCGGGTGGCCGGCCGCATCGACTTCGATGGGGTTACCTTCCGTTATCGCCCAGGAACCGAGCCCGTGCTGACGGATTTCCAGCTCACCATCGAACCGTGTCAAACGGTGGCCATCGTCGGTCGTTCAGGCAGCGGCAAGACCACGGTGGCCAATCTTCTACCGCGTTTCTATGAGGTCGAGACGGGGGCGATCCGCCTCGATGGTATCGGCCTGCGCTCCTATCGCTTGGATTGCCTGCGCCGTCAAATGGCGCTGGTCAGTCAACAAGTCGTGTTGTTTAACGACACCATTGCGGCGAACATCGGTTACGGCGTCGCCAACCCCTCACGCGAACGGATTCGCGAGGCGGCGAGGGCGGCGAACGCCCTGTCATTCATCGACGCGCTTCCCGATGGACTGGACACCATGGTGGGTGAGAACGGCGTGATGCTGTCGGGTGGCCAGCGACAGCGAATCGCGATCGCCCGAGCGTTGGTCAAGGACGCCCCCGTGCTGATACTCGACGAGGCCACGTCGGCCCTGGATACGGAGTCGGAGAACGAGATCCAGAAGGCGCTCGAGACACTGATGCAGGGGCGGACGACGCTGGTCATCGCTCATCGCTTGTCTACCATCGAGAACGCGGATCGCATCGTGGTTCTGGACGCTGGACGTGTTGTCGAGACGGGGACGCACGGTGAGCTCATGGCACGCGGCGGGTCGTACGCGGCGTTGCAGCGCCTGCAGCAGGGTCCGGGTGCTGAACCAATAGGTGAGCCCTCCTAGACCGTGGCCTCGCTGCCTGCGTTCTGGCGTCGCGACGGCTCCCTAGCGCGGGCGTTGTCGCCACTGGTGTGGGTCTTCCGCCGGTTGGCGGGGGGGCGAAGGCGACGACTCGCCGCTAATGCCTGCCGACTCGGCGCCCCGGTGCTGGTTGTCGGCAGCGTCTTTGTCGGGGGCAGTGGCAAGACCCCATTGGTGGGCTGGCTCGCTCGCCGGGCTCGCACCAAAGGTTACCGACCGGGTATCGTGTTACGAGGCTACGGTGGCGGCCTCCGCCGCCGTTGCCTAGCGGTGCACGGCGCTAGTGATCCGCGAGTTGTCGGCGATGAGGCGGTCATGACGGCGCGCGCGACGAACGCGCCCGTCTACGTTGGACGCGACCGCTGTCGGGCGGCCGCGGCGTTACTAGCCAGTAGTCGCTGCGATCTCGTCATCAGCGATGATGGTCTGCAGCATTATCGCCTCGGGCGGGATGCCGAAGTGGCAGTACTCGACAGCGACTGGGGGCTAGGTAACGGCCGCTGCCTGCCGGCGGGGCCCCTGCGGGAACCGCCCGAGCGCTTGCGCGAGGTGGACCTCGTGGTGGCGAACGGTGGGCCGCGGCCTGATCTCGCTAGTGCCTCCTTCCGGCTGCGCCCGACCTCGCTGGCTCCCGTGACCGGGTCGCTGGCATCGCGCTCACCGCCCGATACCGGGCAGCGTGTCCATGCGGTGGCGGCGATCGGTGTGCCGGCGCGCTTCTTTAACGCGTTGCGCGATGCCGGCTTTCAGATCATCCCGCACGCATTTGCCGATCATCATCGCTTTCATGCCGATGACCTGGCGTTCGGCGATTCGCGGCCTGTGGTGATGACGGCGAAGGATGCCGTCAAATGCGAGGGCTTTGACGACGGGCGATTGTGGTACATGCCGGTGGAGCTCTATCCCGATGCGGCCCTGGTTAGGCAGGCCGAGGATCTGATTGAGCGATTGTGTGGCACGGACGGGGCCGACCACGAAGCGACCAGCGAGAGCTGACATGACGGCGTTTATTGTTGTAATCCCGGCGCGGATGGGATCCGAGCGCCTGCCCGGCAAGCCTCTTTGCGAGCTCGGTGGGCACACCATGATCGAGCGGGTCCAAGAGCGCGCTTGGGCTAGTGGTGCTGTTAGGGTCGTTGTCGCCACGGATGACGATCGCGTGGCCGCGGTCGCGCGGGACGCCGGGGGCGAGGGCATCGTCACCGGTGGCGACCATTCGACCGGCACGGACCGCATCGCCGAGGTGTGCCAAACCCTCGAGCTCGCGGACGACGCCATTGTGGTCAACCTGCAGGGGGATGAGCCGCTTATGCCGCCGGCCCTGTTAACGGCCGCCGCCGACGGCCTGAATCATCATCCCGATGCCGCTATCGCGACGCTGGCGACGCCAATGGCGCGCGGGCTGATCGATGATCCCACTGCCGTTAAGGTCGTCTTGGATCACCGTGGCTACGCCCTGTACTTCAGTCGTGCGCCGATCCCTTGGCCGCGTGAGGAGCCGGGCGAATCCGTGTGGTACCGCCATCTGGGACTCTACGCTTATCGTGCTGGCTTTCTGCACCGTTTCCCTGGCCTAGGGGTGCCGGACATCGAACGCCTGGAGCGCTTGGAGCAGCTGCGGGCCCTGTGGCACGGCTACCCCATCCATGTCACAACCGTCGCCGAGGCGCCGGAACCGGGCGTGGATACGCCCGCCGACCTTGAGCGCGTCGCTGCCCACTACGGCGGTGGCTGAGGTCGAGTTCTAGGAGGCTCGATAGGGTGTGTGACGGCACGCCATGGAGCCCGTTTCCAACCATCATCATTCGAAACGAGAGTCGTTATGATCCGTGTGCTTTTTGTTTGTCTGGGCAATATATGCCGATCGCCCACGGCCGAGGGCGTTTTCCGTCATCGTGTCGCGGAGGCAGGGCTTAGCGAGATCATCGAGACCGATTCAGCGGGGACGCATGGCTTCCATGTCGGTAATCCGCCGGACCCGCGAGCCGAGGCGGCGGCGAGCGAGCGCGGGATCGACTTGAGTGATATCCGCTCGCGACGGTTCAGTCAATATGACTTAGCCGCATTCGATTATATCCTGGTCATGGACGACGAGAATTTCGCCCACCTGCTGGGTAATGCGTCGACCAACGAGGAGCGCGAACGAATCCATCGGCTACTGGACTTCGCATCGAACGCCACCCAACGTGAGGTGCCCGATCCCTATTACGGGCCCGCCGGCGGTTTCGATCGGGTTTTTGACCTCATTGAGGACGCCTCGGCGGGGCTGCTTCACCATCTTCGGACCCATCACACGCTCTAATCACACCTTCGTCCGTCGCCTGGCACGCCCCGAGACCGCTTGCTCGCGGTCCCGGGGGTTGGTCAAGCGTGCTGCGGCCAGCGGCTACTGCCCTTGAGTGGCGTCACCCGCCTGATCGCCCGCGTCACTCTGCTGGGCATTGCCATTCGGTTCGGCGCTATAATCGCTCGCGTGACTCGATCGCGCCTCGTCTGATTGCGTGGCTTCCGCGGCTGGGATGCGCGGCCTCCCAGACCAGCGACGCGGATCCGCCTCCACCGGCTTCTTTGCCGGTTGTTCACCGGACTGCTTTTGGGCTCCCTCCTCATCACCGAGGCTTGCGTCACCCCGATTAGCTCCCTTGTCGGATGCCGTCTTCGTCTTGCGGCGATTGCGCCGCTGCTTGCCGCCACCCTCGCTCTCGCCAGCCTTGGTGGCCGTCTGGTCTGCCGCGCTAGCCTCCGATTCGGCATCGGCAGGAGCCGCCTCAGCGATCTCGTTTACCTCAGAACGCTCACCCTGATCCTCTCCTTGTTGCCCGCGACGACGACGGCGACCGCCGCGTCGGCCGCGGCGACTCCGGCTACTTGCGTTCGCCTTGCTGGCGTCCTCCGTCTTACCGCCGCCCTCAGGGGTATCACCGGCTATTTTCTCACCGCCCTTGGCCGTTGGCCCACGGGTGCCGCTTTCTTGAGTCTTCGTGTTCGGCGCTTCGGAGCGCTGCTTTGGGGTTCCTTGATCATCGGACGGGGCCGTTTCCTCAACCGCCTTATTCGCTTGCCGTCCGCGTCGTCGGCGACCCCCGCCGTTACCCTGCTTGCCGCGGTTGGTCTCCTTGTCGTCGTCGCTGGTACTCGTCTTGCCTCGATCCGATGACGACGACTTACCGCCGGATCGATTGGCGCCGCGCTTTGCGTTGGTTTGACCGGACGTCTTGTTCGATTCGGCTGATTGGTCGCTGCCGCCTGACTCAGCGCGTGGCTCGGCGGACGGGGTGGTACTCGTTGTCATGTCCGCGCTGTTGCCGTCGTCACCAACGAAAACGCGCTTGAGCCACCCGATAATACCGGGTATCTCGGTAGCTGGCGTGCTTGGCGCGGTGGTCGAGCTCCCCTCGACGCGCGCTGCCACGCCTGTTTCCGACGATGACTCGGTCGAGCTTGGCGCGGGCGCCGGACTGTCAGGCGTGATCGTGCGGACGGCCGGCTGCTCGCCAGTTGATCGATCCACACTCACGAGGTGCTCGCCTTTACCGGCCTCACGCTTGTCCGTGGCGCGATTGTGACTCGCGTCGTCGGTATCGGCCTCATCACGCCTTACGCGCTGCACCTCGTAGTGCGGACTAGCCATGTCCTTATTGGGAATCAGGATGACCGAGACACCGTCACGGCCTTCGATGCTATTGAGCGTCGAGCGCTTCTCGTTGAGCAGGAATGTCGCCACATCCACCGGGAGTTGGGCCACTACCTTGGCGGTATTCTCCTTCATCGCCTCCTCCTCGAAGACTCGGAGGATGGACAATGAGAGCGATTCCACGCCGCGGATGGTGCCTTGCCCCCCACATCGGCCGCAGACCTCAAGACTCGACTCACCCAACGAGGAGCGAAGCCGCTGGCGCGACATCTCAAGCAACCCGAACCGCGAGATCCGGCTGACCTGGACGCGCGCCCGGTCGGCCTTAACGGCATCGCGCAGCCGGGTCTCCACATCACGCTGATTGCGGTTGGGCCCCATGTCGATGAAGTCGATCACGATCAAGCCACCGAGATCACGGAGCCTGAGCTGTCGGGCGATCTCCTCGGCCGCTTCCAGATTCGTATTGAGTGCGGTCTCCTCGATATCCGCGCCTTTGGTAGCGCGCGACGAGTTGATGTCGATGGAGATGAGGGCCTCGGTGTGATCGATGACGATGGCACCACCACTAGGCAGCCGAACCTCGCGCTGAAACGCCGATTCGATCTGACTCTCGATCTGATACCGGCTGAATAGCGGAACGGCGTCGTCGTAGCGCTTGAGCTTATTGAGGTTATGCGGCATGACCTGGCGCATGAAGTCGTGCGCCTGGTCATAAATGGCGGCGTCATCGATCAGAATCTCGCCGACATCGGCGCTGAGGTAGTCGCGCAGGGCGCGGATGATGACGTTGCTCTCCTGATAGATGAGGAACGGCGCCTCGCGCTCCTCGCCCGCGGTCCGTATCGCGGCCCATAGGTTGAGTAGGTAATCCAGGTCCCACTGCAGCTCCTCAGCGCCGCGGCCCACTCCCGCGGTCCGGACGATGAGCCCCATGCCTTCGGGGACCTCAAGCTGGCGCAGGGCGTCGCGAATCTCGGCGCGCTCCTGGCCCTCGATGCGCCTTGATACGCCGCCTGCGCGCGGGTTGTTCGGCATGAGCACAAGGTAGCGGCCGGCGAGGCTCACGAACGTTGTCAGCGCGGCGCCTTTACTCCCGCGCTCCTCTTTATCCACCTGGAAAACAACCTCTTGACCCTCTTTGATCAGGTCCTGGGTGTTGCCCTCTTCATTGCCGTGGCTGGCGTGCAGGTAGTCCGGGGCGATCTCCTTGAAGGGGAGGAACCCGTGCCGATCGGCCCCATACTGGACAAAGGCCGCCTCAAGGCTAGGCTCGACGCGGGTGATTCGCCCTTTGTAGATGTTGTCCTTCTTGCGCTCGCGCGCCGGCGTCTCGATGTCGAGATCGAACAGGGATTGGCCGTCGACGAGAGCAACACGCAGCTCTTCGGGCTGCGTTGCGTTGATCAGCATGCGTTTCATGGGATAGTTGACTCCGGCGCTCTACCACACCCTGAACAGGGTCATGCCGCTGGCTAGCGCCCGCGCGTGTGTGCGCGCTGCTCACGCTTGTCCCGACTGGCATCGCCCACGAGGCGACCAACAAGCCAATCAGATGTGTCACAGCCAGTCCGGTCATTAACGGCCCTTGTTCGGGGCGAGGGGGCGCATTGTTCCGACGCCTGTTACAGGCACGTCGGGTGAACCCGGTTATTATCGTTGCCGGCCAGCCGCGCCGCGACCGGCGAGTATTCGTTCTGTATTCGCCACCGCCAGAGCCCGGAATAGTCAGGCATTTCGGCAGTGGCTTACTACAACTGGTATGTTATCAATGTTGCATTGAACCATCAAAGCGCGAACCCGGTATCACGGGTCCGTTACGGGGAACACAGCGTGGCCGAGGTAAGACGGATCACCGTTGACGAGACGAGCGGTGGTCAGCGAATCGATAATTTCCTGCATCGCTGGCTAAAGGGGGTTCCGCGGACGCGGCTCTATCGCCTATTGCGGCGCGGCGAAGTGCGCGTCAATGGCGGCCGCATCAAGCCCAGCTACCGTCTGTGCGGCGGCGATGAGGTCCGGCTACCGCCGGTTCGTACCGGCGAGACGGCGCCCAATACGCCATCGGCGCGCGTGCTGGAGCGACTGGCGCAGGCAATACGTTACGAGGATGACCACCTGCTTGTGGTGGATAAGCCCAGTGGCATGGCGGTGCACGCCGGGAGTGGCGTGGCCTACGGCCTCGTCGAAGCGCTGCGGTGGTTACGGCCCCAAGTGGGGTTACTCGATCTGGCTCATCGATTGGATCGCCACACCAGCGGCATCGTGGTGCTGTGTAAGGGCCGCCAAGCGCTTAGTCAGGTGCATCAGCAGTTCCGCGAGGGGGCGGTCGGTAAGTACTACGTAACGCTGGTTCGTGGGCGTCTGCCCCGTGGGGAGATGCCGGTCACTGCACGCCTTGCCCGGCATACGGGGAAAGGTGGCGAGACGTTCGTCGAGGTTGCTGCGGACGGCAAGGCATCGCGGACCACTTTCTGGACCCTGGAGGCGCTGGGACGGCGTTGGACGCTATCGCGGTGCCGGCCTGAGACGGGGCGGATGCATCAGATCCGCGTCCACGCCGCCTACATGGGCTATCCCATTGCCGGTGATCAGCGCTATGGTGCCGTTGAAGCCAACCAGATCGCCCGGCGCGCCGGGCTCAAGCGCCTCTTCTTGCATGCCGAACAGGTGTGCCTACAGCATCCGGCCGGCGGGACGGTGGCGTTCGATGCCCCCCTGCCATCGGATTTGACGACATCGGTGGAGCGACTAAGGCATGAATGACGAGCGACAGGACCCCGTGGCCAGCAGCCAGGAAAGCAACTGGGAGCGCGACGCCCTGCGCGAGGTGGCGCTCGAGGGGGTTCGCGAGCGACGCCGTGCCAGGCGCTGGGGGATCTTCTTTAAGCTCCTCATTGCCGCTTACCTCTTGGTCGTCCTGGTTATCGCCGTGTCGCCCGGGGCGTTCACGGGCGCTGGTGTTGCCAGCGGGTCGCATACGGCGGTTGTCGACGTGCAGGGAACGATCGCAGCCGATAGCCAGGCCAATGCCGAGCGAATCATTGCGGGACTGGAAGACGCCTTCGCCGCTGACAACGCCGAGGGTGTGATCCTGCGTATCAATAGCCCGGGTGGTAGCCCAGTGCAATCGGGTCGCGTCAACGATGCCATGAAACGGCTAAAACAGGCGCATCCCGATACGCCGTTATACGCCGTCGCGGGTGACCTTTGCGCCTCCGGCGCTTATTACGTCGCTGCTGGGGCCGATCGGATCTACGCCGACAAGGCGTCCATTGTTGGCTCAATCGGCGTGGTCATGGGCAGCTTCGGGTTTACCGGGGCGATGGACAAGCTGGGTATCGAGCGACGGCTCTATACCGCGGGGCGTAATAAGGCCATGCTCGATCCGTTTAGCGACACCAAACAACGCAGTATCGAACATGTGCAGGACATGCTGGATGGAGTCCATCAGCAGTTTATCGATGTAGTCCGGGAGGGGCGAGGTGATCGGCTGACGGGCGAGCCCGAGAAACTGTTCAGCGGTTTGTATTGGCACGGTGAGCGTAGCGTGGAGCTGGGCTTGGTCGATGGGCTGGCTAGCCCTGATGAGGTCGCCAAGGACATTGTCGGCGCCGAGCAGCGGGTTAACTATACGCCCCAGAAGTCGGTTTTCGACCGCTTCGCCGACCGTATCGGTTCGGCGGCCGGCTGGGTCCTGCATGAGCAGCTCGTGGCGCAACCCGGCGCGCTTCGCTAGGGGTTCCGGCTCAAGGTAGCGTGATGCCGCGCTCGCGCAGTAAGCGGCTGACTGTGATGAGCGGCAACCCGATGAGCGAGGTAGGATCGCTGCTGTAGATGGCGTCGAAGAGGGTAATGCCCAGGCCCTCGGCGCGGAAACCTCCGGCGCAGTCAAACGGTGCTTCAGCGACGATGTAGCGTTCGATACTGGCGTCGTCGAGTTCCCGAAAACACACCTCGTCGCGGGTTATCGCGGTCTCAGTCTGCATGGACGTGCTGTCGTGAACGACGACCGCTGTCAGGAATGTGGCGGTGTTAGCGCTGACGCGGCGCAGTTGCGCCGTAGCAGTAGGGTGGTCGCCCGGCTTGCCCATGATCTCATCGTCGATGGAACAGATCTGATCGGAGCCTATGCTGATCACAGGGCGTTCGCGACTGGCACGCGCCCCGGCCATCGCCTTGGCGCGTGCGAGCCGCTTTACGTACGCCATTGATGCCTCGCCTGGCGTGCGGCGTTCGTCCAGGTCCGGGGCGTATTGGCGAAACGTCACCCCGAGCCGCGCCAGTAGGCTAGCGCGGTACGGTGACCCTGAGGCCAGGATCAGGCTAATCGGTGGATCGGGTCGGGTCATGCCTCTCCGTGGGCGTTTCGAGCAGCTTGCCACGACCTGGAACGATAATAAGGCATGGCTGCTTTTTTGACACGCTGGAATCCGGTCACTAGTATCCACGCTTTATGTCGCGCCATCTACCAGAAATGCTTGAGCTGGCGAGCTACCGGAACCAGTCCTGTACGCTGTCCGGTCAGCTGCCAACCGAGCGCATGGCGCGCCTACGGGATATCGGGACGGCGGCCGACGAGGCGGCCGTGTCCTTGACGCTTACCGCCGAGAGCCGAGGGGATATCGAGCTCTCGGGGCGGGTCGAGGCGGGCATCGGGATGACGTGTCAACGATGCCTCGATCCCGTCGAGGTTCCGCTAGTGAGCGAGTTTGAGTTCGTCATCATCGATGCTGCTGAGGCCCGGGCGGGTGACGAGGAATCGGCAGAGGTTATCGTCGTAGACGATGGCATGTTGCGCCTGCGAGAACTGGTGGAGGATGAATTGCTTTTGTCCCTGCCCGTTGTGGCGCGGCACGACGTCGATACCCCGTGTCGGCCACTGAGCCAGCAGTTTGGGCCAGGCGAGGAGGACGCCGCCCCGGCGGGCGAAAACCCATTCGCCGTCCTCAAGGATCTCAAGCGGGATCGTGAGGACTAACGCAATCCATTGAGCCAGGAGGTCAGGTAAGCATGGCTGTTCAACAGAATCGCAAGTCGCCGTCCCGTCGCGGGCACCGTCGTTCCCACGACGCGCTCAAGGGGCCGGCGTTGTCGGTGGATACCACCACCGGCGAGACGCATCGTCGGCATCACATCAGTCCTGAGGGCTATTACCGCGGACGTAAGGTCATGCGCGGGCGCGACGAGTAATTCGGCACGCGCCAGCCGGTGTGAGGTTATCGTAGTTAGTCGCTTTGGTCGCTAACGACAGCGGTCAGTGGTTGGGGGAGCCCGCAAGCGCCATGTCGCGGCCGTATCGTATTGCCGTCGATGCCATGAGTGGTGATAACGGACCCGAGGTCGTCCTTGAGGCGGCGCTCGGGGCTGTGCGCGCGAGTGACGGCCGTTTGGAGCTAATCCTCGTCGGTGACCAAGCCGCCCTGGACCGAGCTATGGCCGCCCACGGCGTTGGCTCCGGCGATGCAATACGGGTGCGGTACACGACACAGGTCGTCGCCATGGACGATTCGCCGTCACAGGCGATGCGTAACAAGCGCGACTCGTCGATGCGCGTTAGCATCGACCTGGTTAAGCAGGGCGAGGCCGATGTCAGCGTGAGTGCCGGCAACACTGGTGCGTTGATGGCAACGGCGCGTTACGTTCTCAAGACGCTTCCAGGCATCGATCGGCCCGCCATTTGCACCACCATCCCCTCTGAGGTTGAGCGATTCCACATGCTCGATCTGGGCGCGAATGTGGATTGCAGTGCCGAGCACCTGTTCCAGTTCGCTGTCATGGGTTCGGTCCTCTCGGAATCCGTGGACGGCCTTGCGACGCCGCGGATTGGTCTGCTGAACCTCGGCGAAGAGGAGATCAAGGGCAACGATCAGGTCAGGGAGGCCGCTAGCCTCCTACAGCAGAGTCCCCTTAATTACACGGGCTACGTGGAAGGCGACTCGATGTATAAGGGCGGGGCCGATGTTGTGGTATGCGACGGCTTTACGGGCAATGTGGCGCTCAAGGCGAGTGAGGGGGTGGCGGCATTGATATCGCGCTTTATGCGCGAGGAATTTGGGCGCAACCCAGCGACTAAGCTCGCCGGGCTCTGTGCGCTACCCGTCCTGCGGTCGTTGCGGCGGCGTTTGGATCCACGCCGCTATAATGGTGCCAGTCTGCTCGGGCTGCGAGGGCTCGTGGTAAAAAGCCATGGTGGCGCTGATGCCGTGGCCTTCCAGAACGCGATCGAGGTCGCGAACCTCGCAGCGCGCCAAGGGATTAGCCAACGCATCGAGCGCCGGCTCGGTGAGCTCCTGACGGCACGGGGCGAGTCCGAGTGAGCTACGCGCGCATCAAGGGTACAGGCAGCTATCTACCGGCGCGCGTGTTGTCGAATCAGGAGCTGGAGCGCATCGTCGACACCTCGGATCGCTGGATCCGAGAGCGTACGGGGATTAGGGAGCGTCACATCGCCGCCGATGGCGAGACCTGTGGCGACATGGCGACCGTGGCCGCGCAACGCGCCCTTGATGCCGCGGGGCTGGCCGCCAGCGATATCGATCTCATTATTGTTGCGACGGCGACGCCCGATCAGGTCTTCCCCAGCACCGCTTGCCTGATCCAACAGCGCCTGGGGGCCGGGCCAGGCGCCATTGCCTTTGACATTAGCGCTGCTTGTTCGGGCTTTATATTCGGGCTCGATCTTGCCAGTCGCTATATTGGTAGCGGCGGGGCGCGCCGGGCCATCGTGGTGGGTGCCGAGACGCTGTCGCGTGTCTTGGACTGGACCGACCGCTCGACTTGCGTCCTGTTCGGGGATGGTGCTGGGGCGGTAGTCATTGAGGCCTCACAGACCCCTGGCATCGTGTCGACGCATCTCCACTCCGACGGTGGCCAGGAGCCATTGCTCAATGTGCCCTGGGGCATTTCCCAGGGCTACCCGGCGCTCGATGCCAGCAACGGCACCATCAAGATGCGCGGGAACGAGGTCTTTAAGGTAGCGGTGCGCACCCTAGGGGCGGTCGTCGATGAGACGCTGGAGGCCAACGATCTCCAACGAACCGATATCGATTGGCTAGTGCCGCATCAGGCCAATATCCGCATCATCGCGGCCACAGCTCGGAAGTTAGCGATGCCGATGGACCAGGTCGTGGTTACCGTGGATCGTCATGGCAACACCTCGGCGGCATCCATACCGCTGGCGCTGGATACGGCAGTGCGCGATGGCCGCATCCAGGCCGACGATACTTTGCTTCTGGAGGCCTTCGGTGCCGGCTTTACATGGGGCACCGCGCTCGTTCGCTACTAACTCGCGACTACCCGAAAGCGACAACGAGGCATAACGCATAGAAATGAGTGAGCGACTTGGGTGCGTCTTCCCTGGGCAGGGCTCGCAATCGGTTGGCATGCTTGCCGACCTTGCCGAGCACTATGCTGTTGTCCGCGATACCTTGGCGACGGCCGGCCAGGTACTGGGCATGGACTTAGCGGCGCTGATCACCGCGGGTCCTGCCGAGCGGCTCAATCAAACAGAGATCACGCAGCCTGCCATGCTGGCTGCTGGCGTAGCGACATGGCGTGCCTGGCTGGCCGCGGGGGGTCGCTACCCGCAATGTATGGCGGGCCACAGCCTGGGCGAGTATACGGCGCTGGTCTGCTCGGGCGCCCTGGAGTTCGAGGAAGCGGTTGCGTTAACGCACGAACGCGGGCGCTTCATGCAAGAGGCCGTGCCGGCGGATGGCGGTCTGATGGCCGCTATTATGGGGCTTGATGATGCCACCCTACGCGCGTGCTGTGAGCGTGTCGCGGGCGATGAGGTCGTTGCGCCGGTTAATTTTAATGCCCCGGGGCAGGTGGTGATCGCCGGTCACGCCGCGGCGGTGCGTCGGGCCATGGAAGCCGCGACGGCAGCCGGGGCGAAGCGAACCCAAGAGCTGGCCGTGAGTGTACCCGCTCATTGCGAGCTAATGAGGCCGGCGGCGGAGCGTCTGGCTGATCGCCTTGCCACCGCCACGGTGCGATCCCCGGAGGTTACCGTCATCCGTAATAGCGACCTCGGCACGGATCCCGATCCCGATGCTATTCGTCGCTGCTTGACCCAGCAGCTGCAGAGGCCGGTTCGTTGGGTAGAGACCATTGAGGCCATGCGCGCAGCGGGCATTGATCAACTCCTTGAGCTCGGGCCCGGCAAAGTCTTGTCTGGGCTGAACCGCCGTATTGATCGTCGGTTCCCGATCCAGGCCGTTGTTGACGTTGATTCACTTAATAGCGCACTTGAGAAATAATTCGCATGTCATTGTTTAGCCTCGAAAATAATGTCGCTCTAGTCACGGGCGCCAGCCGCGGCCTCGGGTATGCGATCGCCTTAGCGCTTGCGCGCAACGGGGCGACGGTCATTGGTACCGCGACGTCGGAGCAGGGCGCCCAGCGGATCAGTCAGGCCCTCGCCGACGAAGGTCTCACGGGCGAGGGGCGTGTGCTCGATGTCACCGACCGCACCGCCGCACCGGAGCTGATCAAGGTGATCGCTGACACCCATGGGCCGGTAACGATCCTGGTCAATAATGCGGGGATTACGCGTGACAACCTCGTCATGCGCATGAAGGATGAGGAATGGGACGACACCGTGGATACCAACCTGAGCGCGGTCTATCGCATGAGTAAGGCGGTACTCCGCGGCATGATGAAGGCCCGCGGTGGTCGCATCATCAATATTGCGTCAGTGGTCGGTGCCATGGGCAATGCTGGGCAGAGCAATTATGCCGCCGCCAAGGCTGGCGTGATGGGGCTGACGCGGTCACTGGCGCGCGAAGTGGGCAGTCGTGGTATCACCGTTAATGCCGTCGCTCCCGGGTTCATCGCCACGGATATGACGGACTCGCTCGCCGACGAACAGCGCCAGGCGTTACTCGATCAGACGCCCCTGGAGCGCCTTGGTGATCCCGAAGAGGTTGCCGCGGCGGTGGTCTATCTGGCGTCGCCTGCAGCCGGTTTTATTACGGGAGAGACGCTGAACATCAACGGCGGGCTGTGTATGAACTAAGGGGTGACTGTAGCGTCGGTGGCAGCGGCAGCGCTGTTGGCCTAGAATACGCGCCCCAGTCGGCCGGGATCACCGGGGCAATGCTCACGGTGGGCCGGGCAATTCTATCCGCGGAGGAACGAGAATAATGAGTAGCATTGAGGAACGGGTTAAGAAGATCGTCGTCGAGCAACTCGGGGTTAAAGAGGACGAGGTGTCGTCCGAGGCCTCGTTCGTTGATGATCTAGGTGCCGATTCCCTGGACACCGTGGAGCTCGTCATGGCGCTCGAGGAGGAGTTCGAGTGCGAGATCCCGGACGAAGAGGCCGAGAAGATCACGACGGTTCAGCAGGCTATCGACTACATCAATCGGAACCTCGAACAGTAGTGATCTCGATCGGCGAGTAGACGGGGCCGCAACTAAGGCCCCGTGACTGAGTGTGATTGCCGATTACGGAGGTGGTCCGTGGCAGCACGGCGTGTAGTGGTGACGGGTATGGGGTTGGTTTCGCCCGTCGGGAGTAGGGTAGACCAGGCGTGGGATGCCGTCCTGGCAGGGCGCAGCGGCATCCGGCCGATCGAGCGCTTTGATACCTCGGCGTTCTCCGTGCGCTTCGGTGGCGAGGTCGATGGCTTCGATGTGGATCACTACCTCAGCCCGAAAGACGCACGGAAGATGGATCCGTTCATCCACTACGGGTACGCGGCGGCCATGGATGCCGTAAGGGATGCGGATCTGGAAGTGACCGATGAGGATGCGGATCGCGTCGGCATTGCCGTTGGGTCTGGGATCGGCGGCATCTACTCCATTGAGAAGGGCCATATCTCCTACCTCAATGGGGGACCACGCAAGATCACGCCCTTCTTCATTCCCAGTGCGATCATCAACATGATCTCGGGCAATCTGTCGATTGCCCTGGGCATCAAGGGCCCGAACCTGGCGACCGTTACGGCGTGTACGAGCGGCACCCATAACATCGGCCAAGCAGGTCGATTGATCGGTTATGGCGACGCGGATGTGATGATCGCGGGTGGTGCGGAATTCTGTACTACACCCACGGGGCTAGGCGGATTTGCCGCGGCCAAGGCGCTATCGGGGCGAAACGATGAGCCTCAGCGAGCGAGCCGGCCGTGGGATCGGGAGCGCGATGGCTTCGTGCTGGCTGATGGCGCGGGTGTCGTCGTCGTGGAGGAATACGAGCGAGCCCGGGCGCGCGGTGCGCCGATCTATGCGGAGCTATCGGGTTTTGGCATGAGTGGTGATGCTCACCACATGACGCAGCCGCCTGCCGACGGGGACGGGGCGGCCCGCTGCATGCGAGCGGCTCTTCGCGATGCCAACATGGGTGGCAAAGATCTGGACTACATCAATGCCCATGGCACCTCAACCGGTGTCGGCGATCGGGCGGAGACCGAGGCAGTCAAAACTGTTCTCGGCGCGCACGCCCATGAGGTACCGGTGAGCTCCACGAAATCCATGACGGGTCATCTGCTAGGTGCCGCGGGGGGCGTTGAGGCGATTTTCAGCATCCTGGCGTTGCGTGACCAGATCCTGCCCCCGACCATTAATCTGGATGACCCGGATGATGGTCATGATCTCGACTATGTCCCCGGGCAGGCCCGAGAGGCGCGTGTCGATAGCGTGGCGTCCAATTCGTTCGGGTTCGGTGGCACTAACGGCACCCTGATATTTCGCCGCGCGGAATGATGACCTCACCGCATGACCCTGATTAACGGTCAGCCGGCGCAGCAGGTTCCAACGGATGACCGGGGTCTGGCGTACGGCGATGGTGTCTTCGAGACCATCGCGGTCATAGCGGGTGAGCCCGGCCTGTGGACGAGGCATTATGAACGCCTCAGCGCCGGTTGTTGGCTCTTAGGCTTTCCACCACCCGAGGCCTCGACGCTCCTGGACGAGATAGCGGCGGTGACGGGCCACGATACGGCCATCGTGCGCGTGACGATCACCCGCGGCAGCGGTGGGCGCGGCTATCGAGCCCCGGCCGAGGCGCAACCGCGGCGCATCGTCAGTGTTGCCGGTATTCCCGGGCATCCTATCGCCTATTGGCGTGATGGCGTAGCCGTTCGCACCTGCGATACACGCCTGCCTTACCGACCCGCCTTGGCGGGCAGCAAGCATCTCAATCGACTGGAGCAGGTAATCGCGCGAAGCGAATGGCGCGATGCGGCCGTACCCGAGGGACTGATGTGGGACGCGGACGGCCAGTACCTCATGGAAGGTACGATGACGAATCTTTTCCTACGTTACGGCGATGAGCTAGTAACACCGCCTGTCCGGGCCTGTGGGGTCGAGGGCGTGATGCGTAGCGAGGTCGTGGCCGAGCGTGCGGCCGCGGGGTACCCAGTCCGCGAGCAGTCATTGTCACAAGCCGATGTTCTCGGTGCCGACGAGATGTTTCTGACGAACAGCGTGATCGGGTTGTGGCCGGTGCGCGAACTCGATGGCATGGCGCTATCCCAGGACTGGCGCTGCTGTCGTGAGCTATTGGCCCGCCTAACGGGGCGCCGGGCCATGCTGGACTGGCTGGGCGAGGGCAGCTAATGGCGATCATCCGGCGCTGGCGCGTTTTGACCCTAGCGGCCGTCGCCGCACTGGTTATCGCGGGATCGGGGCTAGCGAGCTATTACTACGTTGTTGCCATGGGATCGCAACGCCTTGTGACGGGCGATGATTCCCGTCGGTTTAGACTACAACACGGCGAGAGTCTGGCCCGCGTTGCGGCGTGGCTGGCCGACGAGGGCTTGATCCGCTATGCCTGGCGCCTTCGGGTCTACGGGCGTATAACAGGTACTGCCCACCGTCTGCAGGCGGGCGAGTACCTTATCGAGCCCGGTATGACCGTGGCTACACTCATGGGCGCGATGGTACGTGGCGATGTGGTTAGTTACCGGATTACCGTCATTGAGGGCTGGCGTTTCGAGCGTATGCTCGAGGCAATCCATGCCCATGAGGCCGTCGACGCCACGCTTGATGATGCTTCAACGGAGGAGGTGATGGCCAGCATCGGCGCTGAGGGCGAGCACCCCGAGGGCCGATTCTTGCCACAGACCTACAAGTTCCCGCGGGGGACCACGGACAAGGCGCTGCTAAGACGTGCCTACACGGCCATGCAGCAGATTTTGACCGAGGCATGGGAGCAGCGCCAGGAGGGATTGCCGCTGGACTCGCCGTACCAGGCGCTGACCTTGGCCTCTATTATCGAGAAGGAAACGGCCGTGCCCGAGGAGCGCCGGCGTATCGCGGGTGTATTCGTGCGCCGGCTCAACAGGGGTATGCGCCTCCAGACCGACCCCACCGTTATCTACGGCATGGGTACGGGTTACGACGGCAACATCTCGCGCCGCGATCTGCGACGGGACACACCGTATAATACCTACACCCGGCACGGATTGCCGCCCACCCCCATCGCACTACCCGGCGAGGCCTCCGTCCGAGCGGCCGTGGACCCCGCGGAGGGAGAGGCCCTTTACTTCGTGGCCAAGGGGGATGACAAGAGCCATTACTTCTCGGAGACCCTCCAGGAGCATAACCGCGCCGTACAGCGTTACCAGAGGCAATGACCGTGACATCGCCCCCAGGCCGTTTTATAAGCCTTGAAGGCGTGGAAGGAGCCGGCAAAACGTCGGCCATGGCGGCCGTTGAGCAACGCCTGGGAGCGCATGGCATCTCGACCGTATTCACACGCGAGCCGGGCGGCACCGGGTTGGGTGAATCCATTCGCGAGCTACTATTGCGCCCCGATGCGGATCAGCCTATGAGCGGCGAAACGGAATTGCTGCTCGTCTTTGCGGCGCGGGCCCAGCATATCGAGGAGGTCATCCATCCCGCGTTGACCAAGGGGCAATGGGTTGTCTGCGATCGTTTTAGCGATGCCACCTACGCCTACCAGGGATTCGGGCGCCAGCTGGATACGGATTGGATCGCCACCCTTGAGCGACGCGTCAACGGTACGCTGCAACCGGATCTCACGATCCTGCTCGATATCGACGTCGCTGCCGGCCGCGAGCGGGCTCGTGATCGCAGCGCCCCGGATCGTTTCGAGGCGGAGGCGGACGCGTTCTTCGAGCGGGTTCGGGCTGGCTACGCGACCCGCCAGCGCCAGGCGCCGTCGCGTTTCTGCCGCATCGACGCTAGCCGTGATACGGATGCCGTGACTACCGATGTCATCGATTGCATTGATGAGCTGGTCGCCCGTGGCTGATAGTCCGCTACCTGTTCGCCCGTGGCAGACGGCGGTCTATGAGCAGCTTGCACGGCAGGCACGCGACGAGTCACTGCCCCAAGGCCTGATCCTATCGGGCCCGGAACGCTCGGCGGCTTCCCGATTCGCCGGGGCCTTGGCGCGCCTGTTGATCTGTCTCGATCCCGGGACGACGGGTCCATGTGGGCAGTGCCGCTCGTGTCAGCTGAACCAGGCGGGTAATCACCCCGATTACCTCGTTGTCGAGCCCGACTCCGAGGAGCGCCCTACGATCAAGGTCGACCAGATCCGGGAGCTCAGCGCGGGGCTGACACTGGCTAGCCAGTACGGCGGTCGGCGCGTCGCCGTTATCGAGCTCGCGGATTGGCTGACAATTCAGGCGGCTAACAGCCTACTAAAGACACTGGAGGAGCCACCAGCTAGGGTGATCATCGTGCTCGTAGCGGCCAGCCCAGAGCGCCTAACCGCTACAGTGCGGAGTCGGTGCCGGCGGCTGACGCTACCTTTGCCCGCGATAGACGCAGCCGAGGCTTGGCTGGAGATGCACGGGCGCCGCGATGCCGCCACGCTGCTGGCGCTGGCTGGCGGTTGTCCGGAGCGCTCGATCACGTTCGCCGATGAAGGTTTAGCTGATTACGCGCCGAGCTTGGCCGGCGATATCCTGCAACTGCTGCAGGGTCGAACCAGCGCCCCCAGTCTGGCCGCCCGGTGGGCCGGCACCCGGCTGGCGACGCTCGCGTTTCTTAACGAGCAGCTGCTCGCGGACTGCCTCCGCGCTAAGGCCGGCGGAAGCGCCGCTGTGCGGCTGCCGGCTAACGATGATCTGGTCGCGCTTGTGACAACGCTGCCTTGGCGCGTACTCTACGAGTATCGTGACGAATTAACGGCCCTGCGGCGGGCCATGGAGCAGCCGTTGAACGAGGCGCTAACGCTCGAACGGCTCTTCCTCGGCTGGTCACGTATTGTTGGGGCGACCTTAAGTAATACCGGTTAGGTGATGGCCTTATGGCGGATGCAGCTAGAGGCGGTGGTAGCGGGCGACAGGGTATACTACCGGTCTCCATCCGAGACAAGAACAACCTTTATGCCGCGTATATGCCGTTCTTAAAGAACGGCGGGTTGTTTATCCCGACAACTAATTCCTACTCCCTCGGTGATGAGGTGTTTATTCTGCTCAATCTAATGGAAGAGACCGAGAAGATCCCCGTTGTCGGGCGGGTGGCCTGGATCACGCCACGTGGCGCCCAAGGCAACCGGACCGCGGGTGTTGGGTTGCAGTTCAAGGATAAGGATGGCGGCCAAGCGCGTGACAAGATTGAGACCTATCTCGCGGGGGCACTGGACTCAGAGCGGCCGACCCACACGATGTAATTGATTGCCAGGCCATCGGCCAGGCCCCGCCCAATGAAATAGCCCAACGAGGAGCCCCTGTCTTGGGTATTGTCGACTCCCACTGCCACTTCCATCTGCTCGCTAACCATGAGGCGCCGGATGCGGCTGTAGCCGCGGCGCGCGAGGGTGGGGTCAGCTATTTCCTCAACGTTGCCGTCGATGTCGAAAGCCGTGACGAATTGCTCGCCTTCAGCGACCGGCATCCCAGCGTCTTCACCTGCCTGGGGGTCCATCCCAGCGGTACCGGCACTGACCCAAGCGAGGATGAGCTGGTGCGTTTGGCAGCCGACGAGCGCTTCGTTGCGGTTGGCGAGACGGGTTTGGACTACATCACCGACAGCGGCGATCTGACCTGGCAGCGCGAGCGCTTTCGGCGCCATATCCGTGCCGCGCGCCGTCTGGATAAGCCGATCATCGTCCATTCGCGGGGGGCTCCGGAGGACACGGTGCGTATCCTACAAGAGGAGGGCGCCGAGACCGTGGGTGGCGTCATCCATTGCTTCGTCGAGGATTTGGCGACAGCCGAGGCGTGCTTGGCGATGGGGTTCTATCTCTCCCTGTCGGGCATACTCACCTTCCGCAAGGCCGCTAGCCTTCGGGAAACAGCGGCGGCGGTGCCCCTCGATCGCCTGCTCATCGAGACCGATGCACCTTATCTAGCCCCGGTTCCCCACCGCGGCCACGAGAACCATCCCGCGTGGGTCACGCACGTGGCCGAGTGCTTGGCTGAGGTAAAAGGAATTGACTACCAGGAGGTTACGGACGCCACCTCACGTAACTTCTTCAACTTGTTCACCGGTGCCACGCCCTGACGGGGTGATCACCGGCGCCGCCGTGTCACGAGCTCGTCGAGCTGGACCAGGGCGGCATCCAACGACGCCTTGTCCTGGTAGAAGTGCGGTGAGAGCCGAATCCCGCCACCACGTGCCGCCGCGACGATACGCCGGCGCCTTAGCTCCCGGTACACCGAGTCGGCCGCCTCCGGCTCCATGGCCAGTTCAGCCGTAACAATACCCGCTCGGCGCGCCTCATCGTCGGGCGTGATAGGGGTGACGCCCGGCAGCCGACCCAATTCCTCGATAAGATAGCCCGATAGCGCCAGGACCTGCTTCTCGACGGTTGCCATGCCGACCTCTTCGAGCAGCGACAGGCTGGCCTCGAGCGCGTGAACACCGAGGCTATTGGGGCTACCGGCCTCGAAACGGCGGGCGGAGGATGCCGGGGACCAGTCCTTGCGCGCGTAATCGCCGACCGCCTCCACCATGTGCCACCCGTAACGGTGGAGGGCGAGGGCCTCGCGCGCTGAGGGCGAGACGTAGAGCACCCCGAGCCCTTCCGGCCCGAGTAGCCATTTATGGCCATCGGCGGTCAGGAAATCCGCACCGATGGCCCGAGCGGACATGGCCCGCGCGCCCAGCTCCTGAATCGCATCGACGCAGAACAGCGTCCCGTTGGCGCGGCAGGCGCGACCCAGCCGGGTGAGATCCATGCGTAGACCGCTGGCGTATTGAACCGCGCTAACCGGCAGAATCCGTGTGCGGGCATCCATTGCCTCGATGAGGACGCCCTCGGGGTCGTCGACCGCTGCAAGGGTCACATCGCGTACCTCGACACCCCGGTTTCCGGCCAAGGATTCCCAGACAATGCGATTGGATGGGAACTCGTCGCTGTTGATGACGACGTTGTCGCCCGGTTGCCAATCCAGTCCATAGGCGATCAGGGACAGCCCCTCCGAGGTGTTCGCCACGAGGGCGATGTCGTCGCTGGATTCGGCGTCCACCAGGCGTGCCAATCGGTGGCGAAGGCGCGTCTCCAACGCCAGCCAAGCGGCATAGTCCTCGGCGCCTCGTTGGTAATTGGCCGCGGCAAAGTCGTTAACGGCGCGAGCGGCTCGGCGCGGCCAGGGGGCCAAGCCGGCGTGATTGAGGTAGATCAGCCCGCTGTCATGCGGGAACTCCTCAGCGAGGCTGACCGGCCTGCTCATGCCAGCAAGCGCTGGAGCACGTGGAACCCGCCGATGTAGGTGCCAGCGATGGAGCCCAGCGTGCTGAACACGAAAACCAATAGCGTGCGCGCCACGCGATTCCGCCACCAACCGGTCCACTGCTTGACGTCGCTACGTAGCGATCGGAAGTGGCTGACCTTGGGCTTGCGGAGCCATATCTCGGCACCGGCCGTTACGAACCCGGCGCCAATCATGGGATTGAGTGAGGTCAGCGGCGCTGAGACAAAGGCGGTGACAACGGTGAGCGGGTGGGCCGCCGCGAGGAGGGCGCCCAGCGCGGAGAAACCACCGTTAATGATGACCCAGGCGGTGACGAGCTCGATGCCCTTGTCCACGCCCTGGCTGAAACCGTAAGCAAAGCCGCCCAGCACCGCAGCGGCCACGAGCCACGGTAGCCATCGTAACCAGCGATTCGTTGGCGGCAGTTGATCGAGCGAACGGCAGACCGCATCGGCATCCTCAGGGGGCTGGGTTAGGGCGGCCTCCGTACCGGCGAGATGCCCAGCGCCCAGCACGGCCACGATATGCGCCGGCCGCTGCGTTCGGGCGATGGCCGCGAGACGGGCCGCCATGTACTGGTCGCGCTCGCTAATCAGGCACTCGTAGAGGATCGCCGAGCGCTCCGCGAATTCGGCGAAGGTGGATTCCAGCATATCCCCTTCCTTGAGGCGCTCGATCTCATCCTCGGAGACCGACTCGCGGCTCAGCACGCTGGTTACTAGCCCTGAAAGCAGGAGTGCCCGGCGCCACCAGGGCGTGCGGCGATAGATCCGCTTGAGGGTGATGCTGATCTCGCGGTCGATGCAGAATACCGGGAGACCGGCATGGCGAGCCCCCTCGACCGCCGACGCCATCTCCGCGCCCGGGCGTATGCCGAATTGATCGGCCAGGCGCTGCTGGTAGGCGCCAAGCGCGAGGCTGGTCGCGACCATGCCGGCCTTGCCGTCCCTGAGAACCTGAAACAGGTCCATATTCTCAAGGCTATCGGGATCGATCAGGGCGCTGTACCGGCTCGCACACAGCTCAACCGCTACCGCGTCATGCTGGCCGGACGCTACGGCGGTGCTAACGTCGGTAACGCTCTGTTCCGAGACGTGGGCGGTGCCGAGGAGGGTAATCCGCGTGCCGTCGACGACGACCTCGCGTCGAAGATGCTGTGGCGGCCCGCCTGCGTCGGTGGCCGGCGTATCGGATGTTAGCGCCATAGGTAGCTCGCAGCCCTTATCAGCTCGCGATTATGGCCCCAATGCTTGGCACGACCAAGGGCCTCGCGTCGCGGGGGGTGTCTGTCCATAAACGCTGATTGTGGTAGCCTACACATCTTAGCTCGGGTGGCGGAACTGGTAGACGCGCTAGGTTTAGGTCCTAGTGGCTTTGCGCCGTGTGGGTTCGAGTCCCACCCCGAGCACCAGATCCGCTCGTCATGTGGCAGACGGCTCGCCCGTACCGGGCTCGTTGTGCCAGTAATCGACCGCTGGCGACGCCGGGAAAAGGCGGTGATCGTTCGCGCACCCGGTGGACCACCCGGCGCACTGCCGGCTACCGCAGCTACCTTGCCTGAGTCCGGGTATTCCAGGATCTCCGGGGTCTCCATGGTGCTCACCGCGACACACCGCCGTGTCCCGTTGCCGGTGTTGCGGAGTCGATGGGCCGTGCCCGGACCGATGCCGGCACCAGCAATCTGTCCAGCCCGGACGGGGAAGCTCTGTTCACCGTAATCCAACGTGCCTTCGCCCTCGAGGATGATAAAAAGCTCCTCGTTGGCATGATGGATATACCTGGGCCAGCCAGTACATCCAGGCGCGACCTCCATGACACGGCATCCCAATCTCGTCAGATCAAGTGCCCGTCCTACCGCTAGGGCTCGAGCGCTATACCGTCTGCCGGGGCCCAACATGCTCGTTTCGAGATCGTATGGGTCGACGATAGGTCGCTCGCTTTGTGACATCGACCGTTTTCCTAACAGCGTATTGATCCAACGTGCCCGGCACGATACGGCAAACGATTCCTCGCGCCATGCGCCGGGCGCGCGGACTGCCGCCGAGGCCGAACATGGCTCTGACCTCCATGAGTACGCATAATGTATATTATGTTAAATAGAGTTCGGATGGCGCGTAGGCCATACCCTCACAAGGAGCGAGCTTTTGCGCCCGTCCTTTTAGGGCTTTAAGCGGCCTTTCTTGCCTCTTCAGGGTTTTTCGGGCTAACCGGCAGTGCGCGGCGTAGCAGCCCCGGTCGCGATCACGCCTGGCTGGGTGAGATGGCCCCAAATTCCTCGGGGGGTGCCGACGCCAAAGTAAGACCCGTAGCGCGGTGGAACCGCTCGCAAGCGACTAGCGGGTCAGCCAGTGCCGGCGGCAGTTCCGAGTGCGGAAAACCGGCATCCTCAAGGGCGAGCCAGAGGGCCCGGTATTGCTGGCGATACAATTCCGCGACATCGCCCGTTACGACGATGCGCTGGCTGCTACTGGGGTGCTCTAGCGCGACACGCAGGCTGCTACGGGCGGCTTCGAGGGGCATGATGAGCTCGCGCGTGATCCGTCGCCGTGCGCTCGGATCCAGGCTACCTTCGACCGCATTCAAGGCGCGTTGCAGGCTGAAGCCAGCCAGCGCGATCAGTTCGTCACCCAGGCGGCCCTGCTCGTTACGAATAATGACGCGGACGCTGGCCCAGGGATTAGTTGGGGTGTGCGGCATCGCAACCAGCCTCCCCGCCGTTATCGGCCGCCATTACCGGCATGCACCGTCGGTGGCAGCGTGGAACCGTAGATCCTTGTACCAAGCCTGGCCCGAGCGATCCAAGTCGTCGGCATCGGTCATAATCGCGACGGCCTCGACCGGCGGCGGATCGGCGCCGAACAGGCGCTGGTAGTCGTCAATGACATGGCGTGTTCGTAACTGCCAGGCCTGCTCCGAGGGCTCGCCGCTGGCAACAGCGATCATGCGCGCTTTGTCCGTGTAGGCATTGCGCCAACGGCTGCCCACGGGTTGATAGCTAGACCAAACGTAGTTAACGGCATGCCGATTCCACCAGCCCCAACCGGTATCGAAAATGACGTAGACGCGGGCGGCGTAATCATCGCCCTCTTTCCGGCGTTCTGCCCGATTATCGGCATAGATTCCGCGGATTCGCCATTGCCAACTCAGACAGGGGGTCTCAGAGAGATCGACGGCCACCTCGCGGTAGAGGGCCGAGGCGCTTGCGACCGCGCGGGCCCGCAACACGCGCTCAGCACCGAGCTCAACGAGCGTGTACTCCGTCTGGCCCGCAAAATCCCGCTGCTGCCAATCGGTTAGGCCGGAACCGGAAAAGTCACTTACGGCTACGGTAGCGCCCGGTTGATCGCCCCAACACGCTGGCGCGATCAGTAGCGTTACGGTCGCTATGATCCACCTAAGGCGTTGGCTGATGCACGTCATATCGATGGTCGATTCCTCCCTAGAAATCCCGCGTTGTGGATCATGAAGCCGATATCACCGCCCTTTGATTCGTTGGCAAGCTGGGCGCGTTCACCGGCGTCGCCCCCATCGGGGACCCCGGGGTTACCGCGTTGCAACCAGGCGCAGGGGCCTCCAGCGTTTCGCAATCCCGTGCCATCGGGATGACGCCATAGCCGTGGTTGTCCAACACCCCGACCAACTCCCGGGCGAGCGCCCGCCCGATGCCCCAGCCAACCTTCGCTATGAGCGTTGCTGCGGCACGCATGCCACAACTCCTGTTATCGGTCTCTGGTTCAGGATCCGCCTTGATGCCCCTTGCCGAGCCGTCTAGTGGATTGTTGGTGGAACCGGTCCACGGGGGCCGTCTACCAAGAGCTCACACCACGATGCGCTCCGGCTGCCCTGCTCTAAAAGCGCGGATGTTGGCGGCTGTCTGATCGACGACTCGCCGTCTGGCGGCCTGGCTGCCCCAGGCGCAGTGAGGTGTTATCAATAAGTTCGGGAGGCGTCGTTCTAGCAGTGGGTTGGCGCTAACTGGCGGCTCCTCGCTCAGCACGTCGAGTCCGGCGCCGGCCAGACGTCCCTCGGCAAGGGCATCGGCCACAGCCCGCTCATCAAGCAGCCCGCCTCGCGCGGTATTGATCAGGTACCCACCCTCGCCGATCAACCCGATCTCACGGCGCCCGATCAACTGCTGAGTCGCCGCGGTAAGGGGGCAATGCAGCGACACGATGTCGCTGCGTCGCAGGACATCATCGAACGGGAGACGGCCGCCCCTTATCTGCGGTTGATCGGCTCGCTCCGCGATATTGACGCTCATACCCACCGCGCTAGCGAGCTCTGCCGTGGCGCGACCGAGGTTGCCGTAGCCGATCACGCCCAGCTCAAGCTCCGCTAGCTCGTGGATGCTATGGTCCAGGCGGCAGAAGAACGGTGAGCGCTGCCAATCACCGGCTGTGACATCGGCCGTGTAGCTGGGGAGCGAACGCACCAGGCTCAATAATAACGCCAAGACGTGTTGCGGGACGGTAGCCGTCGCGTAATCGCGGCAATTAACCACGCGCACCCCCCTCGCCTCAGCGGCAGCCAGGTCGACGTTATTGGTACCGGTGGCGACGACGCACACGAGTTGCAGATTGGGGCAGGCTGCTAGAACCTCCTGGTCGATGACTACCTTGTTGGTGATCGCGATCGCGGCATCACCGAGATGCGTGACGACCTCGCCGGTGGCTGTTCTGCCGTAGCAGCTCAGAGCGTCCACGGCGTCTCGCAGTGGGTCTAAATCCAAGTCACCGGTATCGAGCGATCCGGCGTCCAGGAACACGGCTCGCATGGTGGCCTCCCTCCTTCATTGACCCCTTGGTCACCCGCTGCAGCCCCGCAGCGCTGTTACAGCGGCGAGAGCAAACTGTGCACAGGTGCCCGGTTAGGTCAGTGATTCCGGGGTCTGCTGCACGAGTTTGATGTTCCAAGTTCGGAAAATATCGTAAATTACTGTTTAATAACAGTAACCGTTCAGCGATGAAAGTTTCACCAATTTGAAATAACCGGTGGGCAGATCAGCATTTGGGGCTAACATGCCCGATATGTCCACACACTTATCCACAACTTCTGTGGACAACCGAATCGCCCCGGGAGGCCCTAAATGATCCTCGCGGGCCTGCTCGCGCCACGGCCAGAGGCGCGTGCCCATGCCTCAGCGTATGCGTATTGAAGCGCGCTCCCTGTTGCATTGCGTCACAACTTGTGTTGGGCGCGCCCTAGTAAAGCGTCCCAGCTGCGCTATAGTCATAGTAGGTGGCGCGTCAAGTCACCGACACCCGTGTGCTGACACAGCATCGACTGGGTAGAGAGGAGGTAGAGATGCTAAGAACCGAGCCAACCCCATCGCGGGTAAGCCGATGCAGAGATGGTCCACTCCATTGCGTTGACCGGCAGTGGCTGGTCGCCATCGGCGAGGATCGACTGGAGGGGCCCTACGCATCACAGGAGGAAGCCGAGGACGCCCTCGCCCGCCGTCGGATCCAATAGACCGGCCGATTGTTAACCCACCTCAGACCGGGCGCTCCGCCGGAGCCGTCCGGTCTGCTCAAAGTAGCAGCCGCCGACGCGGCTTAATCGGTAATCGCCCCCGCCAATACTGCAGTAACACCAGCCCCGTAATCATACCGCCAAGATGGGCGAAGTGAGCGATACCATCCATGCGCTGCGAGACGCCGGCCCAAAGCGTAATGGCGCCGACGATAATGACAAACCACTTCGCTTTCATCGGTATGGGAGGGATGAGCAACACGATCATGTGATTCGGGTAGAGGAGTCCGAACGCGAGCAGGATCCCGAATACCCCGCCGGAGGCACCGACGACACTGTAGTGCGTTCCCATCCAGACCCCGACACCCAGATGAAGGAGTGCCGCGCCGACCACGCAGACTAGATAATAGGCCAGGAAAGGCCCACTCTTGAGGGTCCGTTCGAGCGCTGAGCCAAACATCCAGATCATGAACATATTGACGGCGAGATGGAACGTATGGGCATGAAGGAAGCCGTACGTAAGCAACTGCCAGGGCCCGAAGCCGGCGCCGATAGGACGCAGCGCCGCGTGACCCAGCCATAGATCGAACGCTGGAGAGAAGCGTTCCAGGACGAAGACGGCGACATTGGCTGCAATCAGCCCAACCACGACGGGCGGCGTCGACTGCTCCGAGGGTACGTTCATCACGTCCATCCGTTGCACAACTACCCTGTATGATAGCCCGCGGCACGATACCGTCGCTACAGGGTGATGGCTGCCTAGCGGCGCCCCCGGGCCACTAAGCGGACGTCGAGACCCACAGCAATGAGGCCGCGTTTCCCTAGCCGGTCTGCACGCCAACTATTAAGATAGAAACCGCTATGAGGAGGTCGGCACGCTAGCGCTCGTCGATCGAGAAATAACGGTTTGCCAGCTCGCGGGAGGAAAGGGCTATGACGGATACGAGTGTGATGGAGGACACGGTTCGGTGGTTGACCGCACCGGGCAAGGGCTTGCTCGCTGCCGACGAGAGCCAGCCAACAATCGAGAAGCGTCTCAACGCCAGGGGTATCGAGTGCACCGAGGACAACCGGCGCTTTTACCGCTCACTGCTCGTCACCACGCCGGGCGTTGCCGATTATATCGCGGGCATCATCTTCCACGATGAGACGATGCATCAGAGCACCGATGATGGCGAACCCATCCCCGAGGCGTGCAGCGCCCGCGGCATCGTGCCAGGGATCAAGGTCGATCGAGGGACTACCGAATTACCGGGCTCGCCGTTCGATGAGAAGATTACCCAGGGACTCGATGGGCTGGCAGATCGTCTAGTAGGTTATCGCCAGCAGGGCGCGCGTTTTACCAAATGGCGCAACGTCTACGAGATCGGCAGGGGAACGCCGTCGGCCCAGGCTATCGAAGCGAACGCCGAAGTGCTGGCGCGCTACGCGGCGATCGTTCAGTCGGTCGGCATGGTTCCCATTGTCGAGCCGGAGGTGCTTAAAGACGGTGACCACGGCGTCGAGCGGGCCTGTGAGGTCAACGAGGTGGTCCTACTCGCCGTGTTTAATGCCTTGTATCGCCATAAGGTGATCCCCGAGCTAATGGTCCTCAAGCCCAGCATGGCGGTAGCCGGCAAGCAGATAGCGGCCGCAACGCCGGAAACCGTCGCCGCCTATACGCTGCGCTCGCTGCGTCGGACGGTGCCAGCGGCTGTGCCGGCGATCCACTTCTTATCCGGCGGCCAGACCCCAAGCGAAGCCACAGCGAACCTCAACGCGATGAATAATGCGCCGGGTCCACGACCTTGGACCATCGGTTTCTCCTATTCCCGCGCCATCCAGGATCCGGTACAGGAGGCCTGGGGTGGGCACACCCAGAACCGTGAGATTGCCCAACAGGCATTCGTCCATCGAGCGCGTCTGAACAGCGCCGCGCGCGACGGTCGGTACAGCCCTGATATGGAGGAAACCGCGTGAGTATCGGCGGCGGAAACCGCCGCTTGTATGTCATGCGATCAGCACCTGAGCGCCAGCGCCCTGCCCTAGCATGGACGTGATGACGTTTAATCCATTGAAACTACGCGGGCTAGCTTAGGCGTGACCAGGGCGCTAAGCTGCTCCTTACCGAGCATCTGACCAAGTACATCTCAAACCGAGGAGTCGATACCGATGGCAAGATGGCGGTTAACATTTCGGACAGCAAGCATTGTGGTAGCGATTACCATAGTTGCGGGCTGTACCACGACCGATCCTTACACGCGTGAGGACAAGGTCAGTAATACCGCCAAGGGCGCCGGTATTGGCGCCGTCGCTGGGGCCGTGGTTGGCATCGCTACCGGCGATAGTGCCAAAGAACGACGCAACCGAGCCCTTATTGGAGCGGGTGTGGGCGCCCTGTCGGGTGGTGCCATCGGTAATTACATGGATCGGCAAGAGGCCGAGCTCCGGCGCCGCCTCGAAGGCACAGGCGTTAGCGTGACGCGCCATGACGACGACATCACGCTGAATATGCCGGGCAACGTAACCTTCGCCACGGACAGCGCCCAACTGGACTCCCAGTTCTACGACGTGCTCGGCTCCGTTGCCCTGGTCCTGGAGGAGTACCAGAAGACGATCATCGAGGTCGCTGGCCACACCGATAGTCGAGGCTCCGCCTCCTACAATCAAACGCTGTCCACTAAGCGGGCTGAGTCGGTGGCCGACTACCTCGATGGTCAAGGCATCATGGACAAGCGCATGGTCGTTCGGGGCTACGGTGAGCAGTACCCGATCGCCTCTAACGATACGCCTGACGGTCGTGAGCAAAACCGACGCGTCGAGCTAACGCTAACGCCAGTTACGCAAGACTAGATTAGCCCCGCGCCACAACAAGAGGCCTGCTCATGCCGAGCGGGTCTCGTCGTTGCCATCTGTTATCCCCCTATGCGACGTGATTAGCAGCTGTGTCGTGATTCTTGAGGCCGTCGCGGGTGAATGATAGCCAGAGACAACTGACATAGCGCGAGTATTCACGGATAATACGCATCAGGGGTTGTGCATGCCGTGACGAAGACTTCGCAGGCATAAGGATTGTGCATTTGCCGCATGATCCACTGGTACGAGGGGGGCAACAATGGGACAGGAACGCCGCGCCTATCCGCGTCGGCCCGTTCACTGGGAGGCATCGGTCTCTGGCGACGGTCTCTCAGAGCAGCGTATGACCATTCGAGATTTCTGCGTTGGCGGTCTGTTCCTTCAGTACCCTGCAGGCCGCCCAGTGGGGGCAATCGGAACGTCGCCTTCCCAAGGGCTTGAGATCCGGTTTGAAGACCCCTCCAGCGGCGAGACCTGCCGTTGTCAGGGGCGCCTTGTCCGCGATACCGGAAACGGCCTAGCTGTCTCGTTCGACGGCCCGCAGTTCAATGCCATCACCATCCTGTCAGCCGTCGCACAGGGTCAGTCCGAGCCGAGCGCTAATGGTGTCGTGGAAGCGGCCGGCAGTCAGCTCACGGAAGAACTGTTATCGCTGTGTCGGAACGAGGCTATCGCGTTCGCGGAGCGGGTCATTCCGGTCTTTACCGGCAATGCTATCGATGCCTTGGCGCGCGCTGCCAGAGATGCCGCGTCCAACCCTGAGCAAGGAGAGCTATGGGAAAGCCATATGGTACTGCGGCAGCGCGAGAACGAGATTGTATCCAACTATGTCTCGGCGCTGGCCGAGCGCATGGCCGCCATTGCCGGCCAGTCCGCCGCGGCCACTGCCAAGGCCACCCTGAGCGAGAAGCCGAGCTCCATCGCCGATCTGGAGCTCGTTGACCATGATGATTTTGAGGATTGGCTTAACCGCTCGGAGGTTGTCAATCAGGCCGAATATCTGTTTAGCGGCGAGCTCGAACGCCTGACGCGCCGTTTGGGTTATGTCGCGGGGCGCCGCCTTGATGAACAGGCCAATCCCTTGGGCCCATCCGTGCTAACGGAGATCCTAACGGAGTCGCTACCGCTGGACAGGCGGGCCACGCTAGGTTCGCAAACGTTGTACCGCCTGTTCGGGCGGCATGTACTGGAGCAGCTCGGCGAGCTCTACGAGCACCTCAATCAGATGCTGCGTGAGCGTGGCATCCTGCCCGAGCTTGAGAACGAGCGCCCCGAGATTCGCTCCCTGGGGGGCAGCCAGCGCTCGCAATGGATCCGACGCGCGCAGATCGAGGACGCCGGCACCAGTGGCGGGATATGGCGGGCCTTTCATAGCCAACAGGCCCTCGGGGACCTCCCGGAGGCATTGGCCCAAGGCCAAGTCCAAGCCCTTAGTCACCTGGCTGATGACGCCTCGAAAACCGTCACCAGTACGTCGAGCACGCAGGCTGGTGGCGCTCATCCCGACGTGCCAGCGCCGTCGGCGAGCCGAGAGGCTACACAAACACCGCCCTCCCGCTGGCTCGGGGTCCAGCGGACGCTGCGTGAGGCGCGCGTGGCGGCGGCGCGTCGGCCGGTTACGCCACGCGCGGTGGCTTCATCACCACTAGCCCCGGATGAGGGTCGACCGGGCGCCGCCGAGCACGATGCGCCGGCCGATCCGAGGACGCCGAATAGTCAGCTGAAAGGCGCCAGCAGTAGCGAGCCGCCAACGCTGGAGCGACTACTCGCCAGGTTAGACGTTGCTAGCCTCGACGAGCTTAGCGAATCGCTCCGCGAGCGGGTTGAGGTCATCGCGGACTGGTTCGAGGATATCGCTGCTAATGCGGTTAATGCCGAGCTATTGCGATCCTGGAGCCGCCCGGTAGCCGAGGTTGCCCTTGAGCATCGCGATGAGTTCCTCGCCGAGCGTCGTTATCCCATTCACGACCTAATCGACCAATGGGATCGCGCCGCGATCGCCTTGGAGGCGGTGCCGGCCCAGCATCGCCAAGGCTTACGCCGGCACATTGACGCCATCCTCGAGCGCATCTGCGAGCCGAGTAGCGAGGACCCCGGCATCATCGCCGATGCGGCCTCCCAGATTAGCGCCCTGGTCGACGCCCCGTTAGAGGCCCGGGCCGCCAACCTGCAGCGCCTTACCGAGAAAAACGAGGGCTCGAAGCGGCTTGACCTAGCGCGTGCCCAGGTGAGCCATGCCCTCAATGAGCGGTTGCTCGGTCGCCGGATTCCGGCACCTTTGAACGAGTTCATCGCGAATTACTGGCACCACATCCTGGTGCTTATCTGGCTAGGCAACGACGTGGATAGCGAGCACTGGCAACGCGCCCTGGCCGTTATCGATCGGCTCCTGAGGATGCTTGGAGTGGACGATAATGCCGGCCGTGCCGTGCCGGATCACGAGAAGGTGTTCGCCTTTATTGAGAAGCAGCTCCACGCCTACGATCACCACTCGGGTGAGGCCCAACAATTACTGGCGCGCATGAAGCGTCACGCTGACGCCGTGTGCGCCGGTGATAGCCCGGATGACGATCTACCCTTCGTACGCGTGAGTGCGTTTAGCGAAGAGCTCGACGCTAGCGATGGTGCCAATCCCTACTGGTTAGGCGTGGTGAAACTGCTTCGCCCCGGCCAGTGGGTCCGCGTCATCAAGGACGGCGACCAGGCGCAGGTGCTTCGGTTGCAGTGGGTCAACGACGAGCAGACACGGTTCGTTTTTGCCGACTACGCCGGGGAGCACGCCCTCGACTACGGCCGACAAGGGCTAACGAACGCTATGGCGGCCAACCAGGTCCAGCTGACGGAACCGCTGGATGCGCCATTGAGCGAGCGGCAGTGGCATCGCAAGCTTCATGCGGCTCACGAGGCCATTATCGAGCTCGCAACGCATGATCATGAAACCGGGCTTCTGAACCGAAAGGCGCTGATCCGCGAACTTGAACGGATCGAGGAGAAACGGCGTGGTAGCGTTGGCGATCACGCGCTTGTTGCGTTCCGGTTAAGTACGTCGCACTCGGATAGCTACGATGCGCAGGCCGCGCCTGATTATGGCCTAACGGCCCAGTTTGCGAGGGAACTCCGAGATGGGTTAGGCGACGACGATCGCCTCGCCCGCACCGATACCACCAGCTTCGTCGCCCTGCTGACAGACCACACCGTGGCCCGCGCGGAGATCGCCGCCGAGGAGTTGCGTCGCCATCTGGCACAGCACTTAGCGACAACAAACGGCGATGCCCCGATTACCGTGAGCGCCGGGCTAATCGGGTTTCAGTTCGGGGGGCTCCAGCATTCGATCGACCTAATCACCGAGGCGGAGGATGTCGCGGGCGAGGCTGCCGCTAGCGGACGAGCCGGTGTCGTTACACGGCGAACCGAGCATCGGGATATGGCGGCCTTACGTGACAACATGAAGCGCGTGGCACGCCTCGATGCCGCCCTCGAGGCGGGTGCTCTGAGGTTGCGAGCCCAGCGTATTCAGCCTACGCAGCGCCTGGGTCGGAACCGCGAGCCGATGCGCGAGATACTGATCGCTGTCGGCTCAGGCGAGGACGGCGAACAATTATTGTCGCCTGCTCAGTTTATCCCGGCCGCGGAGCAGTTCGGTCGCATGGCGTCCGTAGATCGCTGGGTTATCCGCCGCGTTCTGGAGTGGTGCCGAGATAACCCGCGTCAGGCGAACGGGGTCGGCACGTTTACTATTAACCTCGCTGGTTCGACCCTGGGTGATGCTGGCCTAGTCGATTATCTCAGTGGTGAGTTCGCTCGTACCGGTATCGCTCCCGGCAGGATATGCTTCGAACTCTCGGAGACTGTCGCAGTGCAGAACCTGGCACGCGTGGCCGATCTTGTGACACAGATTCGACGCATGGGGTGTCATTTCGCCCTCGATGACGTGGGTACGGGTTACGGCTCCAATGACTACCTTGCCACTCTGCCCGTCGACTTTATAAAGGTCGATGGTAGCTTCGTCCGCCAGATCGTTGACGATGAAACGGATGCAGCGATCGTGAGCTCGATCAACGAGCTTGCTCATCACCTCGGTAAGACGACGATCGCGGAGTATGTCGAGAACGAGCCAATCCTGGAGCGCTTGGAAGCGATCGGTATCGACTATGTCCAGGGCTACGGTGTCGGGTCTCCCGAGTCACTCGATGATTTGCCCCTCGTTTAGGCAAACGGCGAGCTACTCGTCATCCAAGACATCATTAATCCAGGTGAGCCCTGCCATAGCCGCCGGGAGCACCCATGGTCGGGCTCGCCGGGATTGTTATCAGCCTCGGCGCCTCAGGGCTGACGCCTTCATCCCTCGCCCTTCGGGCATGGGAGTGGACGGCGCCTGCCGAGCCGTTACCGGAGGCTATCCCGAGCTTAATGAGGCGCGCGCTGTCGCCTTTTAATAGGTCCCGCTTGCGCGCAGGCGTCGCCGAGGGCTTGATAGTTATGCCAACCATCCGGGTAGCGCGCCGCTAGCCAACCCGCTGCGCGGGGCGGTAACTCGTCATGACTCATGCCGTGTTCCCTCATTACGGCGTATGGGCCAATCGCCCGCAACGGGTTAATGCTCACGTGTCGCCGAGAACGTCAGTTCCGGCCAGCGCTCCTCGGTCAGCTGTAGATTAACGCGCGATGGCGCCAGATAGGTAAGATTGCCGGCGATGTCGTAGGCCAGGTTGCGCGCGTTCTTCTCCCGGAATTGCTCAAGCTTGCGGTTATCGTCGCATGAGACCCATCGGGCCGTACCCACCTCAACGGCCTCGAAGGCGCAATCCACGCCGTATTCGTTCTTGAGCCGATGGGCGACGACATCGAACTGCAGGATACCCACCGCGCCGACGATGAGATCGTTACCGGTCAACGGCTGGAACAGCTGGGACGCACCCTCTTCGCAGAGCTCATGTAGCCCCTTCTTTAAGGCCTTCAACCGCAGGGGATCGCGTAACGCCGCGCGCCTGAAAAGCTCCGGGGCAAAATTGGGAATACCCGTGAACTTCAGGTCCTCGCCTTGGGTGAAGGTGTCCCCGATCTGGATCGTGCCATGGTTGTGCAGCCCGATTATGTCGCCCGGATAGGCGATACCCGCGCGACCCCGGTCCGACGCCATGAAGGTAATGGCATTGGCTATCTTGACCTCCTTGCCGATACGCACATGCCGCACCTTCATGCCTTGCTCATAGACGCCTGAGCAAACACGCATGAATGCGATCCGGTCGCGATGATTGGGGTCCATGTTTGCCTGGATCTTAAACACGAAGCCACTGAACTGGGGCTCATTCGCCTCGACCAGCCGATGCGTGCTCTCGCGAGTACTAGGCGCTGGGGCATACGTGACAAAGCTGTCCAGCAACTCTTCGATGCCGAAGTTGTTGACCGCGGAACCGAAGAATACCGGCGTTAATTCGCCCCGCTCATAGGCCGCTTGGTCGAACGAGTGGCTCGCCTCTCGCAGTAGCTCCACCTCATCACGCAGCGCTTGCGCCTGGTCGCCCAGTACCTCGTCGAGGCGGGTATTAGCCAGCCCCTCGATGGTCTCGCCCTCGGCGATGCGCCCACCGTGGCTGGAACTAAAAAGATGGACCATATCCTTAGTGAGATGGAAGACACCCTTAAAGTTGCTACCCATCCCGATCGGCCAGGTAACCGGAGCGCAGCGGATCTTGAGCACGCTCTCGATCTCGTCGAGCAGCTCCATCGGATCGCGCCCCTCCCGATCGAGCTTATTAATGAAGGTCATGATGGGCGTCGTGCGCAAACGGCAGACGTCCATCAGCTTGACCGTCCGCTCCTCGACACCCTTGGCGGCGTCGATCACCATCAGCGCCGAATCCACAGCGGTAAGGGTCCGATACGTATCTTCCGAGAAGTCCTCATGACCTGGCGTATCCAGCAGATTCACGATGCGCTCGCGGTAGGCGAACTGCATAACCGAGGACGTTACGGAAATGCCACGTTGCTGTTCCAGCGCCATCCAGTCCGAGGTCGCGTGTCGGTTGGACTTGCGGCCCTTCACCGTGCCGGCGAGCTGGATGGCGCCACCGTAGAGCAACAACTTCTCGGTGACGGTTGTCTTGCCTGCATCGGGATGGGAGATAATCGCAAAGGTGCGACGTCTAGCTACATCCTCGCCGAAATTACTCATTCATCCGCCATTAATCCGGTATAGTACAAGCGTGGCTCAACATAAAGACGCCACGACAGTCTGGCCGGTAGCCAACGCGAGCGAGCAGTCCCAGTCGGCGGACCCTGTGCCCTCGTCTGGCGGCGCTTTCTGGCAGCGCAAGCGCCTGGACGAGATGAGTCCAGCCGAATGGGAGGCCCTATGTGATGGCTGCGGCCGGTGCTGCGTTCACAAACTCGAGGATGAGGACTCCGGCGAGTACTTTGAGACCAGAGTAGCCTGCCGGTTACTTGAGCCCGGCACTTACCTGTGCAGCGACTATGCCAATCGTCACGCCCATGTGCCGGATTGCGTAACGCTCACACCCGAGCTTGTTGCGAGCTCTCAATGGTTACCCGTGACCTGCGCCTACCGCCGGCTCGCCGAGGGGCGCGGACTCGCGTGGTGGCATCCCTTGGTATCCGGCGACCCAGCTACAGTTCACAGCGCCGGCGTATCAATCCAGAACCACACGATCTCCGAGGACCAACTCAGTGATCCAGATGAACTCCTGGATCACGTCATAGCCTGGGGCGATAGCCCCAGTGGTGCCTGACGCCGCCGCGACCACAGGGCCGAGCTCAGGCGCTGAGCCCGAAAACGGTTGCTAGGGCCGCGATTGGCTGCCCTATACATTGGCCTCCACGAACTCAGTAAGCTGATTCTTGGAAAGCGCGCCGACCTTCGTGTCCTCCACCTCGCCATGGCTAAAGAGCATGAGCGTCGGGATGCCGCGAACGCCGTACTTCGGTGCCGAATCCGGATTGTCGTCGATGTTGAGCTTGCAGACCTTGAGACGGCCCTGATAATCATCGGCTATCTGTTCTAGGACCGGCGCAATCATCTTGCATGGACCGCACCATTCCGCCCAGAAATCCACGAGCACGGGCTGTTGCGATTCAAGGACCTCACTCTGAAACGTGTCATCCGTAATATGGACGATGCTATCGCTCATGCTGCCTCCGGGTCGCTACACTAGTTTGCGGTTATCGCGTCGATGCCGGCTGCCTAGGCGCACCTCGCCATCGCTACTGCCGTCCCCGTCAGGCGCTGGTAATGGCGGGCGTCATCGCGGATGGCCGCCACTCATCCCGGCGATGCGGCATCGCTCCACTGCCCATAATGGTACCGCGTGCGGCTGGGTATGTATAATCTGCCCGCATCCGCATGAGAGTGATCCGTAGCACCCAAGGGTGCCACGCTTGCATCGTTAGCCGGCAAGGGCTTGCTCAGGTGGGCACAGGCTTGTGTCAACGGCTAACGGCGATTACGGTTCTGAGTTTGCTTGGGGTAGAGTCCGGCAGCGCCCCGTTATCTCGCTGACTGAGCTGGCAGCAATGACTGGAAAGACGAGCTACAACTACGATGAGCTGCTGGCTTGCGGCTACGGTGATCTTTTCGGACCGGGTAATCCGCAACTGCCCGTGCCGAACATGCTCATGTTCGACCGGATTAGTGCCATCAATGAGTCGGGGGGCGAGTTCGAGAAGGGCTACGTCGAGGCCGAGCTCGCCGTGCACCCCGATCTCTGGTTCTTCCACTGTCATTTCCCGGGTGATCCCGTCATGCCGGGCTGCCTGGGCCTCGATGCCCTATGGCAGCTTCTGGGGTTCCATCTAGGCTGGCTCGGCGGCATCGGCAAGGGTCGCGCCCTCGGCTGCGGTGAGGTAAAGTTCAGCGGTCAGATTATGCCGACCAACGAACTTGTAACCTATCAGCTCGACATTAAGCGTATTATCCGGCGTCGATTAACCATGGGGATCGCTGACGGCACCGTCTACGCTGATGGCAGTGTTATCTACCGGGCACTGGATCTAAAGGTGGGGCTGTTCATCGATCCCAGTAGTGCGCTTTAAACGCACGGTGGAAACGGGTTTAGAGGTAAAGGTAGAGCATCTTGCGGCGAGTCGTTGTTACAGGTCTGGGTGTCATCTCGTGTCTCGGTAACGATGTGGCGACCGTTCGGGATGCCCTGAGCGCGGGCACATCGGGCGTTCGTTATCGTCAGGAGTACGCGGATCTGGGCCTGAGAAGCCAGATAGCGGGTAGTATCGATCTGGATCTCCAGGAGCGCATCCCGCGCAAACCCCGGCGATTCATGGGCAATGCGGCGGCCTACGCATACGCGGCGATGGATGACGCCATCGCGGACGCGCAATTGGGCGACGATGAGGTCTCCAACCGGCGCACGGGGCTAATCGCCGGCTCGGGCGGTGCCTCAACATCGAATCTGGTTGCCTGTGCTGACACGCTCCGGGAGCGCGGCGTACGCAAGATCGGCGCCTTCGCGGTGCCCAAGGTCATGAGCAGCACCGTCTCAGCGTGTCTGGCAACACCGTTCGGCATCAAGGGCATCAACTACAGCATCTCCTCGGCCTGTGCAACGAGTGCCCACTGCATCGGTAATGCCATGGAGCAGATCCAGCTCGGCAAACAGGATGTCATGTTCGCCGGTGGCGCGGAGGAAGAAGACTGGACGCTAACCATGCTCTTCGACGCTATGGGCGCACTGTCTACCGGCTATAACGATACGCCGATGAAGGCGTCGCGACCCTACGATAGCCACCGCGACGGCTTTGTCATCGCGGGCGGGGGCGGCATGCTCGTCCTCGAGGAGCTTGAACACGCCCTGGCCCGGGGCGCACCGATACGCGCCGAGCTCGTCGGCTACGGCGCGAGTTCCGATGGCTACGATATGGTGGCCCCATCGGGTGAGGGAGCGGCACGCTGTATAGCGCAGTCCGTCGCCGACCTCAGTGAGCCGATCGACTACGTCAACGCCCACGGTACGAGCACGCCCGCCGGTGATATTACCGAACTGGATGCACTCCGGCAGGTTTTTGGGGATCGCATGCCGGCGATCACCTCGACCAAATCGTTAACCGGCCACTCCCTGGGCGCAGCGGGTGTCCACGAGGCCATCTACTCACTGATTATGATGGAGAATGACTTTATCGCGGCCTCGGCAAACGTCGACGAGCTCGACCAAGCGGTTAGTGACCGCCCCATCGTCCGCGAGCGCCGGGATAACGCGGGCCTGCGGACGGTCATGTCGAACAGCTTCGGATTTGGCGGAACCAACGCCACCCTGGTATTCCAGCGCTATGACTAACCGCTAGGTGTAGATCGCCTCCCATGACCGCGGCTGATGGCCGCGGCCTTGTTGACGATTATTGCTCGCTCACTGTCGCGACGACGGGCGCTTCACGTAGGCAAGCCCCGACTGACGCCGATAGGGATTCGCACGTATTCCGCCACTGCCGCTCATGCCCTTAACTGGAGCCAGGTTCCAGGTATCAGGAGTGTGGCATGCACCGGATCAGCGCCGGCCCAACTCGCCTAAGTCCGGGCATAAGGCGCGGTAGTCTCCTCATAGCCGCCCTCACCTTGGCGACTAGCGCCTCAGCCGACAGTAGCCCCAGCGCTACTGACCTCGATGCGTTCCGCTCCGCGATCATTAGCGGCGGACCGCCGAAAGACGGCATCCCGTCGATCGACGAGCCACAGTTCACCAGCGCCGCGGCCGCATCGCATCTGGAGGACGACGACATCGTCTTTGGCATCGTGCGCAACGGGCAAGCCCGGGCCTACCCCCGCCGGATCCTGGCGTCCCATGAGATTGTCAACGACCGCTTGGGTGGTCGCAATCTCGCGGTTACCTACTGCCCCCTTACCGCAACGGCCATCGGGTTCTATCGAGGCAACACGACGTTCGGCGTATCCGGTCGGCTGGTGAACAGCAATCTCGTGATGTACGACCGCAAAACGGGCAGCTATTGGCCCCAGATGTTGGCGACAGCCATTAAGGGGCCACGCCAGGGCGAGCAGCTCGAGAGCTTTCCGGTGGCCTGGACTAGTTGGAAAGCCTGGCGTGAGGCGCATCCCGATACCCGGGTCATGACTCGCAATACGGGCTACGCCCGCGACTACAGCCGCGATCCGTACGGCTCATATAACCCCCTCAGTGGGTACTACGCACCGGGGACCTCTCTCATGTTCCCCGTCATGAACAAGGATGACCGCCTCGCCGATAAGGCGATCGTCGTCACGGCACTCAGCCCGGATGGCGCCCTGGCGGTCGACAAGGACCGCCTGCGGTCGAAAGGTGCAATCGTCATTGAGGCGGGTGCGGGCCACTACCTCGCCGTTCACGATCCCGCGCTGGAGACGGGACGCATCTACCGACTCCCGGGTGGAAGCGACGTTGAGCCTGCCGATATAGGCTTGACCGCGCAGGGCCTGGTAGCGAACGGTGATCCCGTAGGCGGTGAGCGCTTGATCGCCTGGGATGCCTTTTGGTTCGCCTGGGCGGCCTTCTACCCCCAGACGGCTCTCGCCAAGTAATCCCATGCGCGCCGGCATCATGTCCGCGGGCCGAAGCCACCGCGCAGTACTAGTCGCGGCCGCTATCGCCCTCGCCTACACGCTGGCCTACCTCTACGCCATCGGCGACCTCAACTGGCGGGCCGGGACGAGCAGTGGCCTCCGGTTCATGGAAGAGCCCATGAGCCTGATCTGGCACCGCCGTATCGGTATTCAGTTCGAGGGCATCGCGGTCGTTCAGCTGCCCGGCGTCATTTGGCTCGCTTCCCCGCTCAACCTACTCGTGGGATTGGGCCTTGGTGCGCTGGTCGCGATCAACGCCACGCTCGGTTACCGGGCGTGGCGGCAGCGTCAGTGCGCTATCGGTGGCACAACCGCCGGGGTCGCGACACTGCCCGCGCTTTTCTCTGGTGCCGCCTGCTGCGCGCCGCTGACCCTCTTAGCCCTGGGTATTCCCGTAACCGGCAGCATCATGACGCTGTTCCAGTGGCTCGTCCCGGTAGCGGCCACCCTAATGATCGGCAGTGCCCTCTGGTTGGGCAGGCGAACGCAGCGTTGGTCACGCCAGTAACTCGACCCCGGCAACTGCCTAGATTCGATAATCGCAGTCGAAACGGCCGTGGTGCCGTCGGGCTTAACGGCATCAAACTGTAGTCACGCGTCGAAGCCTGACGGCGCGAAGCCGTATGACAGCGAAGCTGGGCACCTCGCAACGAGCGGTAGCGGACCTAACGCCTGGATAGACCGAACTTTTCGGTGACAAATAGGGGGCTACCAGGAACGCTGTGAGGGGATATGGTGCCCGGGGCGGGACTTGAACCCGCACACCCCGTAGGGCGACAGATTTTAAGTCTGTTGCGTCTACCGATTCCGCCACCCGGGCGGGTGCCGTTGCCCGTCAGGAAAGTAACTGGAGGCTAGGGCCGGATTCGAACCGACGTAGAACGGCTTTGCAGGCCGCCGCATCACCACTCTGCCACCTAGCCCTGAGGGACGAGAGTGTAACAAGCCTAGACCGTCTTGCCCAGCCAGACTGATCCGCTGTGTATCCCTGGGCTACCCCGCGCTTTGCGGGACTACGCACGGGGCTCGTCCCCCTCCTTGAGCGCCTGCCAGGCCGCGTGGAGATAGATGACCATGGAATAGATGGTCAGGACGGCGGCTAGATAGAGCAGCCATAAGCCGAACGTGAACATGGATAGACCCAGAAGCGGTGCCTCGTAGAGCAGCAAAGTGATGGCAACCATTTGGGCCACGGTCTTGATCTTGCCCATGAGCCCCACGCTGACGTGAGTGCGTTGCCCTATCTCAGCCATCCATTCCCGTAGCGCCGATACCGCGATCTCGCGACCAATGATCACGGCGACTGGGAATGCCACGGTGACGCTGGCCTCCCCCGTGAGTACCACGATCAGCGCGACCGCCACGATGAGCTTGTCCGCGACCGGATCGAGGAACGCCCCAAAGGTCGAGGTCTGCTGCCAGCGCCGCGCCAAATAACCATCGAGCCAGTCAGTTATGGCCGCTAGCGCGAAAACGAAGGCAGCAATCGGGTTAGACCAGGCCTCGGGAAGCAGGAACATCAATCCCAGAACCGGGATCAGGATGATGCGGATCCAGGTCAATGTATTGGGTAGGTTGAAACGCATCGTGGTCCCGTCGTGTCGCCTCGGTCCGTTGTCTAAGGCTACCCGCTGGAGGGTGTCGCCGTCAGCCGTTGAGGTGGTCGTGTATGCGCTCGGCGAGCTGCTGACTGATCCCCGGAACCCGTGACAGGTCTTCCACGCCCGCCCGAGATACACCCCGTAAGCCACCAAAGTGCTTGAGCAACGCTTGCCGACGTTTCGGCCCGAGCCCCGGTATGGCCTCAAGGGTCGAGCTACGCCGCGCCTTGCCACGCTGGGTGCGGTGACCGCTAATGGCGAATCGATGGGCCTCGTCGCGGATCTGCTGGAGCAGATGCAGGCCGGGGGCATCGGGCGGCAGCCGTTGCTCCTCGGGACGCCCCGCTATGAGGACGACCTCCTCGCCCGGCCGCCGGCGAGGGCCTTTGGCGATCGCCGCCACGGTGACCTCCTCGACTTGGAGTTCTTGTAGGATGCCGACGGCCTGATTCAACTGCCCCTGCCCGCCGTCGATGATCAGTAGGTCGGGCATCGGCGTCTCGCCCTCTTTCAATCGGGTATATCGCCGCTCGAGGGCCTGATGCATAGCCGCGTAATCATCACCACCTTGGATACCCGTTATATTGAAACGCCGATAGGCGTCCTTGAATGGGCCCTCGTGGTTAAAGACTACGCAGCTCGCGACAGTCGCCTCTCCCTGGGTATGGCTGATATCGAAACACTCCAGCCGTTGCGGTAGCTCGTCCAGTTCGAGGCGTTCCTGGAGATCCTCGTAGCGGCGCTCCATGCTGGCCTGCGTGGCGGTACGCGCCTGGAGGGCATGCTCGGCATTGTTGCAGGCCATGCGCACCCAGCGCCGTCGATCACCGCGGACTCGGGAACTAACCCGGATCCGGCGACCGGCGTCTGAGGACAGCGCCTCGGCTAATACCTCAGCATCAGGGCATTCGTGACTCAACAGGATCTCGTCCGGTGTATCACGGCCCAGGTAATGGCGGGCGACGAAGCTGTAGAGGACTTCGGTCTCATCGGTGCCATCCGGCAGGCGCGGGAAGTAGGTCTGATTGCCGAGGTTCTGCCCATCCCTGATCACGAAGACCTGCACACAGGCCATGCGCTCGCGGATGACACAGGCGACGACGTCCACATCACCGCGGGCTCCTGCGACGAATTGCTTCTCCTGAATACGTCGCAGTGCCGCGATTCGGTCCCGGAGGTGTGCCGCGCGCTCGAATTCCTGCGCCTCGGAGGCAGCCTCCATGCGAGCGACCATGTCCTCAATGACCTCGTTGCTATTACCTTCGAGAAACTTCTCAACGCTGCGCACGTCTTGCTCATACTCGGCATCCGAGACGAAGCCGACGCACGGGGCGGTACAGCGCTTGATCTGATATTGCAGGCAGGGCCGGGAGCGGTTCTCGAAGAAGCTGTCCCGACACTGGCGCACCGGGAAGACCTTCTGCAGTTCATTGAGCGTCTGCCGGACCGCCCCCGCACTGGGAAAGGGGCCGAAGTATTTGCCACTGCCGCGCCGCGAGCCGCGATGGAAGCTCAGTCTCGGATAACGCTGGTCGCGCGAGAGATGGATGTAGGGATAGCTCTTGTCGTCACGCAGCAGGACGTTGTAACGGGGGCGGTGTTCCTTGATGAGGTTGTTCTCAAGGATCAAGGCCTCCGCCTCGGTATGAGTGATCGTGACCTGAATATCCCGGATGTGAGCGACCAGTGTCTGCGTCTTGGCGTCGTGAGCGCCGCGGGTGAAGTAGTTGCTGACGCGCCGCTTGAGATTCTTGGCCTTACCGACGTAGATGACCTCACCGGCGGCGTCGTACATCCGGTAAACGCCGGGTGCCGACGACATATGCCGCAGGCGCTCCTTCGGGTCGAATGCCTCGGAGGCGTTGCTGCTCATGGCCTGCTCATCCCGGACGTATAGGCGTTAAGAATGGGCAACGAAAAAGCGGGCTCGCTGCGGGTTACTCTGGCGCTGGCGCCATGCTACGTCGTCTCGTCGACAAAACCGTACCGAATGGCCAGGCGCGTGAGCTCGACGTCATTGGACACGCCAAGCTTGTCCTGTAGACGTGTGCAGTAGGTCGAGACAGTCTTGGGGCTCAAGAACAGGGTATCCGAGATCTCCTGTTTGCTATGGCCCTCGGTCACCATGACCACGACCTGGACCTCGCGCTGCGATAGCTTATCGAAGGGACTATTATTCGCGGTGTCGCCAGCGACCCCCGAAAGGGCCATCTCGCGCGCGATATCGGCGCTGACAAAACGCTTGCCCTGCTGAACGGTATCGATAGCCCGGCGGATCTCGCCCTCATCGCAGCCCTTTGTTAGATACCCGAGTGCCCCTGCCTCCATGAGTCGGCTGGGATAGGGTTCACACATATGCACTGTTAGTGCGATGACGCCCAGACTCCGATCAATACGCAATAGCTTGCGCGTGGCCTCAAGCCCGCCCATACCCGGCATATGGACATCCATGAGGATTACCTGGGGCCGGCACTCACGGACCAGCTCCACGGCCTGTTCACCACTGGCCGCCTCCCCCACCACCAGGATCCCCGTTTCGTCATCCAACAGCCGGCGAATGCCGGTACGCACGATCTGGTGATCGTCCACAAGCGCTACCGTAATCATGGCGATTCCCTCCCCGGCACGGCGACCCACAGCTCCTTTCGTGTAATGACTATCGCCGCAATGCCTATTGTTAATAGTGCAGCGCACGACCCGTCTATTATCGTAGGATGATAACCCGACAATGGCTAGTGAACCGCCGAGCAACT
>CAJXKP010000009.1 GCA_913055565.1 uncultured Ectothiorhodospiraceae bacterium
CGCAGGCCCAGGCGCCTCGGTGTCGGGTACCAGATCCGGTTGGAGACGTTGCGATAGTGGATCGGGCCACCGTTAGGTGCCTGGAAGACATAGTCTTCCGATCTATGACCGGTACGCTCGTACTGGCGTGTCAGTGCCTCGACAACTGGTGAGCTCAAATCCACAAACCGCTCGGAGTCGGGCGTCTTCGTGGTGCTTACGCGGCGCCTAACAAGGCGCCTGGCCACCCGGAGCGCCGGGATAAGACGGCAAGAGATTGGAGGTGAAAGTCCTCTACCCGGTAGGGCGTAGCGAGCCGCCGGGGCCCCGAGTCATGGGTCGCTGTCCGCGAGGGCCGCGGCTAAGCGTTGACAGGGGAACGTGCAGGCACCGTATAGCCAAAGGAACAAAGACACCCACTACTTACAATCACTGTTGGAACTACTCTGACAGCGGGGGCGGGGAGCGCAGAAGGATGCCGCCTTATTGGGTGTGAAGTGTGCTTCTCGGGGTTATGAGTGGTGGTGTGTAGGGGGTTGGAAGGCGGCTGCTGGGTCGGTCCGGCTCATTCGGGCGGACGGGTCTTATCGGCTCGAGACGCGAGGATTGACTTGGCGTAAGGGACTGCTTAACCCGCACCGGCGGGGAATAGGGTGTTGGCCTCGCTGATCCCCTTAATGAATCGCTGCCCGAAGTCGTTCGCGGCCTTGCGGAGTCGATGGGCCCGACCGAGGGCGCGGGGGAAGCCCAGGCGAATCCGGCCCATGCGGTCCAGGTAGGCTTGGGATCAATCCCCAGCCGCTGGAGGATCGGGGGTGCCTCGTGTGCGATGACACCGCGCTTGTCGTCGCGGAGCGCTCGCCCGGCCCAATCTACAAGTTGGAGGTAGTCGGCAAACGTGAATGGCAGGTGATCCGGGGCATCCTTGTGCTCTGGTCCCCGGAATGGGAGGAGCGCTGGCAGCTCGGCTGGTTGATTTCTCTCGGGCGCGTCAGGCTCGTTATCGGTAGGCATGGCGTCACTGCCCTCTTCGGTTTCTGCATGCCATGTGCGAATCCGCTGCTGGATGACGGTGTAGTCCGAGGCCTCGGGCGTGGCAGCCACTGCGGCGCGCACGGGATTGAGATCCACGTAGCTCATGGCGGTGAGCAGTGCCGCCTCATCAAGCAGCGCCTGGCTCTTGAACCGACCCTCCCAAAAGCGCCCGGTGACACGTCTTCGGCATTGGCCCACCGGGCGATGGGCTCGTTGAGGCAGCGCATGAACCAGGACAGATCTGACAACCGCTCCCGATAGGTCGCGAGCCACTCGCGCGCCGTCTCGGCCTCGGCCTCGCTGGCGGATGCCCCATGCCGGTAGCGCTCGACAAGCAGCGGCAGACCGAGCAGCCGGGACCAACGCTCCGCCACTGCCTCGTAGTCGAAAGCCTCCGCCTGTTCGGCGTTGAGGCCAACCACCACGTGGTGATGATTCGCCATCACCGCGTAGGCGCACACGTCGATACAGAAGACATCGCCGAGCAGCTGCAGCCGGTCGACGATCCACTGCTTGCGGTGCTCATAGCTGCGGCCTGTGAGTCGGTCCCAGCCGCACAGGAACGCTCGGCGGACACAGCGTGAGACGCAGTGGTAATAGGGCGTGGCGCGGGTACGGCATACAGCCTCCGTGCTGGATGTATATCCACAACAAAGGTTAGCCATGGCGTCTGGGGGTGTCAAACAAGAGCTGGGTGTCTGAACTCGGCCCTAGGGTCACGCCAAGGTGGTGACGGCTACCCCATGCGTCGAAGCTACGTGCGAGCAACGGATGTGTGGCCGCAAGATCTGACCCCCAGTCGCATGGTGGTGGTTGGCCAGGACCGCGTAGGCGCAGACATCGATGCAAAAGACCTCGCCCAACAACGCTAGGCGCTCGACGATCCACTGCTTGCGATGCTCGTAGTTGGCACCGGTAAGCCGGTCACACCCACACAGGAAAGCACGGCGGACACACCGCGAGTCGCAGTGATAATAGGGCGTGGTTTGGGTCGAGACTTGGGCGTGACGCGGGTACGGCATACAGCCTCCGTGCTGGATATTTATCCAGCCAAAAAGCTAGCGCTATGCTGCGCCCTCAGTCAACCGCGAAATGGGTGTCCATGCGCCGTGCCTAGATTTGACCCCTATCTCACAAATCGAGAGGGTGCCGGAAAGTGTGCATAGGTCTCCACATGGCGCTTGACTAAATAGTGCGGGTTTGGTGCCCTTCCGCCACCAAAAGCAAGACCAAAGTTCCAGGGATGAGCGAATACACGGATATCGTTGGGCCTGACCAAAGCAACAGCTCGTACGGATTGGTTTATACCAAAAAGTGTGGTTGGATCGACCTAGGTCACGCACAGCCTGATAACGCCAAAAAACTACTTTCGGAGTTTTGTAATAAAAGAAAACTAAACTGGTGGCAATCATGGAGCACATGGGCTGATTCCAAGAACTACTTCCCGGTTTATTTTTCTGTGCGCCAAACAGCCACGAGTTCTGGTGGCGGACCTCGAGCTCAATCCGGCGTCAGCGAGACGTACCTAGTAAAAAGAGGCTTTTCGAAAGAGTTTTATGATCGGGTGGCGCTTGCTATATACATGGGGCTTTCAAAAGGGTTTGAAGAGCATCAGAGTAATTGGTTGGTTAGCTTTGTAACCGACAGTGGTTATAGTGCTGAAGATTTGGTATCAAACCTAATTGGCTTCTATGGGGCGCTTTATCCGGAGACCGATTTCATCAAGAAGTGCGAGCCGGTCTCCAAAGATTTGGCGCAGAGAATATGGAAACGACACGGATCAGTCGAGAAAAATAAGAATCGCACTTTTAAGCCATACATATTTCACGACGGTGATGATGTCGCTGACGAGCGAAAGCGACTCAATGAGTTGCCTGCTTTTTTAAGAAAGATAAAACCTGCGAAAGTTGATCCCGGTCATGGCGACCTTTACGTTTGGGTGTCGTGATGCGGTCAGTAAAAGTAAAGCCGTTCACCTTCGTGGTGGCCGCCTTGGCGTTCGTCGCGATTGTATTGATGGTTTTGATGGGCGCCTACTACATACGTCTTGCGTTCGATGAAAGCCATTATCATGAGAAGGGGAGTATTGCGTATACTCTTTTTCAGAATGACGAGATAAAGAACATGCCTACTCCGGGTATTGTTGGAGAAGCGACGTTCTTTACAGGCGCCGGTGACGGTATGAAGTCACCGAGCCAGGCAATCATCTTCCGTAGTAGTAATAAAAAGAAAAATTTGCGGAAAAGCATTGGTAACCATCTGTTAGGGCTAGGTTATAGGAAGATTGAAGAGGACTTTTTTAAAAGGGGAAAGATCGAGTACTCAATACGTTTTTCTGCCACGGATAAAGACGCATTACTCAAGGCGCGAGTGACTCGTATTGACGGCAGGTATTGAAAATAGCTGGCAAGGAAGAGGCGCATGTGGAGGTTAGGGAACTACTGATTTATTCCGGGGATGGTCCCCCTGCTGGGGTCTGTCGAGCTAGGGGTCGGATCTCGTCATGAGCATTGGCTATGGGACCCCTGTTCTGGTTGACGAGGAATTGTGGGAAAAGCATCAACTAATGCAGTTACTGGGGCGCTGTTCAGCGGGGGTTAGGCGTGCCGATTCGGGAAGATCGGTTGGGCAGGTTGCGATGGTCGCGTCGCGCATCTTGGCTTAGTAACGCTGGCAGTGTGATGACGACCGGGTATCTAGTGGCGTTTGTTGCAAGTCTCCTGAGCGCTGTCACCTTGGCCAGCAGGGGAACCGTCCTTTGGCCCTATGTTGGCTACCCAGGGGGGTGACGGCGATCCGGGTCTCGCTTCCCACCGTTGGGGTTCAGCGGTCGAGGTCGTCGTCGCTGGTGTCGCTGGGGACGGCGACGCCTTCCCGTCGCATGGCTGCGCCTTTACGGAGGTGGGTGTCGGGGACAAAGCCGGCGACGCGGTCGTCTCGCAGGTCGTTGGTTTCAGTTGACCAACGACAACGGCTTAGTTGCCGATTAGTCGAACCAACACAAAGCCGGCTATAGCCCCCAGTGGAGCCGCGATGAGGGCGATCTTAATGGCGTTGGAACGTGTTTGAGTCTTAGCGGCCTCAACTTCGTCGTTTTCGTTGCTAGCCGGCAAGACCCGGCCATGGGTGCGAATATCTCGCTCAAGTCGGTCCGCGAGACGGCGGAACCGATCTTTCATGAGAAGCGGCTCAAAGGGAAAGCCCCAGTTGCCCACGTGGATAGTGAGATCCCCGTTAGCGTCGTGTTCCACGATGACCTGCACCTCTAATCCCTCGCTGTCATAGGCGAATCCGCCAACCTGACTACCGCGCTTGAGGCGGACCCTGTCACTTCCTTTTTGCTTGGCCGTACTAAAGCCGGCCTCATGAAGCGAGTGCACGATCGTGTCCAAGGCGTTCCCTGGTGGCAGGCTGCGCGTGATCCAGCAACTCACGATGTCTTTCACTGGCATGGGATAGTCCCTTTAGATAGTGACTTATAGCTTGGCATTTCGGGCGTGTGGTCATCTATGGATGGGCTATAGCGTTCCGCGCCAAGGGCGCTCGCAAGCTGTACAATTGGAGCGGCGCGGCCGTCATCGCCAGCCGTGCCCTGCAGTTTCAGATCAACGTCGTTTGTACGGAGTACTTGCCGATCTGGTTGCGTAGCGGTATTCGTCATCAGCGAGACATACCACTGGTAGGTAGCATTGCCGGCAACGACGATGAAGTCATTAGACGAGCCGCCGTTATGCCAATAAGAGGCTAAGATCTCGGCAATGGTGTTCTCATCGACGCCGAGTGCCATGACTGAACCGCCGGCCGCCCCTTACACGCTATTCCGAAACGGTTGTCGGAAGAGGGATGGCGGTGATTCGGGAAGGTAAGTTACTTCTTGAATCCCGCGACGCCCTTGCGCATGCCCGGCACTCTGGAGTGAACCCGCAAATTGCCGCCACCAAAGCGCTGCCGAGCTCGAATTGACTCAGCTTCCCGCTCTTCAGGGGAGCCGTTTTCACTGACCGCAACGACCCGCTGATAATCGCGCTCTTGGTAATCCCGAAGGGCTTCGAAGCTGTTCAGGTCGCCGCTGGCATTAGCAAAGAGCTTTTCACTCATACTCGTAGACTCGCTGGGCTCGACTGCCGTGTCAACAGCGGTAATTCCCAGCGTTTCGCGTGCTCATGGGGTCGCGGCGCGCGCTATTCAGTTGCACTAACCAAAAGGAGCCGCCGATCAATAGCCGGACAATGCCGATTACTGTGGCTGCTGTCGGGTGCTCGACCGAGCTGTGACGACACTATAAGCCGCCGGGAGTGACTCGGCGATCTTTTCCCGGTCTGCGCACTGCGTAGCGGATGCTGATGACGCAGCAGACTTCACTGGCTGGTATTCGTTGGCGATCGAGGCGATTCGGTTCCATTGTCTATCGCTGAACGCAATACCCCCAGCAGACACCGATTCCCGCGAGGCCCGTGTGAGGTATTGGCTTACCTTGCGGGAAGAGACCCGTTGAGACCCCTTAACCCGTTTGTGTCGTGTACCCGAGCCCTAGCCAGCCTCGTTGGGCCAACTAGAACTCAATTCTTGTTTGGCATAGAGGCCGATGGCCGTGACAGGGCGTCGTAGGAAGCTCTCGCAGAGGTTACACAGCGCGTAACCTTACGGGTCAAGTTGCGTCATAAGCACGGGTAGCTACATAGCATCTCTTACATGACAGTATTCGGCGCTTCGGCGCCGGTACGGAGAGCGGGTGCTGCATTGAACGGCGCTGGTGGCGGACCTGGAGAGACCGGCCGCGCGGGTGCTGAGCCTCGTCCCTGGTAGGCCGACTGTTGACGGTACCCGAGCGGTTGTATGGGGCGGTCATGAGATAGGGCGATCGATGGTTGTTTGAGTAGCTGTCTTTTGTTCACCATTTGCCCAGAGATCTGGTTAACACGCTCTGAATGCCGCTCGGGCTATCGGCGGCACCGGGTGATGGATTTCGGTGGCTTGCCGGCTTATTCGAGGAGGAGGCGTTGAGGACGATGCGGTATTTGCTTGCAGTCCTGCTGGTAATATCCGGCGCTGCCCATGCCTATCGTTTCGGGGATGGGTCGATCGAAATCCCCGAGGGATTCGAAGGGCCCGTTAAAGAGAAGATGGGCCGAAACGGGACGATGACGGCGTTCAAGCGACCCCATGAGACTGGTAAGGGGGCCCTTCTTCAGATAACCGCCTGGGAGCCGGACGAGCAGTTCTCGGATCTGTCGACGCAGCGAAAGAAGAAGCTATCGAAGAGGTATCTACTCCAGTTTCTCGGCGGCATTGAGCGGCGGCGCGATTCGTTTGAGCGCGATTCCGTGGAATTCGTTCGCATTTCGGGGGAGCCGACGGCGAAAGTAGATTGGCGTGGGGAGGTGCAGGGCCAGAGCGTCCACGGTGTGATGTATTGCTTGATCGTTAATTCGACGATCTACAGCTTCCAAACACAGGATCTCGCCCGGTTTGACGGTAAGTACACGGCGAAGGCCGTTGACGCCTTTGAGTCAGTCGAGCTTGATGGTAGGTGATGGTTAAGATCACGGGACAGCCGCGGCGTATCCCGACGATGGCGAGTTGATACCCTGAACGGGCGGTGCACGGAAGGTTCGGTTTCCGGTGGGCGGCCATGGTAAGAGCGGTGGGCTTCGTGTGATTAGGGCGTACGCTGATTCGTTTATGCCCGTGTTTTTGCTGACGATGTTTACTAAAGGCGATCAGGTTGATTTGAGTAAAGCGCAGCGCCGCGAGATCAAGGCACTGATTTCGGAAATCGTTCAGGTCTATCAAGTGGATCAAGGCGCATATAAATGATGGGCGCAGAAGGCGATAGCCTTTTAAGAGGCGCCCGTTGTAGCGCCCTCGAATTCTTGGATACCACCTCGCACTATCGCCCTCAAGCGGCGAAGGCCGGTTGAAGGGCAGCCTCGCGCGCTTGCCCCGGGAGTCTGGTAACCGTGGCGCGGGAGGATCCAGTACCGGTTATACCGCTGGCCGATGATTCCGGAGCGCTTGGATCGCTAGGAAATCGTCGCCATTAGATGGGCCTCGAATGGTCCCCGCGGGCAGTTTGCCCGGATAGGCGTACGCGCTCGCGAAGGTTATGATACTGGGCGCCGCTGCGAGGGCCCGGTTCCTACGGGGTGTAGCGTGGTGGCCCTCAGTTGTAGTACGCCAGTTCATTGACCATGGCAGTTCATGAATAGCCGCACGAGTTGGCGAGCGATGACCGTTGGCACGGCGGTTGATTGATGGTTGACCGATCGCCTCGGAGCGGTTGATCGCTGAGAGGGTTCGGCTCCTACGGGGTTGGAGGTTGTCTCCCGAGGGTGTAGGACGTCAGCCCACTGGCTAATCAGGTCGTTTGGGTTTATCGCGGCGGGGGCGCCGCTCCTACAGGGTTGGAGGTTGTTGTGCCGCATTATCCGCCGCAGCGCATTGTTTGCTTGACTGAGGAGACGGTGGAGACGCTGTATCGGCTCGGCGAGCAGGAGCGCATCGTCGGGGTGACGGGTTTTGCCGTTCGCCCGCCCGAGGTGCGGCGTGAGAAGCCGCGGGTCGGGGCCTTCACGACGGCGGATGTGCCCGGCATCGTCGCGCTGGAACCCGATCTGGTCCTGACCTTCTCCGATCTGCAGGCGCCCATCGCGGAGGCCCTGATCCGCGAGGGCATTGCGGTGCATGCCTTTAACCAGCGCAGCATCGCCGGCATCCTCGCCATGATCCGCACATTGGGGGCGTTGGTCGGCGCATCGGCCAAGGCTGAGGACTTGGTCGAGGAGCTTGGTGCCCGGGTTGAGCGGGTGCGCGAGCAACGCCGCTCATCGACGCCGGTGCGGGTGTATTTCGAGGAATGGGATGACCCGATGATCACGGGCATCGGTTGGGTCTCCGAGCTGATTGGCGTTGCGGGCGGTGTCGATGTCTTTGCCGAGGTGGGCCGCGAGCAGGGCGCCCAGCAACGCCTGGTTACCAGCGAGGCGGTTATTGAGGCCGCGCCCGAGGTCATCGTCGGCTCGTGGTGTGGCAAGAAGCTCCGCCCCGAGCGCATCGCGGCTCGGGAGGGCTGGGTGACCATCCCCGCCGTGGCTGCCGATCGCATCCACGAGATCAAGTCGCCGCTGATCCTGCAGCCGGGCCCGGCCGCGCTCACGGACGGGCTGGACGCACTAGTCACCGCGCTCCACGGCTAGGCGTCGCTTTCGGGAGGCATGCCCGAGTCAGGTCAGCGCGGGGATAGTGCGGCCCTTCCGCTGGGGTTGTTGAGACTATCCTCCCTTGTACGAATCGCCTCGGCTCCGTCTCGGACCTCGGGCGGGGCCTTTGGGGATGGTTGAGCGGGCTGGCTCCCGTGAGGCTGCCGATTTGGGTGGCGACAATGGTCCGGGTCATGAGAAGTACTGCGTGCCGCAATAGGGGCATGTCTTGGCTTTGCTGATGATCTCGGGAAGGCCGTGTTTGGCAACGGCGCCGGTTAGCCATAGGCCCAGTAAGCCGGCGGCGACGATACCCCACCACCAGGAGTGGTAAACGACCAGCGCGAGCGTGATCCAGAACGCGGCTTCCGTGGCGGCCGATACGGCGCATCCCTCAAGCAGCAAGCTATCAACGGGGCGTTTATCATCGCTGGGCTCGCGAGCCTTTGGGCCGCATTCGGGGCAGTCATGGTTGGGGCGTTCGGGTGAGGCCATGGTCCAACTATTAACGCGGCTTCTCTAGGGAGACGCTGGCCAATTCGCGCGAGTCTGTGGCCGCTGGCGCCTTGGCTGCTGCCGCGCTGGTAATGCGGTCAGCCGGTCCTGGCTGGCGTTAATTAGCGGCCGGTTCATTCCGTTGGCCCTTATAGCGAAGGAGCAGCGGTAATAGCACATGGGGCACGGTTAGCGCGGCCAGGCCGATGAAGACCACCTGGAGGGTGGCCTCGGTGCCGCTGAACGGGCGCTGCAGGATGGTCCATGCCAAGACGCCGCCGGCGATGGTCAGGCCGGTGAGCAGTAGGGCGCCCCGGACGAACCGCCGTAGCCCGGCAGAGAGGCTGGTGTCGCCCGCGTTGGCGATGACCATGAGGCTGTGGCGGGGGGAGTGCCAGAGGCAGAAGTAGGCACTGAAGGCCAGCAGCGGCGGTAATACGGCGAAGGCCGCCGTATGGACGGCGATCTCGGCGCCGGTGATCGACTCGCCCTTGGTGATCGTGACCATGATCCAGACCGCCAGGGCGGCGAAGTAGAGGGGACTCATCAGGGCCATCGTGGCGAGGATGGGGGCGAGTGCGTCCGCCGGCGTGCCCGGCATCAACGCGGCGAATAGGCCGGCCGTCTCGTTGGGATGGAAGCAGATGGGCAGCAGAACAGGGAGGCTGCCGCGCAGGGCGATGTCCGCGTTGCGCCCGAGGGGGCCGGCATGGGGTATCGCGGGGCGGGCGGCGACGTCCTCACTGCCGAAGTGGCCGGCCGCGAGCAGTAAGAACCCGGCTAGCAGGAGGGGCGGCCATGCCATCCATGCCAGCACCACCAGCGCTGTGGCTGCGACGTAACCCGCGCCGAACGCCACGGGCCAGCCGAGCCCCAGGCGGTTCGCTAGCAGTTCCCGGCCCTGCCAGTGATCGACGGCGCCGTGGGGCAGCCCGAGAACGGCGACGAGGGTTGCCAGTAGCACGAGCTGGGTGGTCAGGGGGAATTCGGCGACGGCGAGCCCGCCAACGGCGATGATGGCCGTTGCTGTTAGCGCGAGCCTGGTGTGTTGGAGGAGCCAGTGGTCGATCATTAGGTGGCCTGCGGTAGTCGGCGCCAGGGCCCGACTAGGGCCTCGGTGGCGAAGCGGGTGACCGGCAGGGCGGCCATGACGGCGAGGTGGTCGCGCGCTGTGCCGGTTTCTGTAAGGAAGCGCACCAGCCGCTCGGCGGGTACCCGTTCGAACAGTGTCTGGAATAGGGCCGGGGCCGCTTCGGGCTCGCGGGTGAGCCGGCGGAGGAAGACGCCGTCGAGCCAGCGGGTGACTCGCGAGCGCACGGTCGCCGAGGGGTAGCGCCCCGCTGCTAGCTGCTGCGCCAGACATTGCGAGTGGCGCTGGATGGGTAGGAAGGCGTAGCCGCTGCTCGGCCGCGGCGCCCCGGCGCGGGTGCCGATGGGGATGATACCCGGCTGCTCGGGCGGCGATTGCGGCGCGGTGGTCATGGGGATGCGGCCACTCTCGCGAGCGGTGACCTGATGGTCGCGACTGCCTAGGCGCGCCGCGAGGACGCGGCGCAGATGGGCGTCGTGATCGGGCTCGGTTGGGGCGTCCGAGGGCACGAAGGCCGTGGATTCGACCAATGCCTCATGATCGCTCAGCGCTAGGATGTAGGCGAAGCCGATGGCGTTCGGGCTCGGTCGATCACGGAAGTCCATCAAGTCGACCGCGTCGGGCTGCCAGCTGGGCGCGTCGGTTTGGACGCGCCAGCCGGTGAACGTCTGCCAGAGGAAGGGATGGCCCGCGGTGGCCCAGTCCTGGGGTGCGGGCGGGCGCGCGTCAAAGGCAAGATCCGCCGCAATGGCGCGGGCGTCGGTGTTGATGCGCAGCGCCGGCCCGTCCTCGGCCACCGATTGCACGCGCTCGCCGAGGGCGAGTACGACGTTGGAGGCCTCGTTGAGGATGGCGAGCGCCGTCTCGTAGAACGCGGCGCCCGGGAGTCGGCTATACGGGTACCGGTTGCAGGCAATACAGGTCTCCCCGGCGTCGGTGGCCACGCGCCACTGGTACCAACGATGGCTGACCGCCTGGCGGTAGGGATGGTCCATGACGTCCCAGAAGCACCAGGTCCGGTCGTCGCTGTACGCCTGCCTCGGGTCCACGATGGTGATCGAGGCGGCGACGTCGGCGCGAACCAGCTCGGCGGCGAGGCTCAGTCCGGCCAGCCCGCCGCCGAGGATCGCGATGCGGCGGGGGCATGGCGTCACGGTCGGGCGGCCTCCGGGTCGCTCCCGGGCCAGCCCGCGATGGGCCCGTGGAGGCTGGGGTCGTGGGCCGGCATGGCGCTGAACTTGGGTGGCAACCAGTCGGCGACGGCGCCCAGCGTGAGCTGCGCCTTGGCGCCGGGCGAGACGCTAGCTCGCTGGTGCCAATAGGCCTCCGGGCCCAGTGCCCTTATGCGATGCCCAATAGCGCGGTAGATGCGCGCCGCGGCCAGGATGGCGACGCGCGCGCGCCGCGGGATGAACGCCAGCCCCTGCTCGGCGCTGGCGTAGTAGCGCTCGGCGAGCTCGAGGGTATTGCTGATGGCGGCGTAGGCCTGATGCCGCAAGACCGGATCGGGGGCGGTCAGCCGATGGGGATTAACCGGTCCGCCCAGCTGGTCGCTGGGGATGTAGCGGCGCCCGCTCTCGGCGTCCTCGACGACATCGCGGGCGATATTGGTTAGCTGCATGGCGATGCCGAGATCCACGGCAAACGGCTCCGCTGCCGGATCGTCAATGCCGAGTAGTGGCCGCATCATCAGCCCGACCGTGCCGGCAACGCGATAGGCGTAGCGGATGAGCTCATCCGTGCTCGCCAGCTCGCAGTGGCTAAGATCGCCGCGCACGCCGTCCACGAGGTCAATGGCTGCCGTTGGCGGCAGCCCGCTTCGATCGGCTAGTTCCAGCAGGGCGCCGGCTACCGGGTGGTCGGCGTCGTGGTCCTGGAGCGCGTCGCGGATGGCGCTAAGCTGGGCCTCGCCGGCCTCGGGCTCGCCGCTATCGGCGAGGTCGTCGATGGTGCGGCAAAACGCGTAGAGCTGAGCGGCGTCATCGCGTGTCTGCCGGGGTAGCAACCGGGCCGCCCATGCGAATGAGCGCGCGTGGTAGCGCAGGATGGCCTGGGCCTCGCTGGTTGTTGGTGCCTCGATCGCGCTCATGGGACCACCCCCTCTGCCACCAGTAGCGATTCCACAACCTTGGCGGACGTCACCACGCCGGGGACGCCGGCCCCTGGATGGGTGCCCGCTCCCACGAAGTATAGACCGTTCAGCTCCTCAGAGCGGTTATGGAAGCGAAACCAGGCGGATTGGCGGAATAGCGGCTGGATGCTGAAGGCGCTGCCGTGGACGGCGAGGTAATCGCGGCCGAAATCCTCCGGCGTAACGTGGAACGCGGTGATCAGGTGCTCGCGCAGATCGGGTAGCAGCGTTGCCGCTAGGCGGTTGATAACGGCTTCCTTGAGACGAGGCGCCTCGGTGGCCCAGTCGATGTCGGCGGTGAGGTTGGGTACCGCGGCGAGGACGTAGAAGCCGTCACGCCCCTCCGGCGCGGCGGTGGGGTCCGTGGCGGTGGGGCGGTGGAGATAGAGGCTGGGAACGTCGGCGCGCTCGCCGCGCTTGAAGATGCCGTCGAGCTCGTCGTGGTAGTCCGGCCCCATCTGGATGGTGTGGTGGGCGACGTCGGGGTAGCGGCAGTCGGTCGCGAAGTAGAGCACGTAGAGACCGATGGCGTAGTGCAGCCGGTCCAGGCGCCTGTCGCTCCAACGCCGCCGGCGCGTGGTGGCGAGCATGTACTTGTGGACATGGGCTGGGTCGGCGTCGCCGACGACAACGCTGGCCGGGAGGTGCTCGCCATTGGCCAGGGTTACGCCCGTGGTAGATCCGTCGCTCGCCTCGATCCGCGCCACGGTCTGCCCGGTGCGAACCGTGACGCCGACCTCTCGCAGGAGCTCGTCCAAGGCGTCCACCAGGGCCCCCGTGCCCCCCTTGGCAAAACAAACCCCGGCCTGGTTCTCCAGCTCATGAATGAGGCTATAGATCGCCGTGGTGGAGCGCGGGTTGCCGCCGATGAGCAACGGCTGGAGGCTAAAGGCCTGGCGCAGGCGCTCGTCGGCCATGTAGCGAGCCGCTAGGCCGTAGACGGACCGAAAGGCCTGTAGCCAGAGCAGGCGCGGGCCGTAGCGGAGCAGGGTGGTTAATCGGTGGAACGGCTGCGCCCCGAGGCGTTGGAAGGCGGTGTCGTAGAAGCGGCGCGCGTGCGCTGCGAAGCGGCGATACCCCGCGAGATCGTCCGGAGCAAGCTGGGCAATCGCCGCCTCGGTCGCTTCTCGATCGGGGCCGTAATCCAGGTGGCTGCCGTCATCGAAGCGAATGCGATACCACGGGCTTACCGGCAGAAAGCTAACGCGCTCGGCCCGGGAGCGCCCGAACAGGGCGAAGAGCTCGTCGAACAGCCATGGCGCCGTGATGACGGTCGGACCGGCGTCGAAGCGTAAGCCGTCGCGTTCGTAGACCTGGGCGCGTCCGCCGAGTCGGTCGAGGCGCTCGACTAGGGTCACCTCAAGGCCCCGGGCGCGCAGCCGCAGCGCGGCCGCTATGCCGCCGAAGCCGCCGCCGATGACGACGGCCTGTGAGCTGTTGGTCGTGCCGCCACCAGTGGCGGGGTCGAGCCCATCGGCTTGGCTCATGGGACCGCTGGGCTCGTTTCGACGTCACGAATCCATTCGATGGTTCGTTCCAGCAAGCCACGCCCGCCCTCTGGCAGGCTAACGGCCGCCGAGCGCGCGTCAGCGATGAGGCGTGCTTGATGGGCCCGGCATGCCTCGGGCGCGGCGCTGTTCAAAAGGCGTTGGCGCCAGGCCGGGATGTCCGCGCTGGCGTCTGGCGATCCCTCCAGGAAGGTCCTCATGGCGGCCGCGTCGTCGGCATTCGCTTGCGTGAGCCAGTGGACGACGGGCGCACTGAGGCGGCGTTGCGCGAGATCGGACTGGCGCGAACGCCCTGCTTTCCGTCCCGCTAACTCAGCCAGGTCGTCGCCGATCTGATAGGCGGCGCCCAAGGCATTCCACGCCCGCTGCGCGGCCTTCACGCGCGTGGCATCCGCGCCGGCCACCAGAGACCCGGCAGCAACCGGCAAGGCCATCAGCGCCCCGGATTTGGCTCGTGCTCGACTCTCGTAGTCCGACACGGGGTCATCGATGGTAGCGATGGCGACCTCGTCGGCCTCGCTGGCCTGCCCAGCGGCTGCCTCGCGCACGGCGCTCGCTAGTTCGCGGACAACGGGCGCTGGGTTATCGATGGCCGCCACCGCATCAAACGCGGCGGCCAGGAAGTGATCGCCGAGCAGCAGGGCCGTGTCGGCGCCATAGGTCTTCCACGCAGCGGCCTGGCCGCGTCGCTCGCCGTCTTGATCGGTGAGATCATCATGGATCAGTGAGGCCTGATGGATTAGCTCGACCGCGGCGGCTGCTCGCTGGGCGCTGGGGGAGGGAGCGCCCGCGGTGACGGCGCTAAAGGCGTCCAGGGTGAGCTGCGCGCGCAAGCGCTTACCGCGTATGCCTAGCTGCTCACCAGCGAGGCGCCCGAGTTCGCCGTCGGTCACGCTTGCCTCGCGCATCACGGCCTCGACCGCGGCCAGGGCCGCTGGCGAGCCGTCGGCCTGGTCGATGGCGTCGGAGCGCGCGCGATCACGCGGCGCTGCGGCCGACGGGGTCTCGACGGGGCTATGATCAATGGCAGGGGCCGCGTCAACGGGGGATGTCTGTGTTCTTATAACCATAGCGGCCTACCGTCCCTTGACAGCTCATGGGGCTGGCGCCTGCAGGCGTCCAGCGCCTTGGTGATCCGGTCTGCCGGCCGCTGGGGGCGGGTTACCGGGTCACCGCCTAATACGGGGGACGGGTGCGGTGCACCCGTCCAGGTCGATGAGCTCGCTTTACGCGGGCTTGTGGCCTTCTGCCTCCGACTTCCGCATGGCGATCATGTAGATCAGCACGCCGAAGACCGCCTTGGCGACGATGTCCGCGATGGTGTAGCCCACCTGCAGGAATGTCTCGGCATTCGGTCCCTCAAGACCGATCAGCGGGAACAGGTACACCAGCGGGTAGAACAGCCACGCCACGATGGTCAGATAGCGGGCCGCGTTGACCAGCGGCTTGGCCTCTTCCGGCTGACGGTCGACGGCCTCGCTGAGTCCGACATAGAGGGTGTAGACGATCACCACGAACGGGATCATCGACAGCACCCAGAAGGCGAACGCCACACCGGTGGCCTCAGCGATCTCGCCGGGGTAGCCGAGCGCGATCATCAGCGCCGCCAGGCCGGCAAGCCAGGTTGCCTTCTTGATCGTCTCCTCCCGCGACAGGCGCATGACCAGGATGAGCTCGATCATGAGCAACGGTACGGTGAGCAGCCAGTCCACGTAGCGGTAGGCGTCGTTAAACGACTTGCCGCCGGCCTGAACACTGCCATCGACAATGGCGTAGGCCGCTTCCCAGCTCTCGAAGATGCGGAAGTAGTGGTAGAAGGCAATGAAGGTCACGAGGCCGGTTATGGTCATCGCAGCGCGGTAGGGCGGGGCGACCTGACTGCGCTGGAGCCAGAAGAACAGTGTTGCCGCCGCCATGACGGCGATCGTGAAGGAGAAGAAGTTGGAGACCAGGTTGTACTGGAAAAGGGACAGCTCGGCTTCCATAGTAGACCCTCTTGTTGCCGAGTAATGGGGTTAGATTGGCTTGAGACCTTTCACCGTTTCCCTCCCTGGAAAGGCCTTGCCTAAGGACTCACATCCGACCTTCGTGTACAAGGTTTCACTTGTTGCCGTTCCGTCGGCTGACTTCTAGTCTCGCGCCTCTAGTGCCCACGAGGCAAGCCTCTAAGCGGCGTTTCTTTTGTGAAGCGGGTCACGTTGTCTCAGGCCTCGCCCCCGCCGCGCGGACTCGGTGTAAAATTCGTGTCGAATGTTGCGGTGCGGCGGCAGGCTAGAGACAGCCGGCCGTCTCGACTAGCTTGGTTGCTTGAGTTAACGGATGGCTGTATGCATAACGGGACCGTGAGCCGAGCCTGGGCAATGCCGCGTAATGGCTAACGCCGCGAGGGTCGCATCCGGGCAAGGTCTTCGGGGGGCAAGCGGCCGGCGCCTGCGTGCCTGCCCGGAGTGTGATCGTGTCGTCAGGCTGCCGCCCTTGAAGCCCCGAGAACGTGCGGAGTGCCCACGCTGCCATTGCGTGCTAGTACGCCGCCATCGCATGCCCGTCCAACGTGGCATGGCATACGCCGTCGCAGCGCTGGCGATGCTGATGACGGCCGTCCTGTTGCCTTTTATTGGGTTTGAGGTGCGCGGCATCGGCAACGCCATCGGGCTGACCCAAACGGCGTCGGCCCTGGTGCGCCACGGGGCGCCGCTGGTTGGGGCCATCGTGCTGCTGGGCGTGGTGTTGCTGCCAGGGGTCTATCTGCTGGCCTTCATCGTGTTGCATATGCGTTTGGCGCGCGAGCGGCGGGCGCACGTCGATCTCACGCTCGCGCGCGTCATCGCCGCCATCGGTCCCTGGATCATGGCCGATGTCTTTGTCGTGGGCGTGCTCGTGAGCCTAACCAAGATCGCCGGTATGGCACGGCTGGATATCGGCCCGGCGTTCTGGGCCTACTGCGTGTTCGTGGTACTCCTGCTCAAAACGCGTCTGGCGTTGGATGGCGACTGGCTCTGGTTCCGTCTGGCCGGCGAGCCCAAGGCCCCGGCGGGCACGCGCGCCGGCGCCGATGCCCTGGCGCAAGGGGTGACCGGCTGCCATGCATGCGGGCTGGTCAATTCGCTAGCCCATTCGGAAGACGGGCGCTGCCGGCGCTGCGGCGACCGGCTACACGCCCGCCACCCCTACAGCATCCAGAATACCCTGGCCTTGCTGATCGCGGCGATCGTGCTCTACGTGCCGGCCAATGCGCTGCCCATTACCGAGACGCTGCGTTACGGCACGAGCGACGCCTCGACCATCATCGGCGGTGTCGTCAGCTTTCTGCGAACCGGCGACATCCCCATTGCAGTGGTGATCTTTACGGCCAGCGTTGTGATACCGCTGGCCAAGATGGTCGCTCTGGTGTGGCTGTGTTGGCGGGCGGGCTGCCGGCCCAGCGTGGACAGCCTGCCTGAGACGCGACTCTACCGCAGTATCGAGTTCATCGGCCGCTGGTCTATGGTTGATGTCTTCGTGGTCGCGCTTCTGGTAGCGCTGATCCAGGCCGGATCGCTCATGGCCTTTAGCCCGGGACCCGCGGCGCTGGCCTTCGCCGGTATGGTCATTGTCAGTATGATGGCAGCGATGACTTTCGATCCGCGCCTGCTATGGCGTAGTAAACAGGGTACCGCCGGGGTCCAGCGATTATGAGCGAGTCGCAAGACCACGCGGTTCGTCGGCCCCAACTGCGTATCTCGCCGCTTTGGCTCGTGCCGTTGGTGGCGGTACTTATCGGCGCCTGGATGGGCTATCAGCGCCTCGCCGATCGCGGGCCGACCGCCATCCTGCGCCTGCCCGAGGCCGAGGGCATCGAGGCGGATAAGACGCTGGTTAAGGCCCGCAATGTCGAGGTGGGGCAGGTCGTCGATGTGCGGCTCTCGGACGACTTGAGCCACACCCTCGTCGAGGTGCGTCTGCGCGCCGGGGCCGGGCGAATGCTTAACGAGGGGACGGATTTCTGGGTGGTTAAGCCGCGAATCGGCAGCGAAGGGATCAGCGGCCTGAATACGGTGCTCTCAGGCGCCTATATCGCTTTGCGGCCCGGTCGCAGCGATAAGCCGCAACGTCGCTTCCAGGTCCTCGATAGCCCGCCTGTGACCGGCGCTAGCGATGATGGCCTACGTATTACCGTGGTGAGCGAGCCGGCGAATGCGCTCGGCGAGGGCGATCCGGTGAACTATCACGGGCGCACGGTGGGGCGTGTGGCCTCGGTGCGGTTCGACGCGGACGCGCGCGAGGTGACCCATGAGGTCTTCATTCGCCCCGAGTACAAGGGGCTGATTCGGGCGAACACACGGTTCTGGGTCGCTTCAGGGGTGCGTTTGACCTACGAGGCCAACGGATTGAACGCCCGGTTCAGTTCGTTGGAGACCCTGATTGGTGGCGGCCTGAGTCTGGATCTACCGTCGGTTGGCGAGGCCGGGCCCAGCGTGGGTGCCGATCATCGGTTCGCGATCCATGCCAGTCGCGCGGCCGCTCATGACGCCCTGTTCGAGGAGCAGATGGCGTACGTCATCCGCGTCGATGGCAGTGTCGGCGGTCTGTCAGCAGGCAGTCCCGTGCGCTATCGCGGGATTCGGTTGGGCACCGTCGCCGAGGTGCCGTGGCGTTACGCAGGCCCGGTCGCTGGCGATGCCGGGTCCCAGTCCATTCCGGTGTTGCTGCATCTGGAGCCCGGCCGCATCGACGGTCCGGATGCGCAACAGGATGCACAGGCCTGGCGCCAGCGGATCGCGAAGCTCATCGATGAGGGGCTGCGCGCCTCGATTCGCAGCAGTAATCTGATAACGGGGACCAGCTACGTCTCGCTTGAGATGCACGAGGACGCTGAGCCCGCCGAGGTGTCGGAATATGAAGGCGAGGCCGTTGTGCCTAGCAAACCGGGCGGCGTCGCCCACCTTGAGAAGCAGATCGCGACCTTCACGGAGAAGCTCAACGAGCTCGAGATCCAGGCGACGCTGGACAAGTTGGGGGCGAGTGCGGTGAGCTCACAGGCGACGTTCGGCAGCGTGACGCGCACCGCGGAGTCGTTGCAGACACTGCTGGCCGATCCGACGATGGAGCGGTTGCCTGGGGAGATTAGCGCCACGCTTGAGAAGATGCGCTCGACGCTGGCGGGTATCGATCAGGATTCCGCCCTGTATCACCAGCTGGACGAGACGCTAAAGCGATTCGAGGCGGTAATGAAGGACGCGGGCCCGCTGGTGCGACTGCTTCGAGAACAGCCCAACGCGCTTATATTCGATAAACGCCAGCGCGACGACCCTGAGCCCAAGGCGCCGAGCCGATAATGGGGTGGATTCAACGAGGTCTGCGCCGGCGCCGCGTCGGGTGCCTAGCGGCGCTAGTTGCCGGGGCTGCCGTGGCCGGGGGGTGCGCCAGCACATCGGTACCGGAGCCGACTTACTACCTGATGACGACGACGTCTGCCGGTTCCAATCAGCAGTTAGCCGCCGAGCACGTCGTGCGCCTTGCGCCGATCGAGCTGGCGGCCTATCTGCGCGGCGATGGGATCGTCGTCCAGACCGGCGAGTCCACGGTCGAGCAGGCCCGCCAGCATCGGTGGGCCGAGGACTTAGCCAGTCAGATCCAACGGGACCTACGGCGGGGGTTGGCGTCTCAGCTGCCGGGTGTGCGAGTGGTCCCGCCGAGAGGCACCCTCCCCGAGGCCGGCGCACCGACGCTGAGTGTGACGGTGGCGCGGTTCCAGGGCCGTTTCGATGGCTACGCCGTGGTCGCCGGCGATTGGCGCCTGTGCGACTCCGAGGGTGTGACCCGGGCGAGCGGGGCCTTCTACCAGGAGGACGCCCTGGGCAGCGATGGCTACCGGGCGCTGGTGGCTAGCCTTAAGGCCGCCTGGGCGGAGGCGCTCGGTAATATCGCCAGCAGCCTGCGAGCCCAGGGGTGGCGCGGCGGCGCTGGCGACTCAGACTGAGGGCTTTTGCCAGCGAAACACCCGGATGGGCGGCAGACTGCGCCATTCCATGGCGACCTCGGCGGGGCCGAATACGGGCTCGCTGAACCGCTTCACGCGGCGGCTGAGCTGATAGGCAACGAACACCCCGCCCGGTGCAAGGCACCGGTTCACCGTATCCACGATGGCCGCGCCCTGGCGCTGATCGATGCGCGAGAAGGGGATGCCGGAGAGGATTACGTCCGCGGCAACTAGCCCATGCTCAACGAGCTGGGTCTCGAGTTCGGTGGCGCTGGCGCAACAGGGGATTAGGCGCTCATCCTCGATGCCCCGAAGGCTCTCGACGAAGCGTTCGTTGAGCTCCAAGCTCAGCAACTGACTCGCTTCGGGCATGGCACTGAGCAGGGCGCGCGTCGTGCCGCCCGTGCCCGGGCCGAGCTCAATGACGACATGGGCATCGGCCAGTGACGCGGCGGCCACGATGCGCCGCTTCAACCATGGTGAGCTTGGCACCATGGAGGCGACCTCCGCCGGCCGGCGGAGGAACTCGCCGAGGAACAGGCTCGCACTCCGCATGGCTACTTCTGTTTCCAATCGCCGCCGCGACGGTGGTACCAGCCCGATGGCGCCTTCTCGATCCAGCGCTCGGCGAACACCCCGCGAATGTCCGATTCCCACTCGGGGTGGCCGTTGGCCTTGGCGATCTCTTTATACAGGGCGTTGCGATCCGCATTCTCCTCCGAGACCAGCTGTTTGATCCGGCTGCGCTTGGGCAGCGGCACGCTGTTGAGGTCGCGCACGGCGACCAGCGCGTCCTCGGTCAAGCCGATGGCGCCGGCCTCATAGTGGGGCTTGAGCTCGCTGTGCCGCTGCTCCATCGACCGGGTGATGCGCTTAATCGCCGGCGTGTTGATATCGATGTTGGGCTCAGCGGCCTGTGCGGCTGGGACGAACCAGTCCAACACACGGGCGGTGGCAAGCCCGGCCCAGTTGGTGCCGTCGGGCGCTCGCGACTGGGTTGCCTCATCGCCGCTATCGGTGCTCTCGGTGTTGTCCTTCGGGCCCTCGCCGTTTGGGCCCCAGACGTCCTCGATGATGCGGTCGGCCGCCTTCTCGGCGGCAACGGCGGGGAAGTAGACGTTGATGGTGACGCAGGCCGCCAGTAGTGGTAGCCCGATGATGACGCTTATTAAGGCCAGTGCTCGCACGATGTTGCCCCCTGTTCCGCTGTTTTTCTTGGCGGCCGGCTGGTTGTGCCGGCGCTTATCCCGTCTTGCTCATCGTACCACCGGCCCGCCGGCAGCGGTGGCACTGCGAATCTGCTCCACGAGGGTGGGCCAGCTAACGGTGTTAACGTACCCGATAACGTCGACACGCGGTACGCCACTGCCGCGCACGATGTAGTAGCCTTGACCCTTGTCGGCCAGTCCCCGCATGACACAGACATCCTCGCGTAGCACACAACCCAGGCCGAGATCGCGATAGCCGAAGTCCTCGAAGAAGCGCAAGAACCCCCGCGAGAGGGCGGCAGCGCCGCCGGCGCCGCCCAGGCTGGCCAGGTTCTCGACCGCGCGTTGGCTGATGCGATGCGGGCGTGGATCGTCCGTGGGGTTCTGGAACCAGGCGCGAAACGCCGCCGGCTGCCAGCCCAGCAGGCGCAGATCCTCGATGCGCCCGTCCAGGCTGCCTGTGATCCGTCCGAACTCGAAGGTGCCCGTCAAGGTATCGAGATCCAGGCCCTCGACGGTGATATCGGCACTGAACTCGGGCAGGTTCGCCAAGGGGTTGCTCAGGCTCACGTCGTTGGCCCTGATGGCACCGCCGAAGGCGCTGACGCGAAAGGCACCGCCGAGGGTGGCGATACCGTCCTCATAGCTCAGCGATGGTAACTCGCCGGCTAATCGGCCGTTAAAACGCGGCCAGCCGAGCGCCTGGGTTAGCAACTGCATGCTCACGGGCTCGAGGCGAGCGTCGAGTCGCCCGGAGCGATCGGTGCCGGTGCTGTCCCGAACGGCTAGTTCATCGATGACCAGCGCACCGTCCAGGATCGGGATCGCCGCCGGTGCGGTCAGGCGGGCGTTATCGCCGTTCAGTGCCAGCGTCAGCCGCGAGCTGCCCAGCTTGATGCCGTAGATCGAGCCGTCTTGCCACGCGATGACGCTGCGGCGCGTCGGCTCGCCGTCCTCGCGGGACCAGGCGATATCGCCCGTGATGCGGCTCAGGGCAAAGCGCCCCTTGTCATCGCGCATGTCGAGCGCCTTGGGCGTAACCCGGAGCTCGGCTAGGGCCCCATTGCGGATCTCGGCACGAGCGCTGAGTTGGCCCGCTGTTACCAGATCGCCGGCCGCGGTGCCGCGGAGCAGGGGTTGGGCGTAGGTGGTATAGGCGGCCGGTAGCTCTGCCTTGAGATCCCGCAGCTGGGCGCGCGCGAGATAGGGGGGCTCGCGCGTGAGCCTGGCATTACCAGCGGCCTCGAGGACGCCGTGTTGCTGTAACTGGAAGCCGAGTAGCTCGACGATGCCCTGGGCGGGGCGCACCACGGCGTCGCCGGCGAGGCTCAGTGGCCGCGCGCCGAAGTCCGTGAAGATGGGGTCTATGTAGAGCTGGCCCGCGGTCAGGTCGAGCTCGGCTTGGCCGACCCAGTTACCGGTCTGACGCCGCGCACGCCACTCCAACGAGCCGTCCAGGGCTTCGCCGGCGCGTAACCCCGTGGGGCCGTTAAACGTCACGGCCTTGGTTTTGAGCGCCGCGATGAGGCGCCGCGGTACGCGATCACGGCCGGCGAGGGTGACCGTTCCGTTGAGCTCGCCGGACGCCTGCCAGCCCGCCGGCAGTTGGCGCCCCAGCAGCTCGGTTAGCCCATCGAGGCGCAGTCCCTCGCCCTGAACGAAGGCCCGCCAGTCGCCCTGATGCCACTCGGCCTCCATCGCCAGGCCGCCCCCGGCCAATTCGAGGCCGTCGATCGAAATGCCCACGGTTTGGCTCGCTGGCTGGTAGCGCAGCATGAGGTCCAGACGCTGTGGGCCCAGACGCGGGAGGTCGACGCGAGCCGATGGGTCGTGGCAACGGAGGCTATTGTCGTCGGCGCGTAGCTCGGTGCAATCGAGCGCCACGTCGGTTATCGCCTGGCCCGCCGGAGACTGGATGGCGCCAATGCGCAGGGCCACGGCGAGGGTGTCAGCGCTAGTGCTGTAGTCGAGCTGGATGTCTTCGACGGTCCAGCCGTTGCGACTGAGCTGGCCGATGTGGATCCCCAGCTCGGCATTCGCTGCCGCATCGGTGATACCTATGACGGCGCCGGCCATCGCCAGCGCGCCATGGCATAGGAGTCGTTGCATGCGGCGTCGTTGGCCCGAGGCGCTCATGGTCGGGATTGTGCCACGCCGTCGCCGGGCTGCGACCGGGCCCGGCCTCCGTGGCGGAGGTGGTGTGGTAAACTCGAATCTCACAGCCCGCGAATCGGAGTCTTATGGCGCCGCACGAGCAAGCTGAGTCGACCCCATCGCAGGCCCAGGCCCGCTACAGCGAGCCGGAGATCGAGGCCGTCTATCGGGCCATCGCCGAGCGCCGCGATATGCGCCACTTCGTGCCGGCGCCGGTTGACCCCGAGACGCTCACGCGCGTGCTGCGCGCGGCGCATCAGGCGCCGAGCGTCGGGTTGATGCAGCCTTGGCGCTTTATCCGGGTCACGGACCCCGAGCTGCGTAGCGCCATCCATGGCTGCGTCGACCGCGAGCGCGAGCGCACCGCCGAGGCGCTGGGCGAGCGCGGCAACGAGTTCATGCGTCTCAAGGTCGAGGGTGTCAGGGACTGCGGCGAGCTGCTCGTCGTCAGTCTGTGCGATGGCCGAGAGCGCTTCGTGTTCGGGCGCCGCACCATGCCCGAGATGGATCTGGCCTCAGCGGCGTGTGCGATCCAGAACCTGTGGCTCGCAGCGCGCGCCGAGGGCTTGGGCATGGGCTGGGTGTCGTTGTTCGATCCGGCTGAGCTGGTCGATCTACTAGCTATGCCGGCCGAGGCGAGACCCATCGCTGTCCTGTGCCTCGGCCATGTCGAGGCGTTCTACGATCGGCCGATGCTGGAGAAAGAGGACTGGGCGCAGAGGGCGCCGCTGGCCGAGCTCGTGGGCGAGAATGGCTGGCCCAGCTCGGCTAGTTATCCATCAACGCGTTAATGCTGGACAACCATGACTGACAATCCCAATCCCCAGGGCAAAGGCCAGGTGCCCGTGCTGGCGACGCTCGCGGAGACAAGCGCGGGCTCGGTGGAGGTGCCGGCGAAGAACGTCGAGCGCGTGTCCACGGAGCTTTTTACGTCGCTGTTCGTGCTGGAGAGCGACTTCCAGTTCAAGCCGGTGCAGGGCAAGGCCTATTGGCTCTATCGCAAGAAGGGTCGATTCTGGCTCTCGATGCTCTCGCCGGAGGAGCTGGGTGCCATCATCTATGGCTCCTACATCGGCAAGGCCCAGCTCCAGCCCGATATGACCTGGACCCTAGAGCTATCCGATGAGGCCGCCCAGGATCAGGCATTCCTCGACTACCTGGCGGCCAAGCGCGGCGAGCTTGAGGAGCGCCTTGAGAACGCCGAGACGGTCGATGATGCCATGCCCAACTACGAGGAAGGGTTGGGCTTCTATCAGCGTGCCTTTGCCTTCGCGTTGGCCCACTCCCTGGGCACATCCATGGATTACGCCGGCATCAGCGGTCTGACCTATGAGCAGGCCAAGGGCCAGATCGGCCACGAGGGCGGAGACAGGGACTAGCGCAGTTTGGTTTGGCGTAGGGCCACTGCGGCCTCGGGTGGCTGGAAGCTATCCGGGCTCGCGCCGGGCCAGAACTCCTGGAAAACGCCTTGACTGGGGATGTGTGTCTGCAGCTCATCGGGCTGAAGGAACTGGAACAGCGAGGCGTAGGAGCGGACGTCGCCGGCGCCGACGCGCCGCATGATGTGTTCCGGGCCCAGCTCACTGGGATGATTCAGTCCGGCGGCGGCGAGCATCTCAGCGAGGGCGCGCACTGTGTTGGCGTGGAAGGCGCGTACCCGCTCGCCCTTATCGGTGACGTCGAGCTTGTTGCCGCGTCGTGGGTCTTGGGTGGCGACGCCACTGGGGCAGTGATCGGTGTGGCAGGTCAGCGCTTGGATGCAACCCAGCGAGAACATGAAGCCCCGGCCGGCGTTACACCAATCGGCGCCCAGGGCGATGGTGCGCGCGATATGGAACGCCGAGGTGATCTTGCCCGCTGCGCCGATGCGGATCCGCTGCCGGAGCCCGGCCGCCACCAGCGTGTTGTGAACCAACAGGATGGCGTCATCAAGGGGCGTACCGAGGCGGTTAATAAACTCCAGCGGTGCCGCGCCGGTTCCGCCTTCGCCGCCATCGACGACGATGAAGTCAGGATGCTCGCCGGTCACCATCATGGCCTTGACGATGCCGAACCACTCCCAGGGGTGGCCGAGGGCGAGCTTGATGCCCACCGGTTTGCCGCCCGCCATGTCCCGCAGGTCAGCGATGAATTGCATCAGCTCGCGCGGCGTGCGAAACGCTGAGTGGGCGGCGGGTGAGACCACATCCTCGCCCTCGGGCACGCCGCGGGCATGTGCGATCTCGGGGGTGACCTTGGCGCCTGGCAGGATGCCGCCATGCCCCGGCTTGGCGCCCTGGGAGAGCTTGATCTCGATCATGCGGACCTGCTCGATGGCGGCATTGGCCTTGAACTGTTCCGCATCGAAGCCGCCGTCCGGGCGCCGGCAGCCGAAATACCCCGAGGCGATCTGCCAGACCAGGTCGCCGCCTCCGCTGCGATGATGACTCGAGATCGAGCCCTCACCCGTGTCCTGGAAGAAGCCACCGGCAGCAGCCCCCGCGTTGAGGGCGCGGATGGCATTGCCGGATAGGGCGCCGAAACTCAAGGCCGATACGTTGAGCACGCTGGCGTTATAGGCGTGCCCGCGCTCGCCGCCAATATGTAGGCGAAAGTCGGCGTTGGGGACCGGCGCCGGCGCCAGTGAGGGACTGATCCACTCGTAGCCCGGGGCGTACATATCCAGTTGCGAGCCGAAGGGCTTCTTGTCGGCGACTTGTTTGGCTCGCTGGTAGACCACGGAGCGCTGCTCGCGTGAGAAGGGCCGCTCCTCAGTGTCCGACTGGATGAAATACTGGCGAATCTCCGGGCCGATGGATTCCAGGAAGTAGCGCAGGTGGGCAAGGATGGGGTAATTGCGGCTAACGGTATGTCGGCGCTGGAGCAGATCCCGAGTGCCGAGCGCTGCCAGCGCCGCAAATACCGCGGCGGGCCAGGCCCAGAACGAGCTCAACGGCAGGCAGAGCAACGACAGCGCGAGCCCAGCGAGGCTGAGACCATACGCCGAATAGCGTGTGGGGATGAGGCGTGAAAGGGGGGCAGTAACAGCCATGCCGGTGTTCTTAACTCCTCGCGGGTTCGCGAATTGGGGCCGTGGTTACAGCCAGCAGCGCTTGGCTGGCGCTGGCTTGATCAAGCCCCTCGGGGCCGCGCGCCGCTGTATCACTCGTGGCCGGCGCTCCGGCGTTGCTCGTATTGGCGTGCCGTTGCCGCTACGCGGCCGGGATCGCCGCGACGCAACCAGCGCTTGATACGGCCGGCGTCGCCAAGGGGGCTGCGTGTTCCGAATGAGTCCAGGAGCACCATGATGACCTGCTGGCCCTCGATGCGCGTCACCATCGCCAGGCAGCGGCCGGCCTCGTCGAGGTAGCCCGTCTTGGACAAGCTGATGCCCCAGCTGCTGCGCCCCACCAAGGGGTTGGTATTGCCGTAGGCCAGGGCATAGCGCGGCGATCGGAAGTGGGCGCGGTGATAGCTGTCTGTGGTGTAGCCGCGGATGCGTTCGTGCTCGTGAGCAGCACGCACGAGGCGGACTAGATCGCTCGCGCTAGCCCGGTTGTTGGATGAGATGCCGCTGGGGTCGACGAACTCGGATTGGGTCATGCCCAAGCGCTTGGCGGTTCGGTTCATGGCGGCGACAAAGCCCTCGCGGCCCCTCGGGTGATGGCTGGCGAGGACGTGGGCGGCCATGTTCTCGGAGGCTATTAGCGCCAGCCGCAGCAGTTCGCCGCGTTGTAGACGCGAGCCGACGCGAATGCGGGTGTAGGCGTTATTCGGTGGCTCCTTTTGGCGCTCGACAACGGTCAACCACTCGTCCAAAGGCTGCTTCGACTCCATGACCACCAGGGCCGTCATGAGCTTGGTTACCGAGGCGATGGGTACGCCGACATCGGCGTTCTTGCGATAGATCGGTTGCGAGCCCTCGAGCGGCGCCACGGCCGCGTGCACCGATGCCAGGTTCGGGCCGTCGTCGGCGGCAGCGGCGATGCCCGTCCCCCAGCTCAGGGCGACCACCAGGCCGGCCAGGAAGTAGGCCCATCGCGCGTGCCAGGGGTGGCCTGCCATTGCGTTGTTCTCGGGCGACTGGGTCATGCTCTCAGTGATCCTGATTGATGGGGGTGGGCCAGTGCTAGCGCTTCGTTCATGATGCGGGCTTGAGGCGGAGCATGGGCGCATCGGCGGCATCGACGAGGATGTAGAGGTAGTCGTCGGGCCCCTGCACGACATCGCGGATGCGCCAGCCCTGGTTGGCCAGTAGTTTTTCCTCGCCGGTTACCGTCGTGCCTTCCAGTGAGATGCGCGCGAGATGGGTCATGGCAAGGGCGCCTACGAATAGGTCCCCCCGCCAGTCCGGGAAGGCATCGCCGTCGTAGAAGGCCATGCCCGATGGGGCGATGGAGGGGGTCCAGTGGTGGATGGGGTTGACCACTTCCGGCCGGGTGTCAGGGGCGATCTCGGGGCCGTGGTATTCGCGCCCATAGGTCTGGATGGGCCAGCCAAAGTTCTCACCGGCCCGGGGGATGTTGATCTCATCGCCGCCCCGGGGCCCATGCTCGTGTATCCAGTAGGCGCCTGTGACCGGGTGGAGCGCCTCGCCCTGCGGGTTGCGGTGGCCGTAGCTGTAGATGGCGTCCTTGGCGTCCTCGCGGTCAACGAAGGGGTTGTCGTCCGGGATGCTGCCGTCGGGACGGAGCCGAATGACGCTGCCGTTGTGGTCGCTGAGATCCTGGGCCCGCTCGCGCTGCCCTCGCTCGCCGACGGTGATGAAGACATAGCCGTCGTTGAAGGTTATGCGGGAGCCGAAGTGCTTGGTGCTGTCAACGTATGGCGTGGCGACAAAGAGGGTCTCGAACGCCTCGAGCTGCCCGTTGCGGAGCTTGCCGCGGCCCAGGTAAGTGGCATTACCGCCGTCGCCGCGCCCCGACCATGTTAGATAGACCCAGCGATTCGTCGCGAACTCGGGGTGGAGTGCAACGTCCAGTAGCCCGCCCTGACCGCGCGCATCCACGTCGGGGGTTCCGGTGATGGTCTGATAGGCGCCGGAATCGGTATCGACCCGGTTCAGTCGGCCCGGGCGCTCGGTCACGAGTGCATCGCCGTTCGGCAAGAATGCCATCGCCCAGGGCTGGTCGAGGCCGTGGGCGACCGTTTCCAGCCGAATATCGTGGGCCTTGGCCGTGATCTTTTCCGCGGCCGGCCCCAGCGCGGGCAGCAGTACCAGCAGGGTAAGGCTTAACAAGCGCATGGTATGGGCTCCTCTGTGGTAGCGGTGCTACTGGCACCACCGATCGATCTTGCGTTTGGCGCGCGTCTTGGCCGCCTGCCAGCCCGAGGTATCCTCGGGTAGGTCGTCGGCCCCGCGCAGCTGGGTCAGGGCCCCCTCGAAGTCCTGGCATCGCTGTTGGCGCACGGCCGCCGACACCTGCTCGGAACGCTCGTTACCGCCACCGACCTCGCGGGTCTCGTAGTCCACGCCGTCGGGAGGCTGTTCGTCGCTAATGTGCGTGACACCTCGCTCGTCCTCCCAGGTATACAGCGTTCCCGCGCGCGCGGCGCCCATGGCCATCGCGGCCAGGGCCACGAGCAGTATCAGGCGGGCTGGCGATGATGGCCAGGGTTGTCGTCTGCTACGCGCTGGTGCGTTGGCCGTCATGGTTGGATGCTGGGGCGTCAAACGGCGCTATCCGGTGACTGATCTGGTAGGACTAAACCCCGAGCGACGGGGTCTCGTCAACTGCCTTGGTGGCTAAAGGAGGAATAGCGTCGCCAGGCCCAGGAAACTCAGAAAGCCGACTACGTCGGTCACGGTGGTCAATACCACGGGCCCGGAGATGGCGGGATCAAAACCGAATCGCCCGAGGACCAAGGGCACGATGATCCCGGCGATCGCGGCGGCGATCATATTGATGATCAGGGCGATGCCAATAACCACGCCCAGACCGGCGTTGAGGTACCAGAGGCCAGCGATGCCGCCTACGACCAGGGACCAGAGCACGCCGTTGAGCGCGCCGATACCGACCTCTTTGCCCAACAGCCAGTTGCGGTTGGTCGGTAGGATCTGTCCCTGGGCCAGGCCGCGGATCGCCAGGGATAATGTCTGCGACCCCGCGATGCCCCCCATGCTGGCAACCACCGGCATGAGGACCGCGAGCGCCACGAGGGCCTCCAGTGTCGCCTCGAATTGGCCGATGACCGCGGCCGCCAGGAAGGCCGTCCCCAGGTTGATGCCCAGCCAGATCGCGCGCTTGCGGGCGGAGGCGATGAGCGGGGCGAATAGGTCCGTGTCCTCATCCAGGCCGTCGCGGGCGAGCATGGCGTGCTCGGCGCGATCCTCGACCAGATCCATCACATCGCTGGCGATGATGCGGCCGAGGAGATTGCCGTCGGGTGCCACCACGGGGGCGGACAGTAGATCGCGATCCAGGAACAGCCGCATGATCGCGTGCTGATCATGCTCAGGCTCGATGATGAGGGCCTCGGCGTCCATGACATCGCCTACCGATGCCGTGGGCTCCGCCGTAAAGAGATCGGTCACCGCCAGGACGCCGCGGAAGCGGCCATCCCGGTCGATGACCATGAGCTGATCGGTGTTGGCGGGCAGGGCTTGCCGTCGCTGGAGATAACGGTGCACGACCGCGATGGCGGCGTCGGCCCGAACGGTGACCACGTCGCGATGCATGATGCGCGCCGCCGTGCCCTCATCGTAGGCGAGCAGCGACTCCACCTCTCGGCGGCGGACGATGTCGCAGCGCTCCAACAGGCCGTGGGCGAGCTCGCCATCCAGGACGTCGGTTAGCTCGGCCAGCTCCGAGGCATTTAGGTCCTGTGCCGCCTCGGCTAGTGCCGGTACGCCCAGTTCCGTGGCGAGATGGACGGCGGCGTCGCGATTGAGGTAGAGCAGCAGCCGTGCGCTGTCAGTGACCCCGGAGTTCGCCAGAAGGTGGGCGCGCTCGTCGTAGGGGAACGTCTCCAGCGCCCGGGCGAGCTCGGGTAGCGCGACGTCGGCGACGTATCTGGCGAAGCGGGCCTCATCGCCCGCGTCGGCTGCCTCATGCAGCGTTTGTAGCCAATCTTCGCCCGACGAGGGCAACTCGGTGGCCGCCATGTAATACGCTCCGGAAAGGTCGTGACGCAGTGGCTGAGGTCGCGAGGCTAACGATTCAGCAGCGCCCGCGCCAGTTCTACGGTAGCAGCGCCGCCCCCTGGGCCGTAGGAGCCCATTGACCGTGCCGGCTCGCGACTAGCTCGAATGAGGCAAGGAGCTATCGCCGTTGCTACGCTCGTTAGTTGACGATTGGGCGATCGTTCCAGAGCGTCGGAATCGCCGACAGGGCTCGGCTCCTTCGGGTGGTACGCCGCGCAAGCGGGATTGATTCCTGGGGCGTAGTATAGGGCTAAGACCATGAGGGGGTGTGCCATGGCGTGGGTGCTATTGGGGCTTGTTGACTGGTTGCGGCTGGTGTTGGCATCAGCGCCGCTGACGGTGCCCGTAGCGGCAGCATTGGCCGTGGGGCTGACGGCCTGTGCGACGTCACCACCGCCGACGTCAGGTGTCTCGCCGCAAGCGGGATCGTCGGTCGTTGCGGTGGCGCGCGATATGCTGGGTACGCCGTATCAATACGGCGGGGCCAGTCCGGCGGGGTTCGATTGCAGTGGCCTCGTGCGCTACGCCTACCAGCGCGTCGGAGACCCTGTGCCGCGCACCGTCGCCCAGCAACTCAGGGCCGTCGAGCGACTGCCGCGCTCGGGCCTGGCACCTGGAGACTTGGTGTTCTTCGAGCTCGACGATAAGCCGGCGCATGTCGGGATCTATGTCGGTGATCAGTCGTTTATCCACGCACCGTCGAGCGGTGGCGTGGTGCATCGCTCGCGCCTGGATCGCCGCTATTGGCGTGAGCGGTTCATCGTCGGCGGACGGCTCTAGCATAGGGCCAGTTTCGGCGGTGTGCCGGTGCCCGCGTCGGGGCAATCAGCCCCCAAGGTGAGCGGCGCGGCGCTCGTGGAAGGCGTTGATGACCTGGTCCATGCGGTCGCGGTCGTAGGGCTGCAGGCCGCTGATGATCAGTCGCTTGGAGCCGCTGCCGATGCGCTCGTCGCCGTCGTGGATGGCGAACTCAAGCATGGCATCGCCGCGCCGTCCGTTCACCGACAGCGAGGAATCGCTGAGGCTTACGGCGGGGCGGGCCAACTCGGCATGGCTGAGCTCGAATGCCATCGTGTCGTAGATCACGAAGGGGCGCTGGGGGTTGAACATCACGCCCTCTGCTTCCATGAGCGGTTGCAGGTAATGCGGGAAGTTGTAGCCGGAGAACGCGACGTACTCGCGGACAAACGCCTCGATGACGGATTGATCCCGAATTGTGGGTCCGTGTCGCTCGACGGTGAGATAGCTCTGCCCCGACTGATCGCGTAGCTTTAGGGTGTTGGTCTCATCCGGCGGTAGTACTAGCTCCGTGTCGGCAGCGAGCATACTGTCGAACCGGAATTGCATGGTTTGTGCGAGGCCGTAGTGGCTTAGGACGAGGCCGAAGAGCAGATCACCCGGGACGCAGAAGCGGCGCGCATCCGTATCGTGGATGGGATTGAAATCGCCGGCTACCCGCTTGGCGAAGCGGCTCGCCTGCGGGCGCGAGACGCGCACCCTGTCGCTTTCGCGCTCATGAAAGGGATCTAGGAGCATGTCGGTCTGTCTCCGGAATGGCCAAGCACACGGAATGCTACGGCATGACGGCCCGTGCTGTCAGGCTGGCGTGGTGGCTAAGCGGGGCGATAAGCTACCGTCGGCGTCCGGTTAGGATAGCCCAATAACCGCGCCCGCCGTGATGGGCGGCGCGGAGGAGGAACGATGGCGACGCAGACGAAACCGCAGCTTAGCCGGCGCGAGCTCTTTGGTGGCGCCGTCCTTATCGCACTCGCGATTATCGGATTCGCGGGCTGGGCCTTTGCCACGGATCGCATCGAGCGGATGACGGAGGAGCTGGCCGCACAGCGCGGCCAGGCGAGTGAGCGTATCGAGATCCTGAAGGCCCAACGGCTGGATGCCGATGCGCGACGCGCCGGCTTGGCGTCGCGGGTTGATGCACTGACATTGCGCAACAAGACCCTCAAGGCGCGGCTTATGCTGCGGGACGAACGCTTGGCCGCGGAACGCGAGCGCCGCCAAGAGGCCGAGGCCAGCGCCAGCCGGCTCCGCTCCCGCCTCCAATCCCTTGAGAGCGAGGCGGCATCGGCCGAGGAGGCGCGTGCCAGCGCCGCCGAGCGTATCCAGGCCTTGCAGGACAAGATCGCCTCGTATCGCGAGGTCCGGGGAGAATTGGGCTCGTTGCGCGAGGACTTGGAGGCGCTGCGTTCGGACCGACAGCAGGCGTTGGCCAAGCTCGAGGCGACCGTCGCGGACGCCCAGAAGGCGCGCCAGCGTCTGAGTCAGCGGCGCTCGCAGCTGGCCGAGGTGACGGCTGAGCTAGAGGCCGGTCGGGCGGAGCTGGCGCTACTCGATGGCATGCTCAGCCGGATCGAGGATCCACTGACGTGGGGGGCCATCTGGCTGGCGCCCTCCGTAAACGACGGCGAAACATCAAAGGGCGAGGAGAGCGATCAATGACGCAGCGGCAAATGGTCCCCGGTCTCACAGGGCGCGTTGTGCTGGTGACGGGCGGCGGCAAGGGCATCGGGGCGGCGGTGGCCCGCGGCTTCGCCGATTCTGGGGCGCGTGTGATGATCCATTGCCATCACAGCCGCGAAGGGGCCGACGAGCTGGCCCAAGGGATTACCGCCGAGGGCGGCGAGGCGTCGGTGATTCAGGCCGACATCTCGGCCCAGGGCGAGCCCGAGCGCGTCATCGGTGCCTGTGTGGAGCGGTTCGGGCAGCTCGACGTCCTGGTCAATAATGCCGGTGCCATGGTGGGCCGCCAGCGTCTCGGCGATGTCGACGATGCCTTCATTGACCAAGTGTTCGATCTCAACGTGCGCTCGGTTATTCACGCCTGCCGCGCCGCCGAGCCGCATTTGGCGACGACCCAGGGCAGCATCATTAACGTCAGCTCCATCTCCGCGCGCACCGGGGGCAGTCCAGGGTCGAGCATCTACAGCGCGGCTAAGGGGTTTGTCGCCACGTTCACCAAATCGATGGCGCATGAGCTCGCTGAAAAAGGCATCCGAGTCAATGCCGTCTCCCCCGGGACCGTGTATACCGACTTCCATCGGGATTACTCCACGCCCGACAAGCTGGAGCGCACACGTCAGGGCATCCCGCTGAAACGCCTCGCCGCGGCCGAGGACTGCGCGGGGAGTTTCCTGTATCTGGCCTCCGATACCCTGTCCGGCTACGTCACCGGGCAGGTGGTCGAGGTCAACGGCGGCCAGTTGTTGGCATGACCTTGGCGGCTGAGAATCCATCGCCGGAGGCTGGCGCTGCCGACCGGGTGACCGCGATCGAGGAGAAGCTCGCCCATCTCGAGCATAGCGTGGGCGATCTGGACGCCACCGTGTATCGCCAGCAGCAGACCATCGAGAATCTGGAACGCTATATCCAGCAACTCGAACATCGCATGCAGCGGCTAACGGAGAAGCTGGCCGACGATGATGAGGAGGCCGCCCCGGAGCCGCCGCCGCACTACTAGCGTTAGTCTGTGGCTGTGGTTGAAAAGTGGCCCATCCGCCATCAACACTAGCATACTAATGCGTGTATTGAGGGTGCCCACGTGCCGCTGCTTGTTGCCTTTGTCGTTATCCCGCTGGTTGAACTCTACATCCTCATCGAGGTGGGTGGCGTCATCGGTGCCCTCCCGACCATCGCGTTGTGCCTTCTAACGGCTATCCTCGGTACCGCGCTGCTCAAGCAACAGGGTCTCCAGACCTTGGCGCGGGCACGCCATAATATGGATCGTGGTGACGTGCCCGCGGTTGAGCTGTTCGAGGGCGTTGGGCTCGCCATTGGTGGCCTACTGCTATTAACGCCCGGCCTGGCGACGGATGTCATGGGTTTCGCTTGCCTACTGCCGTGGTCAAGGCGCTGGCTGGTGGCTGTGGCATTGCGGCGTATGCGCTTCTACTACGGGCCACCGCCGGATGGCGGCGGCACGCCCCCCGAGGGCAGCGCGCGGCGTGGTCGCCGACGCGTTGAGGTCATTAAGCCTGAGGAGCATCGCCGCGGGCCTGATGACTGAGGCGTCCCCGTCCCTCGGCCGAATCAATCACTCGACGGATGACAAAGGCGTGAGCTCATGATGCGAACAGTAGTGCGGTTGGTCCTTACGGTAACGATGCTAGCCGGGTTGGGCCTGGCTGGCTGTAACACCATGGAGGGCTTTGGCGAGGATATGAAGAAGACCGGGGAGGCCATCGAGGACGAGGCCGAGGGGTAATCGCCCAAGGCAAACGTGGAACCATTCGCCCGAGCCTCGGCGGGTGCACTAGAACGGGCCTGTGAGCGGCGCTGAGCTTGTTGTTCTGGCGACGGCCATGCAGGTTTAAGCGCCGCCGCACCCCAGCGCCGTCGTGGCGCGCCGAGGTCCGCGAGTATTATTCAGCGTCTCCCTAGCGGAATCGATGGCCGCTGCTAGCAGCCGCCGTGGCAACGAAACCGCCCCAGGCGATGTCGGCGGCGGCCAGCCATGCGGGCCAACCGGCGATGAGTGCCAGGTTGGTCAGCTCAAGGGTGGCGTAGGTTATGGCGCCGAACAGAGCGGCCCGGAGGGCGGCGTAACGGGTTGCCGACGCCGGATACACGGCGAAGACCAGCAGCCCGAGGACGAAGAGCAGATAGAACCCAATGGCGACTGGCCATAGCGGCTCCGAGCGCATCAGCGGCCCCAGGGCCTCACGGTAGGCCGGGGCGATAATCGCTAGCCAAACGGCATCCAGTGCCAGGAAGACAGCAGCGGTAACGGCGTAGCAGCGCAGGTATCGCGCGAACGGCATGATCGCTATCCACCCTCGATTCGGTTTTAGGACGCTGGTTAGTAGTTCGTCACCCCAACATGAGCGAGAACACTAGCACCGCACTCCCCATTGACGCGATCCGCTCGAGCTTCACAGAGGCCCTCGCCGAGGCCGACGTCGTGGTCACGGCGGCTACGGGTTCCGGGAAGTCAACGCGCTTACCCGTTTGGACGGCGGCCGCTGGCTATCGCGTCCTCGTGATCCAACCGCGCCGGCTGGCAGCGACCAGCCTAGCGGGCTTCGTGGCCGCGAGCTTGGGCGAGTCGCTGGGCGAGGGCGTTGGCTACGCGGTGCGCTTCGACCAGCGCTACAGTCACCACGATGCCATCGTCTTCGTCACCCCCGGTATGGCGCTGCAATGGTTTAGCGCCGATGGTCTGGGCGGCTTCGATGCGGTCGTCCTCGACGAGTTCCATGAGCGCCGCTGGGACACGGACCTACTCCTCGCCCTGTTGCGCGGTCGGGGCCGGCATCGCCTCGTGCTTACCTCCGCGACCCTGCCGGGACCGGACCTCGCGTATTGGTTGGACGCGGCGCATCTCGAGGCGCAGGGGCGCGCCTACCCGGTGACCGTCGCCTATGAGGCGGCCGAGCCGCGTACCATGCCGAGCAGCGATCGGCTCGCCGAGTGCGTCGCCACCGCGGTTGAACGAGGCGAGGGACTGGGTGACGGGCATATCCTCGTGTTCCTGCCCGGGCGTGGCGAGATCCGCGGGGTTGCTGAGCGCCTCAATACGGGCACGCGTGAGGTGGTTGAGCTGCACGCCAGCGCGTCGGCGTCGCAGCAGCGCCGTGCCCTGCAGGAGGGCGGTGCACGGCGCGTTATCCTGGCCACTAACGTCGCGGAGACCTCGCTGACGGTGCCCGGCGTCGACGTGGTTATTGATTCGGGGCTGCAGCGGCGCACCGCACGCCGTAATGGTCGTACCGTGCTCGCCCTGGCGTGCGTGTCCCAGGCCAATGCCGATCAGCGAAAGGGCCGCGCCGGGCGCCTTGCGCCGGGTCATTGCATCCGTTTGTGGGGTGAGCGAGCGCCCCTGGATCAGGCGAGCCCGCCGGCCATCGAGCGCGAGGACCTCACCGAGCTGGTGCTGGCCGCTGGCGTGGCGGGGCAGCCGGTAAGGGGTTTGGACTTCCCCGATCCGCCGCCGGCGTCGAGCTTGACGGCCGCCGAGCAGCGTTTGGGGGCCATCGAAGCCATCGATAGCGAGGGCCGCGCGACCGATCGCGGGGCCCGTCTTTTCCAGCTCCCCATCGATACCTGGCTGGCCCATTTGATCGTCGCCATGCCGGATACCGATACCGCCGGCATGATGGCGGATCTAGCGGCAGCGCTCCAGCCGGGCGCCTGGGTGACGCCTGCACGGGACGCCGCCGAGCGCGCGGCGCTGGATGACTGGCTCACCCCCGGCTGCGACGCTAGCCTCCGGGTGGCCGGGTTACGCCTCGGGGCGCTGACGGGCGCGCGTGTGAGCGAAGCCGGTCGCGACGAGGCCCGCCGGTTGGCTGCCCGGTTGCGTGATGCCATGGCATTGCCCCTGATGCCCTCGACGTTCCAGGCGGAGACCATGCAGCGTGCCCTGGAAGCGGCCGCCGCGGCCCTACCGGAGGCCGTTTTCGTGCGCCGGCACAAGCGGCGCCACGCCATGGGCAATGGCCGTACTGAGGTGGTTATCGGCGACGCCAGTCGGTTACGGGGCAGTGACGAGGCCGCCCTCGTGTTCGACGATCACAGTGTGCCGGGTAAGGGCACCCGAGACACAGTGACTATTGCTACCTGCCTGGCGCGCTTGTCGATGGCGGCCCTGGTGGCTAGCGGGGTGGCCAGCCCGCGTTTGAGCCAGCCCGCCTGGGACGGGGCGCGATTGACCGCGCAGCGCGTCTACGATTACGCCGGGCGGACCATCGGCGAGCCCGAGACCATCGAGCCCGATGGCTCGGCCCTACGCTGGGCGGCCGCGGCATGCATCCTGGACGACGCGCTGTGTGCGCCCGCCGGTACGCGGCTGCGCGATGATCTCGACGCCTGGTCGCTGTACGTCGCCCTCAACGGCCTTGATGAGGCCGTTCCCGAGGCGCTCGATTGGCTTACAGGGCGCCTGGCTGAGCTTGGCGTTGAGACCAGCGAGGACCTGGCGCTCATCGAGCCGACGGATCTGCGATTCCCCGGTATCCCCGAGTGGGAGCGCGAGCGGTTCGATCGCACCTACCCGCGCTGGGTTAGCCTCACGGACCTGGAGATGGCGGTGCACTATGATGTGCGCCGCCGGACGGTGACCGTGGAGAAGCGCGCGGGCCGGCGGCGGCGCGACCCGCAGCGCTGGGAGCTCCCGGCCTGGTCCGGTTGGCGGGTGATGTTCCAGAGCGCCTCGCGAGCCGTTGAGCTGCGGTAGGCGATCACTCCGTGGCCAGGAGTATGGCCCGCAGGCGTTGCCAGGTGCTGAGCGCCCGAGTGGCGACGCTGAGCTCTCTATCACGGAACCGCTGCCAGACCAGGCCTTGATGCATGCGGCGCTCACCGGCGTAGTGGATGGCGTGGATCTGGCCGTGGAAGCGGTAGCCAAGCTGTCGGCATGCGCCGTCGGCGGCGGGGGCGACACACTCGAAGGAGCCGAATCGCGCGTCGTTCCAGCGCCGCCAGGCCTCGAGGCGTTCGCGGATCTGGGCCGGGGCGTCGGTAACGGCGGCGAACAGGCTGTTGGGCTGGGTTTCCCCCTCCCACAGCCTCGCGATGCGAAGATGCAAGTCGATATGACGGAGCAGCGCGCCGATATTGGCACCGGCCGGACCCAGGGCATCCGCCTGGGCGACCGCCGCCTCGACGGCGGCTTCCGCGGGCGCTAGGGGGGCGGGGGCCTGGCCGAGCTGATCCGTCACCCGGCGTAGACTGAAGGTTGCCCGCCCGGCGCCACGGCGCAGCGCCTGCAGGTCCTCCTCGCGGCATCCCTGGAACCGTCGAAGCGGTGCGACCAGAGCGTCCACGGCGAGCTCGAGCTGGATGCTCTCAGCCGGGCCAAAGACGGCCTCAAGGCTCGCCCGACCGGGTCGGTCGATGAGGCCGCGGCGCAGTTCATTGTCGATGTGGCGAACGGGCGCGGCCACGGCTCGCTGCGTATTTTCAGTGGGTGTCTGGGTGTCTTGCATGGCGCTTGCCTCCGCGTCGTGTTGGTATTGCGAGCCATTAAACGCGGGCGCAAGGACACGCCGCGGGCATGAACGTGACCCGTCTGAGGCGGTTTGTGGCATAGCGGTGACGGCCAGGCCCGTACCGGGGCATGGGATCAGGGGGTGTTTTGAATCAATCGGTAGCGCGCGGTAGTGGCTACCGCGAGCTCGGCGGCGAGCTCTTTCGTATGACCTGGCCGATGTGCTTCGGCGTCGTGGCGTTGCTGGGGTTCCAGCTGGTGGATAGCGCCTTTATCGCGCGTCTCGGCGTCGAGCCATTGGCCGCCCTCGGCTTCACGGTGCCCGTGATGCAGCTGGTGATCGGCGTCCAGGTGGGCATCGGGATCGCCACGACCGCGGTCATCGCGCGCGTGATCGGCCGCGGCGAGCCGGAGAGCGCCCATCGGATCGGGGGGCTCGTGGTGGTGGCGGGGAGCCTGGTCATGCTGTTGCTGGTGACCACGCTATGGCTGCTGCGCCACCCGCTGACAACGGCCATGGGGGCATCGGACGCCATCGCGCCTCTGATCGACGCCTACTGGGCGCCGTGGCTGGTCAGTGCCTGGCTCGGGGCAGTGCTGTACATCGGCTATAGCCTCTGCCGGGCCCAGGGTGATACCCGCCTACCCGGCTTGTTCATGCTGATCACCAGCCTGATGAATCTCGCCCTCGATCCGATCTTCATCTTCAGCCTCGGCTGGGGGCTGCCGGGGGCGGCGCTTGCCACCATCGTCGCCTTGGGCTCGGGCGCCATCGTCGTTTATGCCGTGCTTTGGCGGCGGCGCTGGCTGGTGCTGGATCTGGCAGCGGTGCCGGCGGCCCGGACCCTGCAATGGCTCGCGAGCATCGCCGGGCCGGCCATGGTGAGCCAGCTCCTGCCCCCGGTGACGGCGATGCTCGCGACCGGTCTAGTCGCCCGCTACGGCTCCGACGCCGTCGGCGCGTGGGGACTGGGCTCGCGTTTGGAGTTCTTCTCCATCGTGGTCGTGCTGGCCCTGACCATGTCGCTGCCGCCCATGATCGCGCGCCTGGTCGGCCAGGGCGATATCGCTCGCATTCGGGTCCTGGTGCGTCTCGCCATTGGCTTCGTGATCGCGTGGCAGTTGGCGGTAGCGGCGATATGGCTCATCGGCCACCAGGCGTTCGCCGCGTTGCTAGCCGGCGACGTGGCGGTACGCGCCCATCTCGCGGATTATCTCCTGCGGGTGCCGCTGAGCTACGCCGGCTTGGGCGTGTGCATGCTCGTGGTCTCCGCCTGTAACGCCCTGGGCTGGCCGCTGCGTGCCCTGCTGGCCTCGGTGCTGCGACTGTTCGTGTGCTTCCTGCCCGCGCTTTGGCTGGGTGCCGCATGGGGCGGCCTGACGGGGCTGTTTACCGGTGCCTTGGTGGGCAATATCGCCGCCGGTCTCAGCGCGTGGCTGGTCTACGCGCGCGCCATGCGCGGGTGGAGTTACTGACCTGGGTGGTCGTTGAACAGGTCGGATCCGCGCTCGTCGATGAGCTGGCGTCCCTTGGCCAGCGTCATCGTCGTGGCGTTGTCCGCGCTCGGGAAGCTATCCGCGCGCACGAAATCGTACTGGAGCACCCCGCTATCGAGGTGCCAGATCACGCGCCCGGCGACTCGCCAGGTGTCGCCCTCCCGTTGGGGCGTGGCCTGGATCTCGAAACCGTCGTAATCCTCGCTGGCGGTGACCGGATCGGCCTCGGCGCCGCCACCGAGCCATCGCCTGAGCCAGCTCATTAGCATGATCCTAACCTCCGCTGCGTGTGCCGTACGTGCCCCGTGCTTGTCACAGGATGCCGTAAAAGGGGGCGAGGACGAGGAACAGAAGCCCGCCGGCGAGTGCCGCCCGTAGCAAGGCTGATACGGGCTCGCGCCGCAGGCGGCCGATAAATGTCTCGGCCCGGCCCTCCGCCCGTGCCTGGGCCAGTTGCTCGCGCGCTCGCTGCTGGCGACGGGTCTGATAGTCGGCGAGCAGGGATTGCACCTCGGCGAGCCGCGAGTCATCGCGGAGCCAGATGCCACCCATTGAGATGCCCCAGCGGTGGGGTGGCGTCTCGTAGTAATCGACGCCGTGATTGTCGAGGAGCTCGCGCACCTCGTCGGCCTCGTCGTCGGGCACCCCGCGTAGGTTCATTAGCATCGTGGCCATGCGTAGGACTCGCTGCCGGATCACTAACGACAGTATAGCGTAAGGCCAGGTCACCTCATCGAGGGCTAATCGCATTAATAGACCCCGCCTCGCAGGCGGGGTCGACCCGGAAGCAGCTAGAGGTTACGCATCGCCTCCTTGATCTCGGCGTCGCGGGTAATGCTCTTAGCGGTCACGAAGACGACGATGCCGAGGCCTACCTTATTGATGATGTCCGCGATGTTATAGACCAGCTCGCGGAGCACCTTGGCAACCTCGGCGTCCGATACCAGGCCGAGGATGAAACCGAGCGGGTAGACCATCCAGCCGATAACGATGAATAGGACCATGTACTTAAATGCCCGCTTCACCGGTGCGGCCTTATCCTGGGCGGCCTCCCCAAAGAACTGGGTGAGCAGATACAGCAGCATCAGATACGAGATGAAGGACAGTCCGAACATGGTCCATGCCTCGAACTGCTTGAATTCCATGCCCGAGAAGATCTCGCCGAAGTAACCGAAGACGATCATGAGGATGTCGACGGCAACGACGATGCCCAGAAGGCTAAGCCGGCGCTCCTGGAGCTGGAGCAGTAGACCGATGGTGACCAGGATGAGCGGGGTGGTGACGATCCAGTCGATGTAGCGCACATGCGTCGGCATCGCGAGCAACTGCTCGATGTCGCCGTTGAGGCCTACCGTGAGATGCATCTGCCAATACATGAACGCCGCGACGGCGGTGTAGATGCCGGCCACGACGACGGCCGGCCGGAATTCCTGGGCCACGGCGTCGCGTTCCAGCCAGAAATAGGCTGTCCCGCCGGCCATGGCGAAGACGCTCGCCAGAAACGTGTATTGGGTAATGAGGACAAGGCCTTCCATTCATGGGCTCCTTTAGAGGTTAATACTAATAACGGTCGCGGTCGTCCGAGAAACGCTGAGCAATGGGCGTCGCCCCGGGGCTCCCGGCGGGCATTGCTCAGACTTGCCCTACAGCCATTGCTGGAACTGGCTCGCGAAGCGTTCGCTCGCGGGTTTGCCGGCGTATAGCTTGATTAGGCCGACGAGCTTATTGATGAGCTGTCTCAGCTCCTCACTATCATTAACCGAGTCCAGTCTCTCAAGGACGGTCCGACCTTCGTCACCGAGCAGCCGGTTGATCTCGGGGCGGAGGGCGTTCTTGGCCTTGGCGAGTTCCGGCCCAGCGGTTGTGCTTGCACCCTGAGCCGATGCCTCGGGGGAACCCGTACCACCGCTCGGCGCCTTGGCCTCCGGGGCCGGGGTACCCGGCCCATCGATCACCTCGCCGAGCTCCGGGTCGACAAGCTCGATTAGGCCGTCATCGCGCATGCCCTTGATGATGTCCGGGTGCTCGCCGACGGCCGGGATCATCTGGCTGAGGGTCTCCATGGGGCGCTTGCCGTTGGCGTACAGCAGGACCTTGCGCTGGGCGTCACTGAGCGAGCGCTTTTGGGTGACCAGCTCCTCGCTGCCCGCCCGGGTTCGGCGCACGGTTGGCCCCATGGGCTCGTCGTTATCATTGCCAGCGGTAGGAAACTGCGTAATTGTCGCCATGGGCTCCTCGCATTCTTAGATGGATTTGTCGGAGGAGAGGGCTGTAGCCACAGCCGCATCGCGGCAACATGTCACGGCGCCGTGTCGACTTGCCACTTCAGCCCACAACTTCTAGAGCAGTGGGCGTCTCCCCATGAAGAGGTAAACCTAGCCCCCTTCCTACGACTTGCACTGTACAGAGGCTGTACAACCTATTTTGTGACAAATATCACAGTTTTTGGTTTGCCTTTGGTGAGCGGGTTGCGTGCCCGGGCGGGTGCCCCGGTGGTTACTGGTAACCGGCCGCCTGCAGCCGAAACAGCTCCGCATAACGGCCATTTAACGCCATGAGTTCATCGTGGCTGCCATGCTCGGTCACCTGGCCCGCGTCCAGGACTACGATGCGGTCGGCCATGCGAACGGTGGAGAAGCGATGCGAGATCAGGATGGCGATGCGCCCCTCGGTCATGTGTCGGAAGTAGCGAAACACCTCGGCCTCCGCCTCGGCATCCATGGCGGCGGTGGGCTCATCCAAGACCAGGACCTCGGCACCACGTCGCATGAAGGCACGGGCAATGGCGATCTTCTGCCACTGACCACCGGATAGCTCGCGGCCGCCCTGGAACCAGCGCCCGAGCTGGGTCTCATAGCCCTCGGGCAGCTCCTCGATGAAATCCGCGGCCAAGCCCTGCTGGGCGGCGTCGCGCCAGGCCTGGGCGTCGTCGAAACGGGCCACGTCCCCGGCGCCGATGTTCTCGCCGACCAGCATCTGATAGCGCATGAAGTCCTGGAAGATCACGCCGATACGGCGGCGTAGGGCCTCGGGGTCCCACTCTCGCAGATCGGTGCCGTCCAATAGGATACGCCCGGCCGTGGGGTCGTAGAGGCGGCCGAGCAGCTTGATGAGCGTGGTCTTGCCGGAGCCGTTACGGCCGACGAAGGCCAGGCTCTCGCCGGGCCTAAGATGGAGATCGATGCCGGAGAGGGCGGGTGCCTCGTTACCGGGGTAGGTAAAGCTGACGCCCTCAAAGCGTACCCCGTCCCCGGGGTCGCGGCCCGCCGTGGCCTCGCCCGAGGCCACTCCGACGGGGTGCTCGAGGTACTCGTAGAGATTGGAGAGGTAGAGGTTGTCCTCATACATCCCGCTGATCGCTGTGAGGCTGGCGCTCACGGCGGTCTGGCCCTGCCGGAACACCGACAGATACATGGTCATCTGACCGAGGCTGATCTGGCCGCGCACCGTCGCCAGGACGACCCACGCATAGGCGCCGTAGAAGATCAGCGTGCCCACCAGTCCAAGGACGAAGCCCCAGCCTTCCCGGCGGATGGTGAGATCGCGGTCTTCGCGATAGATGCGCTCGAAGATGCGCCGGTAGCGATCTAGCAGTAGGGGGCCGAGCTGGAACAGCTTGACCTCCTTGGCGCTGTCCTCGCGGGCAAGGACGGTCTCCAGATAGGCCTGGCGCCGGTTGTCCGGTGATCGCCGCCGGAACAGGCGAAAGGCGTCGCCGGAGAACTTGGCCTCGGCGGCGAACTGCGGCAGACCGCCCGCGATCAGCAGGACCACGGCCCACGGCGAGAAGCCGAACAACAGCGCGGCGTAGCTAGCCAACGAGATGCCGTTCTGGATCAGGGTAAACGTCTTATTGACCAGGCCCAGGGGCCGGGTCGAGGCCTCGCGGCGGGCCCGGGTGAGCTTGTCGTAGAACTCGGAATCCTCGAACTGCGCCAGTTCCAGGGTCAGGGCCTTGTCCAGGATCATGACGTTGACCCGTTGGCCCAGCAGCCCGCGCAGCAGCGATTGCCCCAGCTGATTGCCGCGCTGGGCGGCGGCGATACCCGCCATGATCGCTCCCTCCAGGGCGACCAGCCAGAAGATGGGGCCGATGGCGGCATTGCCGTCCATGGCGGCGACCACGCCATCGACGATGAGCTGACCCACCCATGCCGCGGCGGCTGGTAGCAGGCCAGCGACCAACGTCGATGCGGCGAGGAGTAGTGTCAGCCGTCGGCTGGTGGTCCAGACCAGCTCCAGCGCACGACGGCTGTATCGGAATACACCCAGCAGGCGCATACCTGGCTCGGCCGTCGCTGGGGAGTCGTTAGTTTCAGCGCGCGCCGACATCGCGCGGAGTATAACCGGCTTGGCCGCCTCCGTGCGCGGCTCTGGTGGCGCGTTCAGCCATTTTAATCATGTGGTTCCCAGGAGGGCGTGCGGTCGCGTTACCCCTGCCGAGGTACGCCATAAACCTTCCCTGGAGGCTCGACGCCGCCCCTGCCTGGCCGCAGACGCCCTCGGCAGGGGGTAACGCGACCCCCTGCAAGGCCAAAATGAGAATCGCTGTAGCGCGTCGGCTCGCGGCGCTGCCCTTTAGGCCCGTAGGCGGTTAGAATACCTACTCCCAACAGGCCGGACGCCAGGGTGGCGACGGCAACGCGCAAGGGGGCGAGAAATGGCAGAGGAGACGAAGGTCAGCGCCGTGCGAAAGCCCAAGGGCTGGCTGCTGTTCACGGCGAATTTCATCAAGCATCCGGGGATGATTGGGTCGGTAGTGCCAAGCTCCCGGTTCCTCGTCGAGCGTATGCTGGAACCCATTGACTGGGACACGGCCCGGCACATCGTGGAATACGGGCCGGGGGAGGGCATCTTCACGCGCGAGATCCTCAAGCGCATGCGGCATGATGCCGAGCTCGTCCTGATCGAGCTCAATGCCGATCTCGCGGCCTATCTCAAGGGATACGTCACCGATCCCCGCGTCACCGTCATCCATGGCTCGGCCGCCGATATCAATAAGTTCGCCGCCGAGCGTGGCTGGGATGGCGTTGACTACGCCCTATCGGGCATACCGTTTAGCACCATGCCCGAGGGGTTGCGGCGTGAGATCCTGAGCGAGACGCGCAGCAGCCTGAATCCAGGCGGTAAGTTCATCGTCTTTCAGTTCTCGAACAAGGTCTTTAGCTACCTCAAGGAGGTCTTTGAGGCCGTCGACAAGGGCATGGAGTTTCGCAACCTGCCGCCCGCGCACTGCTATCGATGCAGCACCGCGACGCCGGCCGAGGCCTGAGCGCGCTTCGGGAGCCCCTCGCGGTCCCTCGGCGCGATGCACGATGCGCGTTGTATTTCCGATCGCGGGAGGGTCGCGGCCCAGGCGGCAAGACGGGTGCCGCCGACAGGCTCAAATGCCGGTGCGTGCGCGCCGACAAGGCCTGAGCGACGCCTTCCGTTAGCCGTCGTCGCCAGCGGGGTCGAGTTCGATCTCCTTGAGGGCCGCGAGGAGCTCGGGGCCGTAGCGCTCGCACTTATAATGGCCAAACCCTGGCACCTCGTTGAGCTCCGCCAGCGTTTGGGGCTGCTGGTTGAGTAGCGCCATCAGGCTGCGGTCGTGACAGATGATGTAGGGCGCGACGCCCTCGGCGTCGGCGATCTCGCGGCGGCGGCGGCGCAGCTGGTGCCAGGCGGCACTGTCGGGGGGCGCCTCGGGCTCGGTGGGGCGGCGGCCGCCGCCGGCTGGCCTCTGAGGTTGATCGCGGCGAAGGTAGAGTTGCTGTTCGCCCCGTAGTAGGGGGCGACAGCTCGGCGATAGCCGCAGCCCTCCGTGGCCGTCGGGGTCGACGTCGATGTGCCCGGCGGCCATGAGCTGGCGCAGGATGGATTGCCAGGTTCCCTTGTCGTGTTCGTCGCCAACGCCGAATGTCGATAGCTGGTCGTGGCCCAGGCGACTGATGCGCTCGTTGGGGCGCCCGAGCAGCACATCCACGACATGGGCCGCACCGAAGCGTTGCCCCGTTCGGTAGATGGCCGACAGGGCCTTGCGAGCGGCCTGGGTGGCATCCCAGCGTTGCGGTGGATTCAGGCAATTATCGCAGTGGCCGCATTCGCCTGGGTGGCTCTCGCCGAAATAGGCCAGCAAGCCGCGGCGCCGGCAATCGGGGGCTTCACAGTAGGCCAGCAGGGATTCCAGGCGCTCGCGCTCGATGGCCTTGCGCTCGGGCTCGGCATCGGAGTCCGCGATGAATTGCCGTATTCGCGTCACATCCTGGAATCCGAAGACCATCCAGGCATCGGCGGGCAGGCCGTCGCGGCCGGCACGCCCGGTCTCCTGGTAATAGGCCTCGATGCTCTTCGGCAGGTCCAGGTGCGCAACGAAGCGTACGTCGGGCTTGTCGATACCCATACCGAAGGCAACGGTCGCGACCACGACCAGATCCTCCTCGCGCAGGAACCGCTCCTGGCGCTCATCACGGGTCTGGGATTCCAGGCCGGCGTGGTAGGCGGTAGCGTTGATGCCGTTTTGCGCCAGCCAATCGGCGACGGACTCGGTCCCGCGCCGGCTCATGCAGTACACGATCCCCGATACGTCGGGATGTTCCTGTCGCAGAAACGCCAGGAGCTGCTGCTTCGGTCGGTCCTTGAGGCCGACGCGATAGCGGATATTGGGCCGATCGAAGCTCGCGATGAAGCGCTCGCAGCCGTCCGGGAAGAGGTTGGCCGCGATCTCGTCGCGCGTGCGTGCGTCCGCCGTTGCCGTCAGCGCGAGGCGGGGCACATTCGGGTAGCGACGGCGCAGGGCGTCTAGCCGGAGGTACTCGGGTCGGAAGTCGTGGCCCCATTGGGATACGCAATGGGCCTCGTCGATGGCGATGAGGGCGATGGCTGAGCGATCGAGTTGCCGCAGCATGCCCTCGGTGAGCAGGCGCTCAGGGGCGACGTACAGGATATCCAGCTCGCCGGATACCAGCTGACCCTCGGTGTTGCGCTGCTCATCGGCCGTTTGCTGCGAGCTCAGATGGGCAGCGGCGATACCATGCGCACGCAGCGTCGCGACCTGGTCGCGCATGAGCGCGATCAATGGCGATACGACGACGGCCGTACCCTGCATGGCGAGCGCCGGGATCTGATAGCACAGCGACTTGCCGCCCCCGGTGGGCATGATGACCAGTGCGTTGCCGCCGCCCAGCACGGTCTCGATGACCGCGCGCTGATCGCCGCGGAAGCCGGCGTAACCAAATACCTCCGCTAGCAGGTGCTCGGGCGTGTGGTTGTTCGTCATGGACCTGGCTCGTGGCGTCGTCTCAGCGCGGGTGTGTGCCTTGCCGGGGTCGTTGGAACGCCCTCGCGCTGCGCGCCAGTCTGTCGCGCGAGCGGCTGGCGGCCCGATGGTAGGCGGTGGCCGATACCGACGGGAGCGGGTGGTTGGGCGGGCTACGAAGGCCTTCCATGGCTGCCACGGTGAGGCTAGGCGAGTCCGTCGTCGCGAATTCGCTTGACGGCGGCAATGATCTCATCACGGCTGGCGTCATCGGCCCCGCTGCTGGCGGCGGCGATGTTGGCGCCGTAATTAGCGATAAGGTCATCGGCGGTGGCCTCCGGGTCGGCAAGCGCTCGACCGACGGCGTCGGTGTCCGAGTCGCCCATGTCGCAGATGTATTCCTCAACGAGCGCTACGACCGCCTCGTCGCGCTCGTCATAAGGTACGCCATCAACCTCGAAGCTCATGGTCGATCCCTCCCCCAGTACTGTGCCCCTGTGGCTACCGACCTTGCCAGCTCGGCGCATGGGCGCCTCAATCGGGTATTGCTTGGGCGTTCCATCCGGCAGCTGCCGATACCGCGCATACGTGATTGGTATCACATCTAGGCTGGCGCTAGGCACCCTAAGCCGTTGTGTCGTGTCCAGCACATGCCCTGCGCGTACCTGTACAATGCGGCGTTATGCTGGAACTGGCAACCAGCCAGTCACACGACTGGACGATCGCCACCGGCGCCGTGGTGGGCATGCCACTAGTCAGCGTCTGGGTCGGGAATACGACGAAACGCCGTCCGATCCGGGTTGGCGGTGGGTAGCACCGCGCCCTTGGGCCAACAGCTGCTGGAGGGGCGAAGCCGGGGGTAGCTGTTGGGATCGTGGCGAGGTCATTAAAATGGCGCGCAAGGCGCCGGGCTCGGCTTGGCAGCGTAGGTTGTGTCGGCGGTTAGCAGGACAGCGGTGAAGGCACGGCGAGTGCAATCTGGAATCAGCGCCCGAGCGGGATAGCCAGCGCGCTAACCGCTCGGCGCTGGCACGCCAAGCGTGTGCTGATCCACTGAGCGCGCCCGGCGCGGCGCTCGTGCGGTAGGCAGGCACTACCAGGCGACAGTAATCACGACGGGAGTCGATTCATGAGGCGCCTCTGGCTAATAGACGCCAGTTACATCTTTGCCACGTCGCAACAGCTCTACGGGCGCGGCAATTACGTGGATTACCTGCTGCTTCGCAAGCTGGTGGAGGAGCGTTTCGGCGCGCTATGGCGCGGCTATTACCTCAACGGCGTGAATGCCGGGGGCAACGAGGGCCGCGATCGCTTCCATAATTGGCTCCAGACGGCACGCCCCGGTGGCCCGCAGCTCATCGTCAAGCTCTACGGGCTGAAGTCCGAGGCGGTTACCGCCGCCTACTGCGTTGAGTGTGAGACCAAGGTAGCGGTGTCCTGCCCGCACGGGTCCCATCATCAGCTGCATAATCAGCGTCAGAAGGGTGTGGACGTGGGGCTGGCCACCACCGCGCTGCTGCATAAGGAGCGCTTTGATGCCCTGGTCCTGACATCGGGGGATGGCGATCTGGCCGAGGTCGTGGAGCATCTCTCGGAGCAGGGTAAGCGCATCGAGCTGGCGGTGTTCAGCCAGGGGGTGTCCTCGGATCTGCAGGCGCGCGCGGATGATTTCCTGTGGATCGACCATCACGAGGAGGCCGTGCACTACGGGGCCGTGGGCGCCTGAGACGCTAACGTCGGCGCACTCGATTGAGGCCGGCGCTCGCTGATCGGTTGGCCCGATGATTCGGTTCAGGGCAATTGAGGCGGGCGTCGGCACCCATTAGCTGTTACACTCTTGTGCGTAATCTGGCCGAGCGTCAGCCTTCCCGCCTGAGTCCAGTCGGTATCCGGTGACGTCGGCACGGCAATACCGCCGTAACGTGCCCGTGGGGCACGGTCACCGCATACGCCGCCGCTCGGGCGGTCTGGGGCCTATTTTGTCTTTCGATCAGTTCAATCTTCATTCATCGCTGACGCGCGCCATTACTCGGCTCGGCTTCGATACGCCGTCGGATATCCAGCAAGAGGCCATACCGCGCGCCATGGCGGGCAAGGATCTCATGGCCTCGGCTCGCACGGGCTCGGGCAAGACGGCTGCCTTCGTCCTGCCGGCCCTACAGCGCCTGCTGACACCGGCGGAGCGCCCGGGCGTTGGCCCTCGCGTGCTCATCCTGACGCCAACGCGCGAGCTCGCCACCCAGGTCGCGGAGAGCATCGGCGAGCTCGGCCAGTACACCAAGCTCAGCGGCGGCGCCATCGTCGGCGGCGTGCCGTACCCGCCGCAGGAGAAGCTGCTGCGCAAGCCGCTGGATCTGCTGGTGGCGACGCCGGGACGCCTGATGGACCACATGTCCAAGGGCCGCGTCGATTTCTCGCGGCTAGAGATGCTCGTCCTCGACGAGGCGGACCGAATGCTCGACATGGGCTTCGTGGATGCCGTCAACGAGATCGCGGACAAGACGCCGAGTGATCGCCAGACGCTGCTGTTCTCGGCGACCTTCGAGGGCGCGGTCAAAAAGGTCGCCGACCGGTTGCTTACCAATCCCGAGCGCCTCGATCTGGACCCGGTGAGCCAGGGCCACTCGTCGATCACTCAGCGCGTGCATCAGGCCGATCACTTCCACCACAAGCATGATCTGCTCGATCGGCTACTCAACGAGGACGGCGATAGCCAGACGCTGGTCTTTACCGCCACCAAGAAGGGGGCGGACGCGCTGGCCCGTGCCATGAACGACCGCGGTCATGCGAGCACCTCGCTGCATGGCGATATGAGCCAAAACGAGCGTCGGCGGGCGGTGGATAAGCTCCGGCGCGGTCGCGCTCGGGTCATGATGGCCACCGATGTTGCCGCCCGTGGCCTGGATATCCGGACCCTAGGGCTGGTCGTGAATTTCGATCTCCCCAATGCGCCCGAGAGCTACGTCCATCGCATCGGACGAACCGGCCGCGCTGGCGCGACCGGTACAGCGATCTCATTGGTGAGCCGTGATGACTGGCCCAAGCTCGCGCGCATCGAGAAGATGACGGGCAGCCGTATCGAGCGCAGCGTCCTCCAGGGCTTGGAACCCAAGCAGCCGGAGCCGAGCACGCGCGCCAAGCCCGGCGGTTCCAAGCCGTCCGGGCGCGGGCGGGGCGGTGCCGGCGCGGGTAACGGCGGCCGGCGCCCGGCCAAGGCACGCGGCTAGCGCGTCGGCGGTCGCGGCATCGTGAGGCCACCGGCAAGGCTCGAACCGCTCATCGCTGACGGCATCATCGATGCCGTCAAGCGGCCACTCCAAAGCGGCAAGGAGGCCGATGTCTACGTCGTTGAATGCGGCGTCGAGACCTGCTGCGCCAAGATCTATAAGGCAGCGACGGAACGCAGCTTCCAGAGCCGCGCGGAATATGCCGAGGGACGGCGCCACAGCAACAGCCGCCGGGCGCGGGCGGTGGCGAAGGGAACGCGCTACGGCAAGCGGGTCGATGAGGATGCCTGGCAACGGACCGAGGTGGACGCGCTGTATCGCCTCGCGGCGGCCGGTGTTCGCGTCCCACAGCCCTATCAGTTCGCCGATGGCGTGCTGGTGATGGAGCTGGTCACCGATGCCGCTGGCGAGGCGGCGCCGCGCCTGGATGGCCTCAGCATTGGGCCGGAGCAGGCGCGGGACTGGCACGGCCAGCTGATTCGCGAGGTCGTGCGGATGCTCTGCGCCGGGCTGATTCACGGCGACCTGTCGCCGTACAACATCCTCGTGGACGAGTCAGGGCCGATAGTCATCGATTTCCCGCAGGTCGTCGATGCGGCCGGCAATAATAACGCCTGCCGCATGCTGGTGCGCGACGTGGATCATCTCACCGCCTTTTTCGCCCGGGCGGCGCCCGAGTTGGCGGAAACGGATTACGCGCGCGAGATTTGGGCCCTCTACGAGACAGCCGATCTGAGCCCGACGACGCCGCTCACCGGCCATTACGAGCCGCCCAGCCATACCCCGGATGTCTACGCCGTGCTGGGTGAGATACAGGCCGCGCGCGAGGAGGCCGAGGGCCGCGTGCCCTCGGACGAGCAGGAAGACGATCCCGAGGACGACGACGAAGAGGACTGGTAGCCCCTGAGTCGGAGGCTGCCGGGCCAGTGATCGCAGTCTGAGCTAGCGCGTCAGCTGCGGTAGGCCTCACGGCTCCGGGCTCGGGACCGGTTCGGCGTCTCCTCAATCGGCCCTGATGGGATCATTACGCCCCCGCGCCGTGGCCTCGCGCCGGCGCTGCCAGTACTGACCCAGCACGATGCGATTGATCGCCTGCTCCATCTCCGATGCCTGGCGGGTAGGGCAGAATAGCGTGACCTCGATGCGCTGATGGCCGATGTCGGTCGTGCGAATGGCGACGCGCGGGGCGATGTCGCTCAAGTCCAGGCGACTCCGATGCTGCTGCTAGCTGGCGAATGCCTCGGCGGCCTCGGCGTTACGGGCGTGGAGCTGCTGGATAGCCCGCTCGATGTCGTCCATGGCGGCTAACATGTCCACATCGGGCTCCAGGACCACCGCGCTCTCCAGGAAATGCCAGCGCTTGAGGAACTGGTGGTTCGTGATGGCCATGGTCAGCAAGAGGCTATTGGGCACCGTCAACGTGCGACCGGTGTAGTCGCGTTTGTGGCTGTCTCTGGTGGTTTCCTCGAGGGTGGTGGCGAACATCGTCTCGTCGCTGACTTCCGCCTTGTACTCGCCGATCGCGATCCAGTCCCCCATCCGAAAGGGCCGGTTAATGGCGCGCAACACCGTCCCCGAGATGCAGAGCAAGAGCTCTTTAGTGGCGACCACCAGGGCCAGTGCGACGGCGGTTATGGATAGCGCGAAGGTGTGGAGTGCCGGCAGCCAGATAAAGAACAGCCCCGCTATGGCAACGCCCACCGTGAGATTGCGCGTGCGGGCCAGCCAGGCGCGCCGCACGTCCTCGCTCAACCCCGTGTTGCGCTGGATCAGGCGTTTAATGACGTGGCGCAACGTGATCATCACGAGGATGAGGATGAGTGAGCTAACCGACCGGTTGCCGGTGAGCATGGGCCAGAGCGCGTCGAGGGTCATTGCGGCTCCGTTGTCGCCGATGAATTGGCTGAATGGCCTTGCCTGGTGGGCGCGCCGTTACTGCCGCTGCCGCCGAGCTGGTCGCCGTGGCAACTAGGGCGCAACCCGCTATGACACCACGAAGTCTGCCAGAATCGAGGGGTTTGCGCTCCCGGCGCTCGCCGGGTGTTATGTTTCTAGCGCTGAATTAGGCGAGGACACAAGGAGCCGCATGCATGACCGATAAGCCCGAGTTGACCGAGCTGGTCGAATCCATCCGAGACGAGACGCCCGCCCGGGCGGCCGGTCGCCTTGCCGAACTCGGGCCCGACGAGGTGCAGTTCGTGCTGTCGCGTTTGTCGCACGAGCAGGCCGTGCGCGTGGCGAGTCACCTCGAGGAGGGCGCCGCAGGGGATGCCGGCGGTGACGCCGTGATCAGCGGCGATGAGGAGACCGTTAGCGAATTGATGACAGAGCCGCCGGCCGTGGTGCCCGCGGATAATACCGTCGCCGAGGCCTTGGCCTATCTCGTCAAGCATGTCGACCTGGCCGATATCCATTACCTCGTCGCCACCCAGGATGGTCGTCTCACCGGCGTGGTGGGTATGCGCGATCTCCTCCTGGCCAGCCCGTCGGCCGTCCTGAGCGATATTACCGCGCCCGATCCCTTTGCCTTCCGCACGGATACCCCGGTTCGCGAGGCGGTTACCGACGCCCTCTATTACCACTACCAGGTCTATCCGGTCGTTGATGCCAATGAGCGGGTCGTGGGCATCGTGCAGGGCTGGAAGCTCTACGAGCGCATCGCCTCGGAGATCGGCGCCCAAGCGGGGGCCCAATACGGCGTCTCGCGTGACGAGGCGATCCAGACACCCATCTGGCCGGCGTTTCGCATGCGCCATCCCTGGCTGCAGCTCAACCTGCTAACGGCCTTCCTGGCGGCCTTTGTGGTCGGTAGCTTCGAGGACACTATTGCCCAGGTGGTGGCCCTGGCGGCGTTCCTGCCGGTCCTGGCGGGCCAATCGGGTAATACCGGCTGTCAGGCCCTGGCGATCACTCTGCGCGGTATGACCCTCGGGCAGCTGCGCGATTACCCCGTTGTGGGGCTGCTGCGTAAGGAGATACTACTCGGGGGATTGAATGGCGCTCTGGTGGGCGTGCCGGCGGGCATCGCGATGTATGCCTACGCCGCCGCCACGGGGGCCCAAAGCCCGTTCCTGTTAGGGGTGGTGATCTTGCTGGCGATGATCGGCGCCTGCATCACCAGCGGCGTGTTCGGCGTGGTGGTGCCCCTGACCCTCCAGCGACTTGGCGCGGATCCGGCGACGGCCAGCAGCATCTTCCTGACTACGTTCACGGATGTCATCGGCATGGGCCTGATGCTGTTTCTGGCGACGTTGCTCATCCTCTAACGTCGCTGGCACTAGCGCCCCGCCAGGGCGTCCCTACCCCGGCATTAGGGTGATGCGCCGAGTGATCCCGCGCTCTCGACGAAGGTTGCTTGGTCGCCGAGGCGCTCGCAAGCGGTAGGTAATGGCTCACGGGATGGGGGTCAGCTCGTTGGCCTCGATAATGCGGCCGGTCTGTCGACTATAGCGGAACTCGCCCTGCACGCGGACCGTCTCGCCGACGCGATCCGCTATCCGATCCATGCGCCGAATCTCGACGCGATTGAGGTCGTCGTCCTCAATCCAGTAGTGCTCGGGGTCGGGGTGCGTATTAACCTTGCCGGCGGTGCTTACGCGTTGGCCATCGTAGCGCTCGGCGAAGCGCACCAGCTCGGCGAGAGGCACGCTGGTTGCACCGTCAGGCGAGCTGCAGGCGGCCATGAGCACGCTCGCCGCGAGCAAGGCCCGGACGGCGCGGCGGCGCCAGGGACCCGGTCCGATTGGATGTAGCCCGCTGTCATGAGGGCTCATGATGCCTCCGCGTCATCGTTTAATCCCGCTATGAGACTCGGCCAGGCCGGCCCCTGTAACGCCTTGTCGAGCGCCGCTCCGCTGTAAGGCTAGCAGAGAATCGTTGCGTCAATTGCTCTGGGTCCAGGCGATCTTCCCTATAGCAAGGAACCGCCGCCAAAACCATCTATTCGACAAGTTTAACTGGCAAATCGGCGATCGTAAGGAGGCGTGGGATGTGGCGAGTGATAGCGTGCGTGGGATTAGCCGGCCTTATGGCGACGGCCGCCCTGGCCGACGAAGCGCGCATCTATACCGACGATGGCGTGGCTATTAGCGGCGCCGAGTGGCATTTCGCTACCGTCGAGCACCGTGCGATGTTTGCTCGCAACCCAGCGAGTTACGCCCCGAAATACGGGGGCTGGTGCGCCTGGGCCGCAGCGCAGGATCGTGCCACGGCGAGCTCCCCGCAGGCGTGGCGAGTTCTGGATGGCGAGCTCTATATGAACTACAACCAAGCGATCCAGCGGCGCTGGGAAACGGATATCGAGGGCTTCATCGTCGAGGCCAACAGGAATTGGCCCGATATCTTCTAGCCGCCGCGTGGTCGGCGGTGCCCGACGCGCGTGCGTCGGGTTAGCTCTTTCCATGGCGTCATGGTGTTGGCGCGGCGTTGCTCGAGCTCGGTATAACGGTGCTCGACGGGACCCGCTTACTCCTGCTAGGCGCCCTCTGACTTGCTTGACCCAATTTTGTGCAACGCACTAGAGTCCAGCGTCATAGTGTTGTAAAGATTTTGCCTAAAGTGCCGAGAGAGTGACAGCGTGAGCGGCTATAGTATTGGTGTTGAGGTCGGTGCGAAGCACGTAACGGCCGGCGTGTTCGATGACGCCGGGCGGCTGATCGGGCGGGCCAGGCGCGAGTTAACGCCGGTCGAGCCAGCTGCCGGTATCGTGGAACAGGCCGGCGAGGCGGTCTGGGCGGGTACCTGTGGCTGCGTGCGCGCCGCCGTCGCCACCGCTGGCATTGATGCCGAAGGTATCGTGAGTCTGGGGTTTGCCGCGGTTAGTGCGCTGGTGGCGCTGGACGGCGCGGACGGCCCTTGTTCGGTGTCCGCCAGTGGCGATTCTGATCTGAATATCATCCTCGATCTCGACCGGCGCGCGACGGCCGAGGCGGATGTTGTGAACGCCACTCAGCACTCGGCGCTCGCCTACAGCGGCGGTAAGGTAACCGCCGGCCATGCGCTGCCGAGGCTCCTTTGGCTCAAACGCCACTGCCCCGACTCCTATCGGCGGGCGCGCGCCTTTATGGATCTCAGTGAGTATCTCGTCTATCGCGCCTCGGGCGCATTTGTTCGCAGTCGCTCGGTGATCGCCTGCCAATGGCTGTACTTGAGTCATCGCGGTGAATGGCCCGCCGATCTTTTGCGGTCGCTTGATCTCGGTGACCTGCCTGCCTTGTCCCGCTTGGGCCAGCGTGTACAAGCCGCTGGGGAACCCGTGGGAGCGCTTACGCCGGAGGCGGCCGACGCGCTCTGTCTGAGCCGGCAAACAGTAGTCGCGGCGGCGCTGCTCGACGCCGAGGCGGGTGGCGTGGGCCTCGTCGGCGGCGATCCGGCGGGCAAGCTGGCGCTCATCGGCGGTCCCTCGGCGCGCCACGTGGTGCTCAGTCGCGAGCCGAGGTTCGCGGCTGGTATCGGTGGACCGGTCCAGGGGGCCATGGGCCAGGACTACTGGCTGAGCTATGCGGCCCAGAATGCCTTTGGTGCCCTGTTGGATAACGTTATTACGGATAGTGCGGGCTATCCCGCGTTGTTGCGCGGTGCCCGAGAGACGGGTCGCGACGTGGGCCAGCTGCTTACGGATCGCGTCCAGGAGCTCGAAGCTCGTGAGAGTAGTCCGACCCGGTCGCTGCATGTGCTGGACTATCAGGACGCAGCGCGGTCGCCGCGCTCGGATTTGGGTCGTCAGCGCGAGGGCAGTGGCGTAAGCCTGGAACAGGATGTCGATGCCCTAGCCAGGCGGTACCTGGCCACTATCCAGGCCCTTTGCTACCGCACCCGCCATATCGCTGAGGTCATGGCGGGCAGCGGTCATGAGCTCAAGGCCATCCGGGCCTGCGGGCAAATGGCCTATAACCCGCTTTGGTGCCGTGAGCTAGCCGATGCCACGGGCCTACGGCTGGAGCTGCCGCGCGGTGGTGATCCCATGCTGCTGGGCACGGCCGTGGCAGCGGCTACGGCGGTCGGCGCGTTTAATTCCCTGGATGAGGGGATGGCCGCCTGGACCCGCGATATCGAGACCATTGAGCCCGGTATGGCGCGGGCACAGCTCCACGAGGCGAAGTATTTCGTCTATCGCCAGCTCTACGACGATGAGATGGCCCAACGCGAGGTCAGGGCCCGAGCCTAGATCGCTCGCTGCGGTCGTCGCAGGAGCGCTGGGCGCAGCCTGGCGCTCGCTGCCCGTAGAACCCACTATGGTGGCAGGCGGCACGCTTTAGAGGAGACGCCATGAGCATCGAGGCCGACGGTTCCCAGATCGCGCGCCAGGAAGAGCGCTTGCAATTCGGGCATTTCGATGCCCGCGAGGCCTGGATCGTGGGCGCGCGGATCAAGACCCTTGCCGAGGGCCGGCATCAGCAGGTGGCGATCGAGATCGGGCTGTTCGGTCAGCGCTTGTTCTTCTACGCCATGCCGGGTACGACGCCCGACAACGCCGAGTGGATCCGCCGTAAGGCCAACGTGGTGGCGCGCTTCCAGCGCAGCTCCTATGCGATCGGCCGGCGCCTTGAACAGCAAGGCCAGAGTCTGGAGGGCCGCTGGGGTTTGGTCACAGCGGATTACGCCGCCAAGGGCGGCGCGTTCCCGCTGGTCCTCGCCGGGACGGGCTGTGTCGGATTCATCGGTGTTTCCGGGTTGCCGCAGCGCCAGGACCGCGAGCTGGTCGTTGCGGCGCTGGCGGAACGCCTTGGTCAGCCCCTCGACGAGCTCGCCTTGCCGGACGAGGCGGTATGACGGCCTGGCCCACTGATTGATGCATAACCCGCTAACCGACGGGGGCAAGGCGGCATGCTGCGCTCGCTAGCCACGGGCGGCGGCTGGCTGCCGTGCCGCGAGGGCGAGCTAGCGCCGGCCCTGTGGTCGTTCGTCTATTTCTTCTTTGTCCTCGGCGCCTACTACGTCGTGCGACCCGTCCGGGACACGATGGGTATTACCGGCGGTGTGGATCAGCTGCAGTGGCTGTTTACGGCCACCTTCCTGGCCATGACTGGGGCGGTTCCGCTGTATGGCTGGCTTGCCTCACGGGTGCCCCGGCGCACGCTCATCCCGGTAGCCTATGGCTTCTTCATCCTCAATCTTTTGATCTTCTCGATACTGCTTAGGCAGGGCGTCGCCGAGGTCTGGGTGGCGCGGGTGTTCTATGTCTGGGTCAGCGTGTTCAATCTATTCGTAGTGTCGGTGTTCTGGACCTTCATGGCCGATATCTATAGCACCGCCCAGGCGCGCCGTCTTTTCGGGTTCATCGCTGCGGGCGGCAGCGCCGGGGCCATTGCCGGTCCGTTGGTGACGAACCGTTTCGCTGAGGCCATCGGCATGGCCAATCTGCTGATCGTTTCCTCGCTGATGCTGGGATTCGCCCTGATCGCGGTGCTGCGTCTGCGTACCTGGGCGGCGTCGGGCACGGCACCAGCCGACAATGACCGGATCGCCCTCGGCGGCCACGCGCTAGATGGCGTGCGCCAGCTGTTGAGCTCGCGCTATCTCACGGCCATTGGCGCCTTCATCGTCCTCTACACCCTGACCTCGACATTCCTGTATTTCCAGCAGGCGAGTATCGTGGCGACGACCTTTAACGATGACGCCGCGCGCACCGAGGCCTTCTCGCTCATCGATCTAGCCACCAACGCGCTAACGGTGGGCTTGCAGTTGCTGGCGACACATCAGCTGATCCGCTATCTCGGTTTGCCTGTTGCGCTCGCCGGCGTTCCATTGATCGTCGCGGTCGGCTTCGTTGCCCTCGGCTTGATGCCAGTCTTCGCTGTTCTACTGGTCTTCCAGGTCCTGCGCCGTGCCGGCAATTACGGCCTGACCCGCCCCGCGCGCGAAACCCTGTTCACGACGGTCAGCCGCGGCGAGCGCTACAAGGCCAAGAATGTTATCGATACGCTGGTCTACCGGGGTGGTGACGCGGTGGCGGGGTGGATCTACGCTGGACTCGGCGTCCTGGGGTTAGGCATCACGGGCACTGCTGCCGTGGCAGTCCCCGTGGCTATCGGCTGGGCGGGTTTTGGCTACTGGTTGGGTCGGGTTGGGACGCGCCGGGCAGCCGCCATGGAGGCCGTGCCCTAGCCGCCGCCCAACCATGGGATGTTAACCGTCGTGGGAGGTGATAGATGGGCACTCGAATCGATCGTCGGGGTTTTATCCAGGGCGCGCTGGCTACCGGCGCGCTGTCGCTGATGCCCTGGCCGTTCTCGGCGCCTCGGGCGGCTACGGACGATGTCATTCGGCGCCCCATACCGGCGACGGGCGAACGGGTGCCCGTGGCCGGCATGGGCACCTATCGCACCTTCGATATGGATACTGGCGACCCGCAGGCACGCGAGCGGATGCTGACGGTGCTGCGTCGTTTCGTCGACGGCGGCGGCCGGGTCATCGATTCCTCGCCTATGTACGGGCGGGCCGAGGCGGTCGTTGGTGAGCTCGCCAAGGGGCTCGGCGTGACGGATCAGCTCTGGATGGCGACCAAGGTTTGGACGCAAGGGCGCTCGCGGGGTGTCGAGCAGATGGAGCGCTCCCTTGAGCGCATGGGCGTCGCCACCATGGATCTGATGCAGGTCCACAACCTGTTGGACCTCGAGACCCATCTCGCCACGCTCAAGGCCTGGAAGGACGAGGGGCGGGTGCGCTATATCGGGGCAACGCACTACACGGTGAGCCGCCACAGTGACCTCGCGCGTCTCATCGAGAGATACCCCCTGGATTTCGTGCAGTTCAATTACAACGTCGGCGAGCGCCACGCCGAACAGCGGCTGCTGCCCGCCTGCCGCGATCAGGGGGTTGCCACGCTCATCAATGAGCCCTTCGAGCAGGGGCGGCTCTTTGGTCGCGTTGAGGGGCGCGCGGTGCCGGAATGGGCGAGCGAGATCGGCTGCCGGACATGGGCCCAGCTATTGTTGAAATTCCTTATCGGCCACCCGGCCGTAACGGCCGTAATCCCGGCGACGAGCGATCCTGAGCACGCGGCCGAGAACGTCGCCGCCGGCCGAGGCGAGGTGCCGGACGAGGGCATGCGCGAGCGCATCGCCGCTGCTGTGTTGGACTAGGTTCGACGCCGGCGTGGGCCATGGTGCTGGGCGGCATTGCGCCCCCCGACATGGGCGCCCAAACTTTGTGTAAAAGCGTTTTTAGATTGGGCACGCGTTGGAAACTGAACTCGTCGATCTGCGCGACCACCTAGCAGGCCACACCCCCTTCGACGATGTCGCCCTGGATCTGCTGTCCGACATCGTCTCCAATATCGAGGTCGCCTACTTCAAGGCTGGCGAGACGATCCTTGAGGCCGACCAGACCGTGGACAACCTGTGCTATATCCGTAGTGGAGCCGTCGAGGTCTTCCGGCGGGGCGGCCAGCTCTTCGATCGGCTGGGCGAGGGCGATATCTTCGGCTACTACAGCCTGCTCCGGGATCGTCGGGTTCGCTACCCCGCCCAGGCGCTCGAGGACACGCTGATCTACTTCATCGCCGAGGCCGATTTCCACCGCCTGTGCGAGGCGAGTGCTTCGTTCGCCGACTTCGTGGAAGTCGGCCGGCCGATGCTGGCGGCGACCGTCGAGGCCAAGCGCAAGGGCAACGACATGATGGTGACGCGGGTGCGCAAGCTCATCACGCGGCCGCCGTTATTGGTAGAGAGCACGGAAACGGTGCAACGGGTAGCGCAACGCATGACCGAGGCGCGAGGGGCGAGTGCGTTAATCGTGGACAGCTACACGGATGACCCCCGCTACACCTACGAGGACGACGAGGGTTCGCTGTGGCAGGTGCGGGGCATCGTCTCGGATTCCGACTTCCGCGCCACCGTCGTCGCGGGCGGTATGCCGCCCGACGCCCTGATCGGCGAGGTTATCGGGCCGCGGCTGTACATGGTCCAGGCCGATGAGTCGGTCCATGAAGCCATGCTCTGCATGCTGCGTAACAATGTCCATCGCGTGCCGGTCATGGATCGGCGCCGACCCATCGGTATTGTCGAGATCGCCGATATCGTGCGCTATGAGACGAGCAGCAGCGTCTACTTGGTGGACAGCATCTTCAGCCGGGACAGCCCGCAGAGCCTAGCGGATCTGCTGCCCGATGTGCGGGCCTCGTTCATTCGGCTCGTTAGCGACGGCGCCGATTCCCATATGGTGGGTAGCGCGCTATCGACCATCGGCCGAAGCTTTACTCGACGCGTCCTGGAGCTCGCCGAGATGGAACTGGGGCCACCGCCCGTGCCCTATTGCTTCATGGTCGCCGGCTCGATGGCGCGCAACGAGCAGACCCTGGTCGGTGACCAGGACAATGCCCTTGTTATTAGCGACGACTACGATCCGCGGGAACACGGCGCCTACTTCGAGGCCCTGGCCAGGCGTGCCTCGGATGGGCTGGCTACCTGCGGTTACGCCTACTGCAGCGGCAACATCATGGCGACCAATCCGCGTTGGCGTCAGCCGCTGGCGGTTTGGCAGCGCTATTTTCGCTATTGGATCGATCAGCCGACACCGGAAGGCTTGCTCCATAGCAACGTCTTCTTCGATATCGATAGCGCCTATGGCGACCATACGCTGGTCGAGGCGCTCCAGGAGCTCATCGCGGCGCGCGCGCCGACTAACGAGCGCTTCCTGGCCGCCATGGCGCGGAACGCATTGAATCGAACGCCGCCGCTGGGCTTTTTCCGCGACTTCGTCATGGAAAAGGACGGTAAGCACAATAATTCGATCAATCTCAAACGCCGGGGGACGGCGCCGCTATCGGATCTGATACGGGTGCACGCGCTGGCCTGCGGATCGCGCTCGCAGAATTCGTTCGAACGCTTAGCGGATATCGGCCGCACCCAGCTGCTGGGGCCGGGGGTAGGCGAGCGGTTGGCCTATGCCCTGGAGTTCCTCACTATGACGCGGATCCGCCATCAGGCGGAGGACCTGGAGGCGGGACGGGTCCCGGATAATGGGGTCGAGCCCGAGAGCGTGCCCGCCACCGAGCGCCATAACCTCAAGCAGGCATTCCAGATCCTGAGCAATGCGCAGAAGTTCCTGGCGTTTCGCTATCCCCTGCCGACGTTCCGGGGCTAACCGGCGCGATGCGTTGGTTCTGGCAGCGCATTCGCGCCAATACCCAGTCCTGGCCGGGCTATATGGCGTACTGTGCGGCGACGACGAGCTCGGCGCTACTGGCGCGGTTCTACCGGCAGGGCTGTCCGGACTCCGCCACGCCCATCCAGGACGTCCCACTGGTGGCGCTGGATATTGAGACCACGGGCCTGGATGCGGCGCAGGATGCCATCGTTAGCATCGCGGCGGTGCCATTCACCCTGCGGCGTATCCCGCTGGTGGATCGGCGCTATTGGTTGGTGCGGCCACCGTCGGACAGTCTCACCGAGCAATCGGTCGTCATCCATCACATCACCCATTCCGCCATTGAGGCGGCGCCCGACCTCATGGTCGTCCTGCCGGAACTCCTGGAGGTGCTGAGTGGCCGTATTGCGGTCGTTCACTACCGCCATATGGAGCGCGCGTTCCTGGATGCGGCCGTGCGTGACGGGCTGGGCGAGAGTCTCTTGTTCCCTGTCGTCGATACCATGGGCCTGGAGGCGGAGCGCCACCGCTCCTCGCTGCGGGCCCGGCTTGCGGGCTTTATCGGTCGCCGACCGACCTCGATCCGCTTGGCCGACAGTCGACGCCGCTATCGACTGCCTCTGTATCAGGGCCACCACGCCCTGGGCGATGCGATCGGTACGGCGGAGCTCTTCCAGGCCCAGATCGCCTGGCGCTTCTTCCGACTCACGCCACTCGAGCGGCTCTGGTCCTGAGACGGCGCTAACAAAGGGGGCGGCCCGTGGCCGCCCCCTTTGAATCACCAGTCGGCCTGGCCCTACTTCGGGCGTGGCTCGTCCATGAGGCCGCGAATGATGGCGTAGCAGCCGATGAGCAGAACGAGCGCGAAGGGCAGGCCGGTGGATACCGCCATGGCCTGCAAAGCGCTCAGCCCGCCGCCGAGCAACAGGGCGATCGCGATGGCCCCCTCGATAATCGCCCAGAAGATGCGTTGCGGCTTGGGCGCGTCCACCTTGCCGCCCGCCGTGATGGCATCGATAACCAGCGATCCCGAGTCCGAGGACGTGATGAAGAAAACGATGACGAGGGTAATGCCGATTAGCGAGGTAATAGCGGCGAGCGGGAGCTCATTGAGCATAATGAAGAGCTTGAGCTCCGTTTGGTCCGCGTCCTTGACGGCCGTGATGCCCTGACCCACGAACTGCTCGATGGCGGTACCGCCAAAGGTACTCATCCACAGTACGGAGATCACAGTCGGTACCAACAGAACAGCGATCAGGAATTCGCGCACAGTGCGCCCGCGGCTAACGCGGGCGATAAACATGCCCACGAAGGGCGACCAGGAGATCCACCAGGACCAGTAGAAGGCGGTCCAGCCCCGCATGAACTTGGTGTCTTCACGTCCGAATGGGTTGGACAGGGGAACTACGTTCTTGGTGTAACTCCACAGGTTCTCGAAGAAGCTCGTGGCGATGAACAGTGTTGGTCCAACGGCGAGCACGAATAAAAGCAGCAGCCCGGCCAGCCCCATGTTGAGCTGTGATAAGCGTTGCACGCCCTTGTCCACGCCGAGTAGGACCGAACCGAGCGCGAACAGGGTGATGCCTGTTATGAGCAGGACAAGCGTGACGTCGTTATTCGGGATGCCCGCGAATATATAGGCCAGTCCCGCTCCGGCCTGTTGCGCCCCGATTCCCAAAGAGGTCGCCAGGCCGAACAGGGTCGCGAAAACCGCCAGGATATCGACGATATGCCCGGGCCAACCCCAGACGCGCTCCCCCAGGATGGGGTAGAAGATGGAGCGTATCGTCAGCGGCAGGCCCTTGTTGAACGAGAACAGTGCCAGGGCCAGCGCGACAATGGCGTAAATGGCCCAGGGATGGAGGCCCCAATGGAAGATAGTCGCCGCCATACCGAGTCGTGCTGCGGCCTCCTCGTCAGCGTAGGCACCCCCGAGCGGCGCCGAGTCCGAACGCTGGGCATCGGCCGGTATATCCTCGCCGGCCCGGGTATCGGCCTCGATCGAGGTGCCCTGCAATGCGGTATCAAAGTGACCGATGGGCTCGGCGACGCCGTAGAACATCAAGCCGATGCCCATGCCGGCGGCGAACAGCATGGCGAACCAGCCGCTGTAGCTGAAATCGGGCGTTGCCTTGACGCCGCCGAGGCGTACTCGTCCCAGCGGTGTAAATATCAGGACAACGGCGAGGACGACGAAGACATTGGCGGCGAGCAGGAAGAACCAGTCGAATGTGTTCGTTAGAAATGCCCGAATGGTCTCGAAGACCGTTTCGGCAACGTCGGGTAGTGCTAATGTCAGCAGAACGAAGAAGACCACGGATATCGACGAGATGCTGAAAACCTTGCCGTGGAGGTCGACGTTGACGCCGAATTTGCGCGTGGTGTAATTATCCTGACCTATGACGTAATCGGTATTGATGAGGTTGGCGCGTCCCTCGGGCGCCGGCACGCCCTCGGAGCCTTGACCAGAGGCGTAATCGTGCTCGGGATCGGTACTCAAGGCACTTGCCCTCTTGTTATTCCGGTACGTGGGTTGCGAACGCAGTGGTACGATTAATCGCCACGCGAGCGGACAAGGAACACGGAACTGGCCGTGTCGCGCGCAACACGGGCGCCATTGGCGGGCATGATGGCATCCAGATGCCCAGGCAGGTGCGTCGCCATGACGACGAGATCGGCACCGTTGTCGCCAATCGCCTCTAAGATACGATCCTCAAGGGCGGCGACTGGGTCGGAGGCGCTCAGGCATTGGCTGGTCACCGGCTGACCGTGCTGTTTGCCCTCCGCCTCGGCGAATGCCTGTAGCTTATCGGCGTATTCGTCAGGGGTCCGCGCCACCGACCCTGGTACGGTGCCGGTGACGCTCACATAACAAACGCTAGCGCCATGGTGGCGTGCCAGATCCGCCGCGTTCTGTAGCGCTGGTCGAAGGGTGTCGAGATGGGCGAGATCGACGGGCACTAGTATTTTGCTAAACATCCATTACTCCCTAGTGAAGAGTCAGGCGGGACCTCCGGTCGCTAGGCTCGTACCAGGCGGCCTTCGGAGCGACCCTGCCGTCGTCGACGTATCAGGGGGCTCAGCTAAGGCGCCTGGGTGCTACCCCAACGCGGCCTAGGCATCTAGTAATGCTCGTCGTCACACCGGCATTCGTCAAGCAAGGCGGGTCAGCTGCCGCAATCCTAATGATGTGATCCCCAGGAGGGCGCGGCCACTTCGAAGCCCGAAATGAGAATGGCTGGATCGCCTGGTCGGCGATGGTCGATGCCGAATCGCGTGGCTTCGTTGCGACTCAGCCGCGCGCTTGCCGGTTGCCGCCGCTAGGCGGTGTGGGTGGTGTCCAGGCATTGCGTATGGCCTGACGGGCTCGCTCGGGAAAACCCTTGGAGAACTTAAGGCGCGCCTGCCGGCCGTGGCCGAGGCATGCCACGCGGCCGCCGGTAACGTGGTGCCGCCGAGCGATGTCGGTGACTGCATCGACGAACCCGGCCGGCGGTCGGCCGTGGCTCGCCTCAGCGCGGCCGTGCGCGATGGTCACGACAAAGCGTCGGCGGAATCGCTCTAGCATCAGTAGCCCTCGTTGGCTTCGGGCGGGATCGCCCCCTCGCGGACCAGTAGATCGTGTTTAATTCGGGTGCCCCAATGGTAACCACCCAGGGCACCGGTCGAGCGGACGACGCGGTGGCAGGGGACCAAAACGCCCACGGGATTGTGCGCGCAGGCGGCGGCTACGGCACGGCTCGCTTCCGGCTTGCCCAACTCCCTGGCGATGGTCTGGTAGGAGCGGGTTTCGCCGACAGGGATCGCCTGGAGACGCTCCCAGACCTGATGCTGGAAGGCTGTGCCGCGCTGGTCCAGCGGTGGTGTCTGTGAGGCCGTACTGGGACTCTCGATCCGCTCGACGACGACCGCCAGCCAGTGGTCTATTGCCGTTTGCTGCCCGTCGGCCTGACCGAAGCGAAACCGGGCGGCCAGATCCATGCGCAGCGCCTGTTCCGACGGGCCGATGCCAACGTAGCAGATGCCCTGGGCGGTAGCCGCCAATAGCACGTGTCCCACGCTTACTGGCGTTGTCGCGATTTGGAATTGGGGACCAAGAGCCATCGGCGCGGCGGCGCTCAGGGGAGGCGCAACGCGGTGTCGTAAAAGCCTTTTAGGACGTCCAGAAACCGCTGGGCGCGGGGTGGGAACCCCTGATCGGCATAACCATGGAGGCACCGGCGGACGCGCTCGGCGAAGGCGTCGCGGTCCACCGGCGCATCGCCGTGGTTATCCAGGCTGACGACGAACTCTCGGCCGCAGGCGATAGCGAAGGCCCATTCGATGGCCTGGGGCTTGGTCTCCGCGGCCTCGAACTGGGCCTGGGCATCGGCATCGCGGCCATCGGGCTGATACCAGTAACCGTAGTCAACGAGCTGTCGGCGTCGGTGCCCGGCGATGCACCAGTGCGCGATCTCGTGCAGGGCGCTGGCGAAGAAGCCGTGGGCGAACTGGACCCGGTGGTAGGGCACGGCGTCGTCCGCGGGCAGGTAGAAGGGCTCGCCCTCGGCGTGTTCTAGGACCGTTTTCTCATCGGCGAAGAAGGTGTCGTTAAACAGCCGAATGAGGGTTTCTGGGTCGTCGTTCGCGGGCGTTGTAGCGGGTGCCTGCTGCGACATGGCCAAGCCTTCCTACCGCATGAGCTGACGTATCGGTATCAATCCGCGCCCCGTCAGCTTAAATGCCCGGTTAGCGCGTAGCGCTGAGCGAGCAGGATGGTATCCCGGTCCACGCGGTAGTAGGCCCCCGTGAGCGCGTCCGCCTCGGGACTGTCCTCGCTGATCTGCTCGCCGAGCTGAACGCTGTAGGCGAAGCGCACGAACAGCTCCGCGGGCTCGGGCTCCTCGATCGTCATGGACAGCGAGTCGCCGCTAAAGCCGTCACCGGCGCGCACGTCGAAGCGAAGCGCGGTGTGTGGCGTGAATGTCACTCGGTCCCGTACAACGCTTGCCCCGATCTGCAACTCGCGCTCGAGCTGCTCGGCGTGCCGGGCAAGGATACGGAAGTCGTCGAGCCCGCCGACGAACAAGTCGGGGCGCTCGGCGCGCAGTAGCAGCCCCTGCCAGAGGTCATCGCGGCTTAGGGGCTCGGGCACGGTGGCGTCGTTGACTTCGATGATGTGCTCGTATTCCACGGCTGGTTTCCTCGGCTCCTTAGGGGCGACGCTGCATGCCTCGACACGCTATACTAGCGCGCTGATCAGGCGCTGCGTTGGGTTGTCGGCGTGGCGGCCACGGTGAACAGTAAGCTCCGGAGTTGAGATGATCCATCCCATCGTAACGCACCCCGATCCGCGGCTGCGCGAGGCCTCGCGCGACGTGGCGCGTTTTGATGACGAGCTCGCGCGATTGGTCGACGATATGTTCGAGACCATGCACCACGCCGACGGCATCGGCCTAGCGGCCGTCCAGATCGGGGTGATGTGGCGCGTCGCCGTCATGCAGGTCGAGGACAACCCGCAACGGGTCCTGGTGAATCCTAGCTATGAGTCGCTGGGCGAGCCCATGAGCCTGGAGGAGGGGTGTTTGTCCGTGCCCGGTGTGCGGGACCAGACCAAGACACGCTCGGATCGCGTTCGGGTGTGGGCGCTGGATCAAACGGGTGCCCCTTACGAGTTCGAGGCCGAGGATCTCGAGGCGGCCTGCGTGCAGCACGAGTGCGATCACCTGGACGGCCATCTCTACGTGGACCGGCTCTCCACGCTGCGCCGCCGGCGTGTGCTCAAGCGCTACGAGCAACAGCGCGAGACCGAGGCCTGAGCGCGATCAGTCGCCCGATTGGGCGGTGACTGCGAGGCGTTCCGCCAGGGCGCCGTATCGCCCCATAGCCGCTGGGCCTAGCAGTAACCGCATCGGGACCGGCTCCGCTGGCGCCGCCGTTATCTTCAGGCGCTGTGGTTCGCGCAGGAAGTCCTCGACGGCTGGCATCACGGCCTCTCGGCGGGCGCCCAGGACATCCTGCGCACGCCGGCCTACCCAGGCGCGAAACTGGTCCGCTGAGGCGCCGCGTCGCTGGGCCAATGCCGCGACCAGCCGGTCCGCCAACCCCGCTTCCTTGTAACTTAGCTGGGCCCGCTCGAAGGAGGCGCCGATCAGGCTCGCACGCGGCTGCTGCCGCAAGGCGGCTGGGTCAACGCCTTGCAGCCGAAGCTGCGCATTCAGTGTGCCCATGGCCTCGCTGCGAAGGTGTATAGGGGCCAGTGTGGCGTCGCCCGAGTCGGGTTGTTGCTCGTATTCAAGGTAGCCGTCGAACTCGGGTTCGCGGTACCCGACGTCCCGCAACAGTTGCCGGATGGGTGCCCTCAAAGCCTGGAGGGGGAGATGAGCCCCCGCCATACCCAGACGCAAGTGCCGCACGATCAAACGATCGGCGGGGCTGGCGAGCGCCACGCGGTCCAGTTCGAGGCGCTCGATGGTTAGCTCGCCAGGGGTGGCAGGCAGGGTGTGACGGAGGCCCTGTATTACCACCCCGGAGAGCAGTGGCTCGATGTGGACGCGCTGGGCGCGCCCATCCGAGCGAGCAAGCCAGTCCGCTAGGCGTTGGTAGGGCAGCGGCGCGGGCAGTACCCGCAGTAGCGTGGCCTCGGAAAGGCTCACCGCCTGGCTGAGATCGGCTATACGGCGGCGTAGCGCATCATTGGCGTACTCGGTGGTCAGGCGTTGAACCGTCACCCGCGGCATTCGCAACTCGGCCAGCCCGTACAGATCCTGCCGCTGGACGTCCTCAAGCACCCAGGCCAGCCGTGCCGTGGGCTCGGAGCGGCTGGCGTTGTCGTAGGCAAGATCGGCGGTCAGGCGGTCTCGGTCGGCTGTATAGCGGACCTGGACGCTCAGCGCGGCGGAGCCATCGCCCAGGCCCAGCTGCTCGATTAGGGCCAGTTGCTCGGTCTCTGCCCCCTGGGCGCGCAGCCAGGCCTGGTCTTGATCGAGTTCGGGCACGCTCAATTCCAGATGGAAACTGCCGCTCGTGAGCCAGGCCCATAGGGTGCTGTGGCGTACTAGCTCGACTCGATTGGCCTGAACGATCGGTTCGTCGTGCGCGCCGATGTGGACCCGAGGATCGCGCACGCGCACCCAGGCCGCGAACGGCCCGACCGTCGCGCCCCCGTGATCGACCCAAATGGTGTCGCCTTCGTCTCCCAGGGCGTCGATCTGGCGATGCAGGAAGACGGCGAGTCCGACGTGGAGGGCCAATGGGGCCAGGATGGCAATGGCGACCAGACCCGCGATCAGCGACCGGCGGCGGGGCATAGGCTACTTCCCGGGGTGAGTGAAGGCCCCAGGCTAGCCCAGAGTCGACGGCAATGCATCGGCGCCCCGTCCAGGCGTCGCCGTGCTACCCTTGCGCCCGATCTCGGCGGCCAAGCCGTGAGACAACGATGGCGACAGATGACGGGTTGCCCTGCTGGCGCGACCCGAAGCGGAGACAGAACGTGAGCGACGACCAAAATCAGCTGAGGCGCCTGGGCGAGATGTCCGCCGACCAGCGCTTCGAGCACTTCCTGGAGACGGTGAACGAGGAGGGCGAGCTGTTCATCCTCTGCGATGATGACGGCTTCGTGCTGGTGCGTTCCGACAACGAGGAGTGCATCCCGGTCTGGCCGGATTCGGATTCGGCGGCCGCCTGGGCGACCGACGAGTGGGAGGGCTGCGAGCCCATGGGCATCGACCTGGACTCCTGGCTCGATCGCTGGGGCCCCGGCCTGGAGGGCGATAAGCTCAATATCGTGGTGCATCCTATGGGCGAGAACGAGGTCGTGGTCTCGACCCCGGCCGAACTCTCCGCCGCGCTCCAGGGCGTTGAAGCGGACGAGGACGACGACGAAGACTAGGCCTGTCTCCTGAGCTCAGCCCGCGGATGCCGCCCCGTCCATGAGCTGCAGCGCGGCCAGTCGGGCGTATAGCGGGCTGCGGCGAAGGAGGTCGTCGTGTTGGCCCACGGCCGTAACGCGGCCGGCCTCCATGACGGCTATGCGATCGGCCGCCTGAACGGTAACCAGTCGATGGGCGATGACCAGCGTCGTGCGCTGCGCCATCACCGCCTCCAGTGCCGCCTGGACGTGGCGTTCGCTCTCCGCGTCCAGCTGACTCGTGGCCTCGTCCAGTAGCAGTATCGGGGGGTCGGCGAGCAGGGCGCGGGCGATGGCGATACGCTGGCGTTGGCCCGCGGACAGCTGAACGCCGCCGGGGCCGAGCGGAGTCGATAGTCCTTGGGGCAAGGCGTCCAGGAACCCTAGGCAGTGGGCGTCGCTAGCGGCCTGTCGAACCGCGGCCTCATCGGCATCGGGGCGTGCGTAGCGGATGTTCTCTCGGGCGTCCGCGGTGAACAGCACCGGCTCTTGGGCCACAAGCCCCAGACGCGCGCGCAGCGCTGTGGGATCACAGCGATCAATGGGAATGCCATCGAAGCTAATGCGTCCGCTGTCGGGCTGGTAGAACCGCAGGATCAGTGCCATCAGGGTGCTCTTGCCCGCCCCGGATGGCCCCACCAGGGCCATGCGCTCCCCGGCGGCGATCGCTAGGTCAACCGCATCCACGGCGGGTGTCACCGGCCGCGCCGGGTAGTGGAAGCTGACCTGGCTGAGCGTGATGGCACCTCGTGGCGGCTCCGGTAGGGGCTCGGGTGCCTCGGGGGCCGTGACGGCGGGTTGGGTGTCCAGCAGCTCCAGCAGCCGTTCGGTCGCGCCGGCAGCGCGCATGACGTCGCCGCTGACCTCGGATAGGGCACCGACAGCCCCGGCGGCCAGGACCGCGTAGAACGCGAAGGCCGAGAGCTCGCCGGGACTTAGGCGCCCAGCGAGGACGTCGTGGCCCCCCTGCCAAAAGATCACGCCCACCGCGGCAAAGACAAACAGCATGGTGAGGCCGTTGAGTAGGGCGCGCTCGCGGATGCGCGCGCCGGCGGTAGCGAAGGCCGCCTCCACGTGTTCACGAAAACGGGCGCGATCAATGGCCTCGTGATTAAAGGCCTGGACGGTGCTAATGGCGTCCAGAGACTCCCCCGCGTAGCTGCTTACCTCGGCGACTCGATCCTGGCTGGCGCGTGACAGGCGCCGTACTCGCCGAGCGAAGACGATCACGGGCGCCACGATCACGGGCATGCCCAGCAGCACAATGACGGCGAGGCGAGGGCTGGTGACCACCATCATGACCAGTGTGCCGGCGAGCAGCAGCGCGTTGCGTATCGCCAGCGACAACGACGAGCCCAGAATGCTCTGGAGCAGGGTGGTGTCCGTGGTGACGCGCGACTGGATCTCGCCGACGCCGTTACGCTCGAAGAACGCCGGCTCCAGGCTGAGTAGATGGGTGTAAACGCCCGCGCGCAGGTCGGCGGCAACGCGCTCGCCGAGCCAGGACACGAGATAGAATCGCAGGGCCGCCGCGACGGCCATAACGGCGACGATGGCCAGCGTCAGCGCCAGGGTTCGGTTGAGCATGCCAGGCTCGGCGCTAGCCAGCCCCCGATCCACCACCAGCCTCAGCCCTTGGCCGATGGCCAGGGTCGCGCCGGCGGCGACGAGGAGGGCGACCACGGCCGCCGCCAGCTGCCGGCGATAGGGCGCGAGATAGGCGACCAGGCGGCGCAGGGGCGCCAGGCGCCGGCTAGAGGGGCGTTGCTCGGTTCCCTGATTCGCGGTCATGGATGCACCAGGCTCATGGGTCGGGGTATGGTTGGACTCACGTTTGGCCGACAGCATTCCGGTTGCTCAACGGAGCCATGGCGGACAGCGGCGCGGCGTGGCCTCAACGCATTGTGGGCTATCTCAGAGATGCTGAGGGCGAATGGGTCGCGCGCCTTGAGTGCGGCCACAGACAGCATGTCCGTCACCGGCCACCCTGGATCAAGCGCCCGTGGGTGACCACCCGCGCCGGCCGCAGCTCCCGGCTGGGCGTGCACTTGTACTGCCGGGCCTGCCCGCGTGAATACCATGCATGGCAGTTCGCTAAGCGCGCCGATGACTAACGCGAACTCGGATTAAGGCTTTAATGACGGCCTGCGCAATGGGGCATGAGTACGCTATGGACATCACCGAAGGTCAGCGCAACCGGCTGCGCGAGGCGGCGGCGAGGCTTGATGGTATCGATACGGCCGCCTACGAGTCGGACGGCCGCGATCCTTGGGAGCCTATTATAGGGCTCGGTCCGGCCGACGCGCCGGTCGCTCTATTCGGACGGGACCCTGGTCGGGAGGAGGTGCGCCATGGTCTGCCCTTTATTGGGGCCGGTGGGCAGCTGTTACGCAAGGGGCTTTATCGCCATTGCCACGGCAGCGAGCTGCCCGACTTCCAGGCGTCGATCCAGGTCGGCTATGGCTATTTCTGGGCCAATACGGTGCCGTATAAGCCGGCCGGCAATAAGGCCTGGTCGATGCGCGCCAAGCGCGTCTTCCAGCCCATTGTCGCCGAGCTTTTGGTCCACGGCTGGCGTGGCGATCACGTCATCACCCTGGGGCGGGAAGCCTTTATGTGGTTCGGGATCAACCAGTCCAAGGCGATTCGCGATGCCCTGACCGCCTTCTGGGGCCGCGAGGACCGTTTCGAGGCCAGCCATGTAACGGAACTCGCCGATGGCAGCGGCGCGAGCCGTTCGTTGGTCCTGCATCCGTTGCCCCATCCGTCGCCGTTGAACGCCACCTGGTACAAACACATCCCTCAGCTGCTGGCGTCGCGACTGGCAGCCCTGGAGAAAGCGGCTTAGAGCCATGCGGGACGGCTATCTCTGGATTAGCGATGATTGCTATCTGGCCCTCGACGATGTCGAGATCCGGGGCATCCGCTCTAGCGGGCCCGGCGGGCAGAACGTGAATAAGGTCGCCACCGCCATTCAGCTGCGCCTGGATATCCGCGCCTCATCGTTGCCCGACGCCTATGAGGAGGGCCTGCAGCGGTTGCGGGACCGCCGGGTGACCCGCAGCGGAGTGGTCATCATCAAGGCTCAGGATCATCGCAGTCAGTCGTTGAACCGGGATGCGGCGCTGGAGCGCCTGCGCGAGCTGCTGGCCCGTGCGCAGCCGCGGCCGGCACCGCCGCGCCGGCCGGTGCGTCGCTCGCGGGCGGCCCAGCGGCGCCGCGTCGAGCGCAAGAAGGAGCGCGGGCGTAAGAAGGCGCTGCGTAAGCCGCCGCAATGACAGCCAGCATGCGGGGTGTCGCTTATGGTGGACGAAGGGCGAGGCGTCTAGGTTATGCCCAACAGTGGAGGCATGGTGTGCTCTACACACCGGGCTTTGTGATTGATGGGCATGAATGGCGCGCCAGCGATGCGCGTCGCGCGCTGGCATCCAAGGCGTTGAGCGAGCCCGATCAGGGTCGGCTGCGGGCGCGCAGCGCCGATGGCAACGCCCGCATCAGCTATCGCGGCGGGCCCGACCAAGCGCTAGCCGTGCATACCGCTATCCTCGGCTTCGGCCTGACAATAGCGGTGGAGGCCGGCGAGAATACAGGCCGCGCGCTGCATCACGGTTTCGTGGTGCCGGATTACGCGCGAACGGAATTAGCCGCCGGGGTGGGCGCGGGGGAGGCCGAACTCGCTGTCAGCCTCGACCATCGGGCCCCGGATCGATTGGCGGTCGCCGTCTGGGTGGCCCCGCGCAGCGAGCCTGATCCGATCCAGACCGCGGGTGGCTGGATCGGAGGCTAGGCCGGCCTCTCACCGTCTCGGCGCATCTCTAGCAGCTGCCGTGATTCGTCGCCCGGCAGGGGGCGCGTGGCACCGGCGGTCTCGAAGCCCAGCGAGCGATAGAGGGCGACCACCTCGGGACGATGCTCCGGCGCCCAGAGGCCGATGCTCGGGAAGCCCTTGGACTCTGCCCACTCAATGAGCGCCTGGACGAGCTGGCGGCCGACCCCGCGCTGGCGGTAGCGGGACTCGACCCAGACACCGCCCAGGCGCAGCTCGCCGTAGTCCTTGGACCGCACGCCGTAGATAAAGCCAATAGGGCGGGAGTCGGCGCAGGCGAGCATGGACATCTGGCCGGCGCGTCCCGTGACCGATTCGCGTAGGCGTTGCCAGTAGTTGTCCGGATGGTTGCTGACCTTGTCCAGGGGTTCGCCGAAGGCATCAGGGGCCTCCTCCATGGCGGCGAGGCGCAGCGCCTCTTGGAGGGCCTCCTCACCCCGCCCCAGCGGTCGGACCTCGACATCGAGTTGCCAATCATCCGCCATGACGCCAGTACTCCTGCTCGATTGATTCCAAACCGCATTTACGCTCGGCCTGGCACAGTGGTTGATTTATACGATGCGCTCGCGCCCGCGAGCCAAGAAGCCAGCATGCAGCAGTCATCATGGTCGATAGCGGCCAAGGTTTCCAGGCCCTGCACCAGGCCTCGCGCCACGAAATGCGCTGGTCACGTCGAGGCGCTCCTGTCGCCAGCGTGCAGATGTCTCGGGCTAGCTTTAGCCTGCCAGCCTGGACTGGCTACTGCCCAAAAGTTAACCCCAATCCAGGCAAGCATCCGTGATGGCTAATACGGCCACTGGCCGCTCGGGGGATTGAGGCGCCGGTGAGCCCGAGCGGTTGGTGACGTTGATGCATCGTCCCATCGCTTGCACGCTGCTAGCTGGGGTGCGGATTGTCATGCCACGACTGCCCGCCCATGGCGAGGTTAGGGCAGGCAACTCTGATGAGGCCATGCAACGAGCAACGGGACGGGATACGTATGCCCACCGGATCGCTTTTCCAGGATCTCCCGACCGATGCGGCCGAGGAGGTCTTCGATACGCTAATCACGGCCAATGGCGTGACCATTGAGCGGATCGTCTCGACGGGTCAGGCGACGCCGCCGGGTGATTGGTACGACCAGGGCGAGCACGAGTTCGTCGTCGTCCTTGCGGGGCGCGCCTGGGTGCGCCTGGAGGCCGAGGCCTCGGACCGCGAGCTGGCGCCGGGAGACTGGTTGTGGCTGCCGGCGCGATGCCGGCATCGGGTTACGCGTACCACGGCCGACCCCGCGACCGTCTGGTTGGCGGTGTTTGTCCCGGCTGGCCAATAATTAACGACGACGGCTTTGAGCGACGAAAGCGCCAACGTAAGGGCCTACATCTGCTATAGCGGGGAACCGGGGGAGGGTGTTTGCCTCGTCTACGCACGCGGGAGCGCGGAGGCAACGCGGCTGGCCGCCGAGGCGCTAGGTACGGCGGCGTCATGCCTGACCGCCCAGCGCTACCCGCCCGGGGATGGCGTTGTTAGATCGACCGGCGTCGTGACCGGCCGACCGTATCTTGAACGGGCAGGTCTCACCGGCGATAGCGGTCGGGATGCGCTGAATTGCCCGAGCTGTGGCTTGGATGTCGGGGACGGCCATGGTCAACCCGCCCTCTGCCTGTGCCCGCGCTGCGGCTTGCGCATCTGCGAAGGCCAGGTGTAGGCGATCGAGCCGGCCTTGCCACGTCCACGATCAGCGAGGCGTCCAGGCGCTTCCCGCCCAACCATCATGATGTTGATGGGCAGGTGGGAGCGGATGAATGAGTTTAGAGCGCGGGCGCTGCCCTGTATGGTGACCGGCACCGAGATCTCGAGCTGATCGCCGAGGTTGCCGGCCATGGTAATCAGGCCTGTGAAGTCGAAGGTCCGCGTAGGCGCTTCGCGCTGCCCGAGGTAGGCCGATTGCGCGGTGGCTGATTGGTCCGTGATTTGGTCGTAATACTGCCGGACGGCATCGACGACGATCTGGATCGCGTCCTCGTTGATATCGGCCAACTTAGGCTAC
>CAJXKP010000010.1 GCA_913055565.1 uncultured Ectothiorhodospiraceae bacterium
GTAGTCCGCCACGAGTGGCTCGGTGGGGGTTCCGTCGGGCAACCGGCGGTTCTACGCGACCGGTTTGCGGCCACGCGTTTTGGCGCCCTTCACCCGATAGGTGGCGGGTAACCCCGATGGTTCTGAGCTCTCTCGGGGTGCTATGCCGAATCCCGGCGTCGTTCGCTGGCAGTGGCTGCCAGGAGGAAGCGGTCGAGCCACTTGGCCGGCAACAGCCAGCGGGCGAGCTTAAAGATATGACTGGGGGTGGTGACGTGGTAGCGGGCCTTGGGCCGGCGGGCCTCCAGGGCGTGGACCAGCTTGCGCTCGACGGCCTCGGGGCCTAGGCAGAACGGCGTGTCGCCGTTACCCGCGAGGCGATGGGCGATGGCCTCGTAGCTGCTGCGGTGGGCGCTGGCGTCGCGGTCGATCCAGCGATGGAACATGGTCTCGGCGTTGTCACGGAAGCGGCTCGTGATCGGCCCCGTCTGGATCAGGCTGACCCGGATTCCTGTGCCGGTTAGCTCCTGGCGCAGGGTGTCGCTTAGCCCCTCCAGGGCGAACTTGCTGGCGTTGTAGGCGCCTCGGTAGGGCATAGCGACGAAGCCCAGCAGCGAGCTGTGCATGATGATCCGGCCGTGGCCTTGGCGTCGGAAAACGGGGAGGGCACGGCGGATCACGGCCTGGACGCCGAAGAGGTTGGTCTCGAATTGGGCTCGCATGGCGTCGCGGGGCAGGTCTTCCACCGCGCCGGGCTGGCCGTAGCCGGCGTTATTGAATACCGCATCGAGACGGCCGGCCGTGGCGTTGAGCAGCTCGTCGAACGCCTGGTCGATGCTCGTCTCGTCGTCGACGTCGAGCTGGACGGCCTCAAGCCCCGCCTCGCGGAGCCGTACCGCATCGTCGGTCTTGCGAGCGCTGGCGAAGACGCGCCAGCCGCGTCGCTGCAAGGCGTGCGCGCAGTGCGCGCCGATGCCGCTGGAGCAGCCGGTGATGAGGATGACAGGGGCGGAATCGCTCATGGTAGTCGTCCTTTAGGCCAGCAGCACCGCGACGATACCGGTGATGAAGATGCCATCGAAGGTCCCGGCCCCGCCGATGGCGGCTGAGGGCACGCCGAGGTCGCGGATGTTGTCGAGTCGCAGGATATCCGCGCCAAGCAATACGCCCATGGTGCCGGCGATATAGGCCAATGGCGCGCTTGCTTGCGGGAGCGCCAGGATGCCGAGGGCCGCTGCCATTAATGGCGCGACCAACAGTGGCATACCAACGCCGCGTCCCGGTATCGGGCGGCTCGTTAGGTAGCACAGCCCCGCCATGAGGGCGGTCGTCACGATCACGGGGCCTAGCGGCAGGCGGTGGTGGCTGAGCAGGTAGATCGAGACGGCGAGCGGTATGAGGCCGCCGCCGACGTTGAGGCCGACTACGACCCGCCCCGGCTTGGGCCGTGGATGGGGCTCCAGCGCGCCCAGCATGGGCCGCCACCGCGGTTCGTGGGGCCGGCGGGTGGTGAGCTGGAAGAGCGGGAGGTTGATGCCGCTGCCGATGAGCGATGCCATGAGGATCATGATGGCGGCGTTCGGGGAAAGGCCGAGCTTGTCGAATGCCACCGCGATCGCCCCGACCTGGATTAAGGCGAACAGCAGGACGAACGCAACGACCGCGACAAGAATCGGCAACTCAGTCACCTCGCGTGATCATGGCGTCCGCGGCGACGGACCCCACCGCATGAATCCAGCCGCCAAAAAGGCTATCATCTCGGCCCTTAGCGGGGTTTGCCGTCGCCGCCATGGGAGTCGTCCAGGTGCTTGGCGGCGCGCCGCGCGCGTAGCGTTCACTCGATCAAGGAGTCCCGCAGGCCATGCCGATCTACGAGTATAGTTGCGAATCTTGCGGCCACGAGCTGGAAGCGCTCCAGGGGCTGCACGACGATCTGCTCACCGATTGTCCCGAATGCGGCGCCACCGCCCTGCGTAAGCGCATCTCGCGCGTGGCGTTCCGTCTCAAGGGCAGCGGTTGGTACGAGACCGACTTCAAGGATAAGGACAAACGCAACGTCGCTGGTGATAGCGGCGGCGAGGCGAATCAATCTGGCAGCTCGGAGTCGAGTGGTGGCGCCGAGGGCAGTGGTGATAAGGCCTCGGGCTCATCGGGCGACAGCAAGACGGAGTCTGGCTCTTCCAGTCAGGCCGGGGGCGATGGCCAGGGCAGCGGCGGCGCCGGCAAGAGCAGCTCCTCAACGGGCTCCGGCGGCTCGGGCAGCAGTGGCTCTAGTGGTGGTGGCGGCGACGATTAGCCCCATCGGCGTGGACACCCGCGTCCAGAGTGCTTAGTATTTCCGGGCTTTGTGCCGGGGCGAGAACCTGCGGTACGCGTTCACGGCAGTAACGAGTTGGCCCCATGCGTAGTCATTATTGCGGCGAGGTAACCGAGGACCTGCTCGACGAGCAGGTGGAACTCAGCGGCTGGGTCCACCGTCGGCGGGACCACGGGGGTGTGATCTTCATCGATCTGCGTGATCGCGAGGGGCTGATCCAGGTCGTCTTTGATCCCGATGAGAGCGCGGCCTTCCAGACCGCGGACACGGTGCGCAGCGAGTACGTCCTCCAGATCCGGGGTCGCGTGCGGCGACGGCCAGCGGGTACGGAAAACCCCGAGCTAAAGACCGGACAGGTCGATGTCTACGGTCAGGCGATCGAAGTGCTCAACGAGGCCAAGACGCCCCCCTTCCAGCTGACCGATACCGACGTCGGCGAGGATGTCCGGCTGCGCCACCGCTACGTCGATCTGCGCCGGCCCGTGATGCAGCAGCGCCTGCGCGATCGGGCCCGTGTGACGAGCGCGATGCGCCGCTTCCTCGATGATCAGGGCTTTATCGACGTCGAGACCCCGATGCTCACGCGGGCCACGCCCGAGGGCGCGCGCGACTTCCTGGTGCCGAGCCGCTTGCACGCGGGCTCGTTCTACGCCCTGCCGCAATCGCCGCAGCTGTTCAAGCAGCTGCTGATGATGTCGGGCATCGATCGCTACTACCAGATCGTGCGCTGCTTCCGTGACGAGGATCTGCGCGCCGACCGCCAGCCCGAGTTCACGCAGCTCGATATTGAGGCCTCGTTCGTGGACGAGGACCAGATCATGGGTCTTATGGAGGCCATGATCCGGCAGCTCTTCCGCCAGATCCTGGACGTCGAGCTCCCCGATCCGTTCCCGCGCATGCGCTACGCCGAGGCCATGGATCGCTTCGGCATCGATCGCCCGGATCGGCGTATCCCGCTGGAGCTCGTCGAGGTCGCGGATCTGGTTACGGATGTGGACTTCAAGGTCTTCGCCGGCCCCGCCAACGACCCCAAGGGCCGCGTGGCCGCCCTGCGTGTGCCGGGCGGCGGCGAGGCCCTGTCGCGCGGCGCCATCGATGACTACACCGATTTCGTGGCGCGTTACGGGGCCAAGGGCCTGGCCTATATCAAGGTCAATGATCCCGCACAGGGCCGCGAGGGCCTGCAGTCACCGATCCTGAAGTTCCTGCCGGATGCGGCCGTGACCGGCATCCTGGAGCGTACCGGGGCCGAGGCCGGCGATATCGTCTTCTTCGGTGCCGATAAGGCGAGTGTGGTCAATGACGCGCTCGGGGCCCTGCGGGTACGTCTGGGCCACGATATGGGGCTGGTCGCCGACGGTTGGTATCCGCTCTGGGTCGTGGAGTTCCCCATGTTCGAGTATGACGAGCAGGACCAGCGCTACTACTCACTGCATCACCCGTTCACCGCGCCGCAGGTGAGTGATGCCGCGAGCTTCCGTAACGGCGATCCTGAGCAGATGCTCTCCCGCGCCTATGACGTCGTCCTCAATGGGACCGAGATTGGTGGCGGCTCCATGCGTATCCACAACGCGGCCATGCAGTGGGCGGTCTTCGAGGCGCTGGGCATCGACGCCGAGCAGGCCCGCGAGCAGTTCGGCTTCCTGCTGGATGCGCTGGAATACGGCGCGCCACCCCATGGCGGCATCGCCTTCGGGCTGGACCGCCTGGTCATGCTGATGACGGGCGCCCAGTCGATTCGCGACGTCATGGCCTTCCCCAAGACCCAGAACGGCAGTGACCCGCTCATGGAGGCGCCGGCGCCGGTGGCGGATACGGCGCTTCAGGAGCTGCATATCCGGCTACGGCGTACCGTGAACTCGGGCAGCGAGTAGCTACCGGGGCGGCTCGCCGTTGGCGAGCCGTAGGCGCGCGCCGGCCTCCAGGCCGAGCGCCTCCGCCTGGCTCGCGGCGACCTCAAGGGCGTAGCGAATCCGTTCCTCGATGCCGTAGCCGGACTCGCCCGGCTGCATGCGCTCGACGGCCACCACCCGGCCGTCGGCGGCCACGTAGGCGATTACCAGGGGGATGGCGACGTTGCGCATATGCCAGCGTGTGCGCTGGTCTTGCGGAAAGACAAACCACATGGGGTTGGATCGAATCGTCGCCGGCTCGAGATGCTGCATCCCGCGGGCGCGGCTGGTCGGGCTGTCGGCGATGCGGACATCGATGCTGCTCGTGTTGCCCCCTGGCCCCACGATGGTCAGGCGCTGCTGCGCGAGGTGACGCGGGTAGTCCGCGCCCGCTAGAGCGCCCGCTGCTAGTGCGAGGAGGACGAGGGCAGCGCCGTTCAGGGCGAACCGAACCGGTAAGCTGACTACTCGGCTAGTCATGATCCGCCGCCTCGGGTGCGTCGTCATCGCGGGCCTGGAGCATCTCACGGTACTGCTCGCTCGGCACGGGCTGGGCGTAGAGGAAGCCTTGGCCGCGCTGGCAGCGCAGTGTGGCCAGGAAAAGCTCCTGATCGTCGGCCTCGATGCCCTCGGCGATCACGGCCAGCCCGAGGTTGTCGGCTAGGCCGATGATGGCCTGCGCGATGGAAACCCCATCGGCATCGCCCGGTATGTCATCGGTGAACGATTTATCGAGCTTGACGGTGTCGATGGGCAGTCGTTTGAGGTAGGCCAGTGACGAGTAGCCGGTGCCGAAGTCGTCGATGGCGATCTCGACGCCGGTATCGCGAATAATCCGTAGCGTACGCGCGATCCGGTCGTGTGGTTCCAGGAACAGTGATTCCGTGATCTCGATGGCCAGGTACTCCGCCGGCAGGCCCGTGCGTTCGAGCGTCTCGATGAGCTCCTCAGCGAACGCCGTCTGGCTGATCTGGGCCGTCGCCACATTCACCGCGATGCGCCCGAACGCGACGCCCTCGTCGAGCCATTGCCGGGCTTGGTGGCAGGCGGCCTCCAGTACCCACTGGCCGAGGGCGACCATGAGGCCGGAGCGCTCGGCCACGGGGATAAACTCGCCCGGCGGGACGATTCGGCCATCGGGCTGTTGCCATCGGATCAGGGCCTCGCAGCTCGTGATGCGGCCATTGGCGAGCTCGATCTGGGGCTGGAAGCAGAGGTAGAACTCGTCGCGCTCCAGGGCCTGACGCAGGGCGCTAACGAGTGCTACCCGCTCGAATGCCTGCTCGGTGAGCGCGGGCATGAAGAAGCGGAAGGTGTTCTTGCCCATGGCTTTGGCGTCGTACATTGCGGCGTCCGCATTCTGGATCAGGCTCTCGACCGTGGTGCCATCGCGGGGGTGGATGCTGACGCCGATGCTCGCCGTTACAAACACCTCGTGGTCGGCCACTTGGTAGGGCTGGTGAAAGGCCGCTAGCAGCCGTGAAGCGGCCGCGCCGGCTGTCTCCTTCTGGTCGAGACCGTTAAGCAGCACGATGAACTCGTCGCCGCCGATGCGGGCCAGGGTATCCCCGCTCCGGGTGGCCGCTTGCAAGCGCGCCGCGACATGCTTGAGCAACTCATCGCCCTGGCTGTGACCGAGGCTGTCGTTGACGTCCTTAAAGCCGTCGAGATCCAGAAACAGCAGCGCCAGCGTGCCCCGGCCCTCGGCGCTGCTGTTGAGCCCGTCGTCCAGGCGATGCTGTAGCAGACCTCGGTTGGGTAGCCCGGTCAGGGGGTCGTGATGGGCCAGATGCTCTAGCTCGGCCTGGGACGCCCGGATGCCGCTGATGTCGGAGATCAGCGCGACCAGCCTCGGGAGCCCCACACCCGTTCCGTCACCCGGTAGCCGAGTCAGCGTTAGCCACGCCGGGAAATCGTCCCGGTCCTGGCCTCGAGCCGTGACCTCGCCCTGCCAGCGCCCGTGGCGATTCATAAACTCGCGAATCGCATCGAGACCCGGGTGGATGATGAAATCACGCAACGATCGCTCGGACAGGGTGTCGGCGTCGTGGCCGGTCAGATCCGCGAGCGCGGGGTTCGCCTCCACAATGCCGCCGTCCTCGCGCGTGACGGCGATGCCCTCACTGACGTTATCCAGGACCGCGGCGGCCCGTAGCAGATGGGGCTCGCGGTGCAGGCGTGCGAGCTCCACGGCGGCCCGATCGGCAAACACACGCAGTAGCGCGACGGCATCCTCGTCCTCGGTGATACGCTCGCGGCCGATGGCGCCCATGAGGCCTAGCGTCGTGCCATCGTGATCCGCCAGGCGAATCCCGATAAAACTGGCACCGTCTCGGGGGGTGCCCCAAGGCTGATCGGGATGGCGATAAGCCAGGTCATACGGCACGACGTGGACCCCGTTCCGCAGCGTGGTTAGGCACAGGGGATCGGTCAGGTCGAGCGCGATGTTCTCGGTGAGGCCGTCGGGGCCGGCAAGGGCCAGGATCTGCGCCTGGTCGCGATCATCGGGATGGCACTGGGCGATGAAAACGCATGCGGCGTCCAGTAGTTCGGCAACGTTGGTCACCAAGGCGCGACAGAAGGCGTCGCCGGTCTCGGGGCCAACCAGTGAGGCCATGCCACGGAGCAGGCCCTGGTAGCGGCGCCGCTCGGCGTTGAGCAGGGCCTGCGCCAGCTGGTCGGCTACCTCGCCGGCGAAGCGGATCTCGTCGTCCTCCCAGACGCGCGGCTCGCCAACGTGCTCATGGCACAACACGCCGATCATCTCGCCACGCAGGCGGATGGGGGCGTCCAGTAACGAGCTGATGCGATTCTGTTGCAGATAATCCCGCAGTTCGCTCAGCCGCGGGTCGCGGTGGGCATCGCTGGCGTCCAGGACCCGGCCCTCGGCGGCGGCCGCCGCGATGTAGTCCGGGCATTGCTCACCATCGAGGAAGGCGCCGCCGCAGATGCGGTCGTGGGCCCCATCGTAGAGGCGTTCGCAGCATAGGCCGTGGGGTGATTGGGTCAGGCGCCAGAAGCCTAAGCGGCGGACATCCAGCGCGGCGGCGGCCACGCGCAGGAGTGTGTCCAGTGCCTCCGGGAAGCGGCCATTGGCGAACGCCGGATCCTGAGCCAGCTCGCGCAGGCTCTCGCGTTGGCGCTGGAATCGCTGCTGACGCGCCGCCACGGATTGGCTGGCGATGCTGTCGTCGGCGGGGTTGATGGCAGCGACGTAATAGCTGCGCCCGGCGACGGTGACCTCACTGGTAGCCGTCACCTCGCGCACACCCGGGTCGGTGTCGGTCGTCGAGGTGTCTGAGTCGGGGTGCGGACCGAGCTCGTCGATGCGCTTTTGTTCGAGTGCCTCGCGCGGCAGGGCGTAGTGGCTGATGGCGGCGTCATTGACGTACTGGATGCGCCGCGTGCGCGGCTCGTAGACCACGATGGGCAGCAGTTGCGTCCCGAAAAGCGGTTCCAGTGCGTGTCTTACGTGTTCGCTCATGACGGATCAGGTCGGCCCACCCCCAAATGGCGTTCACCATAGTGGCCCCATTAAGGCCTCCGGTCTACTCTTTAACGTCGCGAATCTCGGTGGGTGCCTCGACAACTGTTAGGCCTGAGGGCTCGTGAGGGCTGATCAGCGATGGTGTCGCGCTTGGTGGCGGTTGTCGGTTTCGCGGCGGATCGATTGCGGGGTGCCCGCCAGCGTCCGGCGACACCGCGGGTTGGCAGGTGGTGGTGCCCCGCTCATGGCTCGAGTCGGGGCTGCTAGCGAGGTCCCGGATAGCCGCTGGCGCGGCCTCCGGGATGACGCGCCTAGGGGCGGGACCTAGAAGCTGTAGATAGCGCCGACCATGACGTTGTTGCCGGCATCCTGATCTCGGTCGAAGAAGCCGGCCTCGGACCAGACCTTGAGGTTGCTCATGACCATGTAGTCGACACCCGCGGTGAACTCCGTGCGGTCGTCGGCGGCATCGGCGTCCGGTGACACCTCCTGGACGGCCGCGTAGATATCACCGGGGCCGTAGTTAAAGGTGCCGCGGCCGGCGATGAACTCAATGTCGTCGCCGCGCGGGTCGTTGTCCTCGTTGTCCTGGACGGCGTACTTGGCGCCGAACTCGAACGAGGCGATGTTAAAGGTGCCGGCAAGGCCGTAGGTCTCGCCGTCGGCCACGCGGTCGTTGCCAGTGTCGTTGCCGTTGCTATTGAATTGATCTCGGACTTCGGAGCCGTTGTCGTCGTAACCGGCGTAGATGCCGAAGTTCTCCCCCGTGTAGCCGCCGGCGGCGGCGAAGCCGACCTCGTTGTCCGGGTTGTTGACGCCGCCTAGCTCGTCCTCGCCCTGGATACGCACCTGTGTGCGGAAGCTGAAGCCGCCAAAGGAGGGGCTGTAGTAGGCGATCATGTTGTCCTCGGAGGCTACTGCCTCGTCGGTGATCTCGGCGTCCTCGGCGACCTCGGTAGCGTCGATGATCAGGTCCTCGTAGACGCTGTCGAAGTTGCCGGCCTGGAGCTTACCGAAATCGCCCTTAATACCGGCGAAGGCGCTGTCTTGTGCATCAAAGGCGCCGTCGCCCGTGTCCTCATCACTGTCGAATTCCAGCTCGAGCTGACCGAACACCGTTAACCCGGGGCTGAATTCGTGCTCCGCGTAGAAGCCGAGCGTCGAGTCCTCGTCATCAAGTTCGAATGAGTCGTCGCCGTCGCTATTGGTCTCGTTAATGAGCTTGGGCTCCACGGTGCCGTACAGCGAGAAGCTCGTATCATCGTCGAGTTGCCAGTCGATGGCGTGCGCGGATGGGGCCGTCATCAGGGCGGCTAGCGCTAGGGCGCAAGTTGCTTGTCGCATGGGTCGTTACCTCTTTCTAGGGTGGAATCGGGAACGGTGCGCACGTGCCCTGCGGCGATGTCAGCTACGTTTGGTGTGGTCTGTGCCTGTCAAGGCACGTTGATCCGAGAAGCCACAGAAGCGTCGACTGGTTCAGGGCGAGGGCCCTAACAAACGGCCGAGCGTTAGCCCCACTCAGCGACGCCACGTGCGTAGGTGTAAGCGCGAATGCGAAATAATAATATTGTTATAACTCGAGTCAACCGGCACCGGACTGCTCGCTAGTTTGGATTCGCAATGCATTGCGGTGGAAAAGCACCGCGCGCGGCGTGGTCTTGCCATACCGTGTGTCGGTGGCGACTAACTGGGCTGCTAGAGCGAGTCTCAGGGATTGCGATGCAGCAAGTCGCTGTTTGGAAGACCTCAATGGTCGCGAGATGACGCGCCTCTGCGAGCTGGATGCCGCCGGCGACGCGGGTGTGAGAGCCGGCGATGAAGGGGCTGGTATCCCGTATATCCCGCGGTGTCCTGTATTGCGTGTGCCTCCCAGATATGTCGCGTAGCTAACCCTAAGGGGGCCATTGGGAGCGGATTAGGGCTACGGCCGCAGGGTACGCGCCAGACTCGCGTTACCGCTCCCACCTGGCAACGACGGTCGGCGAGCCCAATAAATCTCTGGACAGCCCCTTGCGGGCGTCCGTTTAACAGCGACGCGAGCTAGCCTCGCGGTAATTGGCTTTCAATACTTAAAGCCATCACGTCAACAAGGCTTCAGTGAAATATCGTCTGGCTGTAAAAATCCCAGCGTGTGAGAACGGCCCATGCGGGATTGGCGCATGCAACCGCCCCTGCCCGGCGCATCGACCACAAAGGGTGACTATGGCCTACCTAAGCGTTCATCGAGCGGTTGGGACATCACCACGCGCCCGGGAGAGTGTGTTGTACCAGTACCGAACGGGAAGGGCTCTTACGCGGGCTAGCGACGGATGTTGCCGAATCGGATGTAGGCGCGGTTGGCCATCTGGGATGCGTCTGCCGACGTTTCAGCGTTTGGTGGTGGCCTGGAGTCGGCGATTACAACCACCTCTCAAGATGGCGACTCGGCTAAGGCAATGAGCTTGATCGCGCGACAGCCTCTAAGCGACGAAAGGCTTTCGTCGCGAAAAGATTCCCCTTTACAGGATAGTAATGCGGGATGACAGTGGTATTACATACTGGCTTCATAAGGGAGGGGCTTATGATACGACGGATTTGCGCTGTTTTTACCTCGGCAATGCTCGTCGCCGGCGTTAGCCATGCCGCTAATGGTGATGCCGCGCCTAGTACGCGAACGGATTCGAAGGTCACGATGGCTACTGCGGCCCCCGGGGTTGGCTTTCAGCGGCTACAAACCTTTATGGGCTATGCGGAAGGCGAATGCATGGAGCCGCGAGCCTCAAAGCGGATCGCTCAAGCCCGGGCCGACCTCCAGGATCGTGCTGCGGCGGCTGGTGCTGATTACGTGCGCGTCATCGGCGTGGGTTCGATAGACCAACGCGGCCTTTGTATCGATGACTTCTTCCGGGTTACTGGGGTGGGCTACATGAGGACCGAATAAGCCCACGGCTAGTACGGCTTAGCCGCGGTGGTGGCGTGGTGGCCGTATACGGCCCCCACGCCACCCGGCCTTGCCTGCCACACGTCGCCGCACGGCGGACGCAATTCCCGTATGGGCTTGGCACCTAACCCGCCTTTGACCAGGGTTTCAAGTCGCCAAAGACTTAGTCTTGGGCACCAAGTGTGCGTTCTATCCGGTCCTCCCCCTCATCGGAGCTGCCTTGGCTTGATCGTAGCCCAGATATCGCGCAGGCCCCCGAACGAAGCGCTGTGAGGCGATCCACCCACGGCTCAACCGACTCATTTAGATGATGTCGACGCACTGTCCATCGGTGGCGGGCGTGATGCCGTTAGCTCCAGTGCCGTGGGCTTGAATCCAAGCATCCAGCTCGTGACTTATGTGGATGAGTGGGGTCTGGCGAGTACCCACGGCACTGTGTACGTCGTGCGCTTGTTCCAGTGTGTTGTGTTTGCCGTGTCCTCGCTCTGGGGGATGGGTGCAGTCCAGCACCATGGTTGTCGGTGGGTCTTCCGCCAGGAAGTACCTTGTGGCCTGGGGTGAGCGGTATGTGTCGGTTAAGTAGTCGACCCGCGCGTGCGGTGCGTCGAACACGTAGCCCAGCGTTGGGCGCGAGTGTTGGAGCGGCACGGCCGTGACCGTGATGTCGCCGACAGTCATTGAGGTGGGTATCCCGTATATCCCGCGGTGTCCTGTATTGCCTGTGCCTCCCGGATATGTCGCATTGCTACCCCTAAGGGGGCCATCGGGAGCGGATTAGGACTACGGCCGCAGGGTACGCGCGAGACTCGCGTTACCGATCCCGCCTGGCAACGACGGTCGGCGAGCCTAACGGATCGGGGCTAACGACCAATTCCGGCGTCCCGGGCTGGATTAGCATCGAGCTGGGTGGCCCAGAGGTCGCGATCAGGCTGGTGGGAGGCTGTTGGCTCGCGTCAACGCTCAGGAATCCCGCGGCATGGGAGTGACGGCAACAAGTGCCGCAACGCTGATGAGGCTGGTACTGATCGATAGGGCAAGTGCCGCGATTCCCCATTGCTCGATCAATATGGCGAAGCCGAAGGGGGCCACCGCCTGTCCCATGCGTGCGGGAATCGTGAGCATGCCTTGGCGCTGGCCGTAGCCCGAGCTACCGAAGAGCACGAGCGGGAGCGTTCCCTTGGCGACCGTCAGGATGCCGTTGCCGGCGCCATGCAGTAGGGCGAACAACGCGGCCGCTGGCCCACCGAAGAGCAGGAGCGCTAGACCACCCACGGGATGAGCCATGGCGGCCAGTCGGGCCGATAGCAATGGGTGGACGTGGCGGACCGCGCTGAACTCGAGTAATCGGCCTCCTAGCTGGGCTGGTCCGACCAAGGCAGCGACAGAGACGGCAGCCGCGCTGGATAAACCGGATTCTGAGAGCAGCCGGGGCAGGTGCGCGGCGATTGCCGTACTCACGGACCAGGCTGCCGTGAACACAATGGCCAGCAGTATCATCGTGCGTCGCCTACGCGGACGATTGCTCGAGCACTCGATGGGTGATGACAGGTTGGATTGTGTCGCCGGGACAACACCCAATAGGTTCAGTGGCAAGCCTACGGCTAGGTGCACAAAAGCCCAGGCGAAGCAGGTCATCCGCCACCCGATCGCCGCATCCAGATAAGTAGTGGCGGGCCAGAAGATGGTGCTTGCAAGCCCACCGAGTAATGTGATCGCCGTCATCGCCCTGCGGGCCTGGGGCCCGTGGATGCCGGCGAGCGTGGTGAAAGCAGCCTCATAGAGCCCCATCGCCATGCCGAAACCGAGCACAAGCCATGAAAGGGCTATTAGAACGGCACTGTCGGCAGAGCCGAGCAGTGCTAGCCCGGCGGCTAGAACCAGATTGGAGCCGGCCAACACGTCACGGCCGCCGTAGCGGTCGATCCATCGGCCCACGGTGGGGGCGACGGCGGCGGCAACGATTAAGGCTGATGAGAATGCTGCGAAGATCCAGTGCGTTTGCAGATCCAGGGAATCCGCTATGGGAACGGCCAGGATCGCAGGTAGGTAATAGCTGGTGCCCCAGGCCAGGGTCTGGGTGATGGCTAGTACGATCGTGGTTGGGTGCCGGGCGGGCGTCATGGGGTCGGCGCTGGCTCCCGTCAGATCGCTGGTTCGATGACCTGGCCATCGGAGGCAATCGCCATGCCGGGCAGGCATGCCGCTGGGTTGGCCATTAGCCAGGCGTCGAGGCTGTGACTCACATGGGTCATCAGCGTTCGTCGGGGCTGGATCGCTCGGTGTTCAGCGCAAACCTCATCGGGCGTGTTGTGGTTGCCGCAGCCAGCGCCCGGCGGATGCGTGCAGTCGAGTACCATGGTCTCGGGTGCGTGCTGGATCAGGAAGGCGCGGGTATCTTCGGGTAGTGCGGCGGTATCGGTGAGATAGGCTAGGCGTGTCTGGCCGTCGTCGAAGACGTAACCCAGTGTTGGCCGCGAGTGGTGTAGCGGGACAGGCGTTACGGTGAGCCTACCAAGCGCTATGGGCTTGAAAGCGTCCAGGGTCGCAAACTCGAGACATCCCGTATGCCGAAGTAGATCGGCACAACCTGCGGGGTCGTCCGGTGCGTACACGGTCAGTTGGGGAGCCAGGCCCCATCGGAACGGGAAGAGGCCCTGAACATGATCGACGTGGAAATGGGTTAATAGCAGGGCGTCGATCGGGTTGGCGTCGATTAATGGGCCGAAATCGCCCCGCCCCGCGTCGATCATCAGCGAGCGGTCGGGGAGATCCAGCCTTGCCGAGGCGGGAGCGCGACAGTGCTGCGGAAACGCGCGGGCATTGGCGCAGGCACGGCAGTCGCAGCCGCGCAGCGGCACGGCATCAACAGCGCCGGTTCCGAGGAAAGTCAGCCGCATCCAGCCTCCTGGCCCAACACGAGTTGCCGCAGTTGGGCGGTGGCCTCCTCGATCGCCCCATTGTTGTCCACCACGACGGTTCTCGGGTGATTGGGTTCACCGAGTGCCTTACCGCGTTCCAGACGATGGCGCATCGCGGCCGCGTCTTCGCGGCCACGGGCCTGAAGACGTTGTTCAAGTAAGGAGGGGTCGACTCTTACTGTGACCGGGATCAGCGCTTCGCCCCAATGCCGCTCCGCGCGGTCCAGTGCTGCCCTCGAGCCGTTGACCAAGACGTGCCAGCCGGATGTCAGCCAGTCATCGACGTCGGTTCCAATGCCGTATAGACAGCCGTGGCTGGCCCAGGTCAGGGCAAAGCAGCCCTGCGCATCCCAATGCCGGAACATCTCGTGGTTCAGGCTAATGTGGTTCTCGCTGCCCTTGCCAGGGTCACGGGTTACGAACCGCTGCGCGATAATGACTGGGGCGGTCGCGGGTAACTGCTGCGGTAACGCCTGAAGGAGGCTGTCTTTGCCAGCGCCGGAAGGCCCAATCAGGTATAAGAGCTTGCCGTTGGTGCGGTGTCGCCTTATCGGATCAACCATCACAGGATCTTGCGGCGCAGCAGCGAACTCAAGTTCTCGACGGCCAGAACCATGACGAAGACGCATAGGATAATGGTGGAGACATTGCGGTAGTCGTACATGTCGATGGCTGCCATGAGCTCGACACCGATACCGCCCGCACCAACTAGCCCGAGCACAACCGATGCCCGTGTCGCTTTCTCAAAGGCGAACAACGAGGTGGCGATCATCGACGGTAGTGTGGCTGGCAGGATCGCCGTAGCTACCGTTGCCGTCGGACCCGCCCCGAGCGACCGCAGCGCCTCGGGCGGACCGTCATCCGCCTCCTCCATGGCTTCGGCGAAGAAGCGTGCACAGAACCCGGTGGTATCCACCATTAGCGCCAGAACGCCGGCGAACGGCCCGAGGCCGACGGCGATAACGAAAATAATCGCCCATATGAGTTCGGGCACGGTGCGACAGGCCGTTACGATCGCCCGGGTGACTGCCTTGATCGTCCAATGCGGCGCGGTGTTGCGGGCTGAAAGCACCGCTAGCGGCAGGCTCAGCACGACCCCCAAGAAGGTCCCCGCTACTGCCATCTGGAACGTTTCTAGTAGGGTCGTGCCGATCGAGGGCATACGCTCGAGGGCCGGCGGGAACATCTCGCTGAGTAACCGCCCGATTTCCGGCAGTCCCTGTAAGAGCTTGGTCAAAGACAGCTCACTGTTTGTCAGTGACCAGATGATGAGCGCGGCCGCAGCAAGGTAGCCGGCGAAGCCGAATACGCTCTTGTGCGGCAAGCGTGGCGGGTCCGCCGGGTACGATGCGCGATCTTTCATCCTAGACTGCCTCCCGCTGATAGAGACCGGCGAGTTGGCTGAAGTCCACCGCCGCTGTCGGCCGGTCGATCACCACCTCGCCAGCCCGCAACGCGATCACGCGATCCGCGTACCGGCGTGCATGGTCGAGGTCGTGGGAGCTGAACACCAATGTCATGCCGTGGCCGGCGATCAGCCGGCTGAACAATGCCATAACCTCCTCGCCGGCAGCGGGGTCCAGACTGGCCGCTGGCTCATCCGCGAACACCAGTTGCGGGTGTTGCATTAACGTCCGCGCGATCGCGACACGCTGCGACTGCCCGCCGGAGAGCCGGTCCGCACGCTGACCGGTGTAGTCCGCCATACCTACCTCCTGGAGGCACCGAACGGCCTCGTCACGCCAGGGCTGTGCGGCTGTGGCTTGGAACCATGTGCCCGGATGCCGGGAGCGACCGAGCGCGCCATGGATCACGTTCGTCAGTACCGATAGCCGGCCCACTAGGTTGTGGCGCTGGAAAACCACCCCGGTACGCGAGCGCAGTCCCCGCAGGGCGCTGCGACCTAGTTGCCTTACGTCGTTGCCGAAAAGCCGTACGTCACCCGACGAGGGTTCCATTAACCGCATGCAGCAACGCAGAAGTGTCGACTTGCCGCTTCCGTTAGCGCCGAGTAAGGCGACGCGTTCACCCGTTCCGATACGGAATGAGATATCCCGCAGGACGTTTTGCGGCTCGCCGTCGTAACGCTTGCTCAAGCCCGTTACGGCCAGCTCCGTGCTCGCCGGCGCTTGCCTGATGGATGCCGCCTCCGGGGCGGCGTTGCCCCGGAGCGGTGCGGTTGCTGTTTCCGATGCCATGGCGTTTACTCACCCGGGAAGCGGCCGAAGTCTTCCTGACCGATGCTTTGGTACGCCTTGCGGACGTAGTTGTAGTCCTCGTTGTCGATATTGCGGATAAAACGCATGCCGGCGTATTTCTTGTTTTCTCCGCCACCCTGATCGACGATCGCCTGGACCATGGCATCGGAGTTGTCGACAATGGTCGTCTGCATGGTGTCGACGACGGCATCATTGAGGTGTTCGCCAGCGACCATGACGTCATTCGGGAGATCCGGGCCCCGCGCGATGACGCGGAAGGCACCTGGCGAGATATCGGCACGCTCACGCAGGCGCATGTAGTCATCCATGTAGTTCGTGCCCCAGGCGGCGACATCGCCCTTGCGCAGTGACTCGAAACCGATCCGCGGTTTGGTATGGATGAGCTCAACCTCTTCCTGCGGATTAACCCCGTAGTCGGAGATAAGCTGCAGCGGGCCAAGGTGGGATGAGGTCGAGCCGACATCACCGACGGCAACCTTGCGGCCCTCTAAATCCTCTACGGAGGTGATGCCGCTGTCGGCCATCGTGATCAGCCCGGAGAAATAGTCAGGCCGGCTGAAGCCGAGGATGGGCTCGGCATCGGTGAGGTGGCGCATGACCACGTACTCGGCCGGGCCGGTGAGAACCAGATCAACGCGCTCGGAGCGCAAGAGCTCCACGGCAGCGGTGCGGCTGGTTACCGGCGCGAACTCCACGGTGTAGTCGGTGCGCGACTCAAGCGCTTCCTTAAACGGGGCCCAATCGCGCCGTAGCTCCTCGAGCCCCGGGACATCCGTGACCGTCATGGTCAGCGTCTTGTCCGCGGCGTTTGATGCGCCGCCTGTCAGCGCCATCGCAACACCGACCGCGCTCATAAGTAATGTCTTGGCGTTCATCAGGTCTCTCCTATTGCTGGTGATGGAACGCCGTTCATGCTGCGCGCCCTCCATGACACGAGCTTTATGTTGTTTTTGCCCTTGAGCTAACTGTTGGGCCCCGAAAAACCAACCAGTGGGCTAACAGGTCTAGCAATCCCGCGGATCGCCGTCATTCAGTCGCAATCGGCGGCGATTAGCCTGTGCTCGTCATTAACGTTGAGGAGCTTGGCATGAGCACACTATCCGCAGGCGCGCAGGCCGCCAGCGACGTCGATCTGGCGATCCGTAATGTTCGCGCTCTAGTACCGGGCGAGGGGGTGGTGGATGCCGATCTAGCGATGAGTGGCGAGTGGATCGTCGATTGCTCGACCGCCGGTACAACGGGGGCATCGACCTTGGAGGGTAACGGGCTACTGGCCTTACCGGGAGTGGTCGATCTCCACGGCGATGCGTTCGAGCGCCTGCTTATGCCGCGATCAGGCGTTAAGTTTCCAGTAGGGGTGGCGTTGGCCGAGGTCGATCGCCAGCTGTTGGCTAACGGTATCACTACCGCCTACCACGGCATCACCTACTCCTGGGAGCCCGGGCTTCGGGGGCGTGACACGGTGGTCTCGGTTCTGGAGGCGCTGGAGGCAATCGGCACTTGCCTAGGCTGTGACACACGCGTGCACCTGCGCCATGAGCTGCACAATGTCGACGCCGAGGCCGAGATCCAGCACTGGATCCGACAGGGACGCATCGGGCTGCTCGCCCTCAACGACCACCTCGCGATGATCGAGGATCGACTGGATCGGGCGGAAAAGCTGTCGGAATACACGGAGCGCTCCGGGCTTAATCCGAGCGAATACCGTGCGCTTGTCGAGCGTATGGGGCAGCGCTCCAGCGAGGTGCCAGCCGTCACTGAGCGCCTGTGCCAGGCGGCCGTCGAGGCCGGCTTGCCCATTGCCTCCCACGACGATGAAACCCCGGCCATGCGTACCCGTTACCGCGGGATGGGAGCTCATCTGTGCGAATTTCCGTGTAACGCCGAGACCGCGCGCGAAGCCATGGAGAGCGGCGAGAGCGTCATACTGGGGGCGCCCAACATCCTGCGGGGCGGCAGCCACGATGATCGCTTGAACGCCGGTCAGGCCGTCCGCGAGGGGCTGTGTACCGCGCTCGCGTCCGATTACTACTACCCCGCGGCGTTGCATGCGGCCTTCCAGCTTCATTGCGAAGAGGTGCTCGACTTCCCGGCGGCGTGGGACCTGGTATCCGGGGGGGGCGCTCGGGCGGCCGGGCTAAGTGATCGAGGTCAGATCGCGCCGGGGCAGCGCGCCGACGTGTTGCTTGTCGACCCCGATTCCGCCCTGGGGCCGCAGGTCGTCGCTACGATCGCCGGGGGGCAGTTGGTTAACTACCACGACGCCGCGGGCTGTCTGCGAGCCCACGACGTGGCGTAAGGCGCGTTAATCAGTGATGGCGCTTCGTGAGTTAGCCCAATGCCGGCGGGTGTGGCTCGAAAACGAACCGGACGCGTTGGCCGGCGTATCGGCCCACCGCGAATTCGATGGGTTGATTGTCGGCATCCACGTTAATGCTCCGGTGTTCCAGCACCGGCTGGGCTTGCGGTTGGTGCAACAGGTCAGCTTCGTGGGCGTCCGGCAGTCGGGCGACGACCCGCGTGTGCTGACGAAAGTAGTCACGAACCCCGAAGGCGTAGAGGGCGCTCGTCAACGAGGTACTCGTGTGGAAGGTATCGATGAGCCCATCGAAACGGGGGAGTGGAAAGAAATGCGAGGTCAGTGCCAACGGGAGTTCGTCGATGAAGCGAGCGATCTCAAGCAACAGCACGGGCGTGCCCACTGGCACCCAGAGCGCCTCCGCCATCGACGTCGTCGCGACCTCCTGGCTGCTTCGCAAGAGGCGGCTGTGCGCCTCGCGGTGGGAACCGGTTGCGATGTCCGAAAAGCGTGTCCGCCCGGTTATCGAGTAATCCAGTACGGGTTCCTGCACGAAGGTTCCGCGCCCTTGCTCGATGCGCACCAAATTGTCGGCAGCAAGCTCATCCATGGCGCGCCGGACGGTGTGGCGATGGACCCCGAACCGACGGCTGAGATCGGTCTCGGCGGGCAGGCGTTCGCCGGGCCCATAGCCCCCGGCGGTGATTTCCTCGGCTACTTGGTCCCGTATTCGGCGCCAACGGGGGCCGGCTTTGGCTGGCGGCATGAGTGACTTCCTCAAGCTCTCGATGAGATGTCCGATCCGCGCCTTGACGAAGTGATCGGGACGGGCTTTCCACCATCCACATATCTCCTAGCGTGGGCAACGCCACATGAGTAACAAAACCCAACAACCCGATGGGCATCCGGAGGATTCGCCCGAGCAAGCCAGTCAACCGCGGCGCTTGGCGGTTCTCGCGCAGGTGCCGGAGTCGCTATTAGAGACAGCGTGGCATGAATTAACGGACAAACCGGTAATAACCCGATTACGCGGACCTGAAACGGGGCTGCTCATGGTTCGCGGCCGTGCCGGTGGTTGCGGCCAGCAATTCAACCTCGGCGAGGTACCCGTTACCCGCGCCACGGTTTGTTTAGCGGACACTACACCCGGCTATGGCTTCGTCCTCGGTCAGCGAGCGCGTCACGCTGAGCTGATTGCGCGATTTGATGCCCTTGTCGCCGAGGGGTCCCGCGCTGCTGAGATAAAGCATGCCGTTGTGGTGCCTGCTGCTCACTATCGCGATAGGGCTGACGCGGCGATGCGTGAGCGCGCCGAGGCTACGCGGGTGGACTTTAGTACGTTGGTTCGGGGGCGCTAATGACCGATTGCAAGGCAGGCTTCAACGATCCCGTCCACGATGCCCAGGCTGTGTTTCGGTATGCCTTGGATGCCATGGCGCATCCCGGCCTTTGGTATGAGTTGCGCTCAATGCCACAAGTGCTTCCGGGATTCAGTCCCGCGGCGACGGCCCTGGCGCTGACGTTGTTGGACCATGAGGTCGGGGTGTGGCTGGGAGCGAGCGCTCGTCGTGGCGTCAATGCCCTGAGCTTGATCACGGGCGCGCGACGGGTCGATAGACCCGATGAGGCCGACTTCGCCTTCCTGGCAGCCAACGAGCTCGACATGCTGCCGGTTCTAGCTGCGGGTACCGCCGCGGCGCCGGAGTTGGGTGCCACGGTGATCCTGGAAGTCGACGCTGCTAGCGGCGACAGCGGATTGATCTGCTCTGGGCCGGGGTTGGCCGCGCCGCAACGGTTGCTCTGCTCGGGGCTGCCTGAGGCTTTCGCCAGGCAGTGGTGGCACCAAACGAACGGTTGGCCCTGCGGTAGGGATATCTTCCTGGCCGCGAGTTCAAGCGTAGCAGCGCTGCCGCGAACTGTGACGCTGGAGGCAGCCTGATGTACGCAACCATCAAGGGTGGCGAGGCGGCGATTGACAACGCCCACCAATGGCTCGCTGATGAGCGTCGAGGTGATCGAGCCGTCCCGGAACTCACCACTCCCCAAATCTATGAACAGATGGGGCGAGCCGTCGACCGGGTCATGATTGAAGGGTCACTAGCCGACCCGGCCCTCGCGGCCGTGGCGCTCAAGCAGGCTCAGGGCGACGTCGCGGAGGCCGTTTTCTTGCTGCGCGCCTATCGCAACACCCTGCCCCGGCTGGGATACACAGAACCACTTGATACCCGAGCAATGTGTCTGGAGCGCCGCATAACGCCAGTATTCAAGGATGCGCCGGGCGGCCAGATGTTGGGACCCACATTCGACTACACACACCGCCTTCTGGACTTTGATTTCGCTAGCTGCTCGGAACCCGGCTCGGCCGCGCGAGCCACGCCCGATCACGACGACCCGGCGGTCCCCGTAACCGAGCGTCTGGTCGCCGAGGGCTTTATTGAGCCGGAGGTCCCCGACGACAGCCAAGCCGTCGCGGATATTACACGCGAGTCTTTGGCCCTGCCGGCCGGCCGCGACGCCCGTCTGCAGGCCCTGGCCCGGGGTGACGAAGGCTTCCTGCTGGGACTGGCGTATTCCACGCAACGCGGCTATGGCGGCCATAAGATCTACGCCGGGGAGATCAGGCAGGGCGAGGTAGCTGTCTCGTTCGTGCCGGATGAGCTTGGTTTTGCCGTCGATATTGGCCGTATGACGCTGACCGAATGCCAGGTCCTGACCCCTGAGCAGACCGATAGTGATCGGGGGCCGGGCCTAGCCCGGGGGTACGGCCTGGCTTTTGGCCGTGGGGAACGCAAGGCCCTGTGCATGGCCCTGCTGGATCGATCATTACAGGCCCGCGAACGCGGTGAGCGCATCGACGCCCCTGCCCAGGACGAGGACTATGTCCTCGGCCATCTGGATGGGGTGCGTGCCGCCGGGTTTTTGGAGCATCTCAAGCTGCCTCATTACGTGGACTTCCAGGCCGAGCTGGCAACGCTTCGCTCACTGGGTCAAAGCGCCTCGGAGGAGACGGACGACAGCAACCGGGAGGACACGGCATGAGCACGGTAGCGCCAGAGGCCGATGGCTTGCCCGGCTATAATTTCGCGTATCTCGATGAGCAGACCCGCCGCATGATTCGTCGTGCCCTGCTCAAGGCCGTGGCGATCCCAGGGCACCAGGTGCCATTTGCTGCTCGGGAGATGCCGCTCCCCTACGGCTGGGGTACCGGCGGTATTCAAATCACGGCTGCGTTAGTTGGGCGCAGTGACGTCCTCAAGGTCATCGATCAGGGGGCGGACGACGCTACTAATGCCACCAGTATCCGCCGATTCTTCGCGCGCACGGCGGGCGTGGCAACCACCGAAGATACGTCGCAAGCCAGCCTGATCCAGACACGACATCGCGTCCCCGAGACACCGCTGCGTGCGGACCAGGTCCTTGTGTACCAGGTGCCCGACCCGGAGCCGCTTCGCAAGGTCGAGCCGAGGCAGGCGGAAACCCGCCGCCTACACGCAGCCGGGGACTACGGGCTCGCCCGCCTCGCGCTCTATGAGCAGGTGGCGCGCTATGGTCGCGTTCGCCAGGCCTACAATCACCCCGTGCTGGTTAATCGCGGGTATCTGGCAAGCCCAAGCCCGATCCCGCGTTTCGACAACGGCAAGCTGGATGACAACTCCGCATTGCAGCTCTTCGGTGCGGGTCGGGAACGGCGCGTCTACGCCATACCGCCGCATACGCGGGTTGAAAGCCTCGCGTTCGACGACATCGCGTGGGATACGGATGCCAATGACCAGGCGTGTTCGCAATGCGGCTCAACAGACACCTACCTCGACGAGATCGTCCTGGATGACGCCGGTACGCGGGCGTATCAGTGCTCGGATACCGATTATTGCGGGCGTCAGCAATGGGGAGGCGTGGGGCATGGATGATAGGCCTCTAATGTCAGCCGATTCGGTGACCTGTCGTTTCCGCGGGACCACGGCCTGTCGCGACGTCAGCCTCGATGTGTATGCCGGTGAGGTGCTGGGCATCGTCGGCGAGTCCGGCGCCGGCAAGTCGACGTTGCTCCATTGCCTGGCAGGGGCCGTCCAGCCATCCGAGGGGACCGTCACCTACGCCGATGCCAAAGGCCACGACCACGCGATCCACGGCCTTAGCGAGAGCGCGTTGCGTCAGCTCAGCCGCGGCGATTGGGGGTTTGTGCATCAGAGTCCCTACGATGGCTTGCGCCCCCATATCTCGGCGGGAGGCAACGTCGCCGAACCGTTGCTTCGGTGCGGGGAGACACGCTACGCGAGCCTTCGGGCGGCCGCCCGTCATTGGCTGGCGGAGGTGGAGCTGGATCCCGAACGCCTGGATGACCCGGTGCGCACATTCTCCGGCGGCATGCAGCAGCGCGTTCAACTGGCCCGCAATCTGGTGACCCAACCACGATTATTGTTCCTGGATGAGCCCACCGGTGGTTTGGATGTTTCCGTTCAAGCGCGGTTGTTGGATCTGATCCGCCAGCTAGCGAGCGAATTGGAGGTGGCGGTCGTGCTCGTAACCCACGACTTGGCGGTCGTCCGGCTGCTCGCCCACAGATTGGCGGTCATGCGACAAGGTGAGGTCGTGGAGCAGGGGGTAACGGATCAGGTTTTGGACGACCCGCAGGCCCCCTACAGTCAATTACTGGTGGCCTCGGAGCTGCGGAGCTAATCATGGCATTACCAATGATGGCGGTTGAGGGCCTGCACAAAAACTTCACGCTCCACCGCCGAGAGCGTCTCAATTTGTCGGTCCTTACCGACGTTTCCCTGAGCGTTTACGCGGGGGAGTGTCTGGCCTTGTCAGGGCCGTCGGGCACCGGTAAGTCCACCCTGTTGCGCTGCCTGTACAGTAATTACATCGCGCAACAAGGGCGTATCTTGTTGCGCCACAGTGGCGAATGGGTCGATATGGCCCAGGCAAAACCGCGCAAGATCCTTGCCGTACGCCGGTATACCCTGGGCTATATCAGCCAGTTCCTTCGTGTGGCGCCGCGCGTCAGCACGCTTGATCTAGTCGCCGAACCACTACGGGCCCAGGGCGTGGCACCGAATGTAGCGAGGTCGCGGGCCGAGCGCATGCTGCAACGCCTCCGGCTGCCCGAGCCCTTATGGTCCCTGCCGCCGGATACCTTCTCCGGCGGTGAGCAGCAGCGCGTGAACATCGCTCGGGGACTGATTGCCGGTTTTCCGGTGCTCCTTGTGGACGAGCCGACGGCTTCGTTGGACGCAGATAATCGGGCCGCGGTGCTTGATTGCGTTAGCGAGGCCAAGCGAGCGGGCACGGCCATCCTCGGCATATTCCATGATGACGATGCCCGACAAGCGCTGTGTGACCGCACCTACGACATGGTTGCTGCTCAACCGGCGTCCTGCGCCGGATGAGCCTGCCATGCCGGGCGGCACTGATGACGATGGGGTGGGGCTTGTTAAATAACGCGCCGGCGAATGGCCGAGGACAGCTGCTCGAAAATAAGCACGCAAACAAGGATGACGAGGATAATGGTCAACGCCTTGTTGTAATTAAACAGCCGCATTGCCGCCGATAGCTCGACACCGATGCCGCCGGCACCCACCAGTCCCAAAGTGACCGCGGAGCGCAGCGCCTTTTCCACGCTGTATAGGCTGGTAGCGGTCATGGAGGCCAGCGTCTCGGGCAGTATGGCGCCGCCGATAACGGATAAGCGGCCCGCGCCGGTGGAAGCCAGTGCTTCCGCTGGACCCGGATGCACCTCCTCGATGCGTTCCGAGAAAAAGCGCGCCGCAAAGCCGACGGTATCCATGACGATGGCGAGCACACCCGCCAGCGGGCCGAGCCCCACCGTAGCGACGAAGATAAGCGCCCAGACCAAATCCGGGATGGTACGCATGGAGGCGATCAGGAAGCGGGTTCCGATACGGATCAGGCTGTGCGGCGCGGTATTACGTGCCGCCAAAAAGGCAAACGGCACACTGAGGACCACCCCCGCGGTGACCCCAACGATGGCAATGTAGAGCGTTTCCAGCATCGCGCCCCCAATGACATCGAGGTCATCCAGTTTTGGCGGCAGCGCACGCCCGACGAAGTCCACGAGATTGACGGCGCCGCTGGCCAGCCGGGCAAGGGTGACGTCGGTTGCCATCACGCCCTTGGTGAGCAGACCCAGGAAGACAACAACAACGATGCAGGCGAACAGCGAGGGGCGCTGGTAGCGCGACGGCGGGGTCGGGGTGTTAGCGGCTTCTTGGTACTGGCTCATGGCTATTGGTCCTGTCTGGCTAAGCGGAGTAGGCGAGAGCGGTGTCGGCTGGCGTCGGCTGTTGTTCGTCAACACGAACCACGCCTTGGTACAGCCCCGCCATGGTGTCGCGGTCCAGCTCATGACGCGGCGCATCCAGTTCGATACGACCGGCTTTCATGCCGACGACGCGGTCACCGTATTCACTGGCGAGTTCAAGCTGGTGGAGTGAGCAGAGCACTGTCATGCCACGCTCGCGAACGATGTCGATGAGCAGTTCCATAACGGCACGGCCAGCTCGCGGGTCGAGGCTGGCAACGGGTTCATCGGCGATGAGGACATCGGGTGCTTGAAGCAGCGTGCGGGCGATTGCCACGCGTTGTTGCTGGCCACCGGAGAGTTCGCGACAGGGTTGCGTCGCCTGATCCGCCAATCCGACACGGTCGAGGCATTGCATGGCCCGTTGCCGCAGGGACTGGGGAGCGAGGGCTTGGAGTGTCGTCGCCAAGCCGCCTGGTTGTTGACCCAACGCCCCATAGAGGACGTTCTGGAAAACGCTGACATTATCCACCAGGTTGAAGTGCTGGAATACCACGCCGATGCGTTGCCGTTGTCGGCGCAAACGCCGCCCACGGGTCTTCGCCATATCCTGATCCCCGACGACGACGGACCCCTGCTCCGGGTAGGTAAGCCCGTTGAGACAGCGCATGAGGGTGGACTTACCGCAACCGTTGGCACCGAGGAGTATCACGCACTCACCGGTGGGTATGGCGAGGTCGATACCGCGCAGCACGTGGATATCGTTAAACGATTTATGGACATTCTGGATTTGGATATTGGCCACAGTCGGACCCCCAAAAAATCAATCCCGGGGACCTAGTAAGGCCCCTCGGGATTGCCGTGTATGACGCCCGCCGGACGGTGGAGACGCGTCCGGCGGCGGCTTCGGCTACCGGCTTACAGGTCGATATCAGCCGCCTTGTAGGCCTCCTCGATGACGTCATAGTCATCGGCGGTCAGGCTGAAGCCGAGCTCGGAGTCGCGGTTGAGGAATTTCTCCTTGTTGCGCTCCGTGGTGATGAGCGCCTGCCACAAGGCGTCCTTGTTGTCCTTGAGGGTCTGTTGCAGCCGCGTCTTGCACTCAGATGCCACATCGCCGCGAATGACGACGGGGTCGCCCGGCAGCGGGTCGGACTCGGCGATGACGCGATAATCGCCGTCGGGATCCAGCTCATTGCGGATCTGGTCGGCGTCGTCATTGCCGCCGCCCATGGCGTCTACATCGCCATTAATCAGGGCCTGTACGAAGGCGTCGCCGGCCATGGTGATATCCACATCCTTCTTAGGATCAAGCCCCGCCTCGACCATCATCATGCTCGGGATGATGTGGCCGCTCGTGGAGCCGACATCCTTGAGGGCGACATGCTTGCCCTTGAGGTCTTCCATGGAGCGGATGTCGCTGTCGGCCTTAACCAAGAAGGTTGAGCCGTAGTGCGGGCGTTTGATGTCGAACAGGATATCGACACCGTCGTCGACTTTGCGCTCGAAGAGCACGAACTCGGACGGGCCCGCGAAGACGAGCTCGACCTCGTCATACTGCAGGGCGTTGCCGGCCGCCGTGCGGTTGCTGAGGCTGTACATCTCGAGCTCCAGGCCGGTGTGCTCCTGGAACGCCTCGCTGAAGGGACCAAAGGCCTCCTTGAGCGGCCCCATACCGCGAATGCCGGTATCGGCCATGCGTATGGGATTCGGGCAGACATCGCTCAAGTCCGAGCTGGTGTCGGCCAGGGCGTTACTGGCCGGCATCACCGTGGCCAGCATGAGAAAAGCAGCGGTCACACTATTGCGCCACATTGATACGTCTCCTGAGTTCATCTTGGATTGATTAGGTGCCGTCCCTGGCGGGTCTTACTGCACTGAGGAGCGAGCCAGCAGGCGTTAGAATTCGTAGATAGCGCCCACGCCGACGAGGTCGCCCGCGTCGTTGTCGCGGTCGAACCAGCCGGCCTCGCTGTAGAGCTTGAGGTTGCTGACGGGCTTGTAATCCGCGCCGACGGTGAATTCGGTGCGATCGTCGGCGTTGTCCGGGTCGACTTCTTGGGCTGCCGCATAGAGCTTGCCCGGCCCATAGTTGAACTTGCCGCGCAGCGCTACTCGAGTCGTATCCTGTAGGGCATCGTCGAATTCGTCGGCATTATCGAAGTTCGTCTCCGCGTATTTTGCTGCGAGCTGCGCGGGACCGACCGAGAAAGTCCCGGCTAGGCCGTAGGTCTCACCGTCGACGAATTGGTTGACTGCATCGGCAGTTTTGACTTCGATCTGCTGCCCGCCTGTGCCCGTGAGCGTCGCGAATTGGGCGGCCTCTTCGGTGGCAGGGTTCGTAGCTAGGTCGTCGTAACCGGCGTAGATACCCCAGTTCTCGGCGGTATAGCCGCCAGCTAGGGCGAATCCGAGCTCGGTGTTGTCCTGGCTGTCTTCGGCCAGGTCATCGCCGTCGCCCACGAAACGTACCTGCGTACGGAAAGAGAAGCCGTTGAAGTTCGGGCTGTAGTAGGCGATGAGGTTGTCTTCCTCGGCCAGAGTCTCGTCGGAAATCTCGGCGATCTCGGCGATCTCAGTGGCGTCGACGATTAGGTCCTCGTAGACGCTGTCGAAGCCGCCGCCCTGGATCTTGCCCCAGTCGCCTTTAAAGCCGAACGCGCCCTCGTCGAAAGTGAACGACGGCGAGGTGTCGTCGGATAGGAATTCGAACTCGCCGAAGGCGAAGACGGTGAGGTTGGAGTTAATGCGGGTCTCACCAGACATCCCGATGATGGAGCCCTCGTCGGTGTAGTCCGTCTCGGAATTGCCATTGCCATTGGTGACGGACTTCACGCTCGGCTCGAAGCCGGCGTAGACGCCAACGCTGGTATTGTCAGTGGGCTCGAACTCCATTGCCTGCGTTGCGGGTGCCATAGCGGCAGCCAGTACCAGGGCGCTGCTGGCGAGTTTATTCAAGGCTGTATCTCCTGTGCCGTTGGTTTGGTGGTCTTTCCACAGCAAAGGGCGTTGGCCCCTCGCGAATCACCGCGCACAGTGGAGTAGCGTTGTTACAGCGGAATGGAGCCCGAGTTACCGTTTTTTTAAGTTCGCCCGGCGGGCGGGGGATGATTGGCCGGTGGGCTCGGTTTTGCGAACGAACCGCGGTTATACGCGGTGGTTAGTACGGCCGGGGCAGTCGTGGGTAGGCAGTTACTTAGCTTGGCTCGGATGAGGATCGTCTCGCCGCACCGGGAGGGGGCGAGGCTTTTTGGGGGGTTAAAGACCCATCAGCGAGATACAACGGGTTGGTCGCGCCACGGACGGTTGTACGGAGGCGTTAGTGAATCAGGGCGCCAGTCGAGCGACTAAGCCGCTAACTATTGTTGTGGGTTACTTGCCGCTGTGAGCCGCGAGACGCTCGTCAGCGAGCTGCTCGGCGATGGTCTCGGGTGGGATGTTGTCGCGGTAGGCGCGTTCGAAGATGGTCCCCAGCGTGGTCTCGATGCCGGCGACGCGGCGGTCCACATCGGTGGCATCGAAGCCGTAGTATTGCGAGCCCACGTCGATGATGCCGCCGGCGTTGATCGCGAAGTCGGGGGCGTAGAGGATGCCGGCCTGCCACAGCGCGACGCCGTCCGCCGCGGTGGCGAGCTGGTTGTTGGCCGCTCCTGCGACGATGGAGCACTTCAGCTGCTGACGGGTTTGTGGGTTGATCGCGGCGCCAAGGGCGCAGGGGCTGACGACATCGGCGTCGTCGGCAAGGATGGCGTCGGCTGATAGCAAGCGGGCATCGAGCTCGTCCGCGAGCGCCTGCGCCGATGCCGCGTGGATATCGGCGACGCTGAGCGCGACGCCGTCGGCGGCGAGGTGACGCGCCAGGCGGCGGCCCACCGAACCCGTGCCTTGGATGGCGACGCGCAGGCCGCGCAGCTCGGGGCGCCCGAGTCGCGCGCGCACGCTCGCCCGGATGCCACGGTAGACGCCGTCCGCCGTGGCGGGCGAGGGGTCGCCGTCGTGGGCGGAGCCGTCGGTGCGCTGGTAGTCGCGAATGCCCACGACATGGGGCGTGACCTCGCCGAGGGTCCGTAGGTCGGCGACACTCATACCGGAATCCTCGGCCGTCACGTAGCGACCGCCCAGGTTGTCGATGACCCGGCCCATGGCGCGCATGAGCTCGGGTGTCTTGTGCTGGTTGGGGTCACCCATGATGACGGCCTTGCCCCCGCCCAAGGCCAATCCGGCGAGGGCGGATTTCTGCGTCATGCCGCGCGACAGGCGCAGGGCATCCGTTACCGCTTCCGCCTCGCTGGCGTAGGGCCACATGCGGCAGCCGCCCATGGCCGGGCCCAGGCTGGTGTCGTGGATGGCGATCAACGCGCGCAGGTCCGTCGCGGGGTCGTGGCCGAAGACGAGCTGCTCGTGGCCGTCGAACTCCGGATGCGTGAAGACATCCATGCGGCTACTCCGCCTCTTTCGAATCAGTTGATAAACCCATTATGGTAACGCGGGCGCCACTGGGGCAGCAGCCTTGTGATCGGTGAGGCAGCCATTTTAATGATGTGGTCCCCAGGAGGGCGCGTGGTCGCGTTACCCCCTGCCGAGGGACGCCATAAACCTTCCCTGGAGGCTCGACGGCGGCCCTCCCCGGCCGCAGACGCCCTCGTCAGGGGCTAACGCGACCACCTCGAAGGCCAACATGAGAATTGCTGGCCGTGAGGAGGATGGATTGACCCTAATCGCGGCGGTTTTGCTCTCGTTGGCGGCCTCGGTCGGTGTCGGTCTGGCCTGGCGGCATCTGCATCGGCGGCCGGTTTGGCTGGCCGCCGGGCTCGCCCATGCGGTGGTCGGGGTCCTCGGCGTCGGGGTCGCTACCGCGGCCGCGGTAGCGGCGAGCTCGGATTACCAGCTCAATAGCGCCCTGGTTTGCCTGGTCCTCGCCCTCATCGGCGGTGGCTTTATGCTCGTCTTCCGGCTGGAGGGCGATAGCGCGCCCGGGTTCATGATCCTGCTCCATGCCCTGGCGGCCCTGGGCGGGCTGGTGCTGGTCTGGCTGGCGGTGCTGGCCTGAGTGGGGCCTGGGGCATGGCATCGAGGCCGCTTTAAGGCCGGTGCGCGGCGGGCTATATCGCCGGGGCGGCGGGCGCTAGAATAGCCCCAAGCGCCACGAGCCCGCGCCAGCGAATCAGGAGGACGCTTGATGCTTGGGACCGTTCGTCTAGTCGTTGCGGCGGCCTTGTTGGCGGCCGCGATGCCGGGCCTCGCCGAGCAGCGCTACATCACCATCGGCACCGGCGGTGTGACCGGGGTCTATTACCCAGCGGGCAGCGCGATGTGTCGTCTGGTGAACAAGGACACCGATCAGCACGGCTTTAGCTGCTCCGTGGAGAGCACGGGTGGCTCCGTTTATAACCTCAACGTGCTGCGCCAGGGTAATCTCGACATGGGGATCGCCCAGTCCGACTGGCAGTACCACGCCTACCGCGGGACCAGCCGTTTCGCCGAGGACGGGGCCTTCGAGGGGCTACGCGCGGTCTTTTCACTGCATCCGGAGCCGCTGACCATCGTCGCGCGGGCCGATAGCGGGATTCGCTCGTTCGCCGATCTCAAGGGCGAGCGCGTGAACATCGGCAACCCGGGCTCCGGCCAGCGCGCCACCATGAAGACCGTTATGGAGGCCGTCGGCTGGAGCAAGGATGAGTTCGCGCTCGCCGCCGAGCTCAAGGCCAACGAGATGGCCTCCGCGCTGTGCGATAACAAGATCGATGCCTTCGCCTATGTGGTCGGCCATCCGGCGGGGGCGATCCAGAAGGCGACCACGGCCTGCGATGCGCGGCTGGTCGAGCTCGCCAGCGAGCCCATACGTCAGCTGGTCGCCGAGCGCCCCTTCTACGCCATGGCCCAGATCCCGGGCGATATGTATCGCGGCAATCCCGAGCCCACGACGACCTTCGGCGTCCGCGCCACCCTCGTGAGCTCGGCGGATGTCCCGGCGGACGCGGTCTACGCGCTGGTCTCCGCGGTCTTCGATAACTTCCAGGCCTTTCGCGGTCTCCACCCGGCCTTCGAGGTCCTCGAGCGCGAGGCCATGACCCGGGAGGCGATCAGCATCCCCCTCCACGAGGGGGCCAAGCGTTATTACCGCGAGCAGGGGCTGATCGACTGACGAGGCGCTGGCGTCGTGGCCCCGTTGCGATCGGCTGACTCTGCCCCTCCCAGCCCCGCGGCGCCAGAGGCGGCTGCGGCCGAGACGGGGCGGCGGCGCAATCATCCCGTCGTGCTGGGCGTCGCGATCCTGTGGTCGCTGTTCCAGCTTTGGCATGCCTCGCCGCTGCCCTACGCCCTGGGTGTGGGCGTGTTTAACAGTACCGAGGCGCGGGCCATCCATCTCGCCCTGGCGCTGTTCCTGGCGTATACCGCCTTCCCGGCGCGCCGGCGAACCGTGTCGCCGCGCCTGTCCCTACCGGATAGCGCGCTGGGGCTCGCGGCGGCCGCCAGCGCGGCCTATATCGTCGGCTTCCAGGACGCGCTGGCCGCGCGCCCGGGGCAGCCCGTGGCGCTGGACCTCGTGGTCGCCGGGCTGGGGGTGGTTCTGTTGTTGGAAGCGGCGCGGCGGGCGCTGGGATTGCCCCTGGCCGTTGTGGCGGCGTTTTTCCTCGCCTACGCCTTCGCCGGCCCCTGGATGCCCGATGTCATGGCACATCAGGGCGTGGGTCTGGCCAAGGCCGCCTCCCACTACTGGCTGGGTACCGAGGGCGTGTTCGGCGTCGCCCTCGGGGTCTCCACGGACTTCGTGTTCCTATTCGTCCTATTCGGGGCGCTTCTGGAGCACGCCGGCGGCGGTGGCTATTTCATTCGTCTGGCCTTCTCGCTGCTGGGGCATCGCCGGGGCGGCCCGGCTAAGGCGGCGGTCGTCGCCTCCGGCCTGTCGGGCGTGGTCTCGGGCTCGTCCATCGCCAATGTGGTGACCACGGGGACGTTTACCATCCCGCTGATGAAGCGCACGGGCTTCCCCGCCACCAAGGCAGGAGCCGTGGAGGCGGCGGCATCGACCAACGGCCAGCTCACGCCGCCCATCATGGGCGCGGCGGCCTTCCTGATGGTCGAGTACGTCGGCATCGGCTACCCCGAGGTGGTCAAGCACGCCCTGCTGCCGGCCCTCCTGAGCTACATCGGGTTGCTCTACATCGTCCACCTGGAGGCCGTGAAGGCCGGCTTGCGGCCCGTCGAGCGCGCCCAGGCCACGCTGGCCATGCGCGCGCTGGCAACGGCCTCGACGGTGGTCGCCGGTCTGCTGCTGTGTCTCGCGGTCTACTACGGCATCGGCTGGGCGCGCGGCCTGCTCGGCGCCTGGGCCGCGCCCGTGCTCGCCGCCGGCGGTTTGAGCGCCTATCTGGGCCTGCTGGCCCTGAGCGCCCACTACCCGGCGCCCCGCGGTGACGACGAGCTGGGTGTCGGCGATCAGCTCCCGGCCGCTGGGGCGACGGCGCTGACGGGCCTCTACTACCTCCTGCCCGTGGCCACGCTCATCTGGTGCCTCATGGTCGAGCGTTTCTCCCCGGGGCTGGCCGCCTTCTGGGCGCTGGTGTTCATGGCCGTCATCGCGCTCAGCCATCACCCGTTGCTGGCGCTCATGCGCGGTGGGGGTGGGGTGCTGGCTGGGGTCGCTCAAGGCGCTTGGGAGCTGGCTTGGGCGCTTGTGCGGGGTGCCCAGAACATGATCGGGGTGGCCGTCGCCACCGCGACGGCCGGCATCGTCGTCGGCACCGTAACGTTGACCGGTCTGGGCCTGATGCTCACCGATCTCATCGAGGCGCTGTCCCTGGGCAGCCTGATGTTAACCCTAATCTTTACCGCGCTCATGAGCCTGGTGCTGGGCATGGGTCTGCCCACCACGGCCAACTACATCGTCGTGGCGACGCTAATGGCCCCGGTGGTGGTCGAGCTCGCCGGGCAGCACGGCCTGGTGGTACCGCTGATCGCTGTGCATCTGTTCGTCTTCTATTTCGGCATCCTGGCCGACGATACGCCACCGGTGGGGCTGGCGGCCTATGCGGCCAGCGCGATCTCGGGCGCTGACCCCATTCGCACCGGTTTGCAGGGGTTCGTCTACGATCTGCGCACGGCCGTGCTGCCGTTTATGTTCGTGTTCAATACGCAGCTGCTGCTCATCGGCCTGACCGGCTGGCTGGATCTGGCGATAACGGTGGCTACGGCCACCGTGGCCATGCTGCTGTTCGCCGCCGCAACGCAGGGCTATTGGCTGGTGCGGAATCGTTGGTACGAGGGCGTCCTGTTGCTGCTGATCGCCTTTAGCCTGTTTCGACCCGGCTTCTGGTGGGATCGCCTCTATCCGCCCATGGCCTCGACGCCCCCCGAGCGTATTGAAGCGGTAGTCCGGGAGCTGCCGGCCAACGCGCGCTTGGCGCTGGTCGTCACGGGCACGACGTTGGAGGGCGAGTCCGTGCGCCGGACGGCGGCGCTGCGACTGGGTGAGCCGCAGTCGACGGCGGCCCAGCGGCTGCAGCGCCTGGGGCTCGATCTCGACAGTACGGCGGCCGACGGTGCCGTGTGGATACAACGGGTTCGTTACGGCAGCCCCGCCGCGAAGGCCGGGATCGAGCGCGGCTTTCGGATTACCGCCCTGAAGGTCCCAGCGGATCGCCCGCCGCAGGAGCTGGTGTTCGTCCCCACACTCGCCCTGCTCGGGGGCGTGGCCTGGGCGCAGCGCCGTCGCCGGCCGCTAGTCCTGGTTGCCGGGTAGGGGCAGGGGGACGTGCAGCGTGGCGGCGACGACGCGTAGCAGGTCGGCCTCTCCTGGCTGGATGACGCCGTCGGCGGCGACGCATTCCGCGGCGCCGTGGATGAGGCGGCGCTTATGCCTCGGCTGGAGGTCATCGAGGCCTTGCAGGGCCTCGCAGAATGGCGTCAATGTGCAGTCGCTCAGGCGCAGTAGGCCCTTGGTGTCGCCAGCACCAAGGGCCTGCACCGCCCTCCCATAGGCCTCGACTCGACGGTCGTCGCTGCTGTGGCCGGCATGGGCCAACAGGGATAACACGACCCGTAGATCGGGGGCATGCTGGTCCAGGCGGTGGGTACCGATGCCGCGCTGGCGATGATCGCGCCACTGCTCCTTGATGAGCGTGCGGGCGGCGAACTCAAAGATGCTCATCTGGTCGTTGGCACGGATCAAGGTGTCGATGGCGGCTAAGCACGCATCGCGCTGCGGGGTATCGAGCCGCTGTAACGCCGGCAGGGCCAGTTCCAGAAGGGGCAGGCGCACGCTGGCATCGATGGTGCCGGGCTCCGTCCCCGGATAGGCGCGTACCAGCAGATCGCGCAGGCCGGTCACCGTGTCGCGCTGATCGTCGGGCAGGGCACGCCGGTCGGCACGGGCGTGATCCGGGCCGTGCATGAGGCTGGCCAGGACCACGTGTCTGGCGCCGTTCGGTGAGCGCAGGGTGTCGTGAACGGCCTGGGGCAGGCGGGCGAGCATGCGGCGGGCCTGTTGCAGCCCCTGGGCCTGGATGCTGCCGGCTAGCGCGGCCATGGCCGCGACGCTGAGGGCCTCGGCGGGGGCGTTACTGGTGTCGCTTAATCCCGCCACGGGGCCGGCGCCGCCACCCTCATGCGGGTCGCCGGCGCGAGTCGGGTCAGCGGTGCTAGTCGACGCTGCCTCGTCCGCTTGCGAGCGTTTGGCATCGCGGTTGGCGCGCTCGTTTTGCCGGTACCAGTGCTTGTACTTAATACCGAGCGCGGCCATGCGCTCCGCGATCGGCGGGTGTGTCGCCGTCAGGCGCGTGAGGCCGCTACTGATGCGACACAAGCCCATGTGGCTGATCTCCTCGGCGTGGCGCGATCGCAACGCGGTACCGGCCCCGGCATTGCGAATCTTGAGTAGCGCCGAGGCAATGCCGTCGGGATGGCGCGTGAACTGAACGGCCGCGGCATCGGCCAGTAACTCGCGGCGCCGGGAGACCGCCGCCTTGATCAGCCGAGCGATGATTACGCCAATCCAACCGATGACGATTAACAACAGCGCGCCTACGGCGGCGACGAACAGGCCCACCAGTCCCCCGAGGCCCCCGAGGCCGCGGCGCCCGCTGCCGCCGCCGACACCGAGGCGATGCCGAAACGCGCTGCCGCCGCCCCGGTGGCGGCTTGGGGTGACGGCGTCGTAGATCATGATCCGCCAGAACCACAGACCCATCTGGCCGATCAGGGTAATACCGGCCATGATGGCCAGCAGGCGCATGTTGATTCGGGTATCGGCGTTGAGGATATGGCTCATCTCGTGGCCCATCACGCCCTGGAGCTCGTCGCGCTCCAGGGTGTCCAGCAGGCCCCGAGTGACGGCGATCACGGCATCCTCGGTATCATTGCCGGCGGCGAAGGCGTTGAGCCCCGGCTCGCTGTCCAGGACGTAGATCCCCGGCCGGGCAACGCCCGCGGCAACCGCCATTTCCTCGATGACCTGGACGAGCTGACGTGTTTGGCGGTCCGGTTCCATGGCCTCGACAGGCGTCCCGCCCATCATCTCGGCGACGCACTGCCCGCCTCCTTTTGCCAACTCGCTTAGGCGCCAGAGGCTGCCGCCACCGATGACGGCCAGCGTCAGGCATGCCGACCAAGCCGCCCCGGGGCTTGTCAGCCAGTTGAGGAAGCCGAGATGACCTCCGCCGTCCGTCGTTTCCGGACCGACCAGTTGGTAGTAGTCAACGATAGCCAGACTGACCCAGACGACGGCGAGGACGGCCAGCAGGATCGCGGCAAGCGCCACCGCGAACAGCGCCACCAGGAGTGAGGTCTTGCGTTTAGCGCTCGCCTGGCGCTCGAAGAAGTCCATCGAGGATCGGGGTTTGGCGTGCCCTAGGAGCGCATATCCACCTGCACCGGCTCACGGATCGCTTCCTTGTTATCGGGCTCCAACTGTTCCGCGGGCGAGAAGCCGAACGGCCCCGCCAGCAGGTTGTTGGGGAAGCTCTCGCGGTAGGTGTTGTAGGTCATGACGGTGTCGTTGAAGTGCTGCCGGGCGAAGGCGACCTTGTTCTCCGTCGAGGTGAGCTCGCCCGAGAGCTCCTGGATCGTCTGGTCGGCCTTGAGTTCGGGGTAGTCCTCGTTGAGGGCGAAGAGCTTCCCCAGCGCCTGGCTCAACCCGCCCTCGGCCTGGGCGAGCTGCTGCATCGCCGCGCCGTTCTCCGGCTGCTGGGCCGCCGTTTCCTCGGCCGCCTTGGCCCGATTGCGAGCCTCGATGACGCCCGTTAGCGTCTCGCGCTCGTGTTCCAGGTAGGCCTTGGCGTTCTCGACGAGGTTGGGGATGAGCTCATAGCGGCGTTGGAGCTGGACGTCGATCTGGGCGAAGCCGTTGCGCACCCGATTGCGGTAGCTAACCATCTGATTGTAGATGTAGATGGCGTAGCCGATGGGCAGCGCGAGGATGACGAGGAAGATGATGAATTCAATGGACATGAGGCACCCCTTGCGCTTTTTTTGTGTTGGTCGGTAAGGCCGTCCGAAAGCGTAGTGTAGCGATGGCCGTGTGGCAGGCAAAATCATGAGTAGGTCGTTGTTAGCGGCCCCAAAAGGCGCGCAGAGGCCCACGAGGATTATTCAGCGTCTCCTTAAGGGCATGAGGCCGCTATGCCGTTACCGACTCGGGAATGGGCTCATTGAGGGCGACCGCGATGGTGGTCAGCAGCTCGGCCTCCATGGGCTGGATCCGTTGATCGGCGCCGATGCATACCAGACCCGTCTCGAGGAGCCTTTCCTTATCACTGGGTTGGAGGTCGTCGAGTTGGCGCAAGGCCTTCGAGAATGGCTGTAAAGAGCACTCCTTCAGGGGGAGGGGTTCCGGGGCCTGCTCGATCCCGAGGCGGGTCGCTGCCAGGTGATAGGCCTGATTGCGCTCGGCCTCGTCGCTATGGCCCACGTGAGCGAGTAACGACAGCATGACGCGCAGGGCGTGGGAGCGGTCGGCGAGGGCGGCCATGCCGATGGGGTCCTGTTGCCTGTCTCGGGCCTGCTCCCCGATAAGCGTGCGAACGGTGAACTCGAAGACGCTCAGGCGTTCATTGGCGCGGATCAGCGCATCGACGGTCTGCCGCATTTGGGCGTGTTGCTCGCTGGGGCGGTTCGCCAGCGCGGGTAGTGCCATCTCCAGCAACGGCAGGCGCCGATGGGGGTCAACAGCGGTGCGCCCTTGGTTGCCGCAGTGCGCCAGCAGCCGTTGGCGCAGCGCGTGGACCGGCTCGCGGGCCGCTTCCGGCAGCAGGGGCAAGTCGCGGTCCTCCTGTTTGGGCTCGTGCAGGAGCAGCGCGTAGACCATGTGCTCCGCGCCATCCCCTGAGGACAGCGCCTCGCGAACCGCTTGCGGCATATCAGCCAGGCGCTCCTGCGCCTGCCGGCGGGTGGTCTCGTTCAGATCGCCGGTCAGCACGGCGAGCGCCAGGACGCTGAGGTTCTGGTCCAGGCTGCCCAACGCGGGGGTCATACCGCTAGAGCCGCCGGTCTCGGCGCTGGCGGGCGCTCGTTGGCCAGCCGATGGGTTCGCTCCATCCGATGACTCGGCGGCGGAGGCTGACGCCTCGCGTTGGTTTTCCCGATACCACTGGCGATACTTGATGCCGAGCGCGTCCATGCGCTCTTCGATCGGTGGGTGCGTCGCGAGCAGCCGGCTTAAAGCGCCGTCGAGGGAGGCGAAGAGCATGTGCTCGACCTCATTCGCGCGCCCGAGGCTTAGGGGGGTGGCATCGTTGTGGAGAACCAGCAGGGCACCCGCGAGGCCGTCGGGGTTGCGCGTGAATTGCACTGCGCCGGCATCGGCGAGGAACTCGCGGCGCCTAGAGACCGCCGCCTTGATCAGCTGCGCGAGGCCGAGCCCCGCACCGCCGATGACCATGAGCACCCCACCCACGAGTAGGGCATAAACCAGACCGAACCAGCCGCCGCGCCAGCCCAGCGGGTTGTTATCGCTGAGGGTGTGATGCGAATGCCAGTGGTGGGAGCCCATGTCTTCGAATGCGAGTTCGATCTGGTTCAGCCCGAGTTGCCCGATCGAAGCGATCGCCGTAATGCCGACCACGAGCCGCATATTGAGCGTCGTGTCAGCGTTATCGATATGGCTCAGCTCGTGGGCGACGACCGCCTGGAGCTCGTCCCGGTCAAGGCCATCGAGTAGGCCGCGGGTGACGGCGATAGCGGCATCATCGCTGTCCCGGCCGGCGGCGAAGGCATTGAGCGCCTGCTGCGATTCCAGCACGTAGACGGCCGGCGGTGTCAGGCCGGCGGCGACGGCCATCTCCTCGACCACCCGAACGAGTCGGCGCTGGGCGGCATCCTCGCCCCTATCACCAATGCGTGTGCCACCCAAACGCTCGGCAAGGGCTCGCCCGCCGCCCGCGCGGAGCTCGCGCCAGCGCGGGGCCGCCGCCCAGATCATCTGACCGACGACAACCACCACCGTGAGGATGCCGATCAGCGATAAGCTCCATTCAACAAAGCCGGGTTGGGTGCCCCCGGTGTAGTGGTGATAGAAGCCGAGGGTCAGCCACAGGGCGAACTGGACGATGAGCACAATGGCGACGATGGCGGCCACGAACGCGGCGACGATCCATGCCGTTTGCCGCCGCAGGCGTTGTTGTCGTTCGAAGAAATCCATGACGCCCCTGTGCCCTGGCCAAATGCCATCGCTGCTAGGGTGGCCGTCACCTTGCAGCACGTTCCTGGAGGTCACCGGCCCATCCCGACTGGGTTATCGCCGCCCGGATCCGGGTCGCTCACCGTCTTGAGTATAGTTGTGGGCTGATGCGGTACCCAAGTGCGCGCGGCTGATTGGAGGCGCGCGGTTAGTCAGTGGCGGTTGGCGCGGTATCCTGGCGGCTTTCGTTTGCTGGAGGTGGGTACGACCATGCAGGAAGACGCCGAGGCACTGCGCGCGCGTCTCGCCGCGGAAACCGCACGGGCCGCCTGGTCCGAGCTTGAGCGCCACTTCGCGCGCGGGCGCCTGGTGACGGTGGCGCCCGGCGAGGATCTGGTCGAGATCGCGGCGCGGTTTGCCGAGGATGACCGCGACAGCGTCGCCGAATGGCTCAACAGCGGCACGCTGGTACGAACAACGGACTCGCAGGCCGGTCACTGGGCCGAGACCGATGCGCTGGTATGGACAGTCGTGGTGCCGCCCTGGATCCTGGTCCAGGCGGCTGCCTAGCGGCCTCGGTCGGCGCCCATGAGGGCTCAATCACCGAAGCGTTGCCGGACCTTCTCGAGTTTGGGCCGGATCATCATCTCGCAATACGGCTGGCCTGCGTTGGTCTCGAAGAAGCGCTGGTGATCATCCTCTGCTGAGTAGAAGGTAGCAGGGCCGGCGATCTCAGTGACGATAGGGTGGCTGTAGGTGCCGCTAGCTTGGAGCTTTGCGATCTTGCGCTCGGCCACCGAGCGCTGGCTGTCGTCGGCACAGAAGATCACCGAGCGGTATTGGGTGCCGCTGTCCGGTCCCTGCCGGTTGAGCTGGGTCGGGTCGTGGATGGTGAAGAAGACGTCCAGCAGGTGCTCGAAGTCGACCTGGTCCGGGTGATATCGGATGCGAACGACCTCAGCGTGCCCCGTACGGCCGGTGCAAACGCTCTTGTAGTCCGGGTTCGGGGTCTGGCCGCCGGCATAGCCGGACAGGACCTCAATCACGCCGTCGATGTACTGGAATACGCCCTCGATACACCAAAAGCAGCCGCCGCCTAGGATCGCCGTCGCTTCGTTGCTGTTGCTCATGATGCCTCCGTGGGTTGCTCGTTGGGTGGGGTGGACGCCGCCATTAGCCAGTGGTAGCGAAGCACCAGCGCGGGGATGCTGATGTTAACCGCCACGCTGAGGCAGACGAACGAGTGCATGGCGAGCCCGAATGCGAGGAGATTCGCCGTGACGAACAGGTTATAGCGCACCGACTCGGCCGCGGCTCGCGGAGCGGGGCGTCGGGCCAGGTAGGCGGTTCGCACGGCCAGCCAGCCGACCGTCGCAGCCCCTGCGATCACGAAGACGCCGCCATCGAATTGATGCTGCCCCCGGCTGTACTCGACCGGTAGCGATAGCAGAAAGAAGGCGCGGAACAGCGGGACGCCGTACCCGTGCCAGCGGGGCGTAAACTGCCACGCGTCGCGGCGCCGCCACTGCACCGCCGCAAGGCTAGCCCACCAGACGAGCGCGACCGAGTACAACGTGATGACGAGTATATGCGTCGTTGCCATTGGGCCGGCCCCCTGGCGTTATCGCGGTCCAGGCAGTCTACAGGCTGACCCGCTGACCGGGGTCGGGGAGGTTGTCCGGGCCGGGCTGCACCGCATCCGTCATCCAGCAGCCCTGGCAGCCGGCCCGCTGGCTGCGGGAGAGGAAGAAGACGTAGTCCACGGTTCGTCCGGCGATACTCGTAACGCGCACGGACACGGCGGCCCGGCCGTTCTCGAATACGGGCTCGCTGTAGCGAGCCGATCGATTGTTGAGCAGGGGGCGATAGCCCGGATTGCGTAGGAGCTCGCTGAAGCGCGGTAATGACCCCACGGCCTTGCGATTGGCGGGCGACGCGAATTGGTAGGCCCGCTCGATGCCGCGGTTCTGGCCCAAGGCACTGTTCTCGCCGAGCGCCACGACCTGACGTTGTACCACCTCCCTAGGCTCTAGCCTGGGATCCGGTTGATACGCCGCGGTGTCGGGATCGTCGGCGCAGGCGCCGAGCACTAGGGTACCCAGGCTAGCGATGATGGCGCGAAGTCGGTGCATGGCGGCCTCTCGTATGTACAACCCGTATCTTTGTACTGATATTGTACAACTAGAAAGGCGGCAAGGCCAGCTACGGCGCCGGGCGCTCTTTCAGCTGGTCGAGCTCTTGGCGCAGGCGCTCCGCCTGGCGCTCGGCCTCGACGCGGGCGGTGACGTCTTTCTGGATGCCGATGTAGTAGGTCAGTTGATCCGTGCTGTGGACCACCGGCGTGATCGACAGCTCGTTCCAGAAGAGCGTGCCATCCTTGCGGTAGTTGCGGAGGGTGACCCGGCAGGGGTGGTCATGACGCAGTGCCTCGCGGATCTGCTCGATCGCCTCCTGGTCGCGGTCGTCGCTCTGGAGGAAGCGGCAGTCCTGGTACAGAATCTCATCTCTATGATAGCCGGTAAGCTGCTCGAAGGCGTCGTTGACGTAGATCATGATGTGATCATCACCCTCGCGCTCGGCGACCACGATCCCATCATTGGAGGCATCGAGCAGATGCTGGATGAGTTCCGGATCGAGGTTATCGGGTTCGGCCATTAATCGATCTCCCCTGTAGGCCGGGGGCTCCGTTGGTGTCCCTAGCGGCAGACTAGACAGGTGGGCGCTGCGACTCAACCCGAGCCGGCTAGGGTTATTGCCGTCACGAGGTCGTCGACCTCAGTCGGGGGTCGGGTTGCCGACGGGCTGCAGCGGGCCGCTTGCCGGCGCCTGGCGTTCCGCCTCAAGCGCCCAGCGAACGGTTGGGAACGCCAAATCATCCCACGGGATGTCGGCCCAATCGAACAGGGCCACGCTCAATGACTCGGGCCCGGCCTCGACGGCGGGATCCAGCAGGCGCGCTCGATACAGGACCTGGACCTGGTTGATGTGGGTAATGCTGAACACGGCCAGGATAGGGCCCAGCTCGAGCCGCGCTGTGGCCTCTTCCCAGGACTCCCGCAGGGCACCGGCGGCCGTGGTCTCGTGGAGTTCCAGGTAGCCGGCCGGGATGGTCCAATAGCCATAGGATGGCGGGATGGCGCGTCGGCAAAGCAGTATCTTGTCGCCGTAGCGCGGTACGGCGCCCACAACGACGCGCGGGTTCTCGTAGGCGATAAAGCCGCAATCGGGGCAGTGCAGGCGTTCGCGGTCGTCGCCCGGCGGCACGATGCGTTCACGGGGACCGTGATCGGATTGGCTCAACGAAGACCTCGCGGCTGGCTGAATGGGTCCCTCAGCGCTACACAGCGTACCATCAAGCCGCCGTGCTAACCTCCACCCATTGCAGCGGCGATACCCCGCACCGGGGAGCGGCATGAGCGATATCCAGTTCGACGGGCTGACGCGCCGATTTCGTGACCGAGCGGTTGTCCGTGAGGCGTCGGGGCATATCCAAAGCGGTGAGTTCGTCGTGGTGCTCGGGCGCAGTGGTTGTGGCAAGTCCACGCTGCTGAATCTGCTCGCCGGGCTGGACCGCCCCGATGGGGGGCGTGTCCGGTTCAGCGAGCACGCCTTTGAGGCCATGAGTGATCGGGCCTTAACGTTGTTGCGCCGGCGTCGCATCGGCCTGATCTTTCAGGCCTATAATCTGGTGCCGACGCTGTCCGTGGCCGAGAACGTCGCGCTGCCGCTGGAGCTCAACGGCGTCACGGCGACGCAGCGGGTCGGCCAGTGGCTGACGCGCGTGGGATTGGAGGATTTCGGCGATGCCATGCCCGAGCAGCTCTCGGGCGGCGAGCAGCAGCGGGTCGCCGTGGCGCGGGCGCTGGTCCATGAGCCGGAGGTCATTATGGCCGACGAGCCCACGGGCAACCTGGATCTGGCCAATGCGGAGCGCGTGGTCGCCTTGCTTGATGATCTCTGCCGGGAGGCGGGTCGTACGCTGCTCATGGTCACGCACAGCCAGGAGGTCGTCGGCCTGGCCGACCGGCTCTTGACGATCCGGGACGGCCAATTGGTGCTGGCCTAGTGGCCCGGCTGGTGTTCACGGCGGGCCGGCGGGCGCTGTGGCGCCATCCCGTCCAGCTCGCGCTGGCACTCATCGGGATCGCCATCGGGGTGGCCGTGGTAGTGGCCGTTGATCTCGCCAATCACTCCGCGCGCCAGGCCATGGCGCAGGCCATCGATCGGGTGGCCGGGCAGGCGACCCACCAGGTCGTTGCCGGTCCGGGCGGGTTGCCCGAGTCGCTGTATCGCGAGCTGCGCGTCGAGGCCAGGATCGCCAGGACGGCCCCCGTGGTCGAGGGCGGGGCGACGCTGCCCGATTACGGTGGCCGGCCCCTGAGGCTGATGGGGCTGGATCCGTTCGCCGAGGCACCGTTTCGCGACTACCTGAGTCGCGGCGCTGGGGTGGGGGCTGAGTGGGGGCGTCTATTGGTCTCGCCGGACGCGCTCGTGCTGCCCGAGGCCACGGCCGAGGCCCTGGCCTTGAGCGTCGGCGATGAGCTGCGCCTGCGCACCCGCGCCGGCACGCGCGAGTTGACCCTGGCGCGGCTGATCCCTGACGGGCAGCGCGACCTATCGGGGCTTGCCTTTGGCGACATCGCGGCGGTCCAGGAGTGGCTGGGCCGCACCGGGAGCCTGACGCGCATCGACCTGATCCTCCCTGAGTCACGGGTCGAGGCCGTGCGGCAGCGCCTACCTAAAGGCGCGGCGCTGATCCCGGCGGCCAAGCGTGGCAGCGCCCTCGCCCAGATGAGCCAGGCCTTCCATATCAACCTCACGGCCCTATCGTTGTTGGCCCTGGTGGTCGGGCTGTTCCTGGTCTTCAATACCATGAGTTTTCTCGTGGTCCAGCGCCGCCGGATGCTCGGCGTACTCCGTACACTCGGGGTCACCCGAGTGGAGGTTTTCGCCCAGTTGCTGGCGGACGCGGTGCTGATCGGCGTGCTCGGCACGGCGCTTGGCCTGGGCCTGGGGGTGCTTCTGGGCGCCGGTGTTACCCAGCTCGTCCTCGCCACGGTCGATCAGCTCTATTTCGAGGCCATCGGGGGGCTGCGCCTGGATGGCCTCGCCCTGGCGAAGGGCGGCGCGCTGGGGCTTGTGGGGACTTTGTTGGCGGCCTGTCCCGCGGCGTGGGAGGCGGCTGGGGTGTCACCCCGCGACAGCTTGAGCCGCCACGACCTCGAGCGTCGGGCCCGGCGCATGGCGCGCGGGCTCGTCGTCGTCGCCGCGCTATTGGCCGCGGTAGCTGCGCTGGTGCTGGGATTGCTAGATGGGTTAGTCGCGGGCTTTGCGGGGATCTTCGCCCTGATGCTGGCCGTTGCCGCGCTGGTCCCGATGGCGGTGGTCCTGATCGGGACCGGGCTGGGGCGCTTGCCCGGCGTGCCGCTGGCGGGGCGGTTGTGCCTCCGAGGAGCGGTCGGGGCGGTTAGTCGCACGGGGATCGCCGTGGCCGCGCTGACGGTGGCGGTGGCCGCGGTTATCGGGATGTCGGTCATGATCGCCAGCTTCCGGGGGAGTGTTGCCGACTGGCTGGAGCGGACCCTGCGCGCGGACTACTACGTCAGCGCACCGGCGCCCATGCCAGCGGCGCTGGCCGCCCACCTGGCCGCGGTCGATGGGGTCGATCACGTGACGCGCTCGCGCTATGCCCGCATGCCGTCGGCGGATGGCCTCACGCGCGTGCGCGGGATCGATATGCCACGCTCGGCCTGGGCGCGCTTTGATTTCGTCGCCGGGGATGCCGACCGGGCCTGGCAGCGGTTCCGCGCCGGTGAAGGCGTCCTCGTTAGCGAGCCCTATGCCCGGCGGCACGATGTCTGGCCCGGCGATACGCTAGAGTTGCCGGTTACGGGGGCGACGGCGCGGACCGTGCTCGGGGTCTTCCGTGATTACGCCTCCGTTCAGGGCGTGGTCGTCATGCCCCTGGGCGCCTATCGCGGCCTTTTCGATGATAAGCGGCTGAGCGGCATCGGCATTGAGGTCGCTGAAGGGGCTGATACCGAGGCCATTCGTTCCCGGTTGCAAGCGGCCCTCGACGGGGTCGGGGGCGCCCGGCTGCGGGATAATGACAGCATCCGTGAGCGCTCCCTCGCAGTGTTCGATCAGACCTTCCGCGTGACCTCGGTGCTGCGGCTGTTGGCCGCGCTGGTGGCCGTGGTCGGGATCGTCGGGGCGCTCATGGCACTGCAGTTCGATCGCGCCCGGGAGTACGCCACCTACCGGGCCCTAGGGTTAACACGGGGGCAGCTGGGCGCGATGACCCTCGGCGAGAGCGGCTTCCTGGGCACGCTGGCGGGACTGTGTGCGGTACCGCTGGGGCTGCTGCTGGCAGCCCTGTTGGTATTCGTGATCAATCGCCGGGCCTTTGGCTGGACCATGGATTTCCAGGTGCCGCCGCTGGCGCTCATTGAGGGGGTGGGCCTAGCCGTCGGGGCGGCCCTCGTGGCCGCGCTCTACCCGGCATGGGTGATCGCCCGGCGCTCCCCGGCCGCGGGCTTGAAGGAGGACTAGGCCATGCGTCGCGATCCCGTCCCATGGGCCGTTATCGGCATCGTCATCGTGGGTCTGCTTGCCGCCCCCTGGGGCCAGCGCGGCGAGGTCACCTCGCAGACCGGAGAGCAGCTCCGCGACGTCCTGGGCGAGGGCGCCGCCGCCGATGGCTTCGCGCGCGTCACGGGCCCTCGGGCATTTGAGTTCCCGGCGGATCACGGGGCACACCCCGCCTACCGCAGCGAGTGGTGGTACGTCACCGGTAATCTGCGCGACCAGCGCGGTCGGGCCTATGGCTTCCAGCTGACCCTGTTCCGCTTCGCTTTGGCCCCCGAGATGCCCGCCCGGACCTCCGAGTGGGCGACGCGCCAGGCCTGGATGGGGCATTTCGCCGTGACAGACGTCGCGAGCGGACGACACATCGCTAGTGAGCGCTTCCAGCGTGGCGCCCTGGGCCTGGCGGGTGTGGCGATCGATCCCTTCCGGGCGTGGCTGGATGACTGGTCGATGCGCTCGGTGGCCGCGGACGGCGCAGGGCCTTTCCCGATGGTCTTAACGGCGGGTACGGATGACGTCGCGCTGGATCTCCGGCTGGTGTCTCAGAAGCCGCGCGTGCTGCAGGGTGACGCGGGCTTTAGCCGCAAGAGCGAGCAGCCGGGCAATGCCTCCTATTACTACTCCTATACGCGCTTGAGGGCCTCGGGGCGGCTGCGTCTGGATGGGCAATGGCGGCCGGCGGCGGGGCGTGCGTGGCTGGATCGCGAGTGGAGTACCAGTGCCTTGGCAGCGGATCAAACGGGCTGGGATTGGTTCGCGCTGCAGCTCGACGACGGCCGGGACGTCATGCTCTATCGCCTGCGCCGCCGCGATAACGGTACGGACCCGGCGTCCTATGCCGTGGTTGTGGATCGCCAAGGCAAGGCGCACAAGATGGGGCCCGAGGGTTTTGATCTGGAGGCCAAGGGGTTCTGGAGCGATCCCGAGTACGGGGCCCGCTACCCGATTGCCTGGCGCTTGCGCCTCCCCGAGCATGGCATCGACGCGCGCGTGGAGGCCCGGGTTGCGGACCAGCTCGTTGACCTGGGGTTTCGCTACTGGGAGGGCAGTGTTCGCGTTGAGCCGGCGGGCGCTGAAACCGGCGTCAGCGGTATGGGGTACCTCGAGATGACGGGGTACTGATTGGGCGTTTGTGGTGGCCTGGCCGGCACGGCCCCATCAACCGCAGGCGGGCGATGGAGCCGTACGGTTCAGTCGCGCCGAGTCTGGGTGTCGAGGCCCGGCGTGACCGCGTTGGCGTCGCTGTGGCGCTGCTGGAGGGCGGCGGTCAGCTCGGGCAGCGTTTGGCGGCGAAGACGCCCCTGTATCTCCGCGCGCCAGATGCCCAGGAGGCTAAAGCCCGCGTACTCCGCGTCGAAGAGCAGCCAGTGCCCATCGCGGGCATGGAGATGGATGCGCACCGTCTGTTCGCCGCCGCCTTCGGTTCGGAATAGGGTTCGCACGAGCGCCGTCTGCCCGTCTTGGCGCACGGTCTCAGTGCGCCAGCTTAGACCTTTGAGGGCCTCAGCGACGCGCTCGGCGAAGCGGTGGAGGAGCAGGCCGTAGGTCGCCACGGTGTGGTCATGGAATGCCGAGTGGAAGGCCTCGCGCTGAACCGGTTTTGCTTGTGGCCACTGTTGGGCGAGGACGTAGCGCGCTGTCGCCCGGGTGTCCGCGCGCGGTATGAGGGTTCGACGGATGAGCTGCCTAGCGGCCTCCGGACTGGCTTTGATGGCCGCCGTATCAGCAAGGATGGCGTCGCGTACCCCCGCCAGCGTTGAGTCGACGGCGCGCGCCGGCTCAACGCGGGCGGCGGCGGGCGCGCTTACAACGCAACAGGCCAGGCCGGCGAGCATCGCCAGCCAGCGGGGGGCGCGGCGGCCACGCCGAGAGCCGGCCGCGGTGCTGGGGTCTTGATTCATAGAAGCCTCCTTGGCGACGGCCTAGGGAGGCCCTCAGGCGGATTCGGCCCAAAGATGGCGCAGATAGTCGAGGCGCTGGCGGGAGATATTAATGCGTTGGGCCAGGCCAGGGTCGGGCTCGTCGAGGGCGTTGAGTAGATCGGCGTAGAAGAATACGCCAAAGCTATCTATATAGCGCAGATGGCGGTTGCTGTCGAGCACCAGGTTCTCCGTGCCGTAGAGATCGATGACCCGATCCTCGCGGTCCCAGGCGTCCGCCTGCTCGATGAATAACTCAAGGTCGTCGCGGGCGCGGCGCAAGCGCTGGAATAGCGGTACGGCCTCATCCTCGTTGCTGGGGTTGGCGACGTCGAACCAGCGATTGATGGCGTCCGCGAGGGCGACCACGCTGTAGCTACCGTTAATACGCGTGGCGATGTAGATCGTGTCCGGTACCAGATCGCCCAGGGCGCCCCGGAGCCGCTGGTATTCGCGGCCGATAACGCGTGTCTCGGGCCAGGTGCAGCCGCTGCGACGGGTCTTGATCACGATGTCCATGTGGCGGCGTTCGTCAGAGCGGATGATGGTGCCGGCGGCGCGCCAGACCTCGCAGTGATAGCCCGATGTCGAGATCAAGGTGGCGGGAATACGGTCCGTACGTAGGCAATCGATGCGATCATCGATGCTGTCGTTCTCGCGTGCCATCCGGGATGTCCTGTCTACACGGGCCATGACCCGTGATTCTAGGATGGCGCTGAGCGACGGCAAAGCCGTATGGTTCAACCGCAGAAATCCTAACTATGCGATCCCCACGAGGGCGTATGATCGCATTACCTCCTGCCGAGGGACGCCCTCAACCTTCCCTGGAGGCTCGACGGCGACCTTGCCCGGCCGCAGAGGCCCGCGGCAGGAGGTAACGCCCCCACCTTGAAGGCAAAAATGAGAATTGCGGGGTCAACCGGGTGATACGGCATAAAAAGCCCCGCTGAAGCGGGGCTTTGGTTAATTAAGCTGAGCGGGTCGCTTAGAGGCGTAGGCTGGGTTGAGCCACAGCGAAACCCAGCATCACTGGTCTTGTAGCAGCCACCCATAAAAAAGCCCCGCCGGAGCGGGGCTTTCGGGCTAGCTAGCCAGAACGGGTCGCTTAGTAGCGATAGTGCTCCGGCTTGTACGGCCCCTCGACCGGCACACCGATGTAATCGGCCTGCTCCTTGGTCATCGGGGTCAGCTCCACACCGATCTTCTCGAGATGGAGGGCAGCGACCTCCTCGTCGAGCTTCTTCGGCAGGATATAGACGGACTTGCCGTACTTGCCGTCGTCGTTGTTCTTGAACAGCTCGATCTGCGCCAAAGTCTGGTTGGTGAAGCTGTTGGACATCACGAACGACGGATGACCCGTGCCGCAGCCGAGGTTAACGAGACGGCCCTGGGCGAGCAGGGTGATCTTCTTGCCGTCGGGGAACTTGATCTGGTCCACCTGGGGCTTGATCTCGTCCCACTCGTACTGGTTGAGGCCGGCAACGTCGATCTCGTTGTCGAAGTGACCGATGTTGCAGACGATGGCCTCATGCTTCATGGCCTTCATGTGATCATGGGTAATGACGTTGTAGTTACCCGTGGCTGTGACGAAGATGTCGGCCTTGTCCGCGGCGTAGTCCATGGTGACCACGCGGAAGCCTTCCATCGCCGCCTGCAGGGCACAGATCGGATCCACCTCGGTGACCCACACCATGCAGCCAAGGCCGCGCAGGCTCTGGGCCGAGCCCTTGCCGACGTCGCCATAGCCCGCGACCACGGCGGTCTTGCCCGCGATCATGACGTCCGTGGCGCGCTTAATGCCGTCCACGAGCGACTCGCGGCAACCGTAGAGGTTGTCGAACTTGGACTTGGTCACGGAGTCATTGACGTTGATCGCCGGGAACGGCAGCTCGCCATTCTTGGCCAGCGCCTCGAGGCCCTTAACGCCCGTCGTGGTCTCCTCGGTGACACCCTTAATGCTGTTGAGGAGCTGCTTGTAGTAGCCCTTGGGCTTCTCGGCGAGGCGCTTCTTAATGGAAGCGAACAGCGCCTTCTCCTCTTCGGGGCCCGGGTTGTCGAGGATGGACGGGTCGTCCTCGGCCTTGGCGCCGACTGTCATCACGGTGGTGGCGTCGCCGCCGTCATCAAGGATCATGTTCGGCATACCGCCGTCGTGCCACTCCATGATGGCGTGCTGGAACTCCCAGTACTCCTCCAGGCTCTCGCCCTTATAGGCGTAGACCGGGGTGCCCGTCTTCGCGATGGCGGCCGCCGCGTGGTCCTGGGTGGAGTAGATGTTGCAGGAGGCCCAGCGGACCTCGGCGCCCAGCTCCTGGAGCGTCTCGATGAGAACCGCCGTCTGAATGGTCATATGCAGCGAGCCGGCGATGCGCGCACCCTTGAGCGGCTTCTCGGAGCCGTAGCGCTTACGCGTCGCCATGAGACCCGGCATCTCATTCTCGGCGATGTTCATCTCCTTGCGACCCCACTCCGCGAGTGAGATGTCGGCAACATGATAGTCCTGCTTGGAATCTACAACCGCGTTCATAACTTACTCCTGACTTACGTACCGAGCGCCGTTCCTCGGTGTCCCCGGCCGCCGAGCCTAGTCCTGGGCCTCGCGAATAACGAGCTCCGGGACGGCAGCGCTCCTCGGCGGCCGGAGTTCTACAGGCCCCAGAGGGCCCTTATACGCCGGCTTCCTTCTTGAGGTCGTCGGCCTTATCCGTGCGCTCCCACGTGAAGTTCGGCTCTTCGCGGCCGAAGTGGCCGTTGGAGGCCGTCGGCTGGAAGATCGGGCGCTTGAGATCAAGCATGCCCTGGATGCCGTAGGGGCGCAGGTCAAAGTGCTCGCGCACCATCTCGACCAGCTTCTCCTCACTGACCTTGCCGGTGCCGAAGGTGTCGACACCGATGGAGGTCGGCTCGGCCACGCCGATGGCGTAGGAGACCTGGACCTCACACTTGCTCGCCAGGCCGGCGGCGACGATGTTCTTCGCCACGTAGCGGCCGGCGTAGGCGGCGGAACGGTCCACCTTCGTCGGGTCCTTGCCCGAGAATGCGCCGCCGCCGTGACGGGCCATGCCGCCGTAGGTATCGACAATGATCTTGCGGCCGGTCAGACCACAGTCACCGACGGGCCCGCCGACGATGAAGCTGCCGGTCGGGTTGATGTGGATCTTGGTCTTGTCGTCGATCCACTCGGAGGGCAGTACCGGCTTGATGATGTGCTCCATGACGGCCTCCTTGAGGTCGTCCTGGGAGATGCTCGCGGCATGCTGGGTGGACAGCACGACGGCGTCGAAGCCGGCGGCCTTGCCGTCCTCGTAGCGCATGGTCACCTGCGACTTGGCGTCGGGGCAGAGCCAGTCGAGCTCACCGCTCTTCATGAGGTCGGTCTGCTTCTGGGTCAGGCGGTGGGCGTAGGTGATCGGCGCCGGCATAAGGACATCGGTCTCGTCACAGGCGTAGCCGAACATCAGGCCCTGGTCGCCGGCGCCCTGGTCCTCGGGCTTAGCCCGATCAACGCCCTGGGCGATGTTGGGGGACTGCTTGCCGATGGCGTTGATCACGGCGCACATGTCGCCGTCGAAGCCGACTTCCTTATTATCGTAGCCGATCTCTTTGATGGTCTTACGAACAATCTCTTCGAAGTCGACCTGCGCGGTGCTCGTGATCTCGCCGGCGACGATGGCCATGCCGGACTTAACCAGCGTCTCGCAGGCGACGCGCGCGTCCTTGTCCTGCTCAAGGATGGCGTCAAGGATCGCGTCCGAGACGTGGTCGGACATCTTGTCCGGATGGCCCGCCGTAACGGACTCGGAAGTAAACAGGTGTTGTTTGGTCATTGGGTAGAAACTCTCTCTATTGCTGAGTTCTTGATGTTGAGGCCCACGGCGGCCAGCGAGGGCCGCCGGTGGGGATCATCCAGTGCCGGGAAGCGGCTAGGACGACTTGCGGAAGACGAAGATGCCCCAAGTGATGTAGCCATTCTTGCCACCATCGACCCAGTGGCCGAGTCCGGTCTTCATACGCTCCATGTATTCCCGGCTGATGGCGTGGGCGACGTCCTCCTCACGCTCGATGAGCACCTCCCGGACGCGCCCGTAGTGCTGCGCGATCATGTCCGAGTGATCCTCAAAGGTGACTTCTTCGAGGCCGAGCTTGTTGAGCGCACCGCGATAGAAGTCCGGCGTCCCGAGGGTATCCAGATGGATGCGGGCCAGGATCGGATCGATGACGCCCTCCGGGCAGTCGTCCGCCTGCATCGGATCGGTGAATACGAAGTGCCCACCGGGGCGTAGCACGCGATTGGCCTCTTCCAGGACCTTCTGGCGATCACCGCTATGCAGCATCGCGTCCTGGGACCAGACGATGTCGAACGAGTCCGCCGCGTAGGGGATGTCGTCGAAGCTGCCGTCGACGATATCGACGAGCTGCTCCACCCCATGCTCCCGATTCTGCTGGCGGCCGCGCTCGTTCTCGCGCTCGCTGATGTTGAGGTTAACGACCTGGCAGCCGTACTCGTGGGCCAGGTAACGCGCCGACCCGCCGTAGCCACCGCCCAGGTCGAGAACGCGGCTGCTGCTACCCAGCGAGGGCACCAGCTCGGCCATGCGGGCGACCGTGCGGCGGCTAGCGTCGAATACCGGCTCGTCCGAGCGCTCGTAGAGCCCCACATGCAGATCCTCGCCACCCCAGATGAGGCTGTAGAAGTTATCCGCATCCTCGCTGTTGTAATACTCGCGGGCGGTCTCGTCCGCCGGGTTATACGCGCTGTTACCCATCGACGTCCTCGCCCTCAACGTAGCGCTTCTCGGCGATGTGGATATAGAAGTCCGGCTGCTCGACCTTGTAGGTCTCCTGAAAATCGCCGAACGTCTCCACCTTCTGGAAGCCTACCTCGTGCATCAGGCGCCGCACGTAGTTCTTACGCAGCGGGAACATGTTGAGGTAGTAGGTCTGCTGATCCGGGAAGGTGTACTTAAAGCGCGCCAGCCCGTCGTCGACGTGCTCCGGATACACGGAGATGTTGTCGCCACAGTAGTAGTAGGTGTGGCTGGACTCGTAGCCGTGATCCAGGATGGCGTCATAGTTGCGCTGGTCGAGGATCAGGATGCCGTCGTTCTTAAGGGCGGCATAGAACTCGGCGAGGCTCTTGCGGCGATCTTTCTCCGAGAACAGATGGGTAAAGGAGTTGCCTAAGCAGATGATGGCGTCGTAGTGGCCGTGGATATCGCGGTTCAGCCACCGCCAGTCGACCTGCACCGTGCGCATGATGAGGTTGCGCTGGCGGCCGTTCTCGAAGGCCTTGGCCAGCATCTCCGGGGCGCCGTCGCAGCTAACGACCTGGAAGTTGGCTTCGGCTAGGCGTACGGAGTGGAATCCGGTACCGGTGGCGACGTCCAGGATCTTCTCGGCGCCACGCTTGCGCAGCTCCTCGATGAAGAAATCGCCCTCGCTCTCGGCGCGGCTCTTCCAGTCGATGAGCTCGTCCCACTTGTCGACGAAGCCAAAGTTGTACTCCTCGACGTAGTGATCCGAGTTTCGGACGGCCGTTGGATCGGCGCCGAAGTTCTGCTCCTCTTGTGTACTCATACGAGTAATTCCTCTGCGGCTTAACAGGCTCGTGACTCGTCTGGCGGGCCGACCGGCCCGCTATGCCCCTCAGGCACAGCGAGTCACGTCAACGGGCCCGAAGGCCCGGTACTCCCACGGCGGACGCACGTTAACACGGCGAGCCAAACTCGCGACCGCATTAGCTATTACGTCGAGCCGCGCTGAAAATCGCTTGTTACATCATCCGGGTATCACCCGTGCCGACCGACTGAAGCCGGCTGAATCCGGGCGAACCGAGGGGGACCTCCGCGTCCGGCATGTGGGCCCAGCGGTGGCGCGCTCGCGAGCAGCGGTCAGTTCGTCTGACCGCCAGCGCACGGCCTCCACCCTGCAGCCCCCTGACGAGGGGCGCTCTGTAAGACTGGCACAGGAGTATGCATGAACACGGACGAGAAATCAACTTTGGGCTCATTGCAGTGCTGGCCGCTCATTGGTTGCCAGCCTCACGCAAGTTGGCCAGAATTCGGTGCGGAGGATGTTGGGCTGGGTCGCGTGGGCCAGCGGCAGACGGTGGTTGAAGTCCAGCTCACCATCCCCAACATCCCGCGACCACGGCCGAGGTGACTCGGTAGCGGTCTGGCCCCTGATCGATCGCCGGCGAGGCGTGCTTGCGCCACAGGGCGCAGCGGTTCGGTTTGGCGACTGGCGGTACCGCGAGCCTTACGCTGGGCGGGCCTAGCGACGCGACACCCCCAGCAGGTTTCCAGGTTTCGTCGCACAATCATCGACACAAGACGGAGAGATCAATGGCGGTAAAAGTAGGGATCAACGGCTATGGGCGCATCGGACGGAACGTGCTGCGCTCGCTGTACGAGTCCGGGCGCACCGACGAGGTTCAGATCGTCGCCATCAACGACCTCGGCGATGCCGAGATGAACGCGCACCTAACGCGCCACGATACGGCGCACGGGCCATTCCCGGGCTCGGTCTCGGTGGAGGGCGGTAACCTGGTCGTCAACGGCGATCCGATCAAGTGCCTGTCCGAGAAAGACCCCTCGCAGATCCCGTGGGGCGAGATGGGGGTCGATGTCGTGCTGGAGTGCACCGGCATCTTCGTCGAGGGTGAGAAGGCCGCCAAGCACCTCGAGGGCGGCGCTAAGAAGGTCATCATCTCGGCGCCGGCGAAGGGTGAGTTCGACGGCATGTTCGTCCACGGGGTCAATCACAAGGACCTCAAGGCCGACCACAAGATCATCTCCAACGCCTCGTGTACCACCAATTGCCTGGCCCCGGTCGCTAAAGTGCTGCAGGACAAGATCGGCATCCAGCACGGCCTGATGAACACCATCCACTCCTACACCAACGACCAGGTGTTGAGTGACGTCTACCACTCGGATCCGCGGCGCGCCCGCAGCGCTACCCACAACCAGATCCCGACCAAGACCGGTGCGGCGGCGGCCGTGGGTAAGGTCATCCCGGAGCTCGCGGGCAAGCTCGATGGCTTCGCGATCCGCGTACCGACCATCAACGTCTCCATGGTTGATTTCACCTTCCAGGCATCCCGGGGTACCTCGGTCGACGAGGTGAATAAGGTCGTCAAAGAGGCATCTGAGGGCGGCGAGCTCAAGGGCATCCTTGGCTACACCGAGGAGCCGCTGGTGTCTTCGGATTTCAATCACGACGCGCGCTCGTCGATCTTTGACGCGACCCAGACCCGCATGCAGGGCAACGACTTCGTCAAGATCTGCTCTTGGTACGACAACGAGTGGGGCTTCTCCAGCCGCATGGTCGATATGGCCATCGCCATGATGAACGCCAAGTAAGGCTGTCAGCGGTTGTGATGTTGCGAGCGGGGCGGCGTGTCCGAGGGCACTCGCCCCGTTTGTTTTCGCGCCGGTGATCGATCAGCGATAGGAGTACAAAATATGGCGATTAAGTACATGTCGAATCTAGACCTCGTGGGTAAGCGCGTACTCATCCGCGAGGACTTCAACGTGCCGCAGGCCGACGACGGCTCGGTAACGGACGATACCCGAATCCGCGCCGCCATCCCGACCATTGAGCAGGCGGTCAAGGCCGGTGCGAAGGTAATGCTCATGAGCCACATCGGGCGGCCCGAGGAGGGCGTGCTCGACGACGAGAACTCGCTGGCGCCGGTGGCGAAGCACCTGAGCAAGCTGCTGGGCTACGAGGTGCCATTGGTGCGCGAGTGGCTGGACGGCGTCGATCTCGACGATGGGGACGTCGTCCTCTGCGAGAACGTGCGCTGTAATAAGGGTGAGAAAAAGGACGATGAGCAGCTGGCCAAGCGGATGGCTGGCATCTGTGACGTCTATGTGATGGATGCCTTTGGCACGGCCCACCGCGCGCAAGCATCCACGCACGGTGTGGCGCGTTTCGCGCCAGAGGCCTGTGCTGGTCCGTTGCTTGCCGGCGAGTTGGAAGCGCTCAGCAAGGCGCTCGATAACCCGGCGCGGCCGATGGTGGCTATCGTCGGCGGTGCCAAGGTCAGCGGCAAGCTTGAGGTCCTCGAGGCGCTAACCGACAAGGTGGATCAGCTGATCTTGGGTGGCGGCATCGCCAACACCTTCATCAAGGCGGCCGGCTACGGCGTCGGTAAGTCGCTCTACGAGGAGGATCTCGTGGGCGAGGCCAAGCGGCTGATGGACAAGGTCGCCGCCAAGGGCGGCGAGATCCCGCTGCCCGAGGATGTGCGCACGGCCAAGTCGTTCGACGCCAGCGCCGCCGCCGAGGTTAAGAAGCTCACCGATGTTGCGGATGACGATCAGATCCTCGACGTCGGCCCGGAGACCGCCTCGAAGTACGCCAGCGCACTGGAGAACGCGGGCACCATTGTGTGGAACGGTCCGGTGGGGGTGTTCGAGTTCGAGAACTTTGCCGAGGGCACCCGGGCGATGGGCGAGGCGATCGCTCGAAGCAACGGGTTTTCCTTGGCGGGTGGCGGCGATACGCTGGCTGCCATTGCGAAGTTCGGTTTGGACGACCGGATTTCGTATATCTCCACGGGTGGCGGCGCCTTCCTGGAGTTCGTGGAGGGTAAGACCCTTCCCGCCGTGGCCGCACTGGAAGAGCGCGGTCGATAACAACAACGCCAACTCGTGTGGCAGGCAGCCAGTACAGGAAGAGTCATGATCCGACAGACCAAGATCGTTGCCACATTGGGACCCGCGACGGACACCTCGCAGGCGCTCGCGGGCATCGTCCGCTCGGGCGTCGATGTGGTTCGCCTCAATCTCTCGCACGGTGACCACGACGAGCACGCGGCGCGCGCCGAGCGCCTGCGCGAGGCCGCCCGCCAGTCGGGTCGCGTCGTGGGTCTGCTCTGCGATCTCCAGGGCCCGAAGATCCGTATCGAGAAGTTCGCCAACGGCCCCGTCCAGCTCAACAACGGCGATAGCTTCTTCCTGGACCCGCAGCTCGACGGCGAGTCCGGGACGAGCGAGGGTGTTGGCACCGCCTACGAGGGCCTGGCCGACGATGTCGCCCCCGGCGATATCTTGCTCCTGGCCGATGGGCTCATTCGCCTGCGCGTGGAGCGCGTCGAGGGAACGCGGGTCCACACCACCGTCGAGATGGGTGGCGAGCTCGGGGACCGTAAGGGCATCAATCGCCAGGGGGGCGGGCTGTCCGTACGCGCCCTAACGGATAAGGACCGCGAGGATATCCATCTCGCCTCGCGCCTGGACTGCGACTACATGGCGATCTCCTTCCCCAAGGATGCCGATGATGTCCGCGAGGCGCGTGAGCTCCTTCACCAGGCCGGTGGCGAGGCCGGCATCGTCGCCAAGATCGAGCGCCGTGAGGCGGTGGATAACCTGGCGTCCATCATGCAGGCTGCGGACGCCGTCATGATCGCGCGCGGTGATCTTGCCGTGGAGATCGGCGATGCCGACCTGCCGGGCGTGCAGAAGCGCATCATGCGCCTGGCGCGTGAGTTCGAGTGTGTGGTGATCACCGCGACGCAGATGATGCAGTCGATGGTGGATAGCCCCATGCCGACGCGGGCCGAGGTGCTGGATGTGGCCAACGCCGTGCTCGACGGTACGGATGGCGTCATGCTCTCCGAGGAGACGGCCATGGGTCGCTATCCCTCGGAGACCGTCGACGCCATGGCGCGCGTCTGTATCGGCGCGGAGTCCTACGCCGACGAGGTTCGGTCCGAGGATAGCTGGCGCGAGGAGCCCCACTATGCGCGCGTGGATGAGACCATCGCTAAGACCGCCATCACGGCGGCCAACCGCCTCGGTGTGCGGGCGATCGCGGCGATGACGGAATCTGGTTCCACGGTCATGTGGATGTCGCGCATCGGCACGGATATCCCGATCTACGCGTTGTCGGAGCAGGAGGGCACGCGCACGCGGGTCACGCTGTATCGGGGCGTCCATCCGGTGGACTTCGATCCCAAGGGCAAGGACAGTAACGCCATCGATGACGCCGTTATCCGGGAGCTACGCCGGACCGGCGCGGCTGACCCGGGGGATCTGGTGCTTATCACCAAGGGCGACATCGCGGGTGCCCACGGCGGCACGAACGCCATGAAGATCATTCCCGTACCGGGGGACTGATCGTCGGGCCCAAGCCGCCCGTCGGCCGGGCGGCTTGGGCCGCTACGTCGCCTGCCCTGATGATACCCCGAGCAGGCGCTGCTCGGCCTCGCGGTACTTGGCCGCTGTTTGCTCGATGATCTCGTCGGGCAGTCGAGGAGCGGGGTCGGTCTTGTCCCAGTCCAGGGTCTCCAGGTAATCCCGCACGAACTGCTTGTCGAAACTCGGGGGTGCCTGACCCGGTTGGTGGGCGTCCGCGGGCCAGAAGCGGCTGGAGTCGGGGGTGATAGCCTCATCGATCCAGACCAGGCTGCCGTCCGGGCTCAGGCCGAACTCGAATTTGGTGTCGGCCAGTATAATGCCGCGCTCACGGGCGTAGGCCGCGGCGCGCTCGTAGATCTCGAGGCTAACGCGGCGCACGGCCTGCGCCTCCCGGCGGCCGATGCGATCGACAATGGCCTGGTAGCTCACGTTCTCGTCATGCTCGCCGATGGCGGCCTTGGTCGAGGGGGTGAAGATGGCCTCGGGGAGGGCCTCCGCCTGCCGCAGGCCCTCGGGGAGCTCGATGCCACATACGGCACCCGTCGATTGGTAGTCGCGCCAGCCCGAGCCGATGAGATAGCCACGCACGATCGCCTCCACGGGCAGCGGCTCGAGGCGCCGAACGATCATCGCGCGCTGGGCTACCTGTTCTCGCTCCGCGCTGTCGGGTAAAACCTCCTCGAGCGGGTCGGTGAGCATCTGGTGATCGACCAGGCGCGTCATACGCTGGAACCAGAAACGCGACAAGGCATTGAGCACGGCGCCCTTGCCCGGGATGGGGTCGGGTAGGACCACATCGAAAGCGGACAAGCGATCCGTGGTCACGATCAGGAGCCGATCCGCGTCGATGGCGTAGATATCGCGCACCTTGCCGCGGCCAAGGCACTCCAGGCTGGTGAGCTCGCTGCGGTACAGGGTCTCGGGCCCGTCGCTCATGCTGGCTCCTCGTGTCTCACGGTTGCGCTCAGAAAGGCGCTAGTCTACCCGCCGTCGCCGGCGCGACGCGAGAATACGACCGACACTCAGCCCCCGCCTGAGCTGCCCTTGATCTGCTCGAACGCGGCCAGGGCCTCCTTTCGGCTGGCCTGTAGATCCACCACGGGCCGGGGGTAGTTGTGGCCGAGCTGTACCCCCGCGTCCCGGCAGACGCCGGCTGGCGCCTGCCATGGGGCGTGTCGGTGTTTGGCCGGCAGGCCGGCGATCTCGGGAACCCAATGGGCGACGAACGAGCCCTGGGGATCGAAGCGCTCGCCCTGGCGGATGGGGTTGAAGATGCGAAAGAACGGCGCCGCGTCGGCGCCGCTGCCGGCAACCCACTGCCAGCCCAGGCTGTTACTCGCGAGGTCAGCGTCCACCAGGGTGTCCCAGAACCAGCGTTCCCCCGTCTGCCAGGGGATGCGCGCGTTCTTGACCAGTAGCGAGCCGACGATCATGCGCACCCGGTTGTGCATCCAGCCCGTCTGCCAGAGCTGGCGCATGCCGGCGTCGACGATGGGAAATCCCGTCTCGCCGCGCTGCCATGCGCGGAGCAGGGGCTCTGGATCGGCGCGCCACGGGAAGTCGGCGAAGCGGGCGTTCAGTGGCTGATCCGGGAAGTCGGGATGGTGGTAGAGCACGTGATGGGCGAATTCCCGCCAGCCGATCTCCGCGAGGAAGGCCTGAGCGCTTTGGTCGGCGTCCTCATCCGCGTGCGTTAGCGCCGAGAGCGTCGCGGTGCGTATTTGACGCGGACCGATCTCGCCGAAGTGAAGATGGGGGGATAGCCCCGAGGTGCCATTGATGGCGGGCTGGTCGCGAGCGGTCTCATAGGCGCTAACGCCGTCGTCGAGGAAACGATCGAGCCGCCGCTGTGCCCCTTTCTCCCCGGGCTGCCAGTTGGTGGCCAGCCCATGGTCCCAGCGGATCCGGGGTAGCAGTCCCAGGTCGGTGATGGTTACGCCGTCGGCTGAGGCACCGGCCGTCAGGCGCGGCTCTGGGCTCGGGGCAGGAGGCTCCTGAGTCCGCTGGCAGGCACGCCAGAAGGGCGTGAAGGCCCGGTAGTCGGTGCCGCTACCCGTACGGATCGTCCATGGCTCGTAGAGTAGCGCCGCGTTGTGGCTAACGGCCGAGACGCCGTTATCGCGCAGGCGTGATTTGATCGCGGTGTCGCGGGCGATGAGGGCGGGCTCGTAGAGCCGGTTCCAGTGCACCGCTACGGCCCCCGTCTCAGCGATGAGGTTGGCGAGGGCATCGCCCGCCGGTCCGTGCCGGATGACCAGCCCCAGTCCGCGCTCGGCAAGGGCGTCTCCCAGGGCCTGCAGGCTGTGATGGCGCCACCAGTTGCTGGCCGCGCCTGGGGCCCAGTCGCCTTCGGCCGCGGGGTCATGGATGTAGACCGGTAGGCAGGGATAGCCCGACTCAGCGGCCGCCTGCAGGGCCGGGTTATCCGTGAGCCGGAAGTCGCGGCGGAACCAGACGATTACGCAAGCCATGCGGATTAGCCTCGTAGTCCCTGCTGAACGCGGCGTAGCGCCTCATCGGTATCGCTGGGCAGGGGGCTTGTCCCCTGCGCCTCGACTCGCGCTGCCTCGCTCTCGGCGATCCCGCCGCCGACGAATACAGGACGCTCCGCCTCGTCGACGACGCGCGCCAAGGCGCCGTCGAGGGCGTTCGTGTCGGCGTCGCGCTCGCCGAACAGCGCGATGGCGCGTGCGTGGCACTGCCTAGCCGCAGCAGGTAGCGATGCCAGCGCCGTGTCCGGGCCGAGCGATACGACGCGATAGCCTTGTGCTAGCGCTGTCACCACGAAAACGAGGAGTTCGGTCTCGATGACCTCGCCGGGCAGGCAGCCGGCGAGTAGCTTGGGACCGCGCGCCAGGTCGGATTGATGGTGGATCTGCGCGCCGAGCTTGTTACGCATGAAGGCGCTAAATAGCCGCCGTGCGGCGCGCGCCAGCGGGTCACCGGTGTCCTGCGCGGCGAGTTGGCGGCTCAGCGGGATAACCAATTGGCGATGGACGCGCATCACCGAGTGACTCGCCAGGGCATCGTCGTAGGCGTTGACGAGGGCCGCCTCATCGAGTCGCGAGGTGGCATCGCGCAGGCGCCGCTCCAGCGGCGACCAGGCATCGCTATCGCGGCTCTCGGCTAGCGGGGCCTCGTGGCTCGGCGCGCTCGTTTCGATCAGCCGGCGGGTTTGACCGATCGAGATCCCCTGGTCGAGCAGTTCCAGGATGCGATGGATGCGCTCGATGTCGTTTTCGGTGTATAGGCGATGCCCCTTCGGCGTTCGCTGGGGCCTAATAAGGCCGTAGCGCCGTTCCCAGGCTCGCAGCGTGACGGGATTGACCCCCGTCAGCGCCGAGATGGTGCGTATGGGATACAGCCCGTCCTGCTCGGTCGGCTCCGAGGCATTGTCGTCGCGCATGAGCCCGTCCTGAGAGTCGCTTAGCGCCCGTAGTAGAGCGATCGCCTGTGGCTCGCCGTAGGTTATACACTATATTGTACAAGTTTCGCGACGATAGGTGTTACCAACTATGGCGATCAACTCTACGTCCAACGATCAGCAGCGCCGGGCCTTTATTGCGGGCGCCAGCGCTGGCATCGGCCGCGCTCTCGCCCTGCGGCTGGCGCGTCTGGGCTGGCAGGTCGTTATCAGCTCGCGGCGCCAGGCCGCCCTCGACGAAATAGTCGCAGAAGACGCCTCGCTAACGCCCTACCTGTTGGCGCGCGCCGCCGACGTCACCGACGTCGATGCCCTACGCACGGCCTTCGACAACGCCGAGGCCGAGATCGGCGCCATCGATACCCTGGTGCTTAATGCCGGCGATTACGACCCCATGCGCCTCGATGAGTTCGACCCGGCGCTGTTTGACCGTCTCATGCGGGTGAACTTCCTGGGTGCGGTTAACGGCATCGCAGCGGCCATGCCGCGTATGCGCGAACGCGGTGCGGGTCAGATTCTGGTAACCGCCAGCGTCGCCGGCTACCGCGGGCTGCCGCAGGCCGCCGCTTACGGCGCCAGCAAGGCGGCCGTGCTCAATATGGCGGAGGCCCTCAAGCCCGAGGTGGACGCCACCGGCGTGCGGCTCCGCGTTATCAATCCCGGATTCGTGCGCACCCAGCTTACCGCCAAGAACGATTTCACGATGCCTCAGCTGATCACCCCTGAGCAGGCCGCCGACTACATCACCCGCGAGATCGACGGCAGCCATTTCGAGATCGTCTTCCCGAAGCGTTTCGGCTGGACCCTGAAGCTGTTGCGGATGCTGCCGTATCGGCTGTACTTCGCGATTACGCGACGGATGCTGGGATGAGCGGCGTCGTCGATGCCTACATCGGCTTCTGGCAGCAGCTGTCGCCCGATCGCCTGGCCGAGCTGCCCGCCTACTACACCCCCGATGTCCATTTCCAGGATCCGTTTAATAACCTGCATGGCATCGACGACTTGGCGGCTATGCTGCGCCACATGTATCGACAGTGCGACGCCGTCTCGATCGCTGTGGACGAGGTTGTCGGGCGAGCGCCCGTGGTGTATCTACGCTGGCGCTTCGATTTCCGGCTCGCCGGCGAGCGTCGCCACCGGCAGCCGATCCGGGGTGTCTCGCGGGTGGTCTTCGCCCCGGACGGCCGCGTTAGCGAGCACATCGATTACTGGGATGCCGCGGGCCAGCTCTACAGCCAGTTGCCGATTGTTGGCGGCCTCATGCGCTGGCTGCGGCGTCGCTTAGCCGCACCGCCGGCCGCTGCTCGCGCGAACGGCTAGAGATAGTCGTTGGCGTAGTCCGCCAATCGCGATCGCTCGCCCTGCGTTAGCGTGATATGCCCGCTGTGGGCCCAGTCACGGAAACGGTCCACGACGTAGGTCAGCCCCGAAGTGGTCTCCGTTAGATAGGGCGTGTCGATCTGGGCGATGTTGCCCAGGCAGATGAGCTTGGTGCCCGGGCCGGCGCGGGTGATTAGCGTCTTCATCTGCTTGGGGGTGAGGTTCTGGGCCTCGTCGAGAATGACGAAACGATCCAGGAAGGTACGCCCGCGCATGAAGTTCAGCGAGCGTATCTTGATGCGGCTTTGGAGCAGCTCACGGGTCGCCGCCTGCCCCCAGCGGCCGCCATTGTCGGGCTCGCCCAGGACCTCCAGGTTGTCCATGAGCGCGCCCATCCACGGGGTCATCTTCTCCTCCTCGGTGCCCGGCAGATAGCCGATGTCGTCGCCGATGGCGACGGTCGCCCGGGTCATGATGATCTCGCGGTAGCGCGCCTCATCGAAGCACTGCGCCAGACCGGCGGCCAGCGCCAGCAGCGTCTTACCGGTTCCGGCCGGCCCCAGCAGACTAATGAAGTCGACGTCGGGATCCATGAGCATATTGAGGGCTGCGTTCTGCTCCCGGTTGCGCGCCTGCACGCCCCAGACGCCGTGCTCGTTGGCACGGTGATCGGTGAGTCGGGCCAATCGGCTGCCGCCGGCGTCGGTCGTGGTTACGCGACCGGCGAAACTGTCATCGCTGGCGAATACCGCCTCGTTGGGGCTCAGCGGGCCGCTGACCGCCGTTGCGAGCTCGGCTGTTTCGCCGTCCGCGCCGATGGTGAGGTCGGTGGGATCGACGGTCGTCAGCCCGGCGTAGAGCAGGTCCACGTCGTCGAGGACCTGATCGCTGTGATAGTCCTCCGCGGCGAGGCCGGCGACACTGGCGCGAATCCGCAGGTTGATGTCCTTGGTGACGAGTACCGTCGAGCCCTGCGGGCGGTACTCGGCGACGGCCAGCGCCGCGGCGAGGATGCCGTCATCGCCGCGGCTGTCATCATTGGGATCGATGAAGAACAGCCGGCCGCGAGCGGGGGCATAGCTCGTCTCGACCGTGGCTAGGGCCAAGCCGGCGGCGAGCTCGTCCGGGTTGGCATCACCGACGAGCTGGTCGAGGAAGCGACTGGCCTGGCGGGCGTTTCGGGCCTCCTCGCTAACGCCGCGCTTGCAGGCATCGAGCTCGCGCAGCACGGGCGTGGCGACGGCGACATCGTGCTCGTCGAAACGGAACAATGCCGCCGGATCGTGCAGCAGCACGGCGGTGTCTAAGACATACAGGCGGTGCCCTTCGGCGCTCATGATAGCTCGCTTGTTCGATGGTGGGCCGCTTACGACTTTAGCGGCTCCAGGTTGGCATCAAGGTTGAGGTGGTCGCAGAACTCCATGAACTCCTCGCGCAAGCGCGCGATGGACGTATCGGCCGGGATGTCGAGCGTCAGCTGCACGCAGAACAGCGGCGTGCCTGTATAGGCGGCTTTGGACCGCGTGGTGGCCATCTCGCGGACATTGATCTCGCGACCGGCGACGAAGTCGGTGAGCTCCTGGACGATGCCCGGCTCGTCCATGCCGACGACCTCGACGGAATAGGGCAGCAGGCGCGTCTGCAGCTCGCTGCCGCCGTTGGTCCGCCGCGTCGTTATCGTTAGCCCGAGCTTGCGTTCCAGGTGCGGCAGCGATGCCTCGAGCTTGGCCAGCTCATTCCAACGCCCCTCGGCGAGCATGATGATGGCGAAGTCGCCGCCCAGCACCGTCATCCGCGAGTCCGCTATATGGCAGCCGGCGTCCGCCGTTGTCTGGGCCAGTTCACTGATGATCCCCACCTGGTCTTCGCCGATAGCCGAGATCACGAGATAGTCGTTGTTCATAGGCCTGCCTGATGGTTGTGGTTTGGTTATGGGAGACACAGTACGACTTATTCGCCGCTGGTTGATACAGCATCTCGCGCCAGACGCCAAGCCCCAGCGAGACGCTGCAGCCATTCTAATTATGTGATCCTCAGGAGGGTGCGTGGTCGCGTTACTTACCCCCTGCCGAGGAACGCCATAAACCGTCCCTGGAGGCTCGACCGCGGCCGTCCCTGGCCGCAGACGCCCTCGGCAGGGGTGAACGCGACCACCTCGAAGGCCAAAGTGAGGATTGCTGGAGACGCGGCGCGCTTGCTTGTCTCAATGTGGATCGCGAGCTAGCATGCCTGCTTTAATCTTCCGGCGAAGTGAGACGGTAATGTTCAGTGGCAGCATGGTCGCCTTGGTGACGCCGATGCACGACGACGGCACGGTCGACGAGGCGTCGCTGCAGGGGCTGATCGATTTCCACGTCGCCAACGGTACCGATGCCATTGTGGCGGTCGGTACGACGGGCGAATCGTCGACGCTCGATTACGATGAGCACTGCCATGTCATGCGCCGGGTCGTGGCGATGAGCGCCGGGCGCGTGCCGGTGATCGGTGGCACCGGGTCGAACTCGACCCACGAGGCCGTTCTCCTTACCGAGGGCGCGCGAGAGGCCGGCTGCGATGCGGCGCTGTTGGTGACGCCCTACTACAACAAGCCGACCCAGGAAGGGCTCTATCAGCACTTCCGCCGTGTTGCCGAGTCCGTGGCGATACCGCAGATCCTGTACAACGTGCCCGGGCGAACGGCCTGCGACATGCTGCCCGATACGGTCGAGCGGCTCGCCGAGCAGGAGAATATCGTCGGCCTCAAGGAGGCCTCGGGAAGCGTCGAGCGCGTCGAGTCGATCCTCGAGGCGTGCGGCGACAAGATCGATATCTACTGCGGCGAAGATCCGCGAAACCTCGCGCTGATGCTTGCGGGGGCAAAGGGCTGCATTTCCGTGACCGCCAACGTGGCGCCCAACCAGATGCATGCCATGTGCCACGCTGCTTTGAACGGCGAGCGCGAACAGGCGGAGCACATCGACGCGTACCTCGCCGCGCTGCATAAGGGGCTGTTCGTCGAGACCAGCCCCATCCCGGTCAAGTGGGCGGTCCACAAGATGGGGCTCATCGGGCCGGCCATCCGGTTGCCGCTAACACCGCTCTCCGAACACCACCACGAGACCGTGCTCCAGGCGCTCAAGCTAGCCGGCTCGATCTAGGACGCGATAACGGATTACCCATGGCACATCGGCGCTTTTTATGGCTCGCGGCTGGCCTGTTGACCTTGAGCGGCTGCGGTTTCTTCGGTGGCAACGAGGCGCCGCGCGCCGGCTCGCCGGAAGCGCTCAAGCTGCCGCCCGAGCTTGAGTTGGATCGCGGCGAGGTCGCGCTCAGTATACCGGGGCGCGAGGATACGACGGCGACGGCCTCGGGCAGCAGCGGGTTGCTGCCGGAGCCTCAGCGGGTCCGCGTCAAGCGAGCGGGCTCTGATCGCTGGCTGCTCGTCGGCGCCGAGCCGGCGCAGGTGTGGAGCTGGCTGCCCGACTTCCTGGAGACCCGGGGTGTCACGATCGAGCGTAAGCGCCCTGAGGCCGGGATCATCGAGACCGAGTGGATCTACACCAAGAAACCGCTGACGCGGGGGCCGTTCGCGCCTACCGTCGACAGCCGCGAGGCCGCGACCGCGGCGGATCGCTATCTCCTGCGCGTCGAGCCGGGACCGCAGTCGAGGACCGCCGAGGTGTTCGTGGCCCACCGCCGCGCCGCGCGCCAGGGCTCGGAGAGCTGGCGCCTACTGGCCCGCGATCCCTTCCTGGAGAGCGAGGTCCTGCGGAGTCTGGCCGTCTTTATGGGCGTCGAGGTCGAGGACAGCTTCCAGCGCGTTGCCGGTGCTGAGGCCGCGGGCGGTAAGGCCGAGCTGCGTCGCACGGATGAGGGTGATTTGCGGGTCCTGGTCCCGAATGGCTTCGCCGACGCCTGGCGGCGCGTGGGGCTGGCACTGGATCGGGCCGCGTTCACGGTGGTCAACCGCGACCGCTCCGAGCGCTACGTGGATGTGCGCTTCGATACGCGTGAGGCGCGTGGTGACGAGGATGAGGAGAGCTTCTTCGGGTCGCTGGCCTTCTGGCGTAGCGAGACCGTCCCGGAGACCGTGCGCCGGCTGCGGCTTTCCTTCCGCGAGCGTGGCGACGGCCGAGCCACCCAGATCCGCCTAACGAGCCCGGATGGCGAAGCGGTTACTGCGGAGCGTCGCGAGGAGATCCTCGGCGTGCTGGCCGAGCAGATTCGCTAACAGCGCCCGGCGGCCAGCCCCGCGGGGCTGGTGCCGGGTCCCGAGGCGGGACGCGGCTGCTCGGCTACCGGCGGGCCGCGGTGCGCATCCAACGAGTGTCATGCCATGTTGCGCTTAAACGGACCGGCCGCCCTTTCCGACTTCCGCCTTGAAGGGCTGAGTGCCCGGCTGCGCGAGCGCTGCCCCCAACTGGCCGCCGTCGAGGCCCGCTTCGTCCACTTCGTCGCGCTCGCCGATGCCCTTTCCGAGACCGATCATGAGGTCTTGGCGCGCCTGCTCGATTACGGCGAACCCTTGGCGGCTGAGCCCCAAGGGCGCCTGGTGCTGGTGGTGCCGCGAATCGGCACCATCTCGCCATGGGCCAGCAAGGCCACGGATATCGCGCACAACTGCGGGCTGACGGGAATACGCCGTCTCGAGCGTGGCGTTGCCTACTACCTGCGTGACGGTGACGGTCAACCCATCCCCCAGGCGGATGCGCGGTCTCTGGCGGACCTTCTTCATGACCGCATGACCGAGTCTGTCCTTGAGGATGCCGAGCAGGCATCGGCGCTCTTTGACGCCCACGAGCCAGCGCCGCTGGCGACCGTGGATATCCTCGGCGGCGGGCGGGAGGCGTTGCGCGCCGCGGATGCGGCCATGGGCCTCGCCCTGGCGGACGATGAGATCGATTACCTCATCGCCAACTACCGCGAGCTCGAGCGCAACCCCACGGATGTCGAGCTCATGATGTTCGCCCAGGCGAACTCGGAGCACTGCCGCCACAAGGTCTTTAACGCCGATTGGGTTATCGATGGCGTGGCGCAGGACCGATCCCTGTTCGCCATGATCCAGCAGAGCTACAAGGCGCGTCCCGAGGGGGTGTTGTCCGCCTACAGCGATAATGCCGCTGTGGCCGAGGGCTTCGCCGCTCAGCGCTGGTTCCCGGCGCCCGATACGGGGATCTATAGGAGCCATGATGAGCCGGCGCACTTGGTGATGAAGGTGGAGACCCATAACCATCCTACTGCCATCGCGCCGCATGCGGGTGCTGGCACCGGTGTCGGCGGTGAGATCCGCGATGAGGGGGCGACCGGGCGTGGCGCGCACCCCAAGGCCGGTCTCGCCGGCTTCTCCGTGTCCCATCTTCATATCCCTGGGGCCGAGCGGCCGTGGGAGAGGGATGACGGGCGCTCACCGCGGATGGCGTCGGCCCTGGCCATCATGCGGGACGCCCCCATCGGCGCCGCGGCGTACGCCAACGAGTTCGGTCGCCCTCAGCTTGTGGGGTATTTCCGCAGCTTCCAGCACGCGGTTGGTAACAGCGTGCGAGGCTTCCACAAGCCCATTATGCTCGCCGGCGGCATGGGCAACATACGCCAGGAGCACATCGATAAGGGGCAGATCCCCGAAGGTGCCCCGGCGGTCGTGCTTGGCGGACCGGCGATGCTGATCGGTCTGGGCGGCGGCGCGGCGTCGTCGGTCAATAGTGGTGACAGCGATGAGGCGTTGGATTTCGCCTCCGTTCAGCGCAGTAATCCCGAGATGCAGCGCCGCTGCCAGGAGGTCATCGACGCCTGTTGGCAGCTCGACGATGCCAATCCCGTGGTGGCCATCCACGATGTCGGTGCCGGGGGGCTGGCTAACGCCCTGCCCGAGCTGTTCCACGACAGCGACCGGGGCGCGCGGCTGGAGCTGCGTCGTGTACCCAGCGACGAGCCCGGCATGTCGCCCATGGGCATCTGGGCGAACGAGGCCCAGGAGCGCTACGTCCTGGCCCTCGACCCGGATCGTCGTGAGGCCTTCGAGGCCATCTGCCGGCGTGAGCGCGCGCCCTTCGCCATTGTTGGCGAGGCCACGCCGGAGCAGCAGCTGGTGGTCACGGACAGCCATTTCGGCAATAGCCCGGTCGATATGCCTATGGAGCTGCTGCTGGGCAAGCCGCCGCGCATGCAGCGGGACGTCGAGCGCCTGCCGGCTCCGGCTGGCGAGGCGCTTGCCAACGACATCGACCTCAACGAGGCCGCCTGCCGCGTGCTCGCGCTGCCGAGCGTCGCGGCCAAGCACTTCCTGATCACTATCGGGGACCGCACCGTCTCCGGCCTGGTGGCCCGCGATCAGATGGTGGGTCCGTGGCAGGTCCCCGTCGCCGACGCCGGTATGACGCTGCTGGATTATACCGGCTTCGCGGGTGAGGCCATGGCCATCGGGGAGCGCTCGCCCGCCGCCGTGCTCGACGCGCCGGCATCGGGCCGCCTGGCCGTGGGCGAGGCGTTGACGAACATGGCGTCCACACCCGTGGGGGCGTTGGAGAAGGTCAATCTCTCGGCGAACTGGATGGCCGCGGGCGGGGAGCCCGGCGAGGATGCCGCTCTCTACGACACCGTGGCGGCCGTGGCCGCTGAGCTGTGCCCGCGCCTTGGCGTCGCCATCCCGGTCGGCAAGGATAGCCTGTCGATGCGCTCGGTCTGGCAGCAGGATGGTCAGGAACGCGCCGTCACCTCACCGCTGTCGCTGATCGTCTCCGCCTTCGCGCCCGTCGGCGACGTCCGTTACGGCGTCACGCCCCAACTGCGGCGTGATGGTGGTGATAGCGAGCTCTGGCTGCTCGATCTCGGCGCTGGGGCGAACCGCCTCGGGATGTCGGCGCTCGCCCAGGTCTACAGCCGCCTCGGTGAGCGCCCCGCCGACCTGGACGATCCCGAGGCGCTGGCACGCCTGTTTACCTTGATCCAGGATCTGCTGGCGGCCGGGTCGTTGCTCGCCTATCACGATCGCTCCGATGGCGGCCTGTTCGCCACGCTCGCGGAGATGGCGTTCGCGGGGCGGGTCGGTATCGATATCGATATCGAGGGCCTCGGTGATCCACTGGCCGCGCTGTTCAACGAGGAACTGGGCGTCGTTATTCAGATCCCCGTCAGTGAGCGGGATGATCTCATCGCGCGGCTGCGGGCGGCAGCACTGCTCGATTGCAGTCATGCCATCGGCAGCCTGCGCGATGACGACCAGCTCGTGTTCCGTCACGGCGATGGCGTCATCCTGGATGGCCCGCTGGCCGACTGGCAGGCGCGCTGGCAGGAGACCACCTGGCGCATGCAGCGCCTGCGGGATAACCCCGACTGTGCCGATGAGGAATACGAGGCGGTTTGCGATACCCACGATCCGGGACTGAGCCCGCAGCTGACCTTCGAGCCCCACCGCGACATCGCGGCCCCCTATGTGACCGAGGGCCACCGTCCGCGCGTCGCTGTGCTGCGCGAGCAGGGCGTTAACAGCCAACTCGAGATGGCCGCCGCGTTCGACCGGGCTGGCTTCGATGCGGTGGATGTCCATATGACGGACATCCTCGCCGGTCGTCGAGACCTGGCCGACTTTCAGGTTCTTGCGGCGGGCGGCGGGTTCTCCTACGGCGATGTGCTCGGCGCCGGTGGCGGCTGGGCTAAGACCATCCTGTTCAATCCGCGAGCGCGGGACGCGTTCGAGGCCTTCTTCCAGCGGGGCGACACCCTGGCGCTGGGGGTGTGCAACGGCTGCCAAATGCTCGCCGAGCTCGCCGAGCTCATCCCCGGCACTGAGCTATGGCCGCGCTTTCGGCGTAACCGCAGCGAGCAGTATGAGTCGCGCCTGAGCTTGGTCGAGGTCCTGCCCTCGCCGTCACCGTGGTGGCAGGGCATGGAGGGCTCGCGGTTGCCCATCGCGGTGGCGCACGGCGAGGGTCGGGTGGCCTTCGCGGGCGATGGCGGCCCGCGCAAGGCCGAGAGTGCCGGGGCGGCGGTGCTGCGCTACGTCGACAACCACGGCGCCCCCGCCGAGCGCTACCCGGCCAACCCCAACGGCTCACCGCTCGGTCTAACCGGCTTCGTGAATCACGACGGTCGCGTGACCATTACCATGCCGCATCCCGAGCGCGTTTTCCGCAGTGTCCAGCACTCCTGGCATCCGCCGGGCTGGGGTGAGCATGGCCCCTGGCTACGGCTGTTCCGCAACGCCCGTAGGGCGCTGGGCTGACCTACGCCGCAGCTAGGTCTGCCTAAATGGCGGGCCATGGTGACCAATACCCTGGAGGAGTTCCCCGTGTTCCCAGCTCTATTACCGAGGGTGCCATGTCGTGGTGCGCGCTGCCCGCGTTGTGGCCATCGCTATTCGAAAGACCAGGGCGCCTGCCCCCATTGCAGCGACCTCAGTGACGGCGAGCTGGGCGCTAAGCGGGAGGAATGGGCCGATCAGCGGGAGGCGGGGCGTCGTTTCGGCTGGTTCCTGATGATGCTCGCCGCCGTCTTTCTAGGTGTCGTAATCGTGCTCCTGGTCGCTATGTAATCCCAAGCCTTGCCCGCTCGGTAGGCCATGCCCCGGCTGTGAGCGCATGCGCGTAATCGTGCCTCGCCCTGGTGCGCCACCCCCTGATTCTCCTGCCTCAATCTGATGTACGTAGCCAGCGGCAACGATTGGCTCGGTTTGTGCATTCTCTAGTGCGAGCGCTCATTTGGTGCGCCCTTACTAAGCAGTGTCTGACAGGAGAAGTACTATGACCCGAAAGGCTACCTATTCCGCCATCGCGGCCGCCAGCCTTGGCCTAGCTGCATTCACGGGCTCCGCAACGGCGGCGGAGCTGGGTGACACCGGCTTTAGCGTTAACGGAAGCGTGACGCTTACGAGCGATTATGTGTTCCGTGGATTTTCGCAGACCGATGAGGACCCGGCGCTCCAAGGCAGCTTCGACCTCTCCCACGAAACCGGCTTCTACGTGGGGACCTGGGGATCGAGCGTTGATTTCAATGAAGATCCGGACTCGATTGCTGCTATTGATGACGCTGATGAGGGCGCCCATCTTGAGATCGACTATTACGGCGGCTTTGCGACTGATCTCGGGGCGATGGGCATGGAGGCGCTGAGCGTCGATACCGGTATCGCCTACTTTACGTATCCCGGCGCCGAGGATGACCTCGACTACGATTACCTTGAGTACTACGGCACGGCGAGCTATGACTTCGGCGTGGCGTCGGTGAGTGCGGGATTCGACTTAACGGATGAGTTCTTCGGTGATGCGGGCAACGCGGAACACTTCCGCGCTGGCGTGGCCGTGCCACTACTAAACGACCGCGTTACGTTATCGGCCAATATCGGTGACCAGAGCATCGACGAGGCTGAGGATTACGTCCACTACAATCTCGGGGCTAGCGTATCGTTCGCCGAGAATTACTCGCTTAGCGCCAAGTTTGTGGATACCGACATCGATGACAGCAGTGATATAGCCGATAGCCGAGGTGTCGTGAGCCTGTCTGGGGCCTTTTGAGCGGTCATAGGAGGCGGCCTGCCGACAGGCCTGGCCGCCTCAGGATCGCGCGGAACGGCGTTAACCCTCGAGCTCGACGCCAAGATTCTTGCCGATGCGCTGGATGAAGTTGCCCGTGGCCACCACGTAGGTGATCTCGGCGATGGCCTTATTATCGT
>CAJXKP010000011.1 GCA_913055565.1 uncultured Ectothiorhodospiraceae bacterium
ATCCCTCACGCTATTTCACAGCGGCCTTCCCTATCCGCCGATTCCAAACGACCAGGCTTTTCCTGGCGCACTAGGAGCCCAGTCCCCCTGGGCGAGCCTGCCAGAGCGCCCGAATCGCCGAGAGGGCTCGGCTACTACGAGTGGAGCGCGTCACACTCCACGTTAAACGACCGCCTCGCTCGCCAACACATGGCGCACACGGTCAGCCAGCTGATTGACCAAACGCTCGACGACCGAGATATCGCGGCCCTCCACCATGACACGCACTTTCGCCTCGGTGCCCGACGGCCGCAGCAAGACCCGACCCTGGCTACCCAGCTCGGCCTCGACCTGCGCAACCGCTTCCTGAATCGCCGGACTGTCGACCCGCGCGCCGGACTCGGCAACCGGCACATTGATCATCTGCTGGGGCAGCTTTTCCATGCCGCCGACGAGCTCGCTCAGACGCGCCCCTTGGGCTGCCAGGCGCGCCAGGATCTGGAGTGCCGTAATGGTGCCGTCGCCGGTGGTCGTACGATCCAAGCAGACGATATGCCCTGATGACTCGCCGCCAATGGTGCCGCCGGTCGCCAGCAGGCGCTCGATGACATAGCGATCCCCGACCTTGCTGCGCTCCAGCGGCACATCCAGCTCCGACAGGGCGAGCTCCAGGCCGAGATTGGTCATCTGGGTCCCGACCACCGGGCCCCGGAGCTGGCCGAGCTCGTAGCGGTGCCGCGCAATGATCCACAGGAGCTGATCGCCATCCATGACCTCGCCGCGTTCATCCACCATAATCGCCCGGTCACCATCCCCATCCAGCGCAATGCCGGCATCCGCACCCTCTTCGAGCACCCGCCGCTGGAGCGCCTCGGTGTGGAGCGAACCGCATTCGACGTTGATGTTCACGCCATCGGGCTGGTTGCCCATGCGGATCACATCGGCGCCCAGCTCATGGAAGACCTCGGGCGCGGTCTGATAGGCGGCGCCATTGGCGCAATCGACGACGATCCGGAGGCCGTGGAGCTCGCTGTCGGGGACACTGTGCTTGCAGAACTCGATGTAGCGCCCGCGCGCATCCTCCATGCGATAGGCCTTACCCAGGAGCTCACTGGCAACGGTATCGAGCGGCTGATCGAGTAGCGCCTCGATGGCCAGCTCGGTGTCGTCGTCGAGCTTGTGGCCCTGGGGCGAGAAGAACTTAATGCCGTTGTCGTAGTGCGGGTTGTGGGAGGCGCTGATTACGATGCCCGCATTGGCTCGCAGTGTCGCCGTGAGATAGGCGATCCCGGGTGTGGGTAACGGCCCTAGCAGCTGGATATTAACGCCGGCAGCGGACAGGCCTGCCTCCAGCGCCGACTCGAACATGTAGTTCGACAGCCGCGTATCCTTGCCGATAAGGACCTGATTATTCGCGCCACGCCCCGCCAGCACGTGCCCAGCGGCCCAGCCCAGCTTGAGCATGAAATCGGGCGTGATCGGGTAGCGACCAACCCGCCCACGGATGCCATCCGTGCCGAAATAACGTCTCTCCATTGCCCCTCCTGGTTCAAGCGCCGCCACGACTATCCGTCATTACATAGCGCGTCAGCGCCAAGGCATCAACCGTGGCCGCGACATCGTGGGCCCGAACGATGCTAGCGCCGTGATGGACCGCCAGCGTGGCCGCGGCGACGCTACCGGCCAGGCGTTGATCTTTGTCACGACCGGTCGCGTAACCAATCAGGCCCTTGCGCGAGAGGCCCACAAGGATGGGCAGCTGGAAGGACTGAAAGCGCGCGAGCTCACGGAGCAAGCGGGCATTGTGGGCCTGGGTCTTGCCGAAACCGAAGCCGGGATCGATGATCAGGCGATCGCGACTGATGCCGATCGCCTCACAGGCGGCGACGCGCTCGGCGAGAAACTCGTGGATGTCCGTGACGACATCGTGGTAGCGCGGATCATCCTGCATGGTCGCCGGGGTGCCCTGCATATGCATGATGCACAGCGGCAGATCCGTGGCCGCCGCCGCCTCAAGGCTGCCCGAGCCGCTAAAACCGGTGACGTCGTTAATCAGGCCCGCACCAGCGCGAGCCGCTTGCCGCATGACCTCGGGCTTACTGGTATCCACGGACAGCGGCACGGCCAGCCGCGGGGCCAACGCCTCGATTACCGGGAGCACGCGGGCGAGCTCGGTATCGACATCAACCCCTTGAGACCCGGGCCGAGTGGACTCACCGCCGATATCGATGATGGCGGCACCGGCATCGGCCATGGCCTGCGCCTGAGCCACGGCCGCATCCTGATCCATAAAAGCACCCCCGTCCGAGAAGGAATCGGGGGTGATGTTGAGTACACCCATGACGGCCGGTGCGGAGAGATCCACCAACCGGCCGCCACAGTTCACACCGGCCTCGGCCACCGCCTAGTGCTCGTTGGCCGGCTCGCCGACGCTGCCCTCGGGCTCCGCGCTGCTGTCCGAGCCACCGGTGGAACCGGGCCGGGGATCGTCCCAGTCCGCCGGCGGCCCCGGCGGCCGGCCGTTCATGATGTCATCGATCTGATCGCGGTCGATGGTCTCGTACTTAACCAGGGCCTCGGCCATGGCGTGCAGTTTGTCGATGTTCTCCATCAGCAGCCGCTTGGCCTCACGGTAGTTGTCATCGATGATCCGGCGAATCTCCTCATCGATCGCCTTAGCGGTCTCATCGGAGAGATTCTGCTGGTTGGGGAACATGCTGTTCTGGTCTTCCTCGCGATAGGCCAACGGCCCCATGCGGTCGGAAAGGCCCCACTTAGTCACCATGTTGGTGGCGATATCCGTGGCCCGCTGGATGTCGTTCTGCGCCCCGGTCGTGACCTTATCGTTGCCGTAGATCGTTTCCTCAGCCAACCGGCCGCCGAACAGGCTCGCGATATTGCTATTCAACGTCTCCTTGGTGTAGCTGTAGCGATCCTCCTCGGGGAGGAACATGGTCACGCCCAAGGCACCACCGCGCGGGATGATACTGACCTTGTGCACCGGATCGTGCCCAGGACAGAGGAGGCCGACGATGGTGTGACCAGCCTCATGATAGGCGGTCATGCGCTTGTCTTCCTCGCTCATGACCATGGACTTACGCTCGGCGCCCATCATGATCTTGTCCTTGGCGTCCTCGAAGTCCTGCTGATCCACGACCCGCTTATTCCGCCGCGCGGCGAACAAGGCCGCCTCATTGACCAGATTCGCCAGGTCCGCGCCCGAGAAGCCCGGCGTACCACGCGCCAGGACCTTGGTATCAACCTCATCGGCCAGCGGCACCTTGGCCACGTGGACGCCCAGGATCTGGTCGCGACCGCGGACATCGGGCAGGGGCACCACGACCTGGCGGTCGAACCGCCCCGGCCGCAGCAGTGCCGGGTCGAGGACATCGGGGCGGTTGGTGGCCGCAATGACGATGACGCCCTCATTGCCCTCGAAGCCGTCCATCTCGACGAGCATCTGATTCAGCGTCTGCTCGCGCTCGTCATGACCGCCACCCATGCCACCACCGCGCTGGCGACCGACGGCGTCGAGCTCATCGATGAAGATGATGCACGGCGCCTGCTTCTTGGCCTGGGCGAACATATCGCGCACCCGCGAGGCACCCACGCCCACGAACATCTCGACGAAGTCCGAGCCCGAGATGGAGAAGAACGGCACCTTCGCCTCGCCGGCAATCGACTTGGCGAGCAGGGTCTTGCCCGTGCCCGGCGGCCCCACCATGAGCACACCACGCGGAATCTGGCCGCCGAGGCGTTGGAATTTGGCAGGATCACGCAGGAACTCCACCAGCTCGACGACGTCCTGCTTGGCCTCCTCGCAACCGGCGACATCGCCAAACGTGACCTTGACCTGATCCTCGGAGGCCATCTTCGCCTTGCTCTTGCCGAAGGACATGGCACCACGGCCACCGCCCCCGCCCTGCATCTGGCGCATGAAGTAGATCCAGACGCCGATCAGCAGCAGGAAGGGGAACCACGAGATGAGGATCTGGAGCAGGACACTCTGTCCGTCAGGCGCCTCGCCGTTAACGGTGACGTTGTTGTCCAGCAGCGTGCCGACGAGCTTGTCGTTATTCGTCTCGGGGCTGTAGGTGCGGAACTGCTGACCGTCGGTACGCTCGCCCTTAACCACGTGCCCCTTGATCGTGACGCTCTGGACATCGCCCGATTGCACGTCCGAGAGGAATTGCGAGTAGCTGAGCTCGCGTGTGCTGACCGCCGAATCCTGGAAATTGCTGAATACCGACATCAGCACGATAGCGATGACGACCCAGAGGATCAGGTTCTTTGCCATATCGTTCAAGGCGCTATACCTCGATGCGTGACGACCGGTCCGTGACCGGCGATACGTTTAATAGCCCCGGACGGCGCCCAACACGCCTACCGGAACCGAACACTACTACGACTGCAATTGCCGGGCCAATAAATACATCTCACGGCTGCGCTCGCGCGATGCCTCCGGCTTGCGGGTTTGAACCCGGGCGAAGCGCTGCTGGAGCCCCTGACGATAGGCATCGAAGCCCTCCCCCTGGAAGGCCTTGACCAGGAAATCACCCCCCGGCTTGAGCGCCCGGTCGACGAAATCCAGCGCCAGCTCCATCAGATGCATGGCACGCGGCTGATCCACCGCCTTGTGTCCACTAATATTGGGGGCCATATCCGATAGCACAAGGTCGACAGTCTCGCCGGCGAGCTCCGCCTCCAATCCGGCCAAGGCCGCATCTTCGGTAAAGTCCGCCTGAATCAACGTGGCATCGGCCAGCGCATCCATGGCAAGAGCGTCCAGGGCTATCACCCGGCCGCGGCCATCGAGCTGCTCAGCGCAATACTGTGTCCAACCGCCGGGCGCCGCCCCTAGATCGACGACAACCATACCGGGTCGGAGCAGACGATCGCGGCCATCGATCTCGCGCAGCTTGAACAACGAGCGGGATCGATAGCCCTGACGCTGCGCCCGCTGGACGTAGCTATCGGCGAAGTGCTCGCGCAGCCAGCGGTCGCTACTCTTGGTTCGTGCCATCGCCGAGCTCGCTGTCATTGGCACCACCCTTGGGGCTGGCTTTGCGGCGCATCGCCAGCCAACCCCCGCACCCCAATCCGACCACCGCGACGCCCCCGAGTTCCAGCCAGGCGGGCCAGTCCATGCGGACCACCACCATCAGGGCCCCGACGGCCACGATCGCCACCACAACGAGCTCGACGGCGACGCTATTCAACGCGGCCGCCGCCTCGGGCTGGGAGGCCCGTGATACACTGCGCTGTTGTCGCGGTTCCTCCGCCATACTGGAAGGCCTCATGTCAGGATTGAACGAACGTCAGAAACGCCATCTGCGGCGCCTCGGACACGATCGCAAGCCCGTGGTAAGAACGGGCAATGCGGGGCTGACCGACGCGGTGATCGCCGAGCTGGACGTGGCGCTGCGCGACCACGAGCTGGTCAAGCTCAAACTGGTCGCCAATGACCGCCAGCAACGCCGTCGCTATACCGAGGAGCTGTTGGCATCCACAGGCGCGCAGCTGGTGCAGTCGATCGGCCATACGATCTTGGTGTATCGCCCGAACCCGGACAAGCGCAACCCCATCGCCCTGCCCGCCTGATCCACCGTGCCTGAGCGGCGCCCTGCCGATTGTCGCCGCTCAGGCGCTCGGTCTACTCGTAGCGCACCTCGAGGATCTCGTAGGCATGATTGCCGCCGGGGGTTTGGACCTCGACAACCTCACCCTCTTCCTTGCCGATAAGCGCTCGCGCGATGGGCGACTGGACCGAGATCAGGCTCTGCTTGATATCGGCCTCGTCCTCACCGACGATCTGGTAGCTTTTCTCCTCGCCGGTGTCCTCATCCGCCAGCATCACCGTCACGCCGAACACCACGCGCCCCTCCTGCGGCAGTGTCGAGACATCGATGACCTGGGCATTGGAGAGCTTGGCCTCGAGCTCCTGGATGCGCCCCTCGATGAAGCTCTGCTGCTCGCGTGCGGCATGGTACTCGGCGTTCTCCTTGAGATCGCCGTGCTCGCGCGCCTCCGCGATGGCCTGGATAATGCGCGGGCGTTCTTGGGTCTTGAGCCGCTCAAGCTCCCCGCGCAGTTGCTCGGCACCGCGCACGGTTAGTGGCGTTTTGCTCATGCGGTGGCCTCCTTGTAGAGATCCTGAAGCGGGCTAACGTCCCCGGTCTCGAGGTAATCAAGGGCCTGGCAGGTCGCGCGAGCACCCGCGATGGTCGTGGTATAGCAGACCTTATGATGCAGCGCCTCGCGGCGGATCGAGAACGAATCCGCGATAGCCTGCCGGCCCTCGGTGGTATTGACGATGAGGTCAATCTCGTCGTTCTTAATCGCGTCCACGACATGGGGCCGACCCTCAGTGACCTTATTGATCACCTCGCACTCGATGCCCGCCTCGCGAAGCCGCGCACTGGTGCCGCCCGTGGCGATCAAGCGGAAGCCATGCGCGAGCAGCTCCCGGGCCACCAGCACGGCCGCTTCCTTGTCGGCATCGCGCACACTGATAAAGGCCGCGCCTCCGCGCGGTAACTGGACCCCGGCGGCGAGCTGCGACTTGGCATAGGCCTCCCCGAAGGAGCGCCCGATCCCCATGGCCTCGCCGGTGGACTTCATCTCAGGACCCAATATGGGATCGACACCGGGGAACTTGATGAACGGGAAGACAGCTTCCTTGACGCTGTAGTAGCCGGGTACGATCTCCCGGTCGTAGCCCTGTTCGCGAAGCGTTCGCCCCGCCATGCAGCGCGCCGCGATCTTGGCCAGAGGCATGCCCGTGGCTTTGGAGACGAACGGCACCGTCCGCGCCGCCCGGGGATTGACCTCAAGGATGAAGATATCGTCGCCCTTAATGGCGAACTGCGTATTCATCAGGCCCACCACGCCCAGCCGCCGCGCCATGGCGCGCACCTGCTCACGCAGCCGATCGGCAACCGATGGCGCCAGGGTGTAGGGCGGTAGCGAGCAGGCCGAATCGCCGGAATGCACCCCGGCTTGCTCGATATGCTCCATGATGCCGCCAATGAGCACATCCTCGCCGTCGCTGACGGCATCGACATCCACCTCAACGGCATCATCCAGGAATCGATCCAGCAGCACCGGCGACTCGTTAGAGACCTTGACCGCCTCGCGCATGTACTGGAGCAGATCCTGCTCCTCGTAGACGATCTCCATGGCGCGCCCCCCCAGCACATACGACGGCCGCACCACCAGCGGATAACCGATCTCGCGCGCCAGGGCGAGGGCCTCATCGGCACTGCGCGCGGTGCGGTTCGGGGGCTGCTGGAGACCAAGATCCGTGATCATGCGCTGGAAGCGCTCGCGATCCTCGGCGAGGTCAATGGAGTCCGGCGCGGTGCCGATAATGGGGGCCCCGGCCGCCTCAAGGTCGCGCGCGAGCTTGAGCGGCGTCTGGCCGCCGAACTGAATAATGATGCCCGTGGGCTGCTCGGTCGCGACGATCTCGAGCACATCCTCCAGCGTCAGCGGCTCGAAGTAGAGCCTATCCGAGGTGTCGTAATCGGTGGACACCGTCTCCGGGTTGCAGTTGACCATGATGGTCTCGTAGCCATCATCGCGCAGCGACAGCGCGGCATGCACACAGCAATAGTCGAACTCGATACCCTGGCCGATGCGATTCGGCCCACCGCCCAGGACCATGATCTTATGGCGATCCGTGGCCTCGGACTCGCATTCACGCTCGTAGGTCGAGTACATATACGCCGTAGCCGTGGCGAACTCGGCCGCGCAGGAATCAACACGCTTGAAAACGGGCCGCACCCCATTGGCATGGCGGCGGGCGCGCACGGCATCCTCCCCCGCGCCGACGAGCCGGGCGATACGGCCGTCCGAGAAGCCCTTGCGCTTGAGCGCGAACAGCCGCTCGCCATCCAGCGCCGCCGGGCCCTGCTGCGCGATCGCGCCCTCGGTCTCAATCAGGTCCGCGAGCTGGGCCACGAACCAGCGATCGATCCAGGTGTGCACGAAGACATCCTCAATGGTGAAGCTGGCCCGCAGCGCCTCGGGCAGCCAGAGCATGCGCTCCGGGCCGGGCACCCTTAGTTCCTGGCGGATGCGGGCCAGCCGCTCCTCGCCCTCGCCGCCGGGCCGCGGATCCAGCCCCTCAAGCCCGTTTTCCAGGCCGCGTAGCGCCTTGTGGAAGGACTCCTGGAAGGTCCGGCCGATGGCCATGACCTCGCCCACCGACTTCATCTGCGTGGTCAGCACCGGCGTGGCGTTCGCGAACTTCTCGAAGGTAAAGCGCGGCACCTTGGTAACGACGTAGTCGATGCTAGGCTCGAACGACGCCGGGGTGCGCCCGCCAGTGATCTCATTGCTCAGCTCGTCGAGGGTGTAGCCGACGGCGAGCTTGGCGGCGACCTTGGCGATGGGAAAGCCCGTGGCCTTCGACGCCAGCGCCGACGAGCGCGACACCCGCGGATTCATCTCGATGACGGTCATACGGCCATTGACGGGGTTAATGGCGAACTGGACGTTCGAGCCCCCGGTCTCGACGCCGATCTCGCGGAGCACCGCCAGCGAGGCGTCGCGCATGAGCTGGTATTCCTTGTCCGACAGCGTCTGCGTCGGCGCGACGGTAATGGAATCGCCGGTGTGGACCCCCATGGGATCCAGATTCTCGATGGCGCAGATGATGATGGCATTGTCCGCGTTGTCGCGGACCACCTCCATCTCGAACTCCTTCCAGCCCAGCACGGACTCCTCGATGAGCAGCTCGTTCGTCGGCGACAGATCGAGGCCGCGCTCACAGATGGCGACGAACTCCTCCTTGTTATAGGCGATGCCGCCGCCGCTGCCGCCGAGGGTGAACGAGGCGCGGATGATCGTGGGGAAGCCGATCTCGGCCTGGATCTGCATGGCCTCTTCCATGCTATGGGCCAGCCGCGAGCGCGGTGTGTCCAGCCCGATCTCCCCCATGGCCTCGCGAAAGGCCTGGCGATCCTCGGCCTTATCGATGGCGGCCTTATCGGCGCCGATCATCTCCACGCCGAACTCGCTGAGCACGCCGCGATGATCCAGATCGAGGGCACAGTTGAGCGCGGTCTGACCGCCCATTGTTGGCAGCAGCGCATCCGGGCGCTCACGTTCGATGATCTGGCGCAGGCTACGCCAGGTGATGGGCTCGATATAGACCCGGTCCGCCATCTCCGGGTCGGTCATAATGGTCGCCGGGTTGGAGTTCACGAGGATAACGCGATACCCCTCCTCGCGCAGGGCCTTGCAGGCCTGGGCGCCGGAGTAGTCGAACTCGCAGGCCTGGCCGATGACGATGGGCCCAGCCCCGATGATGAGGATGCTCCGGATGTCGGTGCGTTTCGGCATCTTGGTCTCGTGTCCGAAGGGCGCGTCAGGCGGCGTTGCCGCGGGCTTGCGCCATGAGCTCGGTAAACTGTTGGAAAAGCTGTGCCATATCGTGAGGCCCCGGGCTAGCCTCGGGGTGCCCCTGGAAGCTGAATGCGGGCCGGTCGGTGTACGCCATGCCCTGGAGGGTGTTGTCGAACAGCGAGCGATGCGTCACCCGCACATTGGCCGGCAGGCTGTCCTCGTCGATCGCGAAGCCATGATTCTGGCTGGAGATGAGGACCTGCCCGGTCGTCGTCTCGACCACGGGATGGTTGGCGCCGTGATGGCCGAACTTCATCTTGGCGGAATGGGCGCCCGCGGCCAGGCCCAGCAGCTGATGGCCGAGGCAGATCCCGAAAAGCGGCACGCCGGACTCCAGGATCTCGCGGGTAGCGGTTATGGCGTAATCACAGGGCTCCGGATCGCCCGGGCCGTTGGACAGGAACACCCCATCCGGCTCGCGCGCGAGTACCTCGGCAGCGGGCGTCGTCGCCGGCACCACGGTGACTCGGCAGCCCTCGTCCACCAGGCGCCGTAGGATGTTTTGCTTAATGCCGTAATCCCAGGCCACGACGTGCCAGCGGAGCTCGCTGTCCGGCCTCGGGGCGGGCTCGCGCTCGTCATGATCCAGCGACCAGCTGCCGCGACGCCACTCGTAGGGCTCGGCCGTTGTCACGACGCGTGCGAGATCCATGTCTTTAAGTCCGGGGAAGGCGGCCGCCTCCGCAACGGCGCTATCGGCGTCCAGCGATTGGCCGGCCATGATGCAGCCATTGAGCGCGCCCTGCTCCCGGAGACGGCGCGTCAGAGCGCGCGTATCCACCTCGGCGATGGCGACCACGCCATGGCGCGCGAGGTAGCCACTCAAGGTCTCGCTCAGCCGCCAATTACTGGCCTCGACCGGGAGGTCGCGGATGACCAGACCGGCCGCCATGGGCCGAACGGACTCCTGATCCAGCGGATTGGTACCCGTATTGCCGACATGGGGATAGGTCAGCGTCACCAGCTGGCGATGATACGAGGGATCCGTGCAGATCTCCTGATAGCCGGTCATCGCCGTGTTGAAGCAGACCTCACCGACCGTACGCCCCGTGGCACCGATGGCCTGGCCCTGGAATACCGTCCCGTCCTCGAGGGCGAGAATTGCGGGTGTCGTCAAAACAGCCTCCCGTCGCTCGCAAAAACGGGAGGGATCGGGCGATCACCTCCCGTGGCAGGAACCCGTTGAGCGCTCCAACCCGCTTCCATCCGGGCCTAACCCCAGCCGCGCGGGCCGCAAGCCGGTGGAATCCGGGGCACCTGGATTCGGCGCGATATTCTAGGACGCGGCAGCCACCCTGTCCATTACACCCACCGCGCGGTGCCTTGTGACCACGGCAGACAGGCACTATGATCCGGCTTCTGCTGGCGATGTCCTGCGAGTCCCATCATGAGTGCGCTACGCTTGCGCAATCTGCAAAAGACCTACCCCGGCGGCATCCGCGCGCTGGACGGCATCGACCTCGATGTCGAACCGGGTGAGTTCTTTGCCCTCCTCGGGCCGAACGGGGCGGGCAAGTCCACCATCATCGGCATCATCAGCACGCTGGTGCGCAAGACCGCCGGCGAGGTCCAGATCTTCGGCCACGATCTGGACCGCGAGCGCTGGCTCGCGAAAAGCCAGATCGGCCTCGTGCCGCAGGAGTTCAATTTCAACGGCTTCGAGACGGTCGGGCAGATCGTGCTCAATCAGGCCGGTTATTACGGCCTGAGCCGACGCCAGGCACGCGATCGCGCCGAGCGCTACCTGCGCGAACTGGGCCTGTGGAGCCGGCGTCACACCGTGGCACGCACCCTCTCGGGGGGAATGAAGCGGCGGCTCATGATCGCCCGGGCGCTGATACACGAGCCGCGCCTGCTCATCCTGGACGAGCCCACAGCGGGCGTGGACATCGAGCTTCGCCGCTCCATGTGGGAGTTCCTCCGCCGGATCAACGACGAGGGCACCACCATCATCCTCACGACCCACTACCTTGAGGAGGCGGAATCGCTGTGCCGCAATATAGCGATCATCGATCAGGGCCGCATCATCGAGAACACCGACGTGCGCAGCCTGCTTCGGTCCCTTAGCACGGAGACCTTCATCCTCGATGTACGCGGCCATGTCGCCGACATGCCCACCATCGAAGGCTTCCCTATCGTGCCCGTCGATGAATCCAGCCTTGAGGTCTCGATCAGCGCGGAACAAACACTAAGCGACCTCTTTCGGGCACTCGATCGAGCGGGTGTCGAGGTTACCAGCATGAAGAACAAGGCCAACCGGCTCGAGGAACTGTTCGTTCGGCTCGTCGAGAACAACACCGACAGTCAACGCGAGCCGGCCTAGGGAGACCAAGCTTGCTCAACGGCTACATTACGCGGACCTTCGTTGCTCTGCGCACCATCGCCTTCAAGGAGACGCACCGCTATCTGCGGATCTGGGCGCAAACCCTGCTGCCCCCCGTCATTACCATGACCTTGTACTTCGTTATCTTCGGTAACCTTATCGGTTCCCGCATCGGTCCCATGGAAGGCTATGGCTACATGGAATTCATCGCCCCCGGGCTGATCATGATGTCGGTGATCACCAACGCCTATGCCAACGTCGTGTCGTCATTCTTCGGCGCCAAGTTCCAGGGCCACATCGAGGAGATACTGGTCTCGCCAACCCCGAACTACACCATCCTTTTGGGGTATCTGGCCGGGGGCGTCGGCCGCGGCCTGCTCACGGGGCTACTGGTCACGGGCGTCGCGACCTTCTTCGCGGATCTCAACATCCACAGCCCGCTGATCACCCTGTCCGTGGTTTTCCTGACCGCCCTTTTGTTCTCCATCGGCGGTTTCATTAACGGCGTCTTCGCGCGCAAGTTCGACGATGTCGCCATCGTGCCGACGTTCGTGCTCACCCCCTTAACCTACCTAGGGGGCGTGTTCTATACGATTAGCCTATTACCCGCATTGTGGCAGAACGTGTCGCTGGCCAACCCAATCCTCTACATGGTGAACGCCTTTCGTTACGGCATCCTAGGGGCCTCGGACATACCGATCGGCACCGCGTACCTCATCGTGGGCGCCTTCATCATCGCGGGCGGCAGTGTCAGTATGATGCTGCTCAATCGCGGCGTTGGGCTGCGACATTGAGGCGACGCCGCCTTATTGGGCTATTGCATCCATACCAGACTAGCGCGAGCCGCCAGGCCGGAATCGCGCGAGGACACCTTTGAGGCGTCCGCTCAATCGAAGACAGGCTTTTCGCATGGATATTGAGACCACGCCGCTGCTGACCGATCTCTACGAACTCACCATGCTCTCGGCCTACCGAGATCAGGGCATGAACGAGACGGCCGTTTTCGAGTTCTTCGTCCGCGATGCCGGCGAACGACGGCCCTGTTTCGTGACCGCCGGCGTCGACACGGCCGTTGATTGGCTGGAGCAGGCCCAGTTCAGCGACGAGGAATGCGCCTGGTTACGCGCCTGCGGCCATTTCGATGACGACTTCGTCGAGGCCATGGCCGAGTGGCGATTCACCGGCACGGTCCGCGCGATGCCGGAAGGGACCATCGCCTTCCCCGAGGAGCCGATCCTACAAGTCATCGCCCCGCTGCCGGAGGCCCAGCTCGTCGAGTCGCGGCTGATGAACATCCTCCACGGCCAGACATTACTGGCCTCCAAGGCCATCCGTGCCAAGCTCGCCGCCGGCCCACGGATGCTCGTGGATTTTGGTCTGCGACGCGCCCATGGCGGCGAGGCTGGCCTTTGGGCCGCCCGCAGCTGCTATCTCGCGGGCTTCGATGCCACCGCTACCTGTCTCGCCGGGGCGCGCTACGGTATCCCTGTCAGTGGCACCATGGCCCATTCATTCATCCTGGCCCATAACGATGAGTCCCAGGCCTTTTTAAACTTCGCGCGCAGCCATCCCGACAATGTGGTCCTGTTGATCGACACCTATGACGTCGAGACGGGAGCGCAGCGAGTCACCGAAGTGGCGCCTCAATTGGCCAGTGAGGGCATTGCCATTAAGGGCGTGCGTATCGATAGCGGCGATCTCGCGGCCCATGCGCGTGAGGTCCGCCGGATCCTGGACGCGGCCAACCTGTCCCAAACGCGCATACTGGTCAGCGGCGGACTTGACGAGGACCGCATCGCCGATCTGGTTGCCGATGGCGCCCCCATCGACGGCTTCGGCGTGGGCTCTCGCGTCGACAGCTCGGCGGATGTGCCCTACCTGGACTGCGCGTACAAGCTCCATGAATATGGCGGCCAGCCCGTTCACAAGCGTTCCGAGAAGAAGAACGACCTACCGGGACGCAAACAGATCGTGCGTCAGTACGACAGCGATGGGGTTATGAGCGGCGACACCATCGGTTTCGATGGCGAACCCATCGAGGGCGAATCGCTACTGGTCACTAAAATGCAGGGTGGCGAACGAACGACCGACGCCGACAGCATCGAGGTTGCGCGCCAGCGCTGCACCGATCAGAGTCAGCGGCTCCCGGCGTCATTTCGGCACCTGGACACCTCACCGACCTATTCGGTTTATCACTCGCCGCAATTGAAAAAACTAACTAGCTAAAGAAACGCCAGCCGCCTGCCGCCGGCAACCGGGACCGAGAGGCCGTGGCAACGGCGCGGGAATTCTAGCCCACCACCGATAATCGCTTTCGCGCCGGCCGTCCCGGAGTGCAACGTACCCGGGACGGCCAAACCAATCGCCTAGGAACTCGCCTTCGCTTCCTCGAGCGAGCGCCCGGCAGCCTCCCATTCCTTAACCCAGACCGGCTTGCGACCGCGGCCGCTCCAGGTCTTACTCGGATCCTCAGGATGCCGAAAGCGCACCGTGCCCTTGCTGGTACTGCGCGTTCCCTTGGCGGCACTCGACGGCACAAGCTCACTCAGGCTGAAGCCGTATTTCTCCGCAACCTCTCTGAGCTCCTGCTGAGCCTGCTTGGCCTCATGCTTACGCCGCTGATCGAGCTCCTTATCAATGTCTTTCTTGAGCTGCTGCAACTCACTGGAATTATAGCGCGAAAGATCCATTGCTACTCCTCTGACCTATGGTGTTAAAAATGACCGTGCCACCATTGATAGTGGGCAACACTCAGCGCGGTGATGTTCTGCTGTCCTTGCCTTCCCTCACCCCGTTACGGCGAAATCTAATAGCAAACCCAGAAAATCGCAATAGTGGATTAATTCAGCCGTCGCCCTAACGCATTTCAGGATCGCTTTCACCCGCCCCGGGGGCGTGGAACAATCGTCCTCGAACCCCCGGGAAAGGCCGAATAATTCAGGTAGACCTGTGCCCGCCACGGCGACGGTCACAAGGCAAGGCTTCGCCGTGAAGGGCCGTTGCCCATTACAAGAACGCGCAGCGACCCACAGCGCCCCGGGGGCGCGCCCGCCGGGACCTACCGCACACATCAGGCGTGGCAACACGGGACTATACCGGCAATACCATTGTGACGCGCTGCGCCTTGCCTGCGCCCAATCAGCGGGTAGAAATCGACGCGAATTGATCAGCATTACCCGATGGCGCTAGGCCGCCCCAGAAATGCCGAACGACATAGCCATGGCTGACAACGACTGGGACAATACCTCGGGGTGGCGCCGACTCTTGCATGAGCCGGCTACCCGAATGTCGAACGCAATGAGCCGAGAACCCCATGCAATCCGCCCTATCCGCTACACCGGCTGTGTTAACGGTCGAGCTCGAACCCGAGGCAATCGTTGACCAGTTACCGCCCCCCGCGCTAACACGCGACGCTGCCGAGGTCATAGCGAACGCCGTGGCCAACGATCTCCAGCGCATCCTAGGCGAGGGGGTGCAGTCGAGCGGTCTGATCCTGCTGGGCGCGCTATACGATCTCACTGAGTTACTGCGCCCGGGCCTGCCCATGGCCGAAGGGCTGCTCGACTATTATCGCGGCGGGCTGCGAGGCGGCGCTTTCGAGCCTCAGCTTTTGGCCTTGGGCAGTGCCGGGGGCCAATTCCCGGTCCCGGAGCTGGCGCCGCGACGGGCCCGCGGCTCGGGCCCCCTGCTGGCCATTCCCTTTGCCCTAGTCGCCCCCGGACCGACGCTTGAACCGCTACGCGAGCAGCTCGAGAACGAGCTGCTGGGTAAGGGGCGCGCCTCGCTAGAGACGGACCGCACGGTCCAGCAGCTGTTTAGCGTCGCCCCGGTGAATCTGAGCTACGCCACCCTGCATGATGTCGGTGCCCTTCTCCGCGTGCAATTGGAGCATGCCGGCTTCGCCCCCCTATGGCAGCTCCTCGAGGCCGCCCTCTATCGTCCCGAGGAGCCCGTAGCCGTGGACACAGCAGCCGGGAATCGGTTCATGACCCATCAAGGCCAGGCGTGGACACCCATCCTGGACTTCGACAGCTGGGCGGCTTGCCGCACCGAGGCCACGGTGGACGGCTACCTGGCGTGGCAAAAGATACAGCGTCAGTACTTGGCTGGCCTGTCGGCCCATGGTATCGAGGTGATACCGACAGCGGCACGATCGGGGGTTTATAGCCAGGATGCAGAGGTGGCGCTAAGCGTGGCCCAGGCCAGCGCCCTGGATCCAGCGGACCGATTGAGCGTCGCCGTCACTGGCGACCCCGAGCCCACGGCAGCCGCGCTCGTCGCCCTCACCGAGCAGGGCAGTCCCGAACTCGGACCCATCGCCTATACCGTTATGATCCAGGGCGCGGATGGCGCGGTGCAGTATCTCGGTCATGACTACCCGCTGGCACCGGAGGCCATCGTCGCCATACGCGATGACTGGCAACGCCGGGCCAGCCGGATCGGAGCACGTTTCCATATGGAACAGCCCGGGCGTCTATTGACGACGGGCGATCCGCCGGCGCTCATGCCGTGGTTCGAAACTTATGGCACCGCCCACTGATAGCCTGGCGATCAGCCGCCTCAGGGATTGAGCAGGCTATGCCGCCACTGGCCGCCCTCAAGCCAATAGCGGTCGCGCTCATGGAGTCGGCCCTCACCCGCGGCCCAGAACTCGATGAGATCGGGCTCGACACGATAGCCCGTCCAATGCGGCGGTCGCGGGATCTGGCAACCTGTGTACTGCGCCTCGATATCAGCGACGCGTTGCTCGAGTGCCTCCTTACCCGCCAGTGCCTCCGATTGGCGGGACGCCCAGGCACCGGCCTGACTCAGCCGCGGCCGGGATGCGAAATAGGCGTCCGCCTCGGCATCGCTCACGAAGCTTGCCTGCCCCTCGATCAGCACCTGTCGGCCGAGCGGCGACCACAGGAAGGTCAACGCGGCGCGCGGGTTCTCGGCGAGGTGACGCCCCTTGCGGGACAGGGTATTGGTATAGAACACGAAACCCCGCTCGTCGAAACCCTTGAGCAGCACCGTGCGCGCGCTCACCTGCCCCGAAGCCCCACACGTCGCGAGCGTCATGGCCGTTGGTTCAGTCACCTCGTTGCTGGCCTTGGCCGCCTCGAAGAGCTCCCGGAAACGCTCGATTGCCTCTTGGAACTGTGCCATATGCCCCGAAACCGCAGTCATTCGTCGATCGAAATAGAAATAGAGCCTAGGAGGCTATCACAGCCGCTATGACACCTGATCATCGGGCACGACGCGGAGTTCGAAGCCATCAGCCCGCACCACTGTCACCCGCTGTCCCGCTGATACGGGCTCATCCGCCCGGACACGCCAAAGCTCACCCGCGACGCGCACGTAACCGATGTCGTCGAAATCGTCGATCGCCGTGCCGTGGACGCCCTCGAGATGGGCCTGCCCCGAGACCACGGGTTGGCGGAAGGAGCGCGCGGCCATGGTCGCCGTACCCAGCACCACCAGCAGAGTCACCAGACTGGCGCCGCCGACGACACCCCAGGACAGGCGGTAGGCGCCGGTGGAGCCGTCGAATAGCAGGACCGAGCCCACGGCGAAGGCAACGACGCCACCGAGGCCCAGGACACCAAAGGATGGCGCGAAGGCCTCCGCAATCATGAGCGCCATGCCGAAGACCAACAGCGCTAGACCGGCGTAATTCACTGGCAGCGCCTGCAACGCGAAAAGCGCCATGAGCAAGGCGATACCACCGACCACCCCGGGCACGATCGCGCCTGGATTGGCGAGCTCGAAGATCAGCCCGTAGATCCCGATCAACATCAGGATATAGGCGACATTCGGATTGCTGATAACGGCCAGCAGGCGCTGTCGCCAGTCCGGCGCCCGCTCGCGCACGCTTGCCTCGGCGGTGTTGAGACGATGCTGGCCGCTCGTGAGCGACACCGACCGCCCATCGACGGCGGCGAGCAGGGCCTGGGTATCGGCGGCCACAAGATCGATGACGTCTTTGTTGACCGCCGCGCTCGCACTCAAGCTGACGCCCTCGCGCACCGCGCGTTCCGCCCACTCGGCGTTACGTCCGCGCAACTCGGCCAGGCCACGGATATAGGCGACGGCATCGTTGATGCGCTTGCGCTCCTTGGCGGATCGCTCATCTTTACCGCCGTCGCCCGCGTTCCCGTCACCGCCCCCAGGCGTTCCACCACCGCCGAGGGACACCGGCGTCGCCGCGCCAAGATTCGTGGCCGGCGCCATGGCAGCGATATGACTGGCGTACAGGATATAGGTGCCGGCACTGGCGGCACGCGCGCCCGAAGGCGTGACATAGGCGATCACGGGGACATCGGTATTGGTGATCGCCTGAACGATATCGCGCATGGCTCGGTCCAGACCGCCCGGCGTATCGATGCGCAGTAGCACGGCCTCGGCCCCAGCTGACTCCGCGGCTTGGACACCGTCCGTGACGTAGCTAGCCGTCGCGGGTCCGATAGGGCCATCGATGCTTAGGCCATGGACATCCACCTCGTTGGCTGACGCTGAGCCCAGCATCAGAACCGCCAAGAACAACGCCATTCGGACCATGCTCACCTCCCGCCGCCAGCGCCGCGCGGCCGTATCGGACCGCGCCCAGCACCGCGCCGAGGCCTCAGGCGTCGACGCGCTCGCGGATACGTTGCTGGACCCCATCGACAGCGCCCACGCCATCAACGGCGAGATATCGCGGCGCTGCCGGGTCACCGGACTCCGCCCACCGCGTGTAGTAGTCCACCAACGGCTGAGTTTGCTCATGGTAGACGGCCAACCGATTACGCACGGTCTCCGGGTAGTCATCCTCGCGCAGGACCAATGGCTCACCCGTGACGTCATCCACATCTGCCTGAGCGGGCGGGTTATGCTCGGCGTGGTAGACCCGGCCCGAGGCGGGATGGACACGCCGGCCAGCCATACGCTCGACGATGGTCTCGTCGGCCACCTGGACCTCGATGACCCGATCCAGCCCGATGCCATGCTGATAGAGCCCGTCGGCTTGCGCGATGGTCCGCGGGAAGCCGTCGAGCAGGAAGCCCCGCGAGCAGTCAGGCTCAGCGAGACGCTCCTTGATGATCCCCATAATGATATCGTCCGACACCAGCTCGCCGGCGTCCATCACCTTCTTGGCCTCTTGGCCCAACGGCGTCCCCTGCTTCACCGCGGCGCGCAACATATCGCCCGTTGCGATATGGGGGATCCCGTAGTGTTCGCACAACATCGCCGCCTGGGTGCCCTTGCCGGCTCCCGGCGGCCCCAAAAGGATGATTCGCATGCCAGACTCCTCCTATGCTGTCTCGAGACGGGCCACACAACGTGCCGCCTCCGCGTGGCGCGCTGACGGTAGCATCCCCCCCGGGAGGCTGCAACGCGGCATCGCGCGCCGATCACACGTCGGCGGTGGCGTCCGGCGTAGGCACCAGCTCGAAACGCTCCTCGTGCGCCGTCATGGCTTGCCCTTCCGGGTTGTACCAGCGCTCGCTAACGATGGCCGTGCCCGAGGCACTAACCATTAACGCGGTTGTGCTACGAGTCCCATACTCGGGTGACACAATAAAGGGCGAACTCAGCAGCCGCTCGCGCACGATACCAATACCGGTGTCGGGCAGCAGCTCATCGGCGGGTTGGTGTCGATCATAGACCGCATCCAGTAGGGTCTCCGGCGTGGGCGCGGCCGGCGATTGCACCACCGAACCGAGCATTGCCCGGGCCCGCTGGATCTTCGGCCAGGGGGCATTGAGGCAGCCATTGCTCAAGCCGTGGATGCCTCGCGGAAGCTCGGCGCAGGGGGCGCAGCGATTACTCACATAGCTGACGTGACCAACCTCACCGGCGAGGAGATTAAAGGCGGCGTAGCGGTCATCACTGGCGGCCAATGCCTCGAGACCAAAGGTCGACGCCCCGGCCAGTGCTCGTAGTGGCAACTCGCCACGCGAGCGCGCCCCAGCCACCTCCTGGCCGTTGCGGAAGTTCGTTACCGCCGCGAACCGGCCACGGCCATCGACTACGAACCAGGCCCCGCCGGCGCGCAGGTCACGGCCGCCGAAGACACGCCGGTCCGACCACCAATGGGCCGCTTGCGCCGGTCGCTCATGGAATTCATCGCGGTTGGCGACGACAATCAGCGGGTAGTCGCTGCGACAACCGTGAGCGAGAACCAACAGGCACATACAACGCCGCCTCGCAGAGCGCTTATGAGACCGCTACTCGTTGCGCTTAAGCGCGACCAGCCGGCCCCCAACGGTTTGGACGTAGAGCCCGGATCCCGAGACCACGGGCGGCACCGTAATCCGGCTGCCGCCGATCTCCAAGCGCGCCGCCAGCTCACCATCATCGGGCGACAGCCAATAGAGATAGCCATCCGAGGCGCCGACGACGAGGTACTCACCGAATCGCCGCGGCGCCGTGAGCTGGAGCTCGCTCAAGGCGTCCTGGCGCCAAACGGTGGCACCATTACCGCGGTCCAATGCCCAGAGGCGGCCGTCGGTGTCAGTAATGTAGACCTTGTCGCTGCCCAGTCCGGGACCATTGGCGCTGGAGATGTCGCGGGTCCAGGCGACACTGCCATCGCTCAACGCCAGACCAGCCGCGCGGCCCTGATAACTGGTGGCGAACACCTGCGAGCCCTCAACTCGCGGATCGCCGTCGACATCCGCCATGCGATCAAGATCAGTGCTACCACTAGCGACGGCCACCGTGGCCTCCCAGGCGACACTGCCATCGGCGAGCTTGAGCGCGACGAGCCGACCATTGTCGAGACCAACGAGCGCGCCGCCCTGAACCAACACCGGCGCGCTGTGGCCACGCAGCGTCAACGACGGCATGCTGCGATCATACAGCCAGCGGCGCTCCCCGTCGGCGGTATCCAGGGCGAACACGCGCCCGTCGTTACTACGAACGACCACGGTGCCCTGGCCAATGGCTGCCGGTGCCAAGACCTCGCTGGTCACACCGGAATCCCAGCGCGCCTCGCCACTGGCGGCGTCGAAGCCCAGCACGCGGCCCTCCCGCGTACCGATCACGAGGAGACCATCAGCCACGGCCGGTCCACCCGACAGCTGCCGCTCGCTGAGTTCTTGGCGCCACATCGCGTCGCCGGTCGCGGCCTCAAACGCGGCTAGCCGACCGGCGGCACCAGCGGCATAGACCCGCCCGTCCGCGACGGCGGGCTCCAGGCGATGGCGCAGACCCACGGCGTCACCGACACTTGCGCTCCAGACCCGTTCGACTGGAACGCCACTAGCATCAACATCCACGGCTGCTGGCTCGGTGGCATCCAGCACATCGGTACCACCACAACCGGCGAGGCCCAGGAGCACGATCAGTAGGGTTAGCCAGCGCATCACGAACTCGTCCCCACCTCGGCACCCAGGTCGGCGAGCTTGAGCTGGATACGGCCGCGATGGCGAGCGCGCTCGCGAGCGCCGCCGCCACCGGCCCCGTAGCGAGCCTCAATGGCCGAGATCGCCGCTTGATACGCGGATACGGCCGATTCGCGCTCGCCTAGGCTGGCCTTAATATCGCCGCGCAGCTCCTGATAACGGGCCGTATAGGGCCCCTCCGAGACCGGTTCCAGGAGATCCAGGGCGGCTTGGCGGTCGCCGCGCTGGTCAACCACCTTGGCGAGCCGCAGCGTCGCCAGCGGTCGTAAGCCGCTGTTACCGGCCGCATCGCGGGCCTGTCGCAGCGCGGCCTCCGCGACCTCATAGTCACCGGCCTCTACGTAGGCCGAGGCAACCCACAGATTGGCCAGCACGGCCTGCACGCTATCGCCATGGTCGGAGGCCAGTTGATTCGCGCGCTCTTGGGCGCTCTGGCGGTCACCCTCATTCAGGGCCTGCAGGACACCCTGGTAGGTTTGCGCCGCCGCTAACGACTGACTGCGCTGATAACTCTGCCACTGCTGCCAGCCAAAGAAGCCGATGACGGCCAGGATGAGCCCGGCCACAACGGCGCGCCCGTTCTCCTGCCACCACCGCTTGATCGCTTCGATTTGTTCTTCTTCGGTCTCGTAGCCGTTCGCCATGACTTCCTTACCCTAATGCTGACCGGCCGACAGGAACTCGATCAGTTCGTTTTCGTCCAGGCTGCGTTGCGGCTCGTCGCCACGCAGATCCTTGACCGTGTATTGTCCGCTCGCCCGCTCACTCTCCCCGAGCACGACCGCGTAGCGCGCGCCACAGCGATCCGCCCGCTTGAACTGACTCTTAAACGATCCGCCGCCGCTGTGGACCCGGATCCGGGCGCCCGGTGACTGATCGCGAACCCTCTCCGACAGCCGGTGGGCCACACCCATCGCTGCCTCGTCGCCCACCACCAGGTAGGCGTCTGGTCCGGCGACCTCGGGCACACCGAAACGCTCGGTGACCAGGCTTACCAGCCGCTCGATACCGGTGGCGAAGCCGATCGCCGGGGTGTCGTTACCGCCGATCTGCTCGACCAGGCGGTCGTAGCGCCCGCCAGCGCAAACGGTACCCTGCGCGCCAAGGGCGTCACTGACCCACTCGAAGACCGTGCGACCGTAGTAGTCCAGACCCCTAACCAGGCGCGGATTAACGGTGTAGGGCTGCCCGGCCGCATCGAGGATACGGGTCAAGCCCTCGAAATGGGCCCGCGAGGCCTCATCCAAGCGATCCATAAGGCTCGGTGCCGACTCGATGACCGCCTGGAGCTGCGGATTCTTGCTATCGAGGACCCGCATGGGATTAGTCTCCAGCCGCCGCTGGGCATCCGCATCGAGGGCCTCCCAGTGCGCCCGGAAATGCGATACCAATTCCTCGCGATAGGCGCGGCGGGCCTCGGCACTACCCAGCGAGTTGATCTCCAGGCGCACATCGCCCAATCCGAGGGCCCGGAGCATACGGCCCGTCATCAGGATCATCTCGGCATCGATGTCCGGCCCTTGCAACCCGAACACCTCCGCGCCGATTTGGTGGAACTGCCGATAGCGCCCCTTTTGGGGGCGTTCATGCCGAAACATCGGCCCCGCGTACCAGAGCCGCTGCTCCTTGCTATGCAGCAACCCATGCTGAATACCCGCCCGCACGCAGCCGGCGGTGCCCTCCGGTCGGAGGCTGAGGCTATCACCGTTGCGATCCTCGAAGGAATACATCTCCTTCTCGACGATATCGGTCACCTCGCCGATGGAGCGCGCAAAGAGTTCGGTATGCTCCAACGCGGGCAGCCGAATCTCGTCGTAGCCGTAGGCCGCCAGCGTCGCCTGCAGGGTCGTCTCGACCTGACGCCAGACCGGCGTTGCGGACGGCAGGATATCCGCGAAGCCGCGAATGCTTTGAATGCGATTGCTGTCGCTAGTCATTGGTTCATCAGGCAAGCCAAAGGAATGGGGCCGCGCCGCACCGCCGTTACGGGCCGCCGAGCTCGAAGCGCGCCATACCCTGCCGTGAATATTGCTTGAGGTCCACCGCCTGCCCCCGGTAGCTAACATCGACGTTGTCGACATCGCCTACCACCAGCTCAAACGGGGGCTCGCCCGTAATCCGTCGCTCCCCGAACTCCGTGACCAGCTCGAACAGTAGGCGCCGCCCGCGGGCGTCACGAATCTCCATCCAGGATTGGCCGGCAAAGCTCAGTTCGATGGTCGCCTTATTCGCTGACTCATCGGCTGAAGGCATCGGCGATGTCCGCACATCAGCCTCCCCGTCGGACTGGCCGACACGGCTCCCTGCGGACGCGACGCCCGGCTCCGAAGCGCCATTCGCCGCTGCTGGATCGTCGCTACCAGAAGACGCCTCTTGCGTAGCCGACTCGGAATCTGGGCGTGCAGTGCCGTCCGTCATGCCTGGGGACGTGCCCGTATTCGTCTCGACATCGCCGCGCCCAGGTTCCGGCGCGGCCTCGCCAAGCGGGCCACCGAACTCGTCGCTCGCCTCGTCGTCGGCGATGTCAGCGGGATCGTCACCGGGCAGCAGCGACTCATCCCCAGCGAGCGGGTCACCCTCAAGGAGGCTATCGAGCTCGGCTCCCACCTCCCCGGTTCGCCGGGGCGGGGACGTCCGTGTCGGATCGCCACTGGGGCGGGCGTTGCCGTCAGCTGCGCCGTCCGTTGGCGTCGCCGATAGCCCCATCTCAGCCCCACCACTGCTAGCCGTGTCCGTCGCCACGTCGGCGCTTTCCTGGGCGGCCGTACCGCCACCACCGCCGCCCCCCTCAGGCGCCATGCCAGGCGTCTTCGAGGTACCGTCTTGCTCCGCTTGGCCGGCACCGCCACCCTCACCACTGGCGTCCTCGGATCCATCCACGGTTTCGGCATCCTGACCCGCTGCGTAATCGGCGACGCTATCAACACCACGCTGGGTCGCTTCGCCCACCCACGCCGGAAGGGACATATCGGTCAGCGTAACAAGGGCCACGCCGCCACCGACTGCGGCCAGAAGCAACAACGACAGAACCCAGCGAACGCCCGGCCGCTTAATACCGCTCGCACGGCCGACCGCGGGCTTGAGCGGGCGCTGCTGTTCACGCCCTCCCACCCGTTCGTAGGAGGCGAGCAGTACACCCTCATTGAGTTCGAGATAGCGGGCATAGGCCCGCAGATAGCCCTTGGTGAAGGTCGATGGCGGCAGATTAGTGTAATCATCCGCCTCGATTGCCTCGATCATTTCCCGATCGAGATGCAGGGCATCAGCCACCTCGGACACGCTCAGACCGCGATTCTCGCGCCCGAGTCTCAGCCGCTGGCCCGGGCCCTCAGCGGGCGCTGGGGGTTCCTGTTCCTCAGAGACGTCCATCGGACTCCCACTCAAGGAGCTCGGCGGTCTGCTCCGAGTCCGGGAACTTATTGCGGAGGAGCTGCTTATAGCTTGCGACCGCGTCCTTATTACCTAGCTGGGTCTCGATGCGCACCCCGATCCAGGCGCTCTTGGGCGACTGACGCGCCACATCGAGGTAGCGCTGGAGATACCCGCGCGCCGACATGTACTGCTCGCGCTGAAGCTGGATATCAGCCATGTACAACAGCGCCTGCGGTTGTTCTTTGTTCTCCCTAAGCGCGCGCCGCAGATAGTCCTCGGCCTGGTCGGGCTCCTCATTACGCAGCGCGCAGATACCGGCATTCGTTAGCGGTACCTCGGGCGTCGCATACGTTGAGATATCAGCGGCCCGGTCGAAGTACTCCCGAGCCGCGTCGGGCTCACCGCGGCCACAAAGGAAACGACCGTAATTGTTCAATACCCGCGCATTCTTGCTATCGAGCGACACGGATTCCTCGTAAGCGGCCTCGGCCTTATCCGGCTTATCCAGCCGCTCAAAGGCCAAAGCCCGCACCATGTAGGCATCCGAGCTATCAGGGTTCTGACGGATCGCCTTATTGAGCTTTTGAAGCGCCCGCTGCGGCTCACCCTGCTGGAGCAACTCGATACCGAGCTTGGTATTGGCCTCGGCGGCCTTCCTATCCTTATCGCCCACCGACGCGGTCCCGGCGCAGCCGGTGAACGCCACGGCAGCGGCAACCAGCAGGCCCGCGGCCAGGATGCGCCTCATACGGCAACCTCTTGGCTGGCCGACTGTCGCTCGCGGCGCTTGGTGCGGTCGTCGACCCGCCCCACGAGCTGCCCGCAGGCACCATCGATATCGTCACCCCGGGTCTTACGGGTCGTCGTAATGTAGCCCGCTCGCTGCAGGATCTGCGAGAAACGTTCGATCCGCTCGCGCGACGAGCACTCGTACGGCGCGCCGGGGAAGGGATTGAAGGGGATTAGGTTGATTTTCGACGGGATGTCATCCAGCAGGGCCGCCAGCTCCCGCGCGTGAGCGTCGCTGTCATTGACGCCATCCAGCATGACGTATTCCCAAGTGATCTTGTGGTGCGGCGTCTGCGAGACGTAGTGACGGCACGCGGCCAGTAACTCGGCGAGCGGATGCCGTTGATTCAGCGGCACGATCTCATCGCGCAGGGCGTCATTCGGGGCATGCAACGACACCGCCAGGCTGATATCGCTGACCTCGGCCATGCGGTACATATTGGGCACGAGCCCAGAGGTAGAGAGCGTGACCCGGCGCCGTGACAGCCCATAGGCATAACGATCCACCATCAAACGCGTCGCCGGCATCACCGCCTTGAAGTTGGCTAAGGGCTCCCCCATGCCCATCATGACCACGTTAGTCACGCGACGGCCCCGGCCTTCATCCGCCAGGGCCTGGGCGGCGAAGCGTACCTGGCCGATGATCTCCGCGGTCGTAAGATTGCGATTAAAGCCCTGCTGCGCCGTGGAGCAGAACTTGCAGTCCAGCGCGCAGCCGACCTGCGAGGACACGCACAGGGTCCCGCGACTCGCCTCGGGGATAAACACCAGCTCGATGGCGTTACCGCCATCGACCGCGAGTAGCCATTTGCGTGTGCCGTCGACCGATTCCTGATCGAAAACGGCCTGGGGCATGCGGATCTCCGCGGCATCGCCGAGCTTCTGGCGAAGCGGCTTGCTGAGATCGGTCATGGCCTCGAAATCCGAGACGCAGCGCTGGTGGATCCACTGCATGACCTGCTTGGCGCGGAACGGCTTCTCACCAATATCGGCGAAAAAGCCCTGCATGGCCTCGAAGTCCAGATCCAGCAGATTGACCGGCGCTGTGTGCTCGTTACTCGTCATTATGCCTCGCGGGCGAAGATCTCGTCGTCACCGAAGAAGAAGTCGATCTCGTTGCAGGCCGTCTCCGTAGAGTCCGAGCCGTGGACGGCATTGGCATCGATGGTCTCGGCGAGATCGTGGCGGATGGTACCGGCCGCAGCCTCCTGCGGATTGGTCTCGCCCATGATCTCGCGATTCTTGGCGATGGCGTTCTCGCCCTCGAGCACCTGAACCAGGATGGGCCCGGAGGTCATGAACCCGACGAGATTATCGAAAAAGGAACGCTCGCGATGGACGGCGTAGAACTTCTCCGCCTGAGCGCGCGAGAGATGGACCATCTTGGCCGCGATGATCCGCAGCCCCGCTTTCTCGAAACGGCTGTAGATCTCGCCGATGGCATTGCGAGCGACGGCATCGGGCTTAACGATCGACAGCGTGCGTTCGATGGCCATGGACTTCTCCTAAGTTGACGTTTTGAGCCGTTACGGCGGCCGCCCCCGCGAGGCGACCGCAACCAGGCAGAATAGTCTAACTCCGCGACAGAGGACCTACAATCAAGGGCAGCGCCTAGCAGCAATTCTAATTAAGTGATCGCCAGAAGAGCGAGTGGTCGCTTTACCCCCTGCCGAGGGACGCCACAAGCCTTCCCCGGAGGCTCGACTGCGGCCTTCCCCGGCCGCAGACGCCCTCGGCAGGGGGTAAAGCGACCGCCTCGAAGGTGGACATGAGAATTGCTGGGCGCTTAGGCAAACAGTGACCAGCCCCCGCGGACCCCGCCGGGGCCGCCTTGCGCGTGGCCAGGCGGCGTCCCAAAGCTTGACCCCATCGCAAGTACAGCACGACGCGCCGCGCCTTGCGCGCGCTAGCGCTCAACGGCCAGAGGCTCGCGCGGATGGTCCAGCGTTCCCCTAACCGACGGAGAAGCTCTCGCCGCAACCGCAGTCGCCCGTGGCGTTGGGATTGCGAAACTTGAATTCGTCGTTGATCCCCTCCCGAACGAAATCCACCTCCAGGCCGTCCAGGAACGGCATGCTCTTGCGGTCGATGACGACCTTCGCACCGTGCGCCTCAAACACGGAGTCGTCCTCGCTGACCTCGTCGGCGTAATCCACCGTGTACATAAACCCGGAGCACCCCGACGTCCGCACCCCGAGGCGCAAACCCTCACTACCCTCGCGACCGGTTATCGACCGGCGGATGTGCTCCGCGGCACGTTCTGTCAATTCAATGCTCATAGCTACCTCCGATTGCGTCGCATGAAAGCGCCAGCCGCAGCGCGTCCTCGATACGGAGGGCATCACCACCGGCCTCTGCCGGCAGCCCCAAGGCATCGAGGGCGTCCCGGGCGTTGATACGGCAGGCCGCCTGGCGCGCGTGGCCGATAATACGGGCGGCCAACCAGTCCGCGATTGCCAGCGCCTCTAAGGCCCCATAGACCTCGAAGCGCGCGTCCGCGATGACCTCATCGTTTATCTGGACCCAGGCTACCACCCAAAGCCCATCACTGAGACCACCAATCTCGGCGACACGATAACCGCTGGCATCGACCGGCCCCCCAACATGGCTGAGACGCGACCACCAACCGCCCTCACGATCGGCCATCTCAGGCAACCAGCACCGGTTCGTCGGCCATGCCGTAGAGCTCGGCGACACTAGCCCCTGCCTGCATATGGCGCCAGGCCGGGGACGGACCACGCAGCTGCGCAATAACGCGAACCATAGCAGCCACCGCCGCGTCGATCTGAACCTCGCTGAGCTCGCGCCCCAGGCTAATGCGCAGCGCCGCGGCCGCTAGCGCCTCAGGGCGCCCCATGGCCTGCAGCACATGAGAGGGCACGCCCTCGCGCGAGCTGCAGGCGGAGCCGGCCGAGACGGTAAGCTCACCGCCGAGCGCGGTACGCAGCGCGTCGCCGTGCACCCCAGCGACGCTGACATTAAGGATCCGCGCACTACCATCGCGGCGGCCATTGCGCACCAGGCCACCAATCCCGGCGAGGCCCTGTTCCAAGCGCTCGCGCAATCGCGCGATATGGGCCTGATCCACGGCGCGGCGTTGCGAGCCGAGCCGAAAGGCTTCCGCCATGCCCACGATCTGGTGGAGTGCAGGGGTCCCGGCGCGAAGTCCAGTCTCCTGGCCGCCACCGATGATGACAGGTTCCAATCGAGCACGCGGCTCCAGGCGTCGCCATAGGGCCCCAACGCCCGGCGGGCCGTACCACTTGTGGGCCGACAGGGAGACGAGGTCCACGGGCCTATCCGCCAGCCGCTCCGGCCACTCGGCCATGCCCTGGGCCGCATCCACGTGCATCAGGGCCCCGGAGGCATGGGCCAACTCCCCCAGCGCCGGGCCATCCTGGATAACGCCCGTCTCATTATTGATCGACATCACCGAGACCAGCGCCACATCATCGCCGAGAACCTCGGCAAGGGCATCGGGTGCCAGGTAGCCGTCGCTATCCGGCAGCAGCCGCGTGACCGCGAAGCCCTCGCGCGCCAAGCGCTCACAGGCGGCCAGCACCGCATCATGCTCGGTGGCCACGGTGACGACGCGATGACCACGCCCCCGGGCACGCTGCATGCGCGCACCGCCCAAAACGGCGAGGTTATCCGCCTCCGTCGCCCCCGAGGTCCAGATGATCTCGCGGGCGTCGGCACCGATAGCCGTCGCCAGCGTTTCGCGGGCCGCCTCGATGCGCGCTGCCGCCGCGCGGCCGGCGGGATGGGCGCTCGCCGGGTTGGCAACACCCTCCTCGGAGACCAGCGCGTCGTTGACGCACTGCGCCACCGCGGGATCAACGGGCGTACTCGCCGCGTAGTCGAGGTACAAGGCCCTCGAGCGTGCAGCGGTCACTCCCCTGTGCCCTCTCGTGGCTCGGCCTCGACCGCCGCATCAGGGTCCGACTCGGGCGCGCCATCCTCGATGCCACAGCCCTCCAGATCCGGGATACCCTCCGTGGACACGTGGCCACCGACCTCGCGCAGCGCCTGGCACATCTCCTCAAGGCGCTGATCCGTGTACTCGACGTGATCGAGGATCGCGTTAATGGCACCGGCCACGGGATCAGGCATGTCGCGGGTGGCGCCATAGGCCTCGAAGCCGATCTTGCGCGCCGTCGCCTCGCGCCGCCGATCACTCTCGCTGTCGGTATCACACGCGCGCCGCGCCACCCGCGCCGGGATGCCGATCATGGTCGCGCCCTCCGGGACATCCTTAACGACCACGGCATTGGAACCGACACGCGCGCCCGTGCCTACCATCAGGGGACCCAGGATCTTGGCCCCGGCGCCAACCACCACGTCATCGCCGATCGTGGGATGGCGTTTACCGGGCGCCCAGGACGTACCTCCCAGGGTTACCCCCTGATAGAGGGTCACGTCGTTGCCGATGACGGCCGTCTCACCGATCACGACACCGAGGCCGTGGTCGATGAAGAAGCGGCGGCCGATAACCGCTCCGGGATGGATCTCGATGCCGGTGACCCAGCGGGCGATCACCGAGATGAAACGGCTCAGCCAGCGCAGCCTCCGCAGCCAGAGCCAGTGGGTCAGCCGGTGGAACAGCAGGGCATGAACCCCGGGATAGGTGGTTACCACCTCAAAGCTGTGGCGAGCCGCCGGATCACGGTCGAAGACACAGCGGACATCCTCTCTTACTCGCTCGAACATGGGCCTATTGTCCCGGAAGCGGGGGAAGACCGCCGGCCACGGCCGAGCCTAGCAACCCAGCTGGACCGCGACGACGGGCGCTACAGTGTACTAGTGCGTGCTCGCGAGTGGCCAAGATGCGACGCCCGCGGGCGGCTTGTCAGCCGCGGCTTCGGCTCTTCTCCGCCGCCCGCAATAGGCCACGGACCAGATTCACCTCCGCGGCGACGGGGCCCGCGCGCTGGAAAAGCCGGCGCAGGCGCAGGCTCATCGAGCCCAGGCCTGCCCGATCAACGTAGCCCGACTCCAGAGCCAGCCGCTCGAAGTGCTCGAACAATCCCTCCAGATGGGCCCCGGTCGCGGCGGGTTCGCCATCGCCCCCCTCGGCTACCCAATCGCCCTCGGTGGCCACCCGCAGCTCGTAGGCGAGCAGCTGCACCGCCGCGGCGAGATTCAGGGAGGCATGCGCCGGATCGGCCGGGATATGCACCAGCCGCTGGCATAGGACCGTCTCATCATTGGTCAGCCCGGAGTGCTCGCGCCCGAAGACCACGGCCACGGGCTGCGAACTGGCGGCGGTAGCAAGCTCGCTGGCGACACCGCGGGGACTACGGGCGGGCACGCCGATGCGGCGCTCCCGGGCGGTGACCGCCGCCACAAGCCCACAATCGGCCACGGCCGACGCCAAATCCGGAAAGACGGCGGCCTCATCGATGACGGCCGCGGCATGCGAGGCGTTGGCGCGAGCCCCATCGTCCAGGGCACACTCCGGCGCTGCCAGCCGCAGGCTCGAAAAGCCCATGGTGCGTTGGGCCCGGGCGGCCGCCCCCACATTACCGGGGTGGGTCGTACCGACGAGCACGAAATGGATGGGACCAGTCATAACGTCGATCTCGCTGGCATCGGGTCGTGTATCGGCCATGGCGACGCGCGTCACGGCTACGCCAGCAGCGCGGTTTCTATTATACTAGTCGCTTAATCCTAGACACGGCTTCAGGCGGCGACACCCATGCACCCAATGGTGAACATCGCCGTGCGCGCGGCGCGCGGCGCCGGCACGATCATCGCCCGGAATGCCAATCGCCTTGATCGCGTCCAGATCGAGCGCAAGGGCGACAATGATTTCGTCACGGACGTGGACCGGCAATCCGAGCAGGAGGTTATCCAGACCCTCAAGCGTGCCTATCCCGACCACGCCATCATCGGCGAAGAATCGGGCGGCGAGGCCGACAGTGATTATGTCTGGGTCATCGACCCCCTCGACGGCACCACTAACTTCATCCACGGCTTTCCGCACTTCGCGGTCTCCATCGCCCTGCTCTATCGCGGCAGCGTCGAGGTGGGCGTGGTTTACGACCCGACACGCGACGAGCTGTTTACCGCCAAGCGCGGCGGCGGCGCGACGCTGGACGGGCGCCGTTTGCGCATGACCCAACGGCGCGGGCTGGAGGAGGCCATTATGGGGACCGGTTTCCCCTTCAAGTGGCCCGAGCATCTGCCCGCGTATATGGGGATGTTCGAAGACGTCCTGCGGCACAGCGGCGATATCCGGCGAACGGGCTCGGCGGCGCTGGATCTCGCCTGGCTAGCGAGTAACCGCCTGGATGGCTTCTGGGAGATTGGGCTCAACCCCTGGGATATCGCAGCGGGCACGCTATTCATTCGCGAGGCCGGTGGCATCGTCAGTGATCTCGAGGGCGGCGAGCGCCATCTCGAGCGCGGCGACGTCGCGGCCGGCAGCCCCAAGCTCATCAAGGAGCTGCTGCGCACCATCCGGCCCCATCTCACACCGGCGCTGACGGGCTAGGCCGCGGCCGGGGCCGCGCTCAGGGCCGCTCATCTTCCTCGGCCCCCTCGCCCTCCTTCTCCGGCGGGATGAGGTCCTCCTTGGTCACGCCCATCGCCAGGACCGTGCTACCGGCGACGAAGATCGAGGAGTAGGTACCAATCAACACACCCACAAGCAGGGCCGTAGCGAAGCCGTAGATCAGTTCCCCGCCGAGGATCAGCAGCGCCAGCACGACGATGAGCGTGGTGCCCGAGGTAACGATCGTCCGACCCAGCATCTGGTTAATGGACAGGTTCATGGTCTCCTGCGGCGTGCCCTTGCGCACGACGACGAAGTTCTCGCGCACGCGATCGAAGACCACAATCGTATCGTTGAGTGAGTAACCGATGACGGCCAGCAACGCCGCCAGCACCGTGAGGTCGAAGGTTAGCTGGGTTAGGGCGAAGGCGCCCAGGGTGATAATCACGTCATGGACGATGGCCGCCACCGATGCCAGCGCAAACCGATACTCGAAGCGGAAGGCGACGTAGACCAGGATCCCGGCTAGCGCCCAGATCATGGCCATACCGCCCTTCTCCTTGAGCTCATCGCCCACCTGAGGCCCCACGAACTCGACCCGGCGCATCTCAACGCCGGGGGTCTGACCCCGCAGGATCTCCAAGACCCGATTACTCAGCTTGGCACTCTCCTGCTCGGCGGGCGGCAGGCGGATAAGCACATCCCGCGAACTACCGAAGTACTGCACCACAGCGTCGGGAAACCCTTTGCTTGCCAGGGTCGAACGAATGGTCTCCAGCTGGGCGTCCTCAGGGTAACCCACCTCGATGATGGTCCCGCCGGTAAAGTCGAGGCCGTAGTTGAGCCCCCGCAGGCCGAGGGCCGTCAGGCTAATGACCAGCAGTATCGCCGATACCACGAAGGCGATGCGCCGGCGCCCCAGGAAATCGATGCGCGTTTCCTGCTTAAAGATCTGCATCTGAGTCTATACCTCGTTGTCCGAGCCGCCCACGGCGTCCGGTCTAATAGCTAGCGGCATTCAAATGGCCAGCCGGACGCGACTGCGCCCGCCATAGACCAGGGCTACCAGGGCGCGCGTGCCCATTATCGCGGTAAACATTGAGCTCACGATCCCAATGGACAGCGTTACCGCGAAGCCCTTCACGGGTCCGGTACCGAAGACGAACAGCACCACCGCTGCGATCAGGGTGGTGATATTGGCATCGGCGATGGTGGACAGCGCCTTGCCGTAGCCGCTGGTGATCGCCGCTTGTGAGCTCGAACCAGCCTTGAGCTCCTCACGGATGCGCTCGAAGATCAGCACATTAGCGTCCACGGCCATGCCCACGGTAAGCACGATACCGGCAATTCCCGGCAGCGTGAGCGTCGCCTGCAGTAGCGACAGTATCGACACGATCAGGATCAGATTCATGAACAGCGCCGCATTGGCGAACAGGCCGAAGACGCGATAATAGAGCACCATGAAGGCAACTACCGCCAGGAAGCCGGCCACCACCGCGGCGAAGCCCTGATTGATATTGTCCTGCCCCAGCGTCGGTCCGATGGTGCGCTCCTCGACGATCTGCATGGGCGCGGCCAGAGAACCCGCGCGCAACAGCAGGGCCAGATCACGCGCCTCGCTCGAGCTGGCCAGGCCCGTTATACGGAACTGGCTACCGAGCACCGCCTGGATCGTGGCGACGTTAATCACCTCCTCGACGTCGACGGACTCACGCACGACCTCGCCGCCCTGTTCGCGCACCTCGATCTCCTGATCGATGAACACCGTGGCCATGCCGTCGCCAACGTGATCCTTGGTGAAACGCTGCATGAGATCACCACCCGCGCTATTAAGGGTGATGCTCACCTCGGGCTGGTTCGTATCCTGCGACAAACCGGCCTGGGCGTCGGTGATGTACTCGCCGGTTAGGATCGTCTCGCGGTAGAGCGCCACATGGCCGCCATCGCGCATCGGGTAGAGGCGCGTATCCGCAGGCACCTCGGTATTGGCGCCCAGCCCCGTACCGCCCGCCGAGCGGTTTACCTCATGGAATTCCAGGGTCGCGGTGGCACCGATGATCTCCTTAGCCTGGGTGGTGTCCTGGATCCCGGGCAACTGAACCACGATACGGCCGCGGCCCTGACGCTGGATCACCGGCTCCGAGACGCCGAGCTGATTAACCCGGTTACGCAGCGTCGTAATGTTCTGCTCGACGGCATTACGCTCGATCTCGCGCTTTTGCTGATCCGATAGCGTGGCGACCAGCCAGAACGTCCCGTCAGAGGCCTCGCCTTTGAACTCCAGCTCACGGTAATCGCTACCGATTAGCGTCTCGCTGCCCGCCTCGCGCTCAGGGGCGCGATTAAACGCGACCCGCACGCCAGCGTCGGTAATCTCGACCTTCTGATAGCGGACATCGGCCTCGCGCAGGCGATTACGAAACTCCCGCTGGTAGCGCTCCAGTTGCTGGGCCACTGCGGCCTCCAGGTCCACGTCCATGAGGAAGTGGACACCACCGCGCAGGTCCAGACCCAGATACATCGGCCGCGCGTTTATGCCGCGCAGCCACGCCGGCGTCCGATTGGCGAGGCTCATGGCGACGTTGTAGCCGCGATCCAGCGCCACGGCCACCTGATCAACGCCCTTGAGCTGGGCCTCATTGTCAGTGAGCCGCACGATGAGGCGCTCATCACGGGTTTCCGTGCCCTTGATCTCGATGTCTGCCTTTTCCAGGACATCGACGACCCGCTGGCGGGTGGCCTGGGACGGCGGCCCGGGCTCCTCGCTGGTTATCTGGAGCGCGGGGTCCGAACCGAACACATTGGGCAGGGCGTAGAGCACCCCAGCGCCCAGCGCGACCACGAGGATCAAATACTTCCACAGCGGATAGCGATTGCTCATGCCAGCTCCCGTAGCCGGGCCCGTTAGCCCTTATTGCCGCTCTTATCCTCGTCCGTACCGGGCTTATCGAGCTTCTGCTTCCACGTCCCCTTGGGCAGCACCTGATGCACCGAGCTCTTCTGGAGCCGGATCTCGACGCTATCCGCGATCTCGACGGTGACGAAATCCGTACCGATCTCATTGATGCGCCCGAGCATGCCGCCGCTGGTTAGGACCTCGTCGCCGCGATTGAGGGCCGCGATCATCTCGCGATGCTGTTTGGCGCGCTTCTGCTGCGGTCGGATGAGCAGGAAATAGAAGATGACGCCGATCGCGATCAGGGGAAGGAATTGGAGCAGGCCACCCGCTGGGGCACCCCCGCCACCTGACTGCGCCATGGCATCGGAAATCAGTAGGTCCATCGAATACTCCTCGTTATCGACCGTAACGGGTCAAAGCGCGGCATTATGTCATACCGGATGCCGCTTGGCGTAAAAGGCCTGTGACCAGTCATCGAAGCGCGCCTCGTCGATCGCCTGGCGTAGGGCCGCCATGAGCTGCTGGTAGTAATGCAGGTTGTGCAGCGTATTCAGCCGGGCGCCGAGCATTTCCCGGCAACGGTCCAGATGCCGCAGATAGGCCCGTGAGTAGTGCCGGCAGGTGTAGCAGCCGCAATACGGGTCCAGTGGCCTGGTGTCGCGCGCATAGCAGGCGTTGCGCAGCCGCAGGACCCCGCCCTGGGTGTAGAGGAAGCCGTTGCGGGCGTTGCGCGTCGGGATAACGCAATCGAACATATCGACCCCGCGGCGAACAGCCTCGACGATGTCCTCGGGCCGCCCCACGCCCATGAGGTAGCGCGGCGCCGTCGCCGGCATCAGCGGGTCCAGGACCTCAAGGACACGATGGCGCTCCGCGGCCGGCTCACCCACGGCCAGGCCCCCGATGGCGTAGCCATCGAAGCCGATAGCCGTCAGCCCCGCCAGCGAATCCGCCCGCAATCGCTCGTGGACGCCGCCCTGGACGATGCCGAACACCGCATTCGGGTTATCACCATGGGCGTGGCGGCTGCGCTCCGCCCAGCGAAGCGACAACTCCATGGAGGCACGCACGCTGGATTCATCCGCCGGATACGGCGGGCACTCGTCGAAGATCATGGCGATATCGGAATCCAGCGCCCGCTGGACCGCCATGGCCTCCTCGGGCCCCAGGAACACGCGCGCCCCGTCCACAGGCGAGCGGAAATGGACCCCCGCTTCGGTGACGCGGCGCATCCGCCCCAGGCTGTAGACCTGGAAACCGCCTGAGTCCGTCAGGATCGGCCGCTGCCAGTGGCTGAAGCCGTGCAGGCCGCCGTGATCCGCGATCACATCGGTGCCGGGGCGCAGCATCAGATGGAAGGTATTGCCGAGGATCATCTCGGTACCGCCGGCCACGAGCTCCTCGGGCGTGATGCCCTTAACGCTACCGTAGGTACCCACCGGCATGAACGCCGGCGTCTCCACCGTGCCGCGCTCGAAGGCCAAGCGGCCCCGCCGGGCCTGGCCCGAGCGCCGCAGCAGCTCGAAGGCCATGGTCACGCCCGCGCCTCAGGCAATGGCCGCGGGATGAACATGGCGTCGCCGTAGCTGTAGAAGCGATAGCGCTGCGCGACGGCGTGCCGGTACGCGGCCAGCACCTGCTCACGGCCGGCGAAGGCGCTCACCAGCATAATCAGGGTGGAACCGGGCAAATGGAAATTGGTAATCAGCGCATCCACGGCACGAAATCGATAGCCCGGAACAATGAAGATCGCCGTCTCGCCCTCGAAGGGCTCAGGCTGACCCTGGGCGGCTGCCGCCTCCAGCGCCCGTACCACCGTGGTACCGACGGCGACCACCCGACCACCCCGAGCGCGCGTCGCCTGAACCCGCTCACATACCTCCTCGGTAACGCGCAGCCGCTCACTGTGCATCGCATGCTCGAGGGGATCCTCGACGCGCACCGGCTGGAACGTACCGGCACCCACATGCAGGGTGATGCGCGCGATGCCGACGCCGGCCTCGCCGAGCTGTGCCAATAGCGCCTCATCAAAGTGCAAACCGGCCGTCGGCGCGGCCACCGCGCCGGCCTCGCGCGCGAATACCGTCTGATAGCGCTCCCGGTCGGCCGGCTCATCGGCCCGGTCGATATAGGGCGGCAGCGGCATGTGACCAACGCGCTCCAGCAGATCCAGCACGCCCGCCACGGTATCGAAGCGCAGCCGAAAGAGCTCGCCCTCGCGCTCGATGACCTCGACCACGACGTCGCCCTCGACAACGAGCTCGACACCGGGGCGCGGCGAGCGATTGGCACTGACGTGGGCCAACACCTCGTTAAAGGCCTCGATACGCTCGACCAACAGCTGGACGCCACCGCCGGTGCGCCGCTGACCGTACAATCGGGCGGGGATGACGCGGGTATCGTTGAGCACAACCAGGTCATCGGCGGTGAGCCGATCGACCAGCTCGCTAAAGCGCCGGTCCGCAATAGCGCCCGTCGCAGCATCCAGCTCCAGCATGCCGCTGGCACGGCGCTGCGCCAGCGGCTCGGAGGCGATGAGCTCCGGCGGCAAATCGTAGTCGAAATCGCTGGTCTTCATGGCGCTCCGTTGACTGGCCTGGGCCCACTTCTACGCGCGGGTAAGCGCCGGATGCTAGCAGCCAAGCGCCCTCCGCGCGAACGGCCGAGCGCGCTTGCGCCCCACCTATCTGGTCGAGCCCATTTCACTCGCGTATACTGCACGCCGCAGGAAGCCGGGATGGCGGAACTGGTAGACGCGCCGGACTCAAAATTCGGTTCCCCTCGGGGAGTGCGGGTTCGAATCCCGCTCCCGGCACCATGATTATTGAACGCAGGCCGCTTCGCTCGCCCACGGGTAGCGTTCACCCATATAACCCCTCTAGGCTGGCATATTGGCGCGTAGGAGCCGAGCCATCTCGGCGATTGCGGGCGCTCTGGGAAGGTCGCTCAGGGGCTGAGCTCCTACTCCTACGGGCCGTGATGCCATACCGCCAGGATAATTCCGTGTTCCCCAGGGACCGCATTGCAATTGCTCTGGAATGGTCACCCAGGGTCGGCCGCTACCGGGCGCTCATATCATACCGTAGCGGCGACGCCGTAGGAGCCGAGCCATCTCGGCGATTCGATTGCTGTCGGGACCAAGCGACTAGATGGTGACACCGCTGTGAAAGAGCTCATCCAACGCTGGCGTAGCACCCACGGTGACGACGCGATTTGGGCTCGGTTCGACGCCGCAACGCTCAGCCGCGGGCTCGATTACGCCGAGCGCGGCCTTGTGCTTGATATCATGACCGCTGGCGACAGCGTCTACGCCCGCGTCAGGGGCTCGGGGCGTCAGGTCTACTACACCCAGCTCCAGGCCCAGAGCCTGAACGCCCGACTACCCGTCCGCATCGCCTGCACCTGCCCCGTGGGGATGGGCTGCAAGCATGGCGTTGCCGCCCTTGCCGCCTATTTCGACGAGCTCGACAGCGAGGCGGGGGCGGCGCTCGCACCCGAATTGCAGCTGTGGCTCACGCATCTCGAGGGCGCCGCGGGTCAGGCCGGCGAATCACGCGCAAGCGCGGACCGGATAACCTATATCGTCAGCCGCGATGACCGGGGCCAACTGTGTGTGGACGTGTACAAAACGCGCCAACGCAAGGACGGCAGCTACGGCAAGTCCAGCCACTACCCCGGCACCGGCGACACCGGAGCGCGGTTCCTGGAACCTTCGGACCAGCGGATACTGCCCCTGGTGAACACGCCCAATAGGGAGCTGGATCCCGCCCGCGTGCCGCTGGTCCTACGCGAGCTCACCGAGACGGGGCGCGCCCACGTCGGCAGCGTGGCCGGGCCAGCGTTGTGCCTCGGCCCGGAACGCTCGGGGCAGTTCCAGTGGCAACTCGCCGACGACGGCGATCAGCGGCTCGTTTGCCGGGTTGACGATGCCCCCTCAGCGCAAGCGGTGGCGTGCCTGCCGCCATGGTATATCGACGCCGACACCGGTGAGGTCGGGCCGATTGCGACCGGCCTCGAGGCACGCCTGGCCCTGACCTGCCTGACGGCACCACCCGTCGCCCCGGAGGCCGTCGCCGAGGTACGCGAGCCACTGGCGCAGCTCGGGGCCGATCTACCGCTACCCGATGTCCCCGCCGAGGAGCATGTCAGCGGGGTCGCGCCGACGCCCCAGCTGTGGCTCGGCTGGCACGCCCTGAATGATCCAACCGCCTGGCAAGCCCCCGGCGAGAGCATCGACTCGCCGGTAGCCATGCTTGCCTTCGACTATCAAGGCCTCCAGGTTCCAGCCAGCGACAACCGGGCCCAGCCCTGCTACCAGCGCGACGGCACCCTATGGCGCATCGACCGCGATGGCGACGCCGAGAGCACGGCCTGGAAGCAGCTCGCCGCCGCCGGCCTGGACCGCTGGTATGCCAATACCGAGCCGGTGTTCATACCGCCGGAGCCCGAGCAGTGGCTGCGTATCGTCATTAATGAGCTCCCCCGCCTGGAGGCCCAGGGCTGGCAGATCACGATGACGACCGATTTCCCCTATCGGCTGGTAACGCCGGATGACTGGCACGCCGAGATCAGCTCGGGCGAGGGCTGGTTCGATATCGCCCTCGACATCGAGATCGATGGCGAGCGCCACCCCCTGGTGCCGCTGCTGGTACAACTCATCCAATCCCAGCCGGAGGCCATGTCCCAGGACTATCTGGACCAGATCGATCCGCAGGCGAGCCTCCTGCTGCAGCTCGATGACGGCCGGATCGTGCCAGTTCCCGCCGACCGGGTGGTACCGCTACTGCGGACCCTGGTCGAGCTCTACGACCCCAAACGCGACCCCAACGCCGCGAGCGTTCGCCTGCCCACCGCACGCGCCGCCGACCTGGCGGCTCTGGAAGAGGCCAGCGACATGACCTGGCAGGGCGATACCAGCGTCCTGGACTTCGGCCAGCGGGTCGCTCAGTTAGAGCGCATCACCCCCGCTCCGTCGCCAAGCGGCTTGCAGGCGACGCTGCGCGACTATCAGCACACCGGGGTGGGCTGGCTCCAGGCGCTGGGCGAGCAGGGGCTCGGCGGCGTGCTCGCCGATGACATGGGCCTGGGCAAGACCCTGCAGGTACTCGCCCATCTGATGCTCGAACGGGAACAGGGCCGCCTGGCCGGGCCGTGCCTGGTGGTCGCGCCGCTGTCACTGCTATTCAACTGGGAGCGTGAGGCCGAGCAGTTCGCGCCCGGGCTGCGCGTGCGCCGCCTCCACGGTCCGGGCCGCCACGCCGATCACGAGCGCCTCGGCGACTGGGATCTGGTACTGACCACCTATAACCTCGTCGCCCGCGACATCGACGCCCTCGCCGGCACCGATTTCCATGTGGTCGTCCTCGATGAGGCCCAGGCGGTCAAGAACCCGCAGGCCAAGACGGCCCAGGCCGTTCGGCGACTAACCGCCCACCAGCGGCTATGCCTGACCGGCACACCCCTGGAGAACCACCTGGGTGATCTCTGGGCCCAGTTCGACTTCCTACTGCCCGGCCTGCTAGGTGACCGCCAGACGTTTAACCGCGTCTTCCGCCGCCCCATCGAGCGCGACGCCGACACAGCCCGCCAGGATACGCTCAAGCGCCGCATCCAGCCGTTCCTGCTGCGGCGTAGTAAGCAGGCGATCGCCCAGGAGCTGCCACCCAAGACCGAGATGCGCCGCGAGGCCGAGCTAACCGGCGACCAACGGGATCTCTACGAGACGGTGCGCGCCTCCATGGAAACCAAAGTCCGCCAAGCCATCGATCAGCGCGGACTGGCGCAGAGCCAGGTCGTTGTCCTGGACGCGCTGCTCAAGCTACGCCAGGTCTGTTGCGACCCGCGCCTGCTCAGCATGGAGGCCGCCAAGGGCATCCAGCACTCGGCCAAGCTCGATCTGCTGACCGGCCTCATCGATGAACTACGCCGCGAGGACCGCCGCATCCTGTTGTTCTCTCAGTTCACCTCGATGCTGGGCCTTATCGAGCAGGCCCTGAGCGGCAGCGGCATCGATTACGTCAAGCTCACCGGCCAGACCAAAAAGCGCGAGGAGCGCGTGGCGCGCTTCCAGAACGGCGAGGTGCCGCTGTTTCTGGTCAGCCTGCGGGCCGGGGGCACGGGGCTCAACCTCACGGCCGCCGACACCGTCATCCACTACGACCCCTGGTGGAATCCGGCCGTCATGGATCAGGCCACGGACCGCGCCCACCGCATCGGACAAGACCAGCCCGTGTTCGCCTACCACCTCCTCACACGAGGGACCGTCGAGGAGCGGATCATGGACTTGCAGCGCCGCAAGGCGGAGCTCGGCAACTGGCTACTCGGCGGCGAGGGCGGCAACACAGCCGCCCTGGAGATGGCCGATGTCGAGGCATTGTTCCAGCCACTGGCCTAGTCCAACCAGTCATCCCCGGGGCGACGATCGGAGCACGCCGGACTTAACCCCAAGGTCACCGGGATGCACGGCAATCGCGCTACTAGCCCAATCGCCTGCCGCCCATAGCACCCGCCAACCACGGCCCCCTTAATCAATCGCTAGCGGCGTTGTCACCCCAGAGATCAGCACGCTTGCCGGATTTCGCCTTCGGTTGATCGCCACACCGTTAGCGGCTCACTGGCCGCGATGGCGGGCCCGCACCGCGGCGCCCGGATCAGCGCACGTGGGCGATCTCCTGGCCGAGCATCTCGGCGGTGACCAGCACTACACCCCCTGTCGAGACGAAGAAGCGATCCCGGTCGCGTTCGCTGTCCTCACCGATAACGGTACCGGGTGGGATGCGGCAGCCCTCGTCGATGACGCAGCGCCGGATGCGGCAATCCTCGGCGATCTCGACATCGGGCAGGATCACGGCCTCCTCGACCCGTGTACCGGGCTTGAGCACCACCTGGGAGAACAGTAGCGACGAGCGCACCTCGGCCCCCTCGATAATATTGCCGCCCGAGACCATGGCGTTAATCGCCCAGCCGGGGCCACGCTGGGTGTCGATGAACTTCGCCGGCGGCAGCTGGGCCTGGTAGGTCCAGATAGGCCAGTCCTCGTCGTGGATGTTGAGCTCCGGACCGCGGCCGATGAGCTCGAGATTGGCCTGAAAGAAGGCATCGACGGTACCGACGTCGCGCCAGTAGGGCTGCTGGCCGGTCTCGGGGTCGGCGAAGGGAAACGCCATGACGCGGTCGCGCGCGATGGCGTCGGGGATAATATCCTTACCGAAATCGCGCGAGGAGTCGATGTTCTCGGCGTCGTCGCGCAGGCGCTCGAATAGATAATCCCGATCGAAGACGTAAATGCCCATGGAGACCAGCGCCGAGTTCGGCTTGCCCGGCACGGCCTCGGGCTCATCGGGCTTCTCGGTGAAACGCAGCACCTGGCCATCCTCGTTGACGGTCATGATGCCGAACGACCGCGCGCGCTCTCGCGGCATCTCGACGCAGCCCACCGTCATCTGGGCCCCCGACTCGACATGCCGGGCGATCATCGCGCCATAGTCCATTTTGTAGACGTGATCACCGGCCAGCACCAGTACGTAGCTAGGATCGTGCGCCTTAATGATATCGATGTTCTGGTGGACCGCGTCCGCGGTGCCGGCGAACCACAGCGGCTTGTCGAAGCGCTGCTGGGCCGGCACCACCTCGATGAACTCCCCGAACTCACCACGCAGGAATCCCCAGCCGCGCTGGATGTGTTGCAGCAGCGAGTGCGCCTTGTACTGGGTGACGACCTCGATGCGGCGAATACCGGAATTAATGCAGTTCGACAGCGGGAAATCGATGAGCCGGAACTTGCCGCCGAAGGGCACCGCCGGCTTGGTGCGCCAGTCCGTGAGGTTGGCGAGGCGCCCGCCACGACCCCCGGCCAGGATGACGGCCAGGGTATCGCGGGTCAGGCGGCTCACAAAGCGGGGGCTATGCTCGAGAAACATCCGGCGTCCTGGTGATGCGTGATCCTAGGGCATTGGCTACGTGCGTCTATGCGCTCAACGATACGGGCCGCAACTGGCAGTGCCAAACCCTAATGACTGCGGCGCCAACGACGCCAATCGCTGTAATCATCCACGTCCCAGCTGGGCTCGAGCTCGCGCAGCGCGCTCCCCGTCCGCGCCAGCCGACGCCGCGTCTCGGCCATGACGCGCGCACTGCCCCAAGGCATCTGCCGAAACATCACGCCCGGTGGGCGACACGCCCCGACCAGTGTATAGCCGCCATCCTCGGCCGGGGAAACGACGACCTCGGCGCCGGCACACAACGCCTGGAGCGCCTCAGCCACCGCGGACGTCGGCAGGCCGGCGCAGTCGCCGCCAACGACCACGCACGGCCCATCGCCGGCCAGGGCCGAGGCCATGCGTCGGCCCAGCTCGCCCTGGGGCTGCACGCGCCGGGCAGCCCCCGAGCGCCGTGCCAGGGCATTCAGGAACGGATGCCGATGAGGCGCCGCCCACAGCTCCAGCGGCGCCAATCCGGCATCGGCGAGGCTCAGCAAGCGCTCGCGCAACATCGCGCGATAGGCCCTCGCCGCCGCCTCGGCCCCCAACCGCCGGGCCAGGCGCGTCTTAACCCGCCCCGCAACAGGGGCCTTGGCGAAGACAGCCACCCGGGCACCGGGAAATCGCCAGCCGTTAGTCGCCATCCTCGACCTCCATCGCGGACGGGCGAGCGTAGTAACGCCGATGCAGTGCCTCCGGCGAAGCCCCCAGCGCGTAGGCCAGGCGCAAGCGCCACATGAGTAACACCGTTTGAACGATACCGTTTTGCTCCCATCGCCGGGAGGATGTCACCAGCGGGCCCGGCACGCAGGCCGGTCGCCCTAACCGCCTTTTGGCACGCCGGGAGAAGGCCACATCCTCCATCAGAGGCTGCTCGGGGAAGCCACCGAGCGCGTCGAAGCCGGCCCGCGTCACGAACAGCCCCTGGTCCCCCGTGGCGATCCCGGTCCAGCAGGAACGCCGATTCATGGCCATCGCCACGACACCCAGGCCAAGACCCCCACCGCTGAAGCGAACATCGAATCGACCCCACTGGCGCCGCGCCAGGCCCCAGGCAATGAGCGCCGGCGCTTGGGCGGGTGGTTGCGAGTCGGCGTGAAGGAACCACAGGCGCTGCCCGCTAGCGACGGCCGCCCCGGCGTTCATCTGATAAGCCCGGCCCGGCTTGGCCGCTACCACCTGATCCGCTAGCGCCGTGACCCGCTCTGGCGAGCCGTCGCTGCTACCGCCATCGGCTACAACCACCTCAGCGCCCGCGCGCCGGAGCGGGGCCAGCGTTTGCATCAGTACGTCCAGCCCTAGGCCCTCATTGAGGGTAGGGATAACGATGCTCAAACCGGATGCCGGCAGCGCTCCGCCCATTGCGGCCTCTTTACACATACTCACGCCATGGTACCCTTTAGAGCTGTTAATAGGGGCCGTAGCTCAGTTGGGAGAGCGCCAGAATCGCACTCTGGAGGTCAGGGGTTCGACTCCCCTCGGCTCCACCAAGCATCCAAAAGGCCGGCCGAGCGCCGGCCTTTTTTAGTGGCTGGCCACATCGCGCCACCTCGGCCTATACTCATCGTCACGCCCCGGTAGCTCAGCCGGATAGAGCGATCGCCTCCTAAGCGATAGGTCGCAGGTTCAAGTCCTGCCCGGGGCACCAGATTCCACTGCCGCCCCTATACGGTCGCCGCTCAATCCTATCGAGGCGGACCAGTCGGCATAGCGTTCGCCGAATCGGCCCTTGGCTAGCCCGCCCATCGCCCGTACATTGCGAGCACCGAAGCAATAGGGGTGCCGCCATGGCCGTCGAAGGGGTGAGTCATATCGGGCATAGTCGGCCCGATAATCAGGATGACCTAGGGTGGGATACCGCAGCGGGTGTCGCGGTTGTCGCGGACGGGCTCGGCGGTCATCCGGCCGGTGAGAAGGCCAGTCAACTCGCGGTCGAGACCGTGTTGGAGACGATCGCGGCCGAGACCTATGCGGGGAGCTGGCTGACAGAGGGCGGCGACCCCAGTGGGCTGCTGCTACGCGCGCATCAACGCCTGCTCGATCACGGCCATCAGACCCCGGAAGACGCGGGCCTGGCCACCACAGCCGTGGTCGTGGCCTGGGACCAGACCAGCCTCGCCGTTGCCCATTGTGGTGACTCGCGCGCCTACCGCTTTAGCGGCGGCTACCTCGAATGCCTAACGGCCGATCACAACGCGGCACGCGAAGCCATCGAGGCCGGCCGCCTAACCCCTGAACAGGCCCAGACCAGCCCCGAGCGCCACCAGCTCACACGAGCCCTCGGCATCGGCCCGTCCGGCGCACCGGGCGGCCAGCTCCGCTACATGATGCCGGCCCCTGGCGATCTCTTCCTGCTCTGCACCGACGGCCTGCACGGCGAGCTCGATGACGCCGCGATCAGCCGCATCCTGCACGACAGCGGACGCGATCTCGGTGCGGCGTCGCGAGCACTCGTCGATGCCGCCCTGGAAGCGGGCGGCCACGACAACGTCACCGCGCTGTTGGTTGAGGTCTAAGCGGCCCCCTTGGTAAGGCCCTCGGACAAGCGCCTAACGGCGCTGGCGCCGAGCGCGGTTCTTGCGGGCCTGCTTAATTAGGCGTTGGCGACGCTCCTGCTGGCGCTTGTTGAGCCTTTGCGGACGATCCGCGTAAGGGTTGTCCGTTGTCTTCAGCTCAAGCCGAACGGGGGTTCCCCAGAGGTCAAGCTCGCGGCGAAAGGTGTTGATGAGGTAGCGCTGATAGGTCTGGGGCAGGCGCTCCGCCTGGTTGCCGTGGACCACGATCAGCGGCGGATTGCGCCCCCCTTGATGGGCGTATCGCAGCTTGACGCGACGGCCGCGGACCAGCGGCGGCTGGTTGGCCTCGACGGCATCGGTTAGCAGGCGAGTCAGTTCGCCGGTACCGAGATCCGCCATGGCCGCCCGATAGTCGCGCTGCACCGACGCAAAGAGCTTGCCCACGCCGGTGCCGTGCAGGGCCGAGATGTGGTGGGTGCGGGCGAAGTCGAGGAAGCCCAGCCGGACGTCGAGCTCGCGGCGCAGCGTCGTTTTGCGCTCATGGCTGAGGCCATCCCATTTATTCACCGCCAATACCAGCGCGCGCCCCGCATCGAGGACGTGCCCGATGAGATGCGCATCCTGCTCCGAGATACTGTCCTGCGCATCCACGACCATCACCACCACATGGGCGGCCTGGATAGCCTGCATGGTCTTGACCACGCTGAACTTCTCGACAGTCTCGGTAACGCGGCTACGCCGCCGGACGCCGGCGGTATCGATCAGCGTATAGGCCTGGCCATCCCGCTCGAAGGGCACGAAGACGCTATCGCGCGTCGTCCCCGGCTCATCGTAGACCAGCACACGCTCGTCACCGAGGAGTCGGTTGACCAGTGTCGACTTACCGACGTTAGGGCGACCGATGACCGCCACCCGAATAGCGTTATCGCCCTCGGCGATCGGCGGCACGCCGCCCTGACGCTGGGGAAGCTGGGTCAAAACCCCCTGCATGAGCGCGCCCACCCCCGCGCCATGGGCCGCCGCAACGGCCACCGGCTCGCCCAGCCCCAGGGCATGGAACTCGCTGGCGGCAACTCGATCATCAATGCCGTCGGTCTTGTTCACGACCACCGTCAGGGGCATGCCCTGACGGCGCAGCTCGTCAGCCAGGGCCTCATCGGCCGCCGTCATCCCACTGCGACCGTCGACGAGGAGCAACACCGCGTCGGCCTCATCCAATGCCTGACGAGCCTGCTCCGCCATGCCATCGGTTAGGGGGTCACCGCCCTCGCCCATACCCCCTGTATCAATAACGATATAGGGGATCTCCCCCACGACACCACGCCCGTATTGCCGGTCCCGTGTCAGTCCGGCGTGGTCGGCCACCAGGGCGTCGCGGCTCCGGGTCAGCTCGTTGAACAGCGTGGACTTACCGACATTGGGCCGCCCGATGAGTGCGACCACGGGCTCGAGCCCCGGCTCGGAGGGCGACTGAGTCATAGCCACCTCAACGCCCGCAGCGAGCCGTTGGTTAGGAAGCCGCTGTCGGACGGCCCGTCAGCCACTGCCACCTCGGGGCGTGGTGTTCGGGGTAGCGCTAGCCTGGAGGTCGTTAATCAGGCGATCGATGACCGTTCGCAGCGCGGTCGGCAGTCCATCGGCATCGGCCGCCTCGCTGAGTTGCTTACGGGTAAAGCTCGCCCGACCGCCGCCCTGAGTCGACCCCACGAGCAGCGTCTGCAGCGACTGGCGCGTCTTTAAGCCCTCGTCACCGTTCCAGCTCAATCGCGTAATCGCCACGTCACGCCCTTCGGCGTGCTCCCGTACAGCCTGCTCGAGCAGGCGCGCGCCCTGTTCCATCGCGCTCATCCGTATTCACCTCGGCAGCGTGGCCACATGGCTACAGCAGCGACCCCGGTCGCTGCTCAATTCGTATTGTAACCCGTCAGGTAACGCTTGGCTTGCGCCTCGATGGCCCAGCGCTTGGCCTCAATGGCCCTTTTGCGTAGGGTTAGCGCTGACATCCACAGCCGCGGAGACACGATGGGAATCCTGGACGGCAAGAAAGCCCTCGTCACGGGCGTAGCGAGCAACCGATCAATCGCCTGGGGGATCGCGCAGGCGCTGTACAGCCAAGGCGCCGAGGTCGCGCTAACCTATCAGAACGACAAGCTTAAGTCGCGCGTCCAGCAGTGCGCCGAGGCCTGCGGCAACGGTCCGACCATGCCCCTCGACGTAACTAGCGGCGAGGACATAGCGAACGCCTTCGCCGAGCTCGGCAAGCACTGGGACGGGCTCGACATCCTGGTTCACGCCGTTGGCTTCGCCCCCCGCGAGGAACTTGAGGGGTCCTTTGTCGACAATACGACGCGCGACGGTTGGAGCCTCTCCCAGGATATCAGTGCTTACAGCTTCGCCGCCCTGGCGAAAGCGGCACGCCCCATGATGCAAGGGCGTAATGCGAGCCTGTTAACACTTACCTATCTCGGCGGCGAGCGGGCCGTACCCAACTACAACGTCATGGGCCCGGCCAAGGCGGCCCTTGAGGCGAGCGTACGCTACATGGCCCAGGATCTAGGCGCGGAAGGCATACGCGTGAACGGCATCTCCGCGGGTCCGGTACGCACGCTGGCGGCCTCGGGCATCGGCGACTTTCGACGCATGCTCGACTACAACGCCGCCGCGGCACCGCTCAAGCGCAACATCGGCATCGACGAGATCGGTAATGCGGGCGCCTTCTTGGCCTCCGATCTCGCGTCCGGGATTACCGGCGAGATACTGCACGTAGACTGCGGCTTCCACGCCATCGCCCTCGGCGGCAACGAGGCCGGTTAGCCCCGGCCTCCTGTTGGGCCGCTATTGGCGGCCACAGCGCGTCTACAGGCGACCGTCGTGGATGGTCACGTCGGCCGCCTCCCTCAGGGCGGCGGTGACCTCATCTAGGCCGCTTTGTTGGCTCGTCCGTTGCAGCTGCTGACGCAGGCTCTGACGCTGCTGATCCGAAAGGCCCTCAAGCGAGCCGTCCTGAACGCCGCGTAACGCGATAACCGCGTAATCGGCCGCTTCACCACGCTCCTGCGGCCGCAGAAGCGTTCCCTTAAGGGACGTATCGCCGTCCCCTGGCGCCGGCATACGGAAGGCCGTGGCCAGGATCGAGCGCGGCACCTCGCCACGGCTCTGACGACTGATCCAGCCGTATTCATTGATGCTGATGCCATCGCCTTGGGCCAGGGAGCCAAAGCGCTCGCCGTCTTCCTCGACACGCTTGATGAGTTCCTCACCGCGCTCACGCGTGAGCTCTGCCAATTGATCGGACCGCACCCGCTCGGCCACTTCATCGCGCACTTCTGTCAGCGGCGGCACCTGCGCGGGCTTGTGCTCGCGCACCCGGACGACAACGCGCCGATTATCCGAGAGCTCGATGAGTTTGCTATTCCGTCGCTGTTGGAGCACCCGCTGGGAAAAGGCCGCACTGACGATCGCCTCATTGGCGGCAATACCGCTGTCAGCGCCGCCCTCGTCGAACCAGTCGGTCTCGCGAACCTCAAGGCCAAGCGCGTTCGCGGCCGGGGTCAGCGACTCCTGATTCCGGAAGGCCTCATTCTTTAGCTCAGTCGTCCGGTCGGCGATGCGTTTGGCAACGCGTTCGTCGATAATGGCCTCCCGCAGCTCGCCCTTAATGGCATCAAAGCTCGGCCGTTGCGCGGGCTTGATCTCGGTAACCCGGATCAGGTGAACACCCGAGCTGGTTCGAACCGGCTCGCTAATCCGCCCCTTATCGAGCTCGAAGGCGGTGTCGTCAAACGCGCCACCCAGATCCCCGGGTGAGATCAATCCAATCTCGCCGCCTTGCTTGGCGGAGAGATTGTCCTCGGAGTACTCCCGGGCCGCCTCGCCAAAGCTCAGCTCACCGCCTAGAATCCGGTCGCGGATGCCACTCAAGCGCTCTTCGGCCTCGCGCAGCTGCTGATCGCTCGCGTCTTCCGGCACATCGAGCTGGATCTGCTCGACACGGCGGCGCTCGGGCTGGCCCCGCTGGTCTTTAACCTGCTCGTAGCGCTGACGCAGCTGCTGGTCGCTGACCTCGCTACCATCGGCGAGGGTCTCGCGCGAGAGCTCCACGTAGGCAAGGCGCACCTTCTGCGGGCGCTCGAAGGCCTGCTTGTTGTCCTCGTAATAACTGGCAACCCGCTCGTCGCTTACCTCGACGCGGTCACGCAGGGCCTTGGCGTCAACGCGCAACCATGCCAGATGCCGGCGCTGGTATTGGACAGCGGCCATACGCTCGAGCTCGCTGTCCGTAACAAACGCGGATGAGCCGACGGCATCACGCAGCAGCACCACGGTGGCATTGCGGCGGAGCCGGTTCTCGTACTCACTGACCGAGATATTGCTGCGGCTCAGCACGTCACGATAGCGCTGTCGGGAGAACTCGCCGTTCTCCTGGAAGCGGGAATCGCTGCGAATTCGCCGCGCTACCACACCATCCGGCGCTACCATGCCATGGTCCTCGGCGAACGTCCGCAGGACCAGCTCATCGACCAACTGCTCAAGGGCACGGCGGCGCAGCCGCTCATCGCTGATCTGATCGGGGTCGAAATCCTCGCCGAGTTGACGCCGGAGTTGCTCCCGCTGTCGGCTGACGGTCTGATCGAGCTCGTTGCGCTTGATCTGTTCGCCATTGACGTCGGCGACCGCCGGATTGGAGCTGGGCTGGAAATAGCTGTACACGCCGAAGAAGGCGAAGGGCACCGCGAGCATGGCAATAATCACATAAGCCACCCAACCGCGTGTTCTGTCTTTTATTGCTTGCAGCATGGCGTTAACCGATTCTTGACCGTCAAAGAGCCCGACCGGTTGCGTGGGTCAGGGCACAAACAAAAAAGGCGCCGAGAGGCGCCTTCTGTGCTGGGATTGTATGGCGGAGCGGACGGGATTTGAACCCGCGACCTCCGGCGTGACAGGCCGGCATTCTAACCACTGAACTACCGCTCCGTTGTCTGGTGGGTGGTGAGGGGCTCGAACCCCCGACATTCGCCTTGTAAGGGCGACGCTCTCCCAGCTGAGCTAACCACCCTAACAATCTGTTAGTTTATCGAATCTTTAAGCGCTTTACCAGCCTTAAATCCGGGCATCTTCGATGCCGGAATATCGATCGACTCCCCCGTGCGCGGATTTCGGCCGGTGCGCGCGGCGCGGTCTCGCACCGTGAATGTGCCAAAACCGACTAGCGTCACCTCCTCACCTTGCCTGAGGGCACCACTGACAGACTCCGTGAAGGCATCCACCGCTTTGCCGGCATCAGCCTTGGACAGATTCGCGGACGCCGCCACGGCCTCAATGAGCTCCGACTTGTTCATAAGTCCCTTCTCCTTGTTGTTCTCGGGACCCTATCGGCGACCCGCGTCGGTGCGGGTAGCGCCTCACTAGCTGTGTACGGGATTGTAACGCGCACATCCTGGCCCCACAACCGCCTGAGCTACCCGCGCCGGATCATCGGGCGGCACTCAATGAGGCCGTACCGGCTGGCCCTTCCCGGAACTCGGAGCGGCCTCGTCACCCTGCCCCGGGACCTCGCTGTCCGACAGCGGCGTGGGCTCACGGGTTAGGGCCACGGACAAGATCTCGTCGATCCATCGCACGGGGCGGATGTCCAGCTTACCCTTGACATCCTTCGACACCTCCGTGAGGTCCTTACGATTCTCTTCCGGGATCAGGACCGTGTTGATGCCACCGCGCTGGGCCGCGAGCAACTTCTCCTTGAGGCCACCGATGGGCAGCACCTCGCCGCGCAGCGTGATCTCGCCGGTCATCGCCACATCGGCGCAGACTGGGATCTGCGTCAGTGCGGAGATCAACGCGGTACACATGCCCGTACCCGCGCTCGGACCATCCTTAGGGGTGGCTCCTTCGGGCACATGGATATGGATGTCCCGGTTCTGGTAGAACTCAGGCTCGATACCCAGGGCCTGCACGCGAGACCGCACGATGGTGGTGGCGGCCTCAATCGACTCCCGCATGACCTCGCCAAGTTGACCGGTTCGCTGCGTCTTGCCCGTGCCAGACACGACCGCAGCTTCGATAGTGAGTAGCTCACCCCCTACCTCGGTCCAGGCGAGACCAGTCACTCGGCCGATCTGGTCCTCTTCCCCGGCGAGGCCATAACGGAATTGGCGAACACCGAGATACTTATCGAGGTTTTGCGTCGTGACATAGGCCCGCTTGGGCTTGCCAGTGGTTTTGCCTTTGTCCGCAACATTCGAGCGTACGACCTTACGCGCCACGCGAGAGACCTCGCGCTCGAGGTTACGTACGCCGGCCTCGCGGGTGTAGTGGCGCACCATATCGCGCATCGCGTTCTCGCTGACCTCGAGCTCGTTCTTCTTGAGCCCGTTGGCCTTGATCTGCTTCGGCAGCAGATACCGCTCGGCGATCGCGACCTTCTCCTCCTCGGTATATCCGGGCAGGCGAATGATCTCCATGCGATCCAGCAGCGGTGCCGGGATATCCATGGTGTTCGCCGTACACACGAACATAATGTCCGAGAGATCGAATTCCACCTCGAGGTAATGATCGGTGAACTTGGCGTTCTGTTCCGGGTCCAGCACCTCTAGCAACGCCGAGGCCGGATCACCGCGGAAATCCATCGCCATCTTGTCCACCTCATCGAGGAGGAAGAGCGGATTGCGGACACCGGTCTTGGTCAGATTTTGGATGATCTTACCCGGCAGCGACCCGATGTAGGTCCGCCGGTGACCGCGGATCTCCGCCTCATCACGCACACCGCCAAGCGACATACGGGTGAAGCGGCGATTGATCGAGCGGGCGATGGACTGCCCCAGCGACGTCTTACCCACGCCCGGCGGGCCGACGAGGCAGAGGATGGGACCTTTGAGCTTGCGCTTACGCTTTTGCACCGCGAGGTGCTCAAGGATGCGCTCCTTGACCTTCTCGAGCCCGTAGTGGTCCGCATCGAGGACCTTCTGCGCGCGCGTCAGATCGTGGCGCACGCGCGTCTTGGCCTGCCACGGGATATCCACCATCCATTCGAGGTAGTTGCGCACGACTGTCGCCTCTGCGGACATCGGCGACATCATCTTGAACTTACTCAGCTCCTGCTCGGCCTTCTCGCGGGCCTCCTCGGACATGCCCGAGTCCTTGATCTTCTGCTCGAGATCCTCGATCTCGTTGGGCACATCCTCGAGTTCGCCCAGCTCCTTCTGAATGGCCTTCATCTGCTCATTCAGATAGTACTCGCGCTGGGACTTCTCCATCTGCTGCTTGACGCGACTGCGAATCCGCTTCTCGACCTGGAGGATGTCGAGCTCACCCTCAATGAGCCCCATCAGGTGCTCCAGACGCTGCCGCGTGTCGGCGACCTCAAGGATGCCCTGCTTTTGCTCGATCTTGAGGGACATGTGCGCCGCCACGGTATCGGCGAGCCGGCCGGGCTCCTCGATGCCCTGTAGCGACGACAGGATCTCCTGGGGCACCTTCTTATTGAGCTTGACGTACTGATCAAACAGCGACATCAACGAGCGCGTCATTACCTCGACTTCGCGATCATCGCTGTAATCCGGCTCCGGCACGGCCGCGGTCGTCGCCACGAAATAGTCACCCTCAACGGTGATCGCCTCCACCTCAGCGCGCTGCGCGCCCTCCACAAGGACCTTTACGGTGCCATCGGGCAGCTTGAGCATCTGTAGAATATTGGCGACCGTTCCCGTGGTGTAGAGGTCATCGCGCTCGGGCTCGTCCACATCAGCGCTCTTCTGCGCCAGCAGGAGAACGCGCTTATCCTCCTCCATGGCGGAATCGAGCGCGCGTATGGATTTCTCCCGCCCCACAAACAGCGGAATAACCATGTGGGGATAAACCACGACATCGCGCAGCGGCAGAACTGCCAACTGAGCGTCGTTCATACCCTGCTCGGGCCGTACCACGTCCGTCGACTCGCTCGTCATAGGATTCCTCGTCGCCGAAAGAGACCGCTACTAGCGGCCTAGGCTGTGCTATTACTCAGAAGGTGGGGGCGCGCCGAGCGGGTTTCAATCCGGCGCCCCGTGGCGAGTCGGTGGCTGACGCCGCTAGGCCGCCACGCGATTCACCGTTCACTCAGGGCGGGAGGGCTTAGTCCGAGGCAGCTGCGGACTGCTCGGGGGACTGCTCGTTGCTGCCGTAGATGACGTAGGGCTTGGACTCACCACGAATCACCGCATCGTCGATGACGACCTTACTAACATTCTCCATGGAGGGGAGATCGTACATCGTGTCGAGCAGTGTATGCTCAACCAGCGTCCGCAGCCCGCGGGCGCCCGTACCCCGCTCGATAGCCTTCTGTGCGATCGCCGCCAGCGCCTCGTCGCGGAACTCCAGCTCCACGCCCTCCATCTCGAAGAGCTTGTAGAACTGCTTCACAAGGGCATTCTTCGGCTCGCGCAGGATCCGCATGAGCGCCCCCTGATCGAGCTCGTCAAGCGTCGCGATAACGGGCATACGGCCCACGAACTCGGGTATCAGGCCGTATTTAATAAGATCTTCGGGCTCGATGTCGCGCAGCGTTTCGCCCACACTCTTCTGTTCCTGCGAGGTCTTAATATCAGCCGAGAAGCCGATACCGCCAACCTCCGAGCGCTCTTGGATGATCTTGTCCAGCCCCGCGAAGGCACCACCGCAGATAAACAGCATGTTGCCGGTATGAACCTGCAGGAACTCCTGCTGCGGGTGCTTGCGACCACCTTGCGGCGGCACGGAAGCGGTCGTTCCCTCGATCAGCTTCAACAGCGCCTGCTGCACGCCCTCGCCAGAGACGTCCCGCGTGATCGATGGGTTGTCGGACTTACGCGAGATCTTGTCGATCTCGTCGATATAGACGATCCCCTGTTGTGCCTTCTCGACATCGTAGTCGCACTTCTGCATCAGCTTCTGGATGATGTTCTCAACATCCTCGCCGACGTAGCCCGCCTCCGTTAGCGTGGTGGCGTCCGCGATGGTGAACGGCACATCAAGCAGGCGAGCCAGCGTCTCGGCGAGCAGCGTCTTGCCGGAGCCCGTTGGGCCAATCAGCAAGATATTGCTCTTGGCGAGTTCGACGTCGGATTTGCTTTGCGACGCCCCGATGCGCTTGTAGTGGTTGTAGACGGCCACCGATAGCGTCTTCTTGGCATCATCCTGGCCAATCACGTACTCCCCTAGAACATCCTTGATCTCTTGGGGCGTGGGCAGTTCGCTACGACCCTCGGATGAGCTCTCCTCCATCTCCTCGCGGATGATGTCATTACACAGCTCAACGCACTCGTCGCAGACGAAAACGGACGGACCCGCGATTAGCTTGCGCACCTCGTGCTGGCTCTTACCGCAGAAGGAGCAGTAAAGCAGCTTGCCACCGTCGTCGCCCCGACCGTTCTCTTTGTCTGTCATTAGCTAACCTCGAACGCAGGCGTATAGCCTGTCTCTGACGATGCCTTGTTTGCAGTCGCCACGCAAGAAGCGGGCGCTCCTATCGGCTGGGACTCCAACTACTGATTAGGGGTTCCTGACGCTCGCACCGGACGCCGGCGACAGGGGGCCTCACTCGCTGGTCAACGCCGCGCGGTCATTCAGGACCCGATCGATGAGCCCGTATTCCCTACCCGCCTCGGCGGACATAAAGTTATCGCGCTCGGTGTCCTGCTGCACCTGCTCGACATCCCGCCCGGTATGGTGGGCCATAATCCCGTTGAGCCGCTCCCGCATGGACAGGATCTCACGGGCATGGATATCCACATCGGTCGCCTGACCCTGGAAGCCGCCGAGCGGCTGATGGATCATGAGACGCGAGTTGGGCAGCGCGTAGCGCTTGCCGGCGGCGCCGCCGGTCAGCAGCAGTGCGCCCATGCTAGCGGCCTGCCCGATACAGAGCGTGCTCACGTCGGGCTTGACGAACTGCATGGTATCGTAGATCGCCAGCCCGGCGCTCACGACGCCACCGGGGGAGTTGATATAGAAGTGGATATCCTTGTCCGGATTCTCAGACTCAAGGAACAGCAATTGCGCGATCAGCAGGTTGGCCTGATGATCCTCGACCGGGCCGACCATGAAGATGACCCGCTCCTTGAGCAGTCGTGAGAAGATGTCATAGGCGCGCTCGCCGCGCGAGGTCTGCTCGACGACCATGGGCACGAGGCCCTGGGCCATGGGATCGGTACTACGCTCGTCGTCGGCCATGCTAGTCCTCCTGGTTCGCCGTCTCGGCGCGGCCCATGAGCTCGTCGAAGCCCATGGGCTTATCGGTGATTTGTGCCCGCTCAAGGATCCAGTCGACAACCTGATCCTCCATGACCTGGACCTCAAGGCCCTGCATCTTCTGGCGATCCTGCTGATACGACTGTAGGACCTGCTGTGGATCCTGTGAGTTCGCGGCAACCTGTTGCAGTGCCTGCTGGAGGCGCTGCTGGTCGAGCTCTAGCTCTTCGCTGCGGACGACCTCGTTGACCAACAGGCCGAGTGAAACACGCCGCCGCGCCTCCTCCTGGAAGTGCTCGTCCGGCCACTCCATCTGCTCGGGATCTTGGCCGTACTGGCGCATGCGCTGCTTGGTCTGCTCGCGCAGCTGCTCCACTTCGCCGTCGATAAGGACCTGAGGCAGATCGATGGGATTGAGCCGCACGAGCTCATCCATGACCTGGCGCTTGCACTGCGAGTGCACGGCCTGGTCGCGCTCGCTCTCCAGCGATTGCTGGACCCGATTACGCAGCTCCTCGACGCCGCCCTCCAGCCCAAGGCGCTCAGCGAAGGCGTCGTCGAGCTCCGGCAACTGCGCCGTCTCGACATTCTTAACGGTGACGTTGAAGACCGCCGTCTTACCGGCGATCGCCTCGTCTGGGAACTCGTCTGGGAAGGTAAACTCGACGACCGGGGTGTCGTTGATGCTGACCCCGATGAGCTGGTTCTCGAAGTCCACCGGCATCTGCCCGGAACCGAGCTCAGTCACCACATCCTCGGCCGAATTGCCCTCAAAGCCCTCGCCATCGATGGCACCCTCGAAATCGAAGGTGGCTCGATCACCCTCCTTGGCCGGGGTGTCGACAGGGACATAATCGGCATGTTGGCGACGCAACCGGTCGATCACGTTATCAACATCGGTGGCCGTGACCTCGACGCTGGGCCGCTCGGCCTCAATGGCCTCGACGTTGCCAACCTCGATACTCGGGATCACCTCGAAGGTCGCCTCATACTGGAGGTCACTGCCCTCCGCCATACTGACCGGCTCGATATGCGGCTGCCCAGCCGGCTTGAGCCCTTCCTGCTCCAAGGCCTCACCGTAGCTGCGCTCAAGGACCTCACTGACGACCTCGTTACGCACCTGGGGACCATAGCGCTTTTGAACGACCTTAAGCGGTACCTTACCCGGCCGAAACCCATCCAGCCGGACCTGGCCCCGCAAGCGCTTGAGGCGATTCTCAACCTCGTCCTCAACCCGCTGGGCCGGGACTTGGACCGTCATCTTTCGCTCAAGACCCTGAGTGGTCTCCACCGATACTTCCATTCAACACCTCGCTCGATCAGGTGCCGCGCCATGCCCGGCGACACAGGCTGCACCGCCGAAAGCTCCCAATTGTACAAAGGCGTTTCGCGCGCGATAAGTAGCGGCGCGAACACCAACGAAAAAGGCCCGTGGGCATCGCCACGGGCCTTGAGCTGGTGGGCCGTCGAGGACTCGAACCTCGAACCAACTGATTAAGAGTCAGCTGCTCTACCAATTGAGCTAACGGCCCGATTGATTGGGGTGAGCGATGGGACTTGAACCCACGACCACCGGAGCCACAATCCGGAGCTCTACCAGCTGAGCTACGCCCACCATTGTTACCCATGCCCGACGCATCGGAACTGGTGCGCCCGGCAGGATTCGAACCTGCAACCTTCGGCTTAGAAGGCCGATGCTCTATCCGTTTGAGCTACGAGCGCTCGTCTTTTGCCGAGACCCGTCGACCTCGGTGTTGGTCGGGGTGGAGGGATTTGAACCCCCGACGTCCTGCTCCCAAAGCAGGTGCGCTACCAGACTGCGCTACACCCCGGGGCGCGGACGGCTTGCCGCCCAGTCCCGATAATAGGAGTGGAGGATATTACGCACGGCATCCAGAGACGTCAAACCCTGGCTTGTGGCGGTTCAGGCGGCGTGCGAGAATCCAAGAGCCTTGTCAACGGTGTAATGGTCCGGCTGGCAATCTAACCGAGGAGACAGCCGATGGCGGCGGAAATCATCGACGGTAAGGCCATCGCGGCTGACCTAAGGCGCGAGGCCCGCGAAGCGGTGGAGCAGCGTCTCAGCCAGGGCCGACGCCGACCAGGCTTGGCCGTTGTGTTGGTCGGCGAGGACGGTCCCTCGCAGATCTACGTTAAGCACAAGCGGCGGGATTGCTCCGAGGTAGGATTCGTCTCAGAGCAGCACGACCTGCCAGCCAACACCAGCGAACAGGAGCTGCTCGCCTGCGTCGACGCCCTCAACAGTGCGGACCACATCGACGGCGTCCTGGTGCAGACACCCCTGCCCGAACATATTGATCCGCACTCGGTCATCAACCGGATCGACCCGGCGAAGGACGTCGATGGCTTCCATCCCGAGAACGTCGGCCGGCTCGCGCTCGGACTGCCGGGCCTACGCTCGTGCACACCGCAGGGCATTATGACGATGCTGGCCCGCACCGGACGCGAGCTGACGGGGCTGGACGCGGTCATCCTCGGCCGCTCGAGTATTGTTGGCCGCCCGATGAGCCTGGAGCTACTCAACGCGGGCTGCACGATTACGGTATGCCATAGCCGTACCCAGGGATTGGCCGGTAAGGTTAGTCAAGCCGATCTGGTCGTGGCGGCCGTCGGCCGCGAGGGCCTCGTCAAAGGGGATTGGATCAAACCGGGCGCCGCGGTTATCGATGTCGGCATGAACCGCAATGCTGACGGCAAGGTGGTCGGCGATGTGGATTTCCAAGCGGCCGCCGAGCGCGCGGACTGGATCTCCCCCGTACCAGGGGGCGTTGGGCCGATGACCCGGGCGTCGCTATTACGCAACACCCTCAGTGCGGCACAGGCGGCGGACTGAGCAAGCGTTGGGAAGCGCTCACTGGCGGGCTGAGGAGGTCCTTGGCAACGGCAACGGCCACCATCCCTTTAATGCTCTGCCGCGACCCTTGGCCGCATGACGACAATTTCGAGGACGGTGCGATAGGTTAGGCGACAGTCCGTCGCCAAGCGCTAGCGCGTGCGGCGGGGTGACAGGCGGCTCGATCACGGGATGCAACGCATGGCGAAGAAGACAGAACAACGACGATTCGTGCGACTTCCCTTTCGCCGCGAGGCGACCCTGGAAGGCCCCGAGGGAAGCGTTGATGCGACACTTGAGGACATTAGTCTCAACGGCGTTCGTCTCAAGCTCAACGGGGCACGTCCCGGCCCGGAGGAGGCTCGCTACCGGCTAATCGTCGCGTTGTCGCCCGGGTTAACGGTCCGCATGGAGTTAAGCGTGGTCCACGGCCAGGATGCAAGCGCCGGTTTCCAATGCCACCGCATGGATAGCGAGAGTCTGGCGAGCCTCAAGCGGATGCTGGCGCTGTACTACGGTGAGGGCAGCGAGGCCATGACGGCGGAGCTCAATCGGCTGCAGTCGCTTATTCGGGTTAAAGGTAACCCCTCGGAGCAAGACTCGACCACGGGTGCTAATCACTTGCCTGGCTGAGATTACTCAGCGCAGCGCGTCGATAGCCTCCGCGAGACGATCAGCCGTAATGAGGGTCAGCGACGACGGGCACTGACTCGCGGGCGGCTGATTCTTGGCCGGGATCAGGGCATAACGAAAGCCATGCTTAGCCGCCTCGGCCAGGCGCTCCGACCCGTTCGGGACGGGCCGAATCTCGCCGGCCAGGCCCACCTCACCGAACATCACCCAATCGTGAGGGATCGGCTGGTCCCTGAGGCTCGAGAGCACACTGAGCAGAATCGGCAGATCGCTCGCCGTCTCGCTTATCTGCACGCCGCCGACGGCGTTGATAAATACGTCGTCGCCGCCCGTGGCGACCCCCCCGTGGCGATGCAATACCGCCAGGAGCATGGCCAGGCGATTACCATCAACCCCCACCGCCACCCGGCGCGGCTGCGACGCGGGGCTCTCGGCAACGAGCGCCTGGATCTCCACCAACAACGGGCGCGTGCCTTCGCGGGTGACCATGACCCCGCTGCCTGGCACCGGGGTCTCATGGCGCGTGAGGAAGATGGCCGAGGGGTTTTTGACCTCCTTGAGGCCATGATCAAGCATGGCGAAGACACCCAGCTCATTGGCGGCGCCGAAGCGATTCTTCACCGCCCGGAGTAGCCGATGACGGCTGCCGGAATCACTCTCGAAGTAGAGCACGGTATCAACCATGTGCTCCAGGACCCGCGGCCCCGCGATCTGCCCGTCCTTGGTCACGTGACCAACCAGGAACAACACGGTCCCGGTCTGCTTGGCGAAACGAACCAGCCGCGCCGACGACTCGCGGACCTGGACGACCGAGCCGGGCGCCGAGCCGACGGCCTCGCAATGCAACGTTTGTATGGAGTCCACCACCAATACCGACGGTTGGATGCGCTCGGCGGCCGCGAGAACGGGCTCGACGGCGGTCTCCGCGAGCAGTTGGAGCCCGGCCTCAGCCACACCAATGCGCTCGGCGCGCAGCCGAACCTGCTCTAACGATTCCTCACCACTGACATAGAGCGCACCGCCATCGCGTGCCAGCCCGGCCACGGTCTCGAGCAACAGTGTGGACTTACCGATACCCGGATCGCCGCCAAGCAACACGACCCCGCCGCGGACCAGGCCACCACCGAGCACCCGGTCGAGCTCGCCGGTGCCCGTACCAATCCGCGTCTCGCTCTCCGCCTGAATCTCCGGAAGCCGTTTCACGGTTGGCTCGCCGCCATACTGACCGCGCCCCGAAGCCGGGGCGGCAACAGCCTCCTCCAGGCTATTCCAGGCACCACAACCCGGGCACTGGCCTGCCCACTTAGGGGTAGTACCGCCACACTCGCGACAGACGAACGAACTCCTAGGGCGCGCCGGTGCCATGGCCGTCTCCGTCGTACTGGAACGTTACCCGGGCCGTGATCTGGCAGAGCAGCTCGTAGCTAATGGTCTGACAGTGCGCGGCGACCTCCTCCGCGCGCAGCCCGCCCTCACCCCACAGGACCACCCGATCACCCGGGCGCGCATCCGGGGCGTTGCGCAGGTCCACATGGATCATGTCCATGGACACCCGCCCCGCGACGGCAACGCGCCGGCCATTAACGAGGACCGGCGTGCCGTTCGGCGCCCGCCGCGGGTAACCATCGCCGTAGCCAATGGAGACGACGCCCATGGGCATACGCTCGGGGCAGACAAAGGTCCCGCCGTAGCCAATACGAGCCCCCGCGGCCTGTTCCTGGACCGCGATGAGGCGAGCCTCCAGTGTTAAGGCGGGAGTCAGAGCGGGCGCCTCGCCGTGGTCTACAAAGGGTGAGCAGCCGTAGAGCATGATACCGGGGCGCACCCAATCGCCGTGGGCCGCGGGCCAGGCAAGCGTCGCGGCGGAGTTAGCGATCGATCGCTCCCCCTCGAGGCCCGCCATGGCCGCCTCGAAGCACTGGAGCTGCTCGCGCGTCGTGGGATCATCGCGAACATCGGCACAGGCTAGGTGGGTTATATAGCGAATCCCGCGCACACCCGGCAGATCGCTGAGGCGTTGGCGCACGTCGGCGAGCTCACGGGGAGGAAAGCCGAGCCGATGCATGCCGGTATCCACCTTCACCCAGACATCCAAGGGCTCGCTAGGCGGATGCTGGGCCAAAAGTTCGAGTTGCCACGGGGCATGAACGACCGGATCCAGGCGATCAGCGGCGAAGGCCTCAATCTCATCGGCGTCGAAGAACCCCTCAAGGAGGATGATGCGATGGCCATAGCCGGCACGCCGCAATGGCTGGGCCTCACCGAGACAGCTGACCGCAAAGCCGTCGGCCTCGGCTAAGGCCCCCGCGGCCCTGAGCAACCCGTGGCCGTAGGCATCGGCCTTGAGTACCGCCATGACGTGGCTCGCCGGCGCAGCGGCCCGAGCGGCGGCGAGATTGGCGCGCAGCGCGTCCAGATGGATCGTTGCCCGCGTGATGCGAGTCACGTAAAGGCCTCGTCGCCGTAACGATTGTCGATATGGTTCTCGAACCGCGTGTACTGCCCGAGGAAGGTGAGCCGAACCGTTCCCACCGGGCCGTTACGTTGCTTGCCGATGATGATCTCGGCGACACCGTGATCCGGGCTGTCCTCGTTATAGACCTCATCACGGTAGATGAAGGTAATAATATCGGCATCCTGCTCGATGGCACCCGATTCGCGGAGATCCGACATAATCGGTCGCTTATTGGGGCGTTGCTCCAGGCTGCGGTTGAGCTGGGACAACGCCACCACGGGGACACCGAGTTCCTTGGCCATGCCCTTGAGCCCGCGCGAAATCTCGGAGATCTCGGTGGCGCGGTTCTCCTTATAGCCCGGTAGCTGCATGAGCTGGATGTAGTCGATGACGATTAGCCCCAGACCGTGCTCGCGCTTGAGCCGCCGGGCGCGGGCGCGCATATCCGTCGGCGTCAGACCAGCCGTGTCATCGATGAACATATTGGCCTGCGAGAGCAGGTTCATGGTGCTCGTCAGCCGCGGCCAATCATCATCGCTGAGCCGTCCCGAGCGGATGCGCTGCAGCTCAACCCGTCCCAGCGAGGACAGCATCCGCATAGCCAGGGCATCGCCGGGCATCTCCATGGAGAAAACGGCAACCGGCTGATCGTTCTGCAGCGCCACCGATTCGGCGATATTCATCGCAAAGGTGGTCTTGCCCATGCTCGGGCGGCCCGCGACGACCATAAAGTCCCCCTCCTGGAGACCAGAGGTCATGCGGTCGAAGTCGCTAAATCCGGTCGGCAGGCCCGTGACGTCACCCTCAAGATGATAGAGGGTGTCGATACGGTCGACGACGTCGGGCAGGATATCGCGCACACTGGCGAAGCCTTGGCGATGACGCCCCGACTGCTCGGCGATCTCAAAGATCAGTCGCTCGGCATTATCGAGCAGCTCGCCGCTGCCGCGCCCCTCCGGCACGTAGCCGCTGCGCGCCACCTCCGTGCCCGCCTCGATGAGATGGCGCAGCACGGAGCGCTCGCGCACGATATCGGCGTAGGCGCGGATGTTGGCCGCACTGGGCGTATCCTTCGCGAGCGCCCCCAGATAGGCCAGGCCACCCGAATCTTCCAGCTCGCCGTTGGACTTCAGCCACTCCGAGAGGGTAACCACATCCATGGGCTGGCCGCCCTCGGCGAGGCTGCCCACAGCGCGGAAGACCAGGCGATGATCCCGCCGGTAGAAGTCCGCTTCCGAGACCCGGTCGGCGACCTGATCCCAAGCCTCGTTATCGACCAGTAGCCCACCAAGGACCGCCTGCTCGGCCTCGATGGAGTGGGGCGGAACCTTTAGCGCCTCGATCTCGTCAAGGCCGCCACCCGCGTCCGCCATCTGCGGCTACCCCATCACCGGGCGGCGGCCCGGGCACTCAGCCGCGCCCGCGCCGCCGCGATTCGGCTCATTAACGCCGCGCTATGACTCGGCAACGACGCTAACCTGGACGGTCGCGTCAACATCGCTATGCAGGTGCAGCTGCACATCGAAATCACCGGTCTCGCGCAACGGGCCATTCGGTAAGCGGACCTCGTTGCGGGTGATCTCAACGCCCGCCGCCGTCACCGCGTCGGCGATGTCCTGGGCATTGACGGAGCCGAACAGGCGGCCCTCGTCCCCGGTCTTGGCGCGGATGGTCACACTCAGACCCGCGAGCTGCTCAGCGCGCCGCCGGGCAGCCTCGAGTTGCTCCCGGGCCTGACGCTCGAGCTCGGCGCGGCGCTCCTCGAAGTACCGGATGTTCTCCGGCGTCGCGCGGCGCGCTTTGCCCTGTGGCAACAGATAGTTGCGAGCATGCCCGGGGCGCACCCGTACCCGGTCCCCCAGATCGCCGAGATTAGTGATCTTCTCCAGTAGAATGACTTCCATGGCGGAATCCTCGATTGTTACCAAACGCTGAACCTGCGGTCAGGCGGGCGGGTCCTTGGGACCCGTGAACCGCTGCCGCAGATCCACGAAAACGTCGCCCAAGCCAACGAACGCGAGCGGTCGCGCCAACAAGGGCAACAATACGTAGACCAGGACGAGCCAGTGGCTCCTCCATCCGCGATGCCATGCCAGCGCATGCATCACGGCCAGGGCCTGCAGCACGAAGACCGTAATCATTACCGTACCGGCATCGTTAACAACGCCCGGGCCCATAATGTAGCCACCGAGTACGGCGACCAGCGTGGTCGCCGCAAAGCCACGATGCAGGCGCAACGCGTGAAACTCGCCTTGAAAGCCCCCCGGGTTAAATAGCAGGGCCTGCCAGTACCGAGCCAGGACCAAACCGAGCAGGGACAGCGCCAACATGCTAGCGAACATCGCCCCGGTCATATGGGCTGCCGTCAGCTCCAGCGCCTGCCCGAGCTCCTGCTCATCCTCGACCCGCGTTGCCAGCTCGTCCGTCGCGGGCTCGAGCACACTCAGCCAGTAGGCCGACGCGTCGCCCGCGATGCCGTGAAAGGCCAGCATGCCCACCAAGAACAGCGCCGATAGTGCCTGCAGCGCATGCGGCCAGGACACCGTCAGCCTCAGGGTCGTGCCGCCCACCAGCGCCGGCAGCCAAACGCTCAGCACGGGCGCCAGCACGAGCGCTAGCGGGGCTCCCGCGATCAGAGCCGCCGCTGCGAGAGCGACCGTCGCCAGGCCCGCGATGAAGATGCCCTCGCCCGGCCCCCGGCGCAACGTCACTAGCGCCACGGCCGCCGCACTCACCCACTGCAACAGCGGCAGTACCGCTAGCGGCGTTATTACCAGCAGCGCGGCTGCCCGCCCCTGGAGGATAAAGCCGGCCAGCGCCTTCATGGTCGAGCTGGTCGCGGCTTCAGTGGCGATCGGTGTAGGGCAGTAGCGCCAAAAAGCGCGCCCGTTTGATCGCCCGCGCAAGCTGTCGCTGATACTTCGAGCTAGTCCCGGTGATGCGACTGGGGACGATCTTACCGGTCTCGGTAACATAGTTACGCAGCGTAGCGAGATCCTTGTAATCGATCTCCTTGATGCCCTCAGCCTTAAACCGGCAATACTTGCGACGGCGGAAGAAACGTGCCATCGGAATCTCCTAATAGGTTGTCTACATGCCCTCGAGGCGCTCGATGGAATCGGCGCTCACGATTAGGCGATTGTCCTCGGCATCCTGGCGCAGTCGCGCGAGAAAACCATCGACGCGTACACGCTCGCCAGCGGTCAGGCTAGCAGCCATCACACCCGCATCATCACCGGCAGCCCGGACGCCGATACGAAACCGCACGGTGCGCGACTGCCCCGCTTCCTGCTGACTCGACTCATGGGCGAGTAGCAGACGGGTCACTCGCACCCCAGCCGGCGAGCACCGGGTATCCGGGACATCCACGACGGTACCGACAAGGCTGATCCGGTTCACCGATGGCGCCAGCCCGATAACAGGCCACTAGGCCTCGTCGGAGATGTCGGCCTCTTCGGTCTCGCCCTCGCCGGCCTCGACATCACCCTGGCCGCGCGGCGGCCGCTCGTCCTTCTCGTCCTGCCCCTTGGCCATTGGCGAGGGCTCCGTGACCGGCTCATCGCGAGCCAGAACAAGATGCCGAATGACCGCATCATTGAATCGGAATAGCGACACCAGCTCATCGACATCGCTAGGATTGCACTCGATGTTCATCAGCACGTAATGCGCTTTAATGAGCTTATTGATCGGGTACGCGAGCTGCCGCCGGCCCCAATCCTCGAGCCGATGCACGCCGCCACCGGCCGCTTCGATGATGTTTCGATAGCGCTCGATCATGGCGGGCACTTGATCACTCTGATCCGGATGGACCATGAAGACCAGTTCGTAATGTCGCATTGTTGCTCCTCTCGGTTAATGCCGCCGCGCTAGCGACGAGAAGCCACCCGCGTTCGCGAGCGGCAAGGAGTTATTCACCCAAGCTGGGCAAACTAAGCATGAAAGTGTAACTCACCCGGGCTCACCACTAAACCCCGCAGCGAGGCCGACCCAGCCGCGGTCAGGCCCAATCGCGTTGACGCCGCGCCTCGAAAACGCAGATACCAGTAGCCACGGAAACATTCAGGCTATCCACGCTACCCCGCATCGGAATGCCGGCCAGGGTATCGCAGCCCTCCCGCGTGAGTCGCCGCATGCCCTGTTGTTCCGCACCAACGACCAGCGCTAGCGGTCCAGACAGATCAACCTGGTAGATGGGCTGGGCCGCATCGTCGGCCGCGCCAACCAGCCATACGCCCCGCTCGCGAAGGGTCTTGAGGCAGCGGGCGAGATTGGTCACCTGATACAGGGGCACCGTGTGGGTCGCCCCTGAGGCCACTTTATGCACCGCCGGGGTCAGGCCTACTGCCCGGTCACGCGGCGCGATAATAGCGTCGACACCGGCGGCATCCGCGATCCGCAGACAGGCACCCAGATTGTGGGGATCCTGGACCTGGTCCAGGACCAACAAGAACGGCTCATCGTCGAGCTCGTCCAAGCGGCTGATCAACGCCTTATCCCCCAAGGGCCCACTACCCTGGTAGCGGACCACCACACCCTGGTGGGCGGCGCCGTCGGCCAGTCGGTCGAGTTCACGGCGTGACACGGCGTGGACCGGACACTCGAGCGCCTCGAGCTGCTCCCGCAGTCGGCGTCCGCGGCCATCCCGGCGCTGTCCCTCGACCCAAACCTCGAGGATCCGGCTGGGGTCATAGCGTAGCGCCGCACGAACGGCGTGCTGCCCGTAGAGCAGCGTCGCGTCAGCCATTGCTAGTGCCCTTCGGGCCCCCTCCCTTGCCGCCACGCTTGCCTGTGCCCTTCTGGTCGCTGCCGGATTTAGCATCACCGCGACCGGCCTTGCTCTTGGCGCGCCGAGACTTGGACTTCGCTTTCGTCCCCCGGCCCTTGTGCTCGTGCTCCAGCACCTCGCCGTTCGGGCCTAGTGGGTGGCCAATGGGCTCGAAGTCGATCTTGCGGTCATCGATATTGACGCGCGTGACCTTGACCCGGATGCGATCCGCGAGCCGATACTCCTTACCGGTACGTTCGCCCGTGAGCCGATGGCCAATGGGATCGAAGTGGAAGTAGTCGTTCTCTAGGTTGGTGATGTGGATGAGCCCATCGACATCGATGCCGTCGAGCTGGACGAACAGACCGAACGAGGTCACGCCGCTGACGACACCGTTGAACTCCTCGCCCAGCCTGCCTTCGATGAATCGGCACTTCAGCGTCATCGTAGCGTCGCGACTGGCATCCTCCGCCCGGCGGTCGGCCATCGAACAGTGCTCGCCCTTGGTGATCAGCTCGTCATGGCGATAGAGAAAGTCCTCGGCGTTGCCGCCGGCGAGGATATGTTTAATAGCCCGGTGGACGACGAGATCCGGATAGCGCCGGATCGGTGAGGTGAAGTGGGCATAGGCGTCCAGCGCCAAGCCGAAATGGCCCGCATTGGTGGGGCGATACTCCGCCGCCATCATGGACTTCAGCATGACCGTCTCCATGAGATGGCGATCGGAGCGCGTGCGCACCCGCTCCATAACCCGCGAGAAATCCTTCGGCGAGGGCTCGTCACCGCCGTCCAGGCGCAGCCCGGCCTGCGCCAGGAACTGCCGCAGGTTATCCAACCGCTCCGGGGTCGGTGGCTCATGGACGCGGTACAAGCCCGGCGTTTTGTTGCGCTCCAGAAACCGGGCAGCGGCCACGTTCGCTTTGACCATGCACTCCTCGATGAGCTTATGGGCGTCGTGGCGTTCGACGGGATGGATATCCCGGATGGTGCCCTCATCGTTGAATTCGATTGCCGTTTCCGTGGTTTCAAAGTCAATGGCACCGCGCTGGCTGCGATCTTTTCGCAGCGCCCGGTAGACACTAAACAGGTTGTCGATGTGCTTGATCACACCGCGAAAGCGCTTGCGCGTTTCGGGATCCCGGTAGTCGTGGATCTGGCGCACATCGTCATACGTAAGGCGCGCGTGCGAGCGCATGACGCCGTTATAGAACTGCGAGCGCTTGATCTTGCCGGCCTTATCGATGCGCATCTCGCAGACCAGGCACAAACGATCCACTTTGGGGTTGAGCGAGCACAGCCCATTGGATAGCGCCTCCGGCAGCATCGGCACCACGCCGCGCGGGAAATACACCGAGGTAGCACGCGCCACGGCCTCCTCATCCAGCGCCGATCCGGGCTCGACGTAGTGCGCAACGTCGGCAATGGCAACGATTAGCTTCCAGCCGCGGGCGGTGGGCTCACAGTAGACGGCATCGTCGAAATCGCGGGCATCCGGTCCGTCGATAGTCACCAGCGGCGTCTTGCGCAGATCCACACGGTCCTTCTTGGCCGCCTCGGGGACCGTGTCGCCCAAGGCCTCGGTCGCCTCCAGCACGCCCTCACCCCACTCGGTGGGGATGCCATGGACGCGAGCGGCAACATCGATCTCATTGCCGGGTTCAATATGCTCGCCGATGACCTCGGTAATGCGACCAATAGGCTGGCGCCGGGATGAGGGCTGGCTAAGCAATTCGGCCACGGCAAGTTGGCCATGCGCCGCGTTTTGCCGCCCATCTGGGGGAATGATCACGTCCTGGTGCAGACGCTTGTTATCCGGCACCAGGAAACCGACACCGGATTCTTCGTAATAACGCCCCGTTACGGTCTTGTTCCCGCGTTCCAGGACCTCGACCAACTGACCCTCGGGGCGACCCTCTCGGTCGAGATTAACGATCCGAACAACGACCCGATCACCGTGGAGCAGATTGTGCATCTCGCGCGGTGCCAACAATACCGCGGGTCCCGGCTCATCCGGCTTAACGTTCCCCCAGCCCTCCGGCCCGAAGCGCACGCGCCCTCGGACCAGATCCTCATTATCGACGATCACGTAGCCGTTGCGCCGATTACGCACTAGCTGACCGTCGCGCTCCATGGCCTTGAGCCGTCGGCGCAGCCCCTCCAGCTCGTCTTCCTCCGCGAGCCCGAACAGCTCGGCGAGCTCGCGCCGGCCAAGGGGGCGCGCGTTGTCCGCTAGCTGCTCCAGGATGTATTCCCGCGACGGCACAGGTTTGCCGTACTTCTTCTGCTCACGCGCCAGGTAGGGGTCGGCCTCGGGTGAGGATTGTTGGTCGGCCATGCGGCGTTTTCCCGATTGATGGGTGAGTGTCCAGGATACCGACGCGCACAGGGGTTTGCGAAGGTCAAGCGGCTTGCGCGCTCACCTGACGGCAAGTCCGAGTGGTTTGACAGGGCCCGGATGCGCCGGTATTCTTCCCGTTCTTGAGCGCTAGGCGCTGATCAAGCCGAGGTGGCGGAATTTGGTAGACGCGCTAGCTTCAGGTGCTAGTGGGCGAAAGCCCGTGGAGGTTCAAGTCCTCTCCTCGGCACCAGATGGTAAAAAGGCGAGCCTTTGGCTCGCCTTTTTTTATGGCAGGTTGATCTACCCAAAGACGCAGGCCTGTGACGACATCGCCGTCTGCGTTGCTCGCGTAGCGAGCCGTGGGGCGCGGCGAACCACCCCAGGCAGCGCCTACGCCCTGGATGCCAGCATCCGGCTGGCATCCACCGGCGCTTGCTAGTTCGGCAGCAGGTGGGCTACAGCGTCACGCTCCTCGACGAGCTCCTGCTCCGATGCCGCCATGCGCTCGCGCGATAGCTCGTCGACACTCAGCCCCTGGACGATCTCGTAACGCCCGCCTGAACAACGGACCGGGAAGGAGTAGATGATCCCCTCAGTGATGCCGTAGCTGCCATCCGACGGGATGGCCATGCTCACCCAGTCGTCATCGGGGGTACCCAACGTCCAGGTATGCATATGGTCGATGGCAGCAGCCGCCGCCGACGCCGCACTGGAGGCGCCGCGAGCCTTGATAATCGCCGCACCGCGCTGTTGGACGGTCGGAATGAATTCATCCACATACCAGTCATCGCCCACGAGCTCCCGCGCCGGCCTGCCGTTGACCTCGCAGTGGCTCAAATCGGGGTACTGCGTGGACGAGTGGTTGCCCCACACGGTGAGGCCACGGATAGCCGTCGTGTGTACGCCGGTATGGATCGCCAGCTGGGCGAGCGCGCGGTTGTGGTCAAGCCGTGTCATGGCCGTAAAGCACGTGGGCTCTAGATCGGGCGCGTTGCGCTGCGCGATCAGGGCATTCGTATTGGCAGGATTACCCACCGCCAGAACTCGCACGTTCGCATTCGCCCGGTTGTTCAGCGCCTGCCCCTGATCGGAGAAGATCGCCGCATTGGCCTCCAGCAGATCCTTACGTTCCATGCCGGGCCCGCGCGGCTTGGCGCCCACCAGCAGCACGTAGTCGGCCCCCTCGAATGCCTCCTCGGCGCGATCAGTCTGGTGGACGCCGGCTAGAAGGGAAAAAGCGCAATCATGGAGCTCCATGACCACGCCGCTCAGCGCCTCCTGGGCCGGAGGAATCTCCAGCAACTGGAGGACCACCGGCTGGTCCTTGCCCAGCATGTCGCCGGCCGCAATCCTAAAGAGCAGACTGTAGCCAATCTGGCCGGCGGCTCCCGTAACAGCAACATGAACGGGTTTCTTCATGGATCAACTCCTCGCTAATGGCACCGTCGGTCCGGCTCGCCGGACCCTGCTAACTCGATCGATAATAGCCGTCGAAGTACGACTAGCTGGATTAGGATGAGTTGTCGTCGCTATGATCGGACGACCCTGGCGTGGTACCAGACCAAGCGTTCCAGAATAGCCTTTGGAATGTCTCCATCGCCGGGGCGCTCGCCCTCAAAACGGAGAACGGATCGTACCCCTCCGCCTCCTGCTGCATCCGATCCCGCAGCGTAGCGACCAGCTCCTCATTGAGAGGGCTCAAATCCGGCAGCCCCAGGAAGCGCCGCAGCTCCTCCGGGGTGGCATCGACATCAACCGAAACCTTCATACGACCTCCTCGACCCGGGCGCCGATCCCGACGCCGAGCAGCTCGGCGGCCGAGGCGGCGTTCGCTGCAATCTCAACCTGATCCATGGAATTGCGGTACCAAAAGAGCTGGCCCTGTTCCAC